>NZ_JBICYQ010000009.1:0-389269 GCF_043201055.1 Streptomyces sp. NPDC048338
CCGGTGCGCTGGATCGACTCCAGCCACAGGGCCGTGTTCGGGCCGGTCTTCAGCTCCGCGAAGCTCTGGTTGAGCTGGTACTCGTCGACGACCTGGCGGGCGGTGGTGTCGGTGCGGCGCTGGGCGGAGGTGGTGATCTTGTCCAGGCGCTTGCGGGTCCAGAACGTCGGTCCGGCGTTCCAGCACTTCTTGCCCGACTCGCAGCGGAGGTCGGCCGGGGTGTCGAACCAGATCCGGTAGTCGCCCGGGTTCTTCGACTTGAAGTTGGTGTCGGTGCAGGTCACCGCGCCGACGTCGTAGCAGCGTTCCTTGACCTCGAAACCGATCCGCGCGGGCGCGGTGGCCGAGAAGATCGAGTCCTTGCGCTGTCCGTAGTAGATGTGGGACAGGTAGCCGTCACGGTGGTACTCCACCGGGGACTTGAAGTTGAAGTTGCGCGCGTAGTAGTTGCTGTCGCGCTTCCACCACAGCGACATCGCGTTGCCGTGGACGTCCTCGACGTAGTCGAGGTTCCAGCGCCAGGCCTGGTTGCAGTAGGAGTGGGCCCAGTCGCCGGCCTTGTAGCAGGGCTCACCGGCGTGGTTGCCGTAGACCGGCGTCGCGAGGACGGAGTCGGTGTACGGGTCGTCGGCGGCGGTGCCGTTGTCCGACCAGCCCGGCAGCTTGTTCAGGCCGAAGTGGTACTTCGTGCCGTCCTTGGTGGTGACGACCCAGTACTCGCCGTCCGCGTCCTTCATGCCGGAACGCGGGTCGGTGGAGGTGTCCTTGACCCGCTCGATCTTCGAGCCGTCGCCGTTGCCGGTGAACCACTTGCCCTTGGACTCGTCCCAGACCAGCTCGGTGGTCGTGCCGCCGAGCGAGAGGGTGGCGTTCTCCGAGCCGTAGCAGAGGTCCGCGGTCTTGTGGGTGGCGTTGTTGGAGCCGGCCTTCTTGGAGTCCTGGCGGCAGTTGACATACGTGCGCGTGATGGAGCCCGCGTTGTAGTCCCAGCCGTCACCGATCCAGGAGGCCTGGTTGTTCGTCGACGAGGTGCGGCCGTCCACGGACTGCGAGGAGTAGGACAGCGCGACCTTCGGCATCAGACCGCCGGCGGTCTCCGGGCTCTGCACCTGGTACGAGTAGGTGAAGGCACCCGACGAGGAACCCGCCGACCACGAACCCGACGACAGCAGCGGGGACGCGGTGAAGTCACCCTGCACGGACGAGCCGGTGTCCATCGCGCCGATGACCTGCGAGCCCGAGGTGTCCGCGGCGGAGAACGCCGCGGTGCGGGCCGAGGCGCCCGAGACCGTCGAGGCGGTCTCTCCGCCGAGGAGGTCGGCGACCGGAACGGAGCCGGTGAGGATCTTGCGCGACTTGGCGTTCTTCGCCGCGGTGGTCCTGGTGGGAGCGTCCTTCGGAGCCACCACCTGGACCGAGCTGCGCAGCCGCTCGAACGACTCGGTGTCGTCCTTGCCCGCCATGGTCTCCACGCCCTCTTCGACGGCGCAGTCGCCGGTGTCGGGGGAGGAGATGACGCACTCGGGCAGCAGGACCAGGCCGAAGCGGTCGGCGGCCTGCGGACCGTAGAGGTCGGCGAACGCCGTCGTGTCGACGCTCAGCGAGACCTGCGCGGCCGGGTCGACCGTCGCCGGCGGCGTGACCTTCATGATCAGGCCGGAGACGCCCGCGTCCTGGGACGTCTCGGGGGCGGTGAGGTCGACGGTCCACTGACCGGCGAGAGCGGCCGGGTCCGTTCCCTGGGGAACTCCGAGGGCGACCGGCAGACCGTTGGAGACGGGAACCGTCTCACCCGCAGGCACCGTGCTCAGGTCGGCGGATCCCGTTCCCTGCGTCCACGGGGTGGTGTTCTTGGGGTCGTACGGGTCGACCGGGACCTCGGGCGCCAGGGTCAGCGCCTTCTCGGCGGTCGAGTCCCCGTCGGCCTCCGTGGCCTCGGGCAGGTCCGGCAGGTCGACCTGCGCGTTCTCCTGCTCGCGGCTCATGCCCGGGCCGGGGATGGCGAGCGCCTGCCCGCCCAGGCTCGTCACGGTCAGCGTCGAGGACAGCAATAGGACGATCGCCGCGCGGCTTCGCCGCCGGCGCCGTCGTTGTGACTCTGTCATGGCGAGGCGTCCCCGCCCCAGCCATGACAGTGGACCTGAAGCACGCATACGCGTTGACTCCCACCCAGGCAGATCGATCATCGGACGAGGTGCGGAAACACCAAAGAGCACGCACCTGTCTCAGGCGCGTGCGTGCGCACTCTCTGTCATGAACGCCTCGCATGACAAACGGAGAAAGGCGAGGTCAGAGGGGGTAGAGTGAGTTGGATCACGGTCGAGTTCAGGCCAGAGAGCCCCACGGGTGATCTTCGACGCGCAACGGTCATTTCGGAGCAACTGCATCACCACGGCCGGGCAAATGCCGCAGGTAAGCGCATTGTTGATCGCACGTCAAGGCCACCCCACCTCCGGGTAACGGATTCATAAAATCCTCATGTGTGGACGGCGTGTGGCGAGTGTGTGATCGTGTGCCCGCCCTCTGCCCCGCGGCCTGCCGTTCGGGGCTGTCTGTGCTGTCCTCAATCCGCCTGGTTCACACGGGAGTAGACCGCAGTGACTGCGCTGCCTCGTTTTCTCAGCCCCTTCGTGCGCACGCGCACCAGGCTGATCTGCACTTTCGGCCTTGTTCTGGCCGCTCTGACCGCCTCGTTGCTGCCCTGGTGGCAACCCGATGCCTCGCCCACCGCCCATGGCGGTTCGGCTACCGAAGCGAAGCCGGCCTCGACCGGCCCCCGCGACGCGACCGCCGCCAGGGCCGAGGCGCGACGTACCCGCAAGCAGGTGCTCGTCGACACGGCGACCACCGCCACCGAGCTCACCTGGGCGCTGCCGAACGGGCAGTTGCGCACCCGGATCCACGCGCTGCCCCAGCGGGCCAAGAACGCCAAGGGCCAGTGGGCCCCGATCGACAACAAGCTGACCCGGACGAAGAAGGCCCCCCGCGGCCTCGGCATCGCGCCGGCCAACCCGGCCGTCCCGGTCCGCTTCTCCAGCGGCAGCACCGATGCGACCCGGGCCGACCGCTCGTTCGCACGCGCACCGCAGCCCGGCGAGACGACGCTGGCCGAGGTCGACCTCGGCGGCCACACCATCGCCTACACCTGGCCCGGCACCCTGCCCGAGCCGGTGCTCGACGGCCCCCGTGCCCTCTACTCCGAGGTCATGCCCGGCGTCGACCTGCTGCTCGTCGCACGTGAGGAAGGCGGCTTCGCCCAGGCCCTCATCGTGAAGACCCCGGAGGCCGCGAAGCAGGAGGCGCTCACGTCCGTCTCGTACGGGCTGCGCTCCGCCACCGCGACCTTCCAGCACGACACCAGGACCCACCGTGTCCTGGTGCTGGACAAGGGCGGCAAGGAGGTCGGCTCGATCCCGACGCCGTTCGCCTGGGACTCCAGCGGCCGCGACCCCGAGCTGCCCGAGGGCACCGTCAACCGGACCGCCACGGCCACGCCGGCCGACGTGCTGAAGCTGTCCGGTCTGACCGGTATCGAGCCGGGCGCCAAGTCCGCTCAGCTTCCGGTCCAGCTCGACGGTGACAGGACCGGTGCCGCCCGCCTCGCGCTGAACGTGGCTGCCACCAAGCTCCTCGACGACAAGAACGTCACGTTCCCGCTCTTCGTGGACCCGACCATCAACTCGGGCTGGCAGGCGTGGACGACGGCCTACCGCCCGTACCCGAGCAGCAGCTTCTGGAACGGCACCAACTTCTCCTCCGGCACCTCCGACGCCCGCGTCGGCTACGAGTCGGACACCGGCGGCCTCGGCCGCTCCTTCTGGCGCATGGGCTTCTCCTCCAGCATCAAGGGCGCCACGATCACCAGGGCCTCGTACAAGGTCCTCAACAACCACTCGTGGTCGTGCACCACCCGTGAGTTCCAGTTCTACCTGACGGGCGCGATCTCCTCCGGCACCACCTGGAACGCGCAGCCGAGCTGGACCACGCAGCTGCAGAAGAAGTCCTTCGCGCACGGCTGGTCCTCCAGCTCCTGCCCCGATGACTACGAGATCTTCGACAACGCCACCGTGAAGGCCGCCGCCCAGACGGCCGCCGACAACGGCTGGTCGAACATCACCTTCGGCATGCGGGCCACCTCCGAGTCCGACACCCAGACCTGGCGCAAGTTCCGCGCCACCTCGGCGACGTTCGAGGTCGACTACAACACCAAGCCGTCCGAGCCCACGGCCGGCACGACGTCGCCCGGTGGCGACTGCGTGCCCGGCCCCGGCGGGGGTCTGACGGTCGCCAAGACCAACATCACCCTGTCGGCGAACGCCAAGGACCCCGACGGCAACCTGTCCAAGCTGCGCTTCCGCTTCCTGAAGACCGGTGGCACGCCGACCGAGTACCTGGCGACCCCGAACGCCTCCGGTACGGCCACGGTGACGATCCCCGCCACCTTCCCGCTGGACGACAAGACGATGTACTCGTGGGACGTGCGGGCCGAGGACTCGACCGGAGCCGTCTCCACGTTCTTCCCGCCCGGCACCGAGCCCTGCCGGCTCACCATCGACGCGACCGCGCCGCCGCAGCCCGACGTCACCAGCGCCGTGTTCAAGAAGGCCACGTCCGACGGTGCGACCTGGGCCACGGTGAACTTCGGCGGCACCGGTGCGATCACCTTCAAGTCGGCGGGTGCGGCGAAGTTCCGCTTCGGCTTCGAGGGCATCAACTACGTCGACGTCAACGCCGTCAACGGCGAGTACACGAAGACCGACCTGACCCCTCCGCACGCCGGCCCGAACTGGCTGCACGTCTTCGCCCTCGACGCGCTCGGCAACGTCAGCGCGCGGACGGACTACAACTTCTACGTCCCGCCGCGCGACACCGCCGACGGTCCCGGTGACGTGGGCGGCGACGGCATCGCCGACCTGCTCGTCATCGACGCCAACGGCAACCTGTTCTCGTACCCCGGCTACCCGGGCGGCGAGCTGTACGCCGGCCTGGCCGGCTCGTACACCACGGACAAGAAGCTCCACCCGGCGGGCCACTGGTACGACTCGGCCACCGGCAAGGCCGCGCTGATCAGCAAGTACGGCGACGTCTACCCCGGCGACGGCACGACCGACGTGTTCGCCCGTACCCCGGACGGCGGCTTCTGGCTGTACCCGGGTGACGGCTACGGCACCTTCAACGTCGACGACCGGATCAGGATCCGGCTGCCCGCGAACGCGCCGGCGCCCTCGACCTGGACGCAGATGAAGGCCGTCGGCGACATCACCGGCGACAAGCTGCCCGACGTGGTCCTGCGGGCCGGCACGGCCTTCTGGACGCTGTCCGGTTACACCGGCGCCACCTTCCAGACGGCGACCCTGATGAACGCCGACGTGTGGGAGCGCCGCGAGATCGTCAACGTCGCGGACATCGACCTGGACAACACGCCCGACATGCTCTGGCGCAGCCTGGACTCCGGCACGATCTACCTCCGGTACGGCAAGCCGGGTCCGGTGGCGGGCAGCGTGGACATCAACTCGCTGATGGTCGCGGCCAACTCCCGCGGAGGCGTCGACGTCTCGTACGGCACGAACTGGACCGAGGCCAACATCTCCGCGATCGTCGGCATCCCCGACGTCAACGGCGACCGGATCCCCGACCTGTGGGTCCGTTACGCCTCGGACGGCACGATGAAGGTGTACTACCCGTCCACGACCAACACCAACGCGGCGGTCAAGACCGTCCTGTCGGTCAACTGGAGCGGCATCAAGTCCTTCGGATGACGCCGGGCGGACGGTGACCCGTCTGCCGTGACCGAGCCCCGGCCGCCCCTTCGGGCGGCCGGGGCTCGGTCGTTCCCGGCGGCACTCCCGCGCGCCGATCGACCGGACCTGCGTGCCCGCTTCCTGCGTTCCGCTTCCTGACCGCCCGCCGCCCGCCTTCTGCTCGCCCGCCCTTCTGACCGCCCGCCTTCTACGCGCCCGCCTCCCGCGCGATCGGCTCCGCCGGCGGCCTCCGCTTCAGCGAGGCCGTCACGAGCGTGATCGCGGTGCCGGCGACCGCCCACGCGGAGAGGACCAGCAGGGGGCCCGTGACGTCGTTGCCCTTGAAGTAGGCGATCGAACGGGCCACCCAGGTGCCCGCGCCCGGTGGCAGGGCCGGGCCGATCGCGTTCCAGAAGGGGGGCAGCATCGGCAGGGGGAAGGCGCCGCCCGCGCTCGGGTTGCCCGCGACCACGATCAGCAGGATCGCCAGGCCGATGCCCACGATGCCGAAGACGGACTGCAGGGCCAGGGTCGCCGCCCCGACGGCGAAGACGACCAGCGTGCCCAGGCCCCACAGGGCCGCGACGCTGCCCGGCAGGGCGCCCAGGATCGGGCCGACGATGATCGCGCCGCCGAGTCCGCCGATCACCGAGTAGACCGCGAGCGTGCCGAGCCGGATGACCGCGCGTGTGGTGTTCGCGGGCCGGGAGCCCGCGCTGATGGCCAGGATCGCGGCGCAGATGTAGCCGCCGACGCACCAGCCGACCACCAGGTAGAACGCCGAGAGCCCGTCGAAGTCCTGGGGGGAGGCCGGGGCCACGTCGACGGTGCGGACCGTGCGCCGGTTCGCCGCCTCGACCGTGGTGAAGAGCGACTCCAGGGTGGAGGACAGTACGGTGCCGCCGCCGGAGGCGACGAGCAGGGTGTCGGTGGACCCGGCCGGGTCCACCAGCAGGGCTCCGTCGATGTCCCGGTTCATGATCTGGCGCCTGGCCTCGTCCGCGTCGGCGACCGGCCGGGGGGCCAGCGGCTCGCCGGGGAGCCGCTCCAGCCGCCCGACGAGCTGGGCCGTGACCTGCTGCGGCGCGACCACGCCGAAGGGCACGTCCCGCGGCTTCGGGTCGTGCAGCGCCCCGACGTAGGAGGCGATGAACAGCAGCTGGAGGGCGAGGACGCCGACGACGAGAAGGGCTGCTCGGGGCGTGACGGCACTCTTCAGCTCATCGACGAAAGTCATGCCCCCACGCTCCGGGGCGAGGGGTGTCCACGCAGGTGGGGTGGGGCCGGATGGCTGACGTGCGCGCAGTATCGTACGCGCGTTCGAAATGAGCTAGGGTGAGGAAGAGGGGGGTGGGAACAAACGTACGAATCGATGCGGGAGGTGCGCATGCCGGGATTCACGCATCTGCACACCGCGTCGGGCTTCTCCCTGCGCTACGGCGCCTCGCACCCCGAGCGGCTGGCCGAGCGGGCCGCGGAGCGCGGCATGGACGCCCTCGCCCTCACGGACCGGGACACGGTCGCGGGCGTGGTGCGCTTCGCGAAGGCGTGCGAGAAGGCGGGCATCCGTCCCCTGTTCGGCGCCGACCTCGCGGTCGCGTCATCCCCGCCCTCCTCGGCCGGGGCTTCCTCGTCCTCCCCGGGCCGTCGTGGCGCCGGCGCGGATCCGTCCGCCTCCACACCGCCGGCCGGCCCCCGCGGCCGGAGCGTCGTGGGCGCCACCGCCCCCTCCGGTGACCACGACGTCTCCGGCCGGTCGGGTGACCACGACGTCTCCGGACGCTCCCGCGCCGGCCGCGGGCGCGCCCCGTCCGGTACGGGAGCGTCCGAGGGTGTGCGGTGGCCCGGGTCGGGAGAGGTGCGGACCTCCGCGCGGCGGGTGCCCGTACGGGGCGGGGCCTTCGTGGACGAGTCCGCGGCCCGGGCCGTCCTGCTCGCCCGCTCCCGGGAGGGCTGGGCCGCCCTCTGCCGGATGATCACCGCCGCCCACGCCGGGGGCGGGCAGCCCCTGCTGCCCTGGGACGCCAACCACGGCGACGGCCTGTTCGCGCTCCTCGGCCCCGACTCCGACGTCGGCCGGGCCCTCGCCGCCGGCCGCCCCGACCGGGCCGCCCGGCTGCTCGCCCCCTGGCGCGAGCGGTACGGCGACGCGCTGCGGCTGGAGGTCGTCCACCACGACCGCGCCGGCACGGGCCCCGGCTCGCTGCGGCTCGCCGCCCGTACGCTCGGCTTCGCCGCCGAGCAGGGCGTCCGCCCGGTCCTCGCCAACGCCGTCCGCTACGCCGACCCCGGCCAGGGCCTCGTCGCCGACGTCCTCGACTCCGCCCGCCGCCTCGTCCCCATCGACCCGCGCAAGCAGCTCGACAGCGGCCGGTCCTGGCTCAAGGGCGCCGACGCCATGCTGGCCGACGCCGAGCGGATCGTCGAGGCCGCCGGTTTCCGCCGGGACACCGCGTACCGGCTGCTCGAACAGACCCGGACGGTCGCCGAGGCGTGCCTGCTCGACCCCCGGGACGACCTCGGCATGGGATCCGCCCACTTCCCCGAGCCCCGGCTCGTCGGCGCCGGTCACCGCACCGCCCAGCGCGTCCTCACCTCCCGGGCCGCCGCGGGGATGGTGCTGCGGGGCTACGACCGGCGCCGCGACCACCGGGTCTACTGGGACCGGATGCGCCACGAGCTCGACATCATCGCCCACCACGGCTTCGCCACCTACTTCCTGACGGTCTCTCAGGTCGTCGACGACGTGCGCCGGATGGGAATCCGGGTCGCCGCCCGCGGGTCCGGAGCCGGCTCCCTCGTCAACCACCTCCTCGGCATCGCCCACGCCGACCCGGTCGAGCACGGTCTGCTGATGGAGCGCTTCCTGTCCAAGAACCGCACCGCCCTGCCCGACATCGACATCGACGTCGAGTCCGCCCGCAGGCTGGAGGTCTACCGCGCGATCATCGACCGCTTCGGCGCCGAGCGCGTCGCCACCGTCTCCATGCCCGAGACCTACCGGGTGCGTCATGCCGTACGGGACGTGGGCGCCGCCCTGTCCATGGACCCGGCCGAGACCGACCGGATCGCCAAGGCGTTTCCGCACATCCGCGCCCGCGACGCGCTCGCCGCCCTCGACGAACTCCCCGAGCTGCGCGAACTCGCGGGGGAGGTCCGGCGCGGCGGGGAGAGGTACGAGAGGTTCTGGCAGCTGGTCGAGGCCCTCGACGCCCTGCCGCGCGGCATCGCCATGCATCCGTGCGGGGTGCTGCTCTCGGACGCCTCGCTGCTCACCCGTACCCCCGTCGTCCCCACCAGTGGCGAGGGGTTCCCCATGTCGCTGTTCGACAAGGAGGACGTCGAGGACCTCGGGCTGCTCAAGCTCGACGTGCTCGGAGTGCGGATGCAGTCCGCGATGGCGCACGCCGTCGCCGAGGTCGAGCGGGCGACGGGCGCCCGGGTCGACCTCGACGACCCGGAGCGGGTACCGCCGGGGGACCCGGCCACCTACCGGCTCATCCAGTCCACCGAGACCCTCGGCTGCTTCCAGATCGAGTCGCCCGGCCAGCGCGACCTGGTCGGCCGGCTCCAGCCCGCCACCTTCCACGACCTCGTCGTCGACATCTCGCTCTTCCGGCCCGGCCCGGTCGCCGCCGACATGGTCCGCCCGTTCATCGAGGCCCGCCACGGCCGGGCACCCGTCCGCTACCCGCACCCGGACCTGGAGGGGGCGCTGAAGGAGACGTACGGCGTCGTCGTCTTCCACGAGCAGATCATCGAGATCGTGCGGATCATGACCGGCTGCGGTCGCGGCGAGGCCGACCAGGTGCGACGGGGTCTCTCGCACCCCGAGTCGCAGGGCCGGATCAAGCTCTGGTTCGCCCGGCAGGCCGCGCTGCGCGGTTACGAGGACGACGTCGTCGCCCGCACCTGGGAGATCGTGGAGGCCTTCGGCTCGTACGGCTTCTGCAAGGCGCACGCGGTGGCCTTCGCCGTACCGACCTACCAGTCCGCCTGGCTCAAGGCGCACCACCCGGCCGCGTTCTACGCCGGGCTGCTCACGCACGATCCGGGGATGTACCCGAAACGGCTGCTGCTCGCGGACGCCCGCCGGCGCGGGGTGCCGGTACTGCCGCTGGACGTGAACCGGTCCGCGGCCACTCATCGGATCGAACTGGTGTCCGAGTCGCCCGAGGTGTGGGGGCTCCGGCTCGCGCTCGCCGACGTCCACGGCATCAGCGAGGCGGAGAGCGCCCGGATCGCGGCGGAACAGCCCTACGCCTCGCTGCTCGACTTCTGGGAGCGGGCCCGCCCCCGCAAGCCGGTCGCCGAACGGCTCGCGCAGGTCGGCGCGCTGGACGCCTTCGGCGCCAACCGCCGCGACCTGCTGCTGCACCTGACCGAACTCCACCGCACCCAGCGCGGAGCCGCCTCCTACGGCGGCCAGCTCCCGCTCGCCCAAGGCCGCAGGACCGCCCCCGTCGGCCTGCCCGACCTCGACGAGTCCGAGCGGCTCAGCGCCGAGCTGGGCGTGCTCGGCATGGATGCCTCACGCCATCTGATGGGCGACCACGACGCCTTCCTGCGCGAACTCGGCGTCGTCTCCGCCCGGCGGCTGCGCGAGACCCCGCACGGCGCGACCGTGCTCGTCGCGGGCGCCAAGGCGGCCACCCAGACCCCGCCGATCCGCTCCGGCAAGCGCGTCATCTTCAGCACGCTCGACGACGGGACCGGCCTGGTCGACCTCGCCTTCTTCGACGACGCCCACGAGGCCTGCGCGCACACCGTCTTCCACTCCTGGCTGCTGCTCGTCCGGGGCGTGGTGCAGCGCCGCGGCCCCCGCAGCCTCAGTGTGGTCGGGGCCGCGGCCTGGGACCTCGCCGAGCTGGTCGAACTGCGGGCGGCGGGCGGCCTGGAGGCGGTGGGCGCGCGGCTCGCGGAGCCCGTGCCCACGTCCTCCGGCTCCGGCTCCGGTGACAACGGTCGCCGGATCACGATGGGGACCGGATACGAGATGAACCCCTGGGCGGACCTGAAACCGGCCGGCGAGGGCGCGCAGCCCGCGGCGAGGAAACTGAGGAAGCTGTGGCACCAGAGTCAGGGGAGCGCGGGATGATCCTCTGCGTGCGGTTCCGGCTCGCGCCGATGCACGAAGCGCTGCTGCCCCGACTGGTCGCGCTGCTGGGCGAGTTCACCCCCGTCGTCGAGGCCGCCCCGCCCGACACCCTGCTCGCCGACGTGCGCGGCGCGCTGCGCTACTTCGGCTGGAGTCCGACGGAACTGGCCTCGGTGGTACGGGTCAGGGCGCTCGCCCTGTACGGGGTCGACTGCGCCATCGGGGTCGGGCCGAACCCGATGCTGGCCCGGATGGCGGCCCGCGAGGCCCTGCCCGGCACCACCCCGGTCGTCGAGGACCCGGCCGCATTCCTCCGGGACCGGCCGGTCGTCGCGCTCGACGGGGTCGGCCGCGCCCTCGCCCGTACGCTCTGCGGCTACGGCCTCGACTCCGTCGGCCGGGTCGCGGACGCGCCGCTCGCCGTCCTCCAGCGGCTCGTCGGGGCGAAGGCCGGCCGTGACCTGTCCGAGCGGGCGCGGGGCGTCGACCGCACACCCGTCGTCCCGAACGCGGTCTCCCGCTCGACGGCGGCCGAACGGTCCTTCCCGCACGACGAGCTGGACCACGCCGCCCACCGCAGGGCGCTGCTCTCGCTCGCCGACGAGCTGGGTGCCCGGATGCGGGCCGAGGGGCAGGTGTGCCGGTCCCTGACGGTCACCGTGCGCTACGCGGACCGGTCCGTCACCAGCCGGACCCGGACCCTGTCCGAGCCGACCGCGCACTCGGCGGCGCTCACCGCCCTCGCCTATACGGTGCACGCGTCGTTCGGGCTGCAGCGCGCCCGGGTGCGGGGGATCGCGCTCCGGGCGGAGGGGCTGTCCGCGGCGGAGGGGACGGCCCGTCAGCTCTCCTTCGACCCGGCGGACGAGAAGGCCCGGCGGATCGAGGCGGTGGCGGACCGGGCCCGGGCGAAGTTCGGCCCGAGAGCGGTCCTGCCGGGCTCGCTGGTGGCCTGAGGGGCGATCGGGGCGGCGGAGCCGTACGGGCACGGCGGCGGTCCGGTCCGTGCCGGCGGCGGTCCGGGGCCCGACACGATCGGCGGTCCGGATCGGCCGCGGTGGTGGTGGACCGGTCTCCGGGGTGGCGCGTTCGGCCGTATTGACGACAGGTCAGTTTTTACCGACGCGTAACTTCCCAGTGAAGGCTACCCGTCCGTAGCTTGTTGAGTGCAGAGCATCCCCACTTGTGGTCCGGACCGCAGGGCTCCACGCATCCATCACTCCCCTTGAGCCGCAAGGAGATCACCCGATGCTGCCCTGGAAGCACGCGCTCAGAGCTGTCTCCGTCCTGCTGCTGACCGCCGCCGCCACCCTCGCCCCCACCGCTTCTGCCCAGGCCGCCGCCGCCCCCAGCCGGGGCTGGAACGACTTCGCCTGCAAGCCCTCCGCCGACCACCCCCGCCCGGTCGTCCTGGTCCACGGGACGTTCGGCAACTCCGTCGACAACTGGCTTGGCCTCGCCCCGTACCTGGTCAACCGCGGGTACTGCGTCTTCTCGCTCGACTACGGCCAACTGCCGGGCGTGCCCTTCTTCCACGGGCTCGGCCCGATCGACAAGTCGGCCGAACAGCTCGACGCGTACGTGGACCGGGTCCTCGCCGCCACCGGCGCCGCCGAGGCCGACCTCGTCGGGCACTCGCAGGGCGGCATGATGCCGCGCCACTACCTGAAGTTCCTCGGCGGCGCCGACAAGGTCAACGCACTCGTCGGCATCGCCCCCGACAACCACGGCACCACGCTGCTCGGCCTGACCAAGCTGCTGCCGTACTTCCCCGGCGCGGAGGACCTCCTCAACGCCAAGACCCCCGGACTCGCCGACCAGGTGGCCGGCTCGCCGTTCATCACCCGCCTCAACGCGGGCGGGGACACCGTGCCGGGCGTCCGCTACACGGTCATCGCGACCCAGTACGACGAGGTCGTCACGCCGTACCGCTCCGGGTTCCTCTCCGGCCCGAACGTCACCAACATCGTCATCCAGGACAAGTGCGTCCTCGACCTCTCCGAGCACGTGGCGATCGGGACGCTGGACCGGGTGACGTTCCACGAGGTGACCAACGCCCTCGACCCGGCTCACGCGACCCCGACCACCTGTCTGTCCGTGATCGGCTAGGGCTCAAGACGCCCCTAGCGGCTGTGTCGGCCCGCCGGCAGCGACCTGCGGCGGACCGTGGTGAAGAGCAGCGCCGCGCCCAGCGCCAGCACCGTGGCGCCACCGGCCGCCAGGTACGCGGTCGACGAGTCGCCTCCGGTCTCGGCGAGGTTCTCGCCGGAGCCGGCGGCGGCGGGCTCGTTGGGCGCGGCGGGCTCCTCGGAGGCCGGGGCGGCCGGGTCCGTGCCGGCCTCCGTGCCGTCCGCGTCCGTCGTGGCGGCCGGAGCCGCGGCGGTCTCCTTCGCTCCCGTCCCGGCGTCGGCGTCCCCGTGCCCGCCGTGCTCGACCGAGGACTCGTCCGTGCCGTCCTCGATCTGCTCGTCGGTCGGCGCGCTCGCCGTCGGCGCCGGGGCACCGCCCGCGCTGCCGTTGTCCTTGCCGAAGACGACGTCGGAGCAGGTGTAGAACGCCTCGGGGGAGTCGGAGCGCTGCCAGACCGAGTAGATCAGGTGCCGGCCGGACTTGCTCGGCACGGTTCCGTCGAAGACGTAGTCACCGTTCTCCATCCGCGGGTCGGTCACCGTCGCGAACGGCTTCTCCTCCAGGTCCGACCACTTCAGCGGCTTGGTGGGGTCGTAGCCGTCCTTGGTGACGTACAGCGCGAACGACCCCTTGTGCGGGGCGGTGCCCTTGTAGCGGAAGGTGTGCTTGCCCGAGGCGAGGTTGCTGGCCGGCCAGTCGCCACGCGCGAGGTCCAGCCCGCGGTACTTGTCGTTGCCCGCGCTGCACAGCTTGCCGTCCGGGATCAGCTCACGGTGCTTGCCGGCCGCGTTGGCGATGTTCACCGCGTTCCAGTCGTAGAACGCCTGCGTCCCGCTCGCCGCCACCGCCGCCTTGCACGCGGCGGACTTCGGGCTCTCCGGCCCCTCCGCGTAGCACGCGGACACCCGGCTCACCGGATCGGTCATCGACCCGTGCGCGACGGCCGGCGCGGCGCCGATCCCGGCGAGCGCGAGGGGCGCGATGCCGAGCGTGAGAACGGTGGCGACCGTACGACGACGAGAGGTCATGACGGGGCAACTCCTTCGAGGGGGGAAGTGGGGCCGCGGAACAGCCGCGGTCCACGGACCCGCCTGCTCCGGCGCTCAGCAAGCTAGCCCCTGGGAACGCCGAATCCGGCTGCCGGGACGGGGTGACGGTGATCCTTATGGTCGCTTTAAGGGGCCTGTAAGCGGCGGCTCAGGAACACACCGCCGAGCCCGGGAAAGGGCATGCGGGCGGCTCACCCAGGAGTCGCTGCCGCCGTGTCAGCGCACCACACGATGACTTCGCCGGGACCAAGGGGCGTTGTCAGTGCCATGTGTTGGGATGGGCGGTGGGGCGGACCATGCAGAGGAGACGCAGAGAGTGGCGACGGACACGGACTTCATCCATCGTGTGGGGGACCTCGCACCAGCTCGACGGACGCCGGAGAGCATGATCGCGCTCTGCCCGAACTGCCACACCCTCAAGACGCGGGGGAGTGGCCGGCGGCAGCTGCGTCAGGCCTTGCTGGTGCGCGCTCAGGCACTGCACCGGTCGTTCGCAGGAAGCCAGGGCGAAGGCAAGGAGGGGCGGGAACCGACGACCGGGAGGCCCCTGTGACCGGCCCCGGCATGCCGTTGCTGCCGCGCGTGTTGCGGACGCTGCCCTTCGACTGGGGGGCGTGGCCCGCCGAGGAGAGTGGCGAGCTGGTCGCTCTCGCGCGGGCGGTGCTCGAAGCCGGGCTGCCGGATCGGCGACTCGACGTGGCGGAGCCGCCGGTGGAGGTGGATGAGTCGTGGCTACCGGACGGTGTCCTCCCGCCCGACTGGGTCGACGTCCGAGCCGTCCTGCTGTCGGCGGTGCGCAGCCTTCCGACCGTCACCGTGGAGCAGTTGGCCGCCGTCGAGGCCGAGTGCGCCCGGCGGGGGCTGGACACCACGGACTTCGTGGAGGTCTGGACGCGGCGGATCACGGCGTGGGTGGTGGAGCACGCGCTGGTGTGGTGCGGGCTGATGGTCGACGATCTTGACACGCTCGCCCCCTGGTTCCCCCGGCTCGCCGGACTGTACGTCCGGCGTCGCATGGCCGTCGACGCGGCGGTCGGGGCCCTCATCGCCACATGCGAGCTGCCGGGGAGCCGGACGGTCCTGGCCGGGCTGGCGGCGGACGCCTGCCTGCCGGGCGGGACCCGCGAGAGGATCACGGAGGCGCTGGGGTAGCGGCGCGCACCGCCCCGCCGCTTCAGCCCAGTCGGCGGTAGCGCCGCTCCGGGCGACCCGTCCCCCCGTACCGCAGCGTGATCTCCGCGCGGCCCGTCTCGGCGAAGTGCTCCAGGTAGCGCCGGGCGCTCACCCGGGACAGGGCGCCCTCCCGTGCGCACTCCGTCGCCGACAGGCCCTCCGGGTGCGCCCGCAGGATGCCGTCGACCAGCTCCGCGGTCGGGGCGGCGAGGCCCTTGGGGAGGTCGCGCGAGCCGGGCGGACGGGTGCCGAAGATCTGGTCCACGTCCTCCTGGCGCGCCTCGTCCAGAGCGTCCAGCCGGGTGCGCAGCGAGGCCACGTGCCGCAGCTGCTCCTGCAGCGCGGTCTGGTGGAAGGGCTTGATCAGATAGTGCAGCGCCCCCGCGCGCAGCGCCGAGCGGATCGTCCCCGCGTCCCGTGCCGCCGTGATGAACAGGGCGTCGACGGCCAGCCCCGTCCCGCGGAGCGCGCGCAGCACGCTGATCCCGTCCATGTCGGTCAGGAAGATGTCGAGCAGCACGAGGTCCGGGCGCAGCCGGTCCGCCGCGCGCAGCGCCTCCGCGCCGTTGTGCGCCACTCCCACCACGGAGAAGCCGTCCACGGCGGAGACACAACGGCTGTGCAGCTTCGCGACCATGAAGTCGTCGTCCACCACCAGCACCTTCGTCACGCCGACACGCTAGGTGGTGACCACAAGGACCACAACGTCCGTTGGTTGCGGAAGAGAGACAGCTTGTTCACGCGCGGGCAACATGTGGGCCACTTCACATCCCCTACCGAGAGGTGGCACCCGTGCGTCCACGCACTCCCCTCGCGCTCCTCGGGGCGGCACTGCTGGTGTTCGTGGGGCCGCCGCTGCTCTCGACCGGCAGCGGCGCCGACACCGGCACCCGGATACCCGGCCTGCGCTTCATGGTCCCGAACACCCCCGGCGGCGGCTACGACATCACCGCCCGCACCGCGGCGAAGAACGCCGAGGACGCCGGGCTGACCAACGGCATCGAGGTCTTCAACCTCCCCGGCGCCGGCGGCACCGTCGGCCTCACCCGGCTCGTCGGCGAGCACGGCAACGGCCGGCTCGCCATGTCGATGGGCCTCGGCGTCGTCGGGGCGGTCCACACCAACAAGACCCCGAGGACCCTCGCCGACACCACCCCGATCGCCCGGCTCACCGAGGAGCAGGACATCGTCGTGGTCGGCCGGAACTCCCCGTACAGGACCATCCAGGACCTGCTCGCCGCCTGGCGGAAGGACCCCGGCAAACTGCCCGTCGGCGGCGGCTCGTCGCCCGGCGGTCCCGACCACCTCGCCCCGATGCTGATGGCCCAGGCTGCCGGCATCGCGCCGAGGAGCGTCAACTACGTCCCCTTCGACGGCGGCGGGGAGCTCCTCGCCTCGATCCTCGGGGACAAGGTCGCCTTCGGCGTCTCGGGCGTCGGCGAGTACCTCGACCAGGTCAGGTCGGGCGAACTGCGCCTCCTCGCCGTCACCGGCGCCGAGCGCGTCCCCGGCCTCGACGCCCCGACCCTCCGCGAGGCCGGTCTGGACACCGAGTTCACCAACTGGCGGGGGATCGTCGCCCCGCCCGGCCTCACCGACGCCGAACGCGACAGGCTCGTCGGACTCGCCCGGGAACTGCACGCCTCCCCGCAGTGGCGCGAGTCCCTCAGGACCCACGGCTGGAACGACGCCTTCCTGGCCGGCGAGGAGTTCGGAGACTTCCTCACCGCGCAGGACCACCGCGTCGGCGCGGTACTCGAGGAGCTGGGACTGTGAGCATCCGGACCGACGCCACACCCGGCGGCGCCCCCGACGAGGCGCCCGAGGACACCACCGCCCCGGCCTCCGCGGCCAGAACCTCGTGGCTGCGCGAGCACTCCGAACTCGGCGTCGGCGTCCTCCTCTTCCACCTCGGCGTCCTCGTCCTCACGGACGCCCTCACCATGACCGTCGACCTCACCCAGCGCGGCCCGGTCGGCCCGCGGACCGTCCCGTTCGTCGTCGGCACCGGCCTCCTCGTCGTCGCCGTCCTCCTCGCGCTCGACGTCCTGCGCGGCGGCCGGGGCGAGGCCGAGGCCGGCGAGGACGTCGACCTCTCCGAGCCCGCCGACCGGCGCACCGTCCTCCTCCTGGCCGGAGTCTTCCTCGGCTTCGCCGTGCTCATCGGCCCCGTCGGCTTCCCCGTCGCCGGAGCCCTGCTGTTCTGGGGCGCCGCCTACGCGCTCGGCAGCCGTCACCTCCACCGGGACCCGCTCATCGCGGCCGTGCTCTCGCTGCTCACGTACGTCGTCTTCGACCACCTGCTCGGAGTGCCGCTGCCCGGCGGTCCGTTGATGGGAGTGCTCTGACCCATGGACTCGATCAACTCCCTGATCGACGGTTTCGGCACCGCGCTGACCCCGATGAACCTGCTGTGGGCGGCCGTCGGCGTGCTGCTGGGCACCGCCATCGGCGTCCTGCCCGGCATCGGCCCCGCGATGGCGGTCGCCCTGCTGCTCCCGGCGACGTACGGGCTCGAACCGACCGGCGCCTTCATCATGTTCGCCGGTATCTACTACGGAGCCATGTTCGGCGGCTCCACCACCTCGATCCTGCTCAACACCCCCGGCGAGAGCGCCGCGGTCGTCGCCGCCCTGGAGGGCCATCCGATGGCCAAGGCGGGCCGCGGCGCCCAGGCGCTCGCGGCGGCCGCCATCGGCCACTTCACCGGCGGCCTGGTCGGCACCCTGCTGCTCGTCGCCCTCGCCCCGACGGTCGCCGCGCTCGCCGTCGGCATCGGAGCGCCCGACTACTTCGCGATCATGGTCCTCGCCTTCATCGCGGTGACCTCGGTCCTCGGCTCCTCCCGCATCCGCGGCCTCGCCTCGCTCCTCGTCGGCCTCACGATCGGCCTGGTCGGACTCGACCAGATGACCGGCCAGCAGCGCCTCACCTTCGGCTCGCTCCAGCTCGCCGACGGGATCGACGTCGTCATCGTCGCGGTCGGTCTCTTCGCGATCGGCGAGGCTCTGTGGGTCGCCGCCCACCTGCGCCGTACGAGCGGTCAGGCCATCCCCGTCGGACGGCCCTGGCTCGGCAGGGACGACGTGCGGCGCACCTGGAAGTCCTGGCTGCGCGGACCGCTCATCGGCTTCCCGTTCGGCGCCGTCCCGGCGGGCGGCGCGGAGATCCCCACCTTCCTGTCGTACGTGACGGAGAAGCGGCTCTCCAAGCACCGGGACGAGTTCGGCAAGGGCGCCATCGAGGGCGTCGCCGGACCCGAGTCCGCCGCGTCCGCATCCGCGGCCGGCACCCTCGTCTCCATGCTGACGCTGGGGCTGCCGACCACCGCCGTGGCGGCCGTCATGCTCGCCGCCTTCCAGCAGTACGGCATCCAGCCCGGCCCGCTGCTGTTCGAGCGGGAACCCGACCTGGTCTGGGGCCTGATCGCCTCCCTCTTCGTCGGCATGGTGCTGCTGCTCGCGCTGAACCTGCCGCTCGCCCCGGTCTGGGCCAAGCTGCTGCGCATCCCGCGCCCGTACCTCTACGCCGGCATCCTCTTCTTCGCCGCCGTCGGCGCCTACGCGGTGGGCGGTGAGGCGCTCGACCTGGTCGTCCTGCTGGTCGTCGGGCTGATCGGCTTCGGCATGCGGCGCTACGGACTCCCCGTCCTGCCCGCCGTCATCGGCGTCATCCTCGGCCCGGCCGCCGAACAGCAGCTGCGCCGCGCCCTGCAGATCAGTGACGGGTCGCCGGCCGGACTGGTCGACACGCCCTTCTCGCTCACCGTCTACGCGGTCGTCGTGCTGCTGCTGGGCTGGCCGCTGCTGAGGAAGGTGATCACCCGCCGTCGTAACGTGACGGTATGACCCACGCGCTGCCCCGCCCCGCCGTCGCCACCGACGTGCCGGCCGTCAAGGCCCTGATCGACGCCGCCTTCGGGCACTACGTCGAGCGGATCGGTCTCGTACCCGGCCCGATGCGGGCGGACCACGCGTCGAACGTGGCGGCGGGGCGGGTGTTCGTCCTCGGCGATCCGGTGCGGGGACTCGTGGTCGTCGTCCCCGAGGACGACCACCTCTACCTCGACACGATCGCCGTCGACCCCGCGGCCCAGGGCACCGGCCTGGGCCGCACCCTCATGGCATGGGTCGAGGCGCGGGCCCGCGCGCTCGGCCTGCCCGAGGTCCGCCTGCTCACCAACGCGATGATGTGGGAGAACCAGAAGCTGTACGAGCGGTACGGGTACGAGGTCGTCGGGCGGCGCGTGGACGGACCGTACGACCGTATTCACTACCGGAAGCTGCTCAACTCGCCCCCGATCGAGTGAGTTTCGATGCCGGAGCGGCGTGATCCGGTATCCCTGGCGGGCGACATCCCCCCACCGAAGGACCTTCCCGTGCGTCTCCGAATCGCCCTCGCCCTCGGCACCCTGCTGCTCGCCGCCACCCCGAACGCCGCGACCGCCGCCCCGGCCCGTCCCCTCGACAGGGCGGGAGTCCTCCTCGCCGACGGGCTCACCGTCGACGGGACCGGAACGGTCGCGCCCGACGGGACGGTCACCCTCTCCGGCACCTACCGCTGTGCCGACGACAGCGCCGGAACGGTCTTCGTGAGCAGCTCGCTCGTCCGGCAGGACCGTTCCACCGGCATCGGCGGCACCCGCGCCGTCTGCGACGGCCGGGTGCGCGCCTGGTCCCACTCGGGTGTCGTCGAGGAGCCCCTCCAGCGCGCGGGCGCCGCCCACGTGCGGGCCGCGCTGATGCAGCTCGTGCCGGGCCCGATGGGGCTCCCCCTGCCCGGCGTGCGCGCCACCGAGGAGGCGGACGTCGAACTGGGCCTGCGCGCCTGACCGGTGAGCGACGCCCGTGGCCGGCGCCGCACCGGCCGCCTGACGGGTGATCACCGTGCGGAGCTGCCCGGCCGCGGTACGCGGACGGTCGGGCCGGCCGCCGCCCCGCCTGTCCGGCGGGCACTCCACCTGTCCGGCGGCCGGCGCGGCCGGTCGGCTCCGCGGGCACCGCGCCCGATCAGTGGGACGGGCCGGCGCCCAGCAGGTCGATCAGGCCCTCGCGGCCGAGGACCTCCAGCTCGTCGAGGGCGACGACGGCGCAGGCCGCCGCCTCCGGGTCGGCGGCGGCCAGGCCGCTCGCCGCGAACTCGTCCTCGTCCAGCCGCAGCACCTCGCTGCCGTCGGCCGACACCCACAGGTCCAGGTCCAGGTCCTCGACCACGACCTCGTCGCCTTCGACCGCGGCCGGCCGGGTGACGTCGCAGTACCAGCCCTTGAGCGTGCCGTCGGCGGAGCGGACCTCCTTGACCGCGTACCAGCGGTCGCGCCAGTAGTGCTCGACGAAGACGTCCCCCGGCTCGAAGCGGACGAAGCCGAAGTCCCGTACTCCCTCGGCCGCCCACGGGGCGCGGACCGTGAGCCGGCGACCGTCGTCGGACACGACGTCGGCGGGATACCGGATCTTCGTCCGGCCCGCCTTCGTCAGCACCACCTCAACCGACCGTGCGGACATGGCGCACCTCCGTCGCGCAGATCTCGTACCCGAACCACTTGTTGATCGCGAGCATCGGCTCGTTGCCCGCGTCGTTGCCGGTGAAGGCCTCGGTGCAGCCGGCGGCGCGGGCCCGGTGCAGCGAGTGGTTCTTCGCCAGCTTGGCCAGGCCGCGGCCCCGGAAGGCCGGATCGGTGCCGGTCATCCCCGAGTTGTAGCGGCCGAGGCCGTCGGTCTGGGCGGCGCTGAACGCCGCCGGCCGGCCGTCGACGACCGCGACGGTCGTCAGCTCGGGGTCGAAGAGGGGGTGGTTCCAGGTGGTCGCCAGCCAGTGCGCGTAGTCCGTGAGCTCGGCCCCCACGTCGCCCGGCTCGTCCGCGGTCGTCAGCGCGTCCAGCGTGAACAGCGGCCGCGGGTCGTCCGCGTACGCCGAGGCCGGGCGCAGTTCGACCCCCGCGGGCGGCTCGGCGAGGGGCGGGAGCTCGGCACCGGCCAGGTCGAGACGGAGGAAGTGGGCGGAACGGCGGGAGGTGTAGCCGTGCCGTTCGGCGAAGGCCCGGTTCGCCGGGGCGTCGAGGACCCAGCTGTACAGGGTGGTCGCGCCGCGTTCCGTCAGGTGCTCCTCGGCGGACCGGGCGAGCAGGGTGCCGGCGCCGAGGCCCCGGTGCTCGGGATGCACGTAGATGTTGAGGGAGCCGACGTGCGGTTCCGGTGCGTCGTGCGCGATCCGGACCTGCGCGCTGCCGATGATCTCGCCCTCGGCGGTCGCGGCCACCAGCGGCCGTTCGTGGCCGTCGGGGTGGGCGTGCGCCCAGTCGAAGGCCACCTGCTCGGCGGTGGCGAGCATGAAGGGGAGGGAGGCGCGCCGGACGCGGGCGAAGCCCTCGGCGTCCTCGGGCCGGACATCGCGAACGATCACAGTCATGGCCCGAAGGTACGCGCGGGTCGGGGACGGCCGCCTCCCAATTTTGCCCGGATCGGGGGCAGAATCGGGCCGTGACCTTGCGAATCAACGTGGACACCGGCGCCACCACCGCTCCGTACGAACAACTCCGCGCCCAGATCTCGGAGCGCGCCCGCTCAGGGGCGCTGCCCGTGGGCTACAAACTGCCGACGGTGCGCGGCCTCGCCGAGGACCTGGGCCTGGCGGCGAACACGGTCGCCAAGGCGTACAAGGCGCTGGAGGCGGACGGGGTGATCGAGACGCGCGGCCGGCACGGCACGTTCGTGGCCGCGGCGGGCGACGCGGCGGACCGGCTGGCGGCTGCCGCCGCGGCCGGCTACGCGGCGGAGGCCAGGCGGCTGGGGCTGACACGGGAGGCGGCCCGGGCGGCCGTCGAGGACGCGCTGCGGGCGGCCTACGGCGGCTGACCTGGGGCGGCCCGGCGCGGGGCCCGGGCGGCGGTCGGGGAGGACCGGCCGATCGCGCACCGGGAGCCGGAACCGTTCCGGCGGCGCCCGCCCGTCCCGATCCACGTCCCGACCCCCGTTCCGACCCCCGTTCCGGCGGCGCCGGCCCCGGCTCACAGGTAGAGGCCGGCCTCCGGGGCGCGGGAGCCGGGGACGCCGGCCGCGGGTGTGCCCCGGCGCAGCGCGAACAGCTCCGCGAGCGTGGCTCCTTCGCGCCCGATCCCCTCCTCGGTGCCGAGCCAGGTGGCCGCCTCGTGGTGCGTCAGGGCGCCCACTTCGACCCGCGCCAGGCACCGGCCCGGGCGGACGACCGCCGGGTGCAGCCGCTCCAGGTCCTCGTTGGTCGTGACGCCGACGAGGACGTTGCGCCCCTGCCCGAGGAGACCGTCCGTCAGGTTGAGCAGCCGGGACAGCGCCTGGCCGGCGGTGTGCTTCGCCTCGCCGCGGATCAGCTCGTCGCAGTCCTCCAGGAGCAGCAGCCGCCACCGCCCCTTGGCCGTGCCCTCGTCCTCGCCGATCGCGATGTCCATCAGGTAGCCGACGTCGTTGAAGAGCCGCTCGGGGTCCAGGACGCAGTCCACCTGGCACCAGTCCCGCCAGGAGCGGGCGAGGGTACGCAGCGCCGAGGTCTTGCCGGTCCCCGGCGGCCCGTGGAGGAGCAGCAGACGCCCCGCGATGTCGTCCGGGGTGACCTTCATCAGCCCGTCCATCGCGTCGGCCACCGGCGCCGTGTAGTTGGGGCGGATCTCCTCCCAGGTGCCGGCGCTGATCTGACGGGTCGTGCGGTGCGGGCCGCGCCGGGGCGAGACGTACCAGAAGCCCATCGTCACGTTCTCGGGCTGCGGTTCGGGATCGTCCTTCGCCCCGTCCGTCGCCTCCCGCAGGATCTTCTCCGCGAGGTCCGGGTCCGTCGCGGTGACGGTGACGTCCGCGCCCCGGTTCCAGCGCGAGACGAGTAGCGTCCAGCCGTCGCCCTCGGCGAGTAC
Organism: Streptomyces sp. NPDC048338; assembly: GCF_043201055.1. Classification (NCBI taxonomy): domain Bacteria; kingdom Bacillati; phylum Actinomycetota; class Actinomycetes; order Kitasatosporales; family Streptomycetaceae; genus Streptomyces; species Streptomyces sp. NPDC048338. The sequence goes on from NZ_JBICYQ010000009.1 coordinate 23,071, forward strand.
GGCACGGCGGTCGTCGTCCTTGGCGGCGCGCAGCACGTGGGCGCCGGCCGGCAGCAGGGTCGCGGCCGGCTTCACGCGGTCCAGGGTGGTGCTGTGGGAGTGCGGCTGCTCGCCGGTCGCGAAGCGGCCGAGGAACAGCGCGTCGACGACGTCGGCGGGGGAGTCGCTGTCGTCGACGTTGAGCCGGATCGGCAGCGCCCGCCGCGGGTCGGTCGATTCCGACGGCCCCGGTGGCCCGGACGGTACGGGCGATGTGGCAGACATGGCGCCCATGATCCGGCAACCGGGCATTTCGCGCACGGTGTTTTGAACGGGACGCTCCGCGCGTCGTATCGGACCACGTCACCGGCTTGAACCCGCTGCTCCATCCGGGGATTTCGAGCCACTCGGCCAGGGCCGTCGGCGCCCCCGAAAGCGGCTTGGGGGGCGGGTTCGTGACGGCGTCTCAGTGAGCGCTTTCCAAACGTTCTTGGCATGGACACTTCCAGAGCGTCGGGTCCGCTGCTACTACCTAGTAACGCAGAGATCCTGCTACAGGGAGGTTTCATGAAACTGTCGCGCATCACGGCGTTCACGTCCTCACTCCTGCTCGGCACCGTCCTCGCCCTCACCACCGGCGCGGGGGCCGCCCAGGCCGCCGAGACCGCCGCACTCGACTACGTGGCTCTCGGTGACTCCTACTCCTCCGGTGTGGGGGCCGGGAGTTACGACAGCGCCAGCGGCAACTGCAAGCGCTCCACGCGCGCCTTCCCGGTTCTCTGGGCGAACGCGAACTCCCCCTCCTCCTTCGCCTTCACCGCCTGCTCGGGCGCCCGAACGGGTGATGTGACGAGCAGCCAGCTCGGTCCCCTGTCCGCCGCCACCGACCTCGTCTCGATCACCATCGGCGGCAACGACGCCGGCTTCGCGGACGTCATGACGACCTGTGTCCTCCAGTCCGAATCCACCTGCATCAACCGCGTCAATCAAGCCAAGGGCTACGTCGACAGCACCCTGCCCGGGAAGCTCGACGCGGTGTACTCGGCGATCAGGACCAAGGCCCCCGCCGCCCGGGTCGTCGTCCTCGGCTACCCCCGCTTCTACAAGCTCGGCGGCGGCTGCATCGCCGGACTGAGCGAGAACGAGCGGACCGCCATCAACAACGCCGCCGACTACCTCAACGCGGCCACCGCCAAGCGCGCGGCCGACCACGGCTACACCTTCGCGAGCGTCGTCCCCACCTTCACCGGACACGAGATCTGTTCCGGCTCGGCCTGGCTGCACAGCGTCAACTGGCTCAACATCGGCGAGTCCTACCACCCCACCGCCTCCGGGCAGTCCGGGGGCTACCTGCCCTCCTTCAGGAGCGCGGCGTAACCGCACCCCCCGCGCCGGTGGCCCCGCCCGTCGGGGTCGCCGGTGCGCAGGTCACCGAGAACGCCTCCCAGTCCGACTCGACCCGGGCCGGTGCGCGGACCTCCAGCCGGACCCGGTCGCGATGCGCCCCGGCGCCCCGATCCGCCGTCTCCGTGTGGTCCAGCTGCCGCGAGGCCGGGCCGCCTTCGGGGAACTCCAGCTTCCGCCAGTCGGAGTCGGACCCCTCGCCGCTCTCCGTGACCCAGCGGTACTCGACCGAGGCGGGTGTCCGTCCCACCGCCACGGCCGCCGTGAACGCGGGCGCGGCGTCCTGCGGCGGCGGGCACGGGCCGGTGTACCGCGCGCGCACGGCGGTCACGAACACCTGCACCGTCTGAGCCGGCGGTGTGGGGCTCCCGCTCGTCGGCCCGCTCGTCGTGGGGCTCGGCGTCGGGCTCGCCGAGGCCGTCCCCTCCGACGGGGCCGACGAGGCGCTCGTCGGGGCGGTGGTGGTCGCGGGCGCGCCGGTCGTGGTCCCGCCGCCCGGAGGCGTACCGCCGGGCTCGTCGTCCCGCAGCAGTACGTACGCCAGCCCGCCCACGGCCAGCAGCAGGAGGGCGATCGCGACGGCGAGCACCACGACGGCACGCCTCTGCCGCTCCTCGTCCACCCCGCGCCGCGCGAGCGTCGGCGACTCGCCCCCGGGTCCGCGGGCCGGCGTCGGCGGAGGGGCGGGGGCGCCCCCCTCGGGTGATCCCGCCGGCCGTGCCGCGCCGGCCGGCTCCGCCCGCACCGGCCCCGAACGCGGCGTCCCGCCCGCCCCCACCAGCCGCAACTGCCGCTCGGCCTCGGCGGCCTGCAGACGCTCCTCCGGATCCTTGCGCAGCAGCCCCTCGATCACCGGGGCCAGCGCGCCGGCCCGGAGCGGCGGCGTCGGCTCCTCGTCCACCACGGCCCGCAGGGTGTCGAGCGCCGAGTCCCCACGGAACGGCGGACGGCCCTCCACGGCGCGGTACAGCAGCACCCCGAGCGACCACAGGTCCGAGGCGGGACCCGGGGTGCGCCCGAGCGCCCGCTCCGGAGCCAGGTACTCGGGCGACCCGACGAGCTCCCCGGTCATCGTCAGCGGGGAGGTCCCCGCCACGGTCGCGATGCCGAAGTCGGTCAGCACGACCCGGCCGTCGTTGGACATCAGGACGTTGCCCGGCTTCACGTCCCGGTGCAGGACCCCCGCCTCGTGCGCCGCGCGCAGGGCCGCCAGCACCTCGGCGCCGACGTGGGCGGCGCGCTGCGGGGGCATCGGGCCCTCCGCGTCCAGGACCTCGGCGAGGGTGAGCCCGGGGACCAGCTCCATCACGATCCACGGGCGGTCGTCCTCGGTGGCCACGTCGTAGACCGTCACGACGTTGCGGTGCGAGATCCGGGCCGAGGCCCACGCCTCCCGTTCCAGGCGGGCGTACAGCCGGCGCCGGTCGTCGGCGGGGAGTCCGGCCGGGGCGCGGACCTCCTTGACGGCGACGTCACGGGCCAGGGCCTCGTCCCGGGCCCGCCAGACGGTCCCCATGCCGCCCTCGCCGAGCACGTCCAGGAGCCGGTACCGCCCTGCGATCACGGTCATGGCGCGTCCCCTGTCCGGCGATGGGTGCAGTGGGGCATATCTGCCCCCGGGCGGGGTACTTCGAACTCACCCGGCCGGGTTCACGTTGATCTTGGTGGTGGAGATCACACACCGTCAGGTGATCAGGAGTGACGACCTTGAGTGCAGGATGGTTCGTGACGGTTCGGCAGGTGTTCGATCGCTGTCCAACTCGCCCTGGAATCACACGGATTCGGAGAGTGACCGTCAACCCCCGTACGAGTGTGGTCAATCGCGTCGTCGGGATACACGGGTGTCACAGCGGGGCGATAGGGTTAACCTGCCCGGGCCGGGTGCCCTCGTTAGGGTGGGGAGTGACATGGAACAGATAGCAATGCGCAGCAGGCCGCGAGTGCCTGCCATCACCTGCGGTAGCAGCGCGACCAGTTCGCGGCTCGACCGTCATCTCGCGGTGCTCGGCGGCCCCGCCGTGCCGCAGCGCGAGGCGGCCGAGGCGACGCTGCTGATGCGCGAACTGACCGCGCGCGACCGCACGCACAGCCGTCGCAGCAAGAGCGCGCGCGTCTCGCTCTTCGCCCCGCTGCGCCGCCTGCGCCGCTCGCTCTTCGGCAACCACGGCTGACGGGCCGGACCGGTCGGACCGGGACGCCGCGTGCTCCCCGCACGCGCACCCCGCCCGCTCCCCGCTCGGCCCGACCGCCGTCCTCCGCCTCACCAGCACGATCGCGGGCATCTGTTCCGCCTCCGGGTCCCGCCCGGGAAGCCGGCGGAACAGATGAACGCACCCGACGGCGCCGCCTCCCCCGGTGTCCGTCAGGCCACCACGCCCCGCTCGCGCAGCTCCCGCAGCTCGCCCTCGGCGACCCCCAGCTCCCCGAGCACCTTCGCGGTGTCCTCGCCCAGCGCCGGGATGCGGCCCATGCGCGGCTCCGGCCCGTCCGGGAACGTCACCGGCGGGAGCAGCGCACGCAGTGACCCGACCGGCGAGTCCACGGAACGCCAGCGGTCCCGCGCCGCGAGCTGCGGGTGTTCCGCCAGGTCCGCGACGGTGTTGAGCCGCGCGCAGGCGATGCCCGCCGCCTCCAGCCGCGCCAGCGCCTGGGCCGCGTCGAGCGGCGCCAGCGCCGCCGCGACCGCCTCGTCGGTCCTGCCGCGGCCGGCCACCCGCGCCGTGTTCGTGGCGAACTCGGGGTCGTCCGCGAGCTCCGGCCGCTCCAGCACCCGTTCGGCGAGACGCCGCCATTCGCGGTCGTTCTGCACGGACAGCAGCACCAGGCTCCCGTCCGCGGTCGGGTAGGCGTCGTACGGCGCGATGACGGCGTGCGCCAGACCCGTACGCGCCGGGGCCGTGCCCCCGTGCATCACATGGTGCAGAGGGTGACCCATCCACTCGGCCAGCGCGTCCAGGAGCGAGACCTCCACCGGGCCGCCGCGTCCGGTGGTGCCGCGCCGGACCAGCGCGGCGAGGACGCCCGTGTACGCGTACATCCCGGCCGCGATGTCGGCCGCCGGGACACCCGACTTGACCGGCTGGTCCGGCGTCCCGGTCACCGACACGAGCCCCGCCTCGCACTGGACGAGCATGTCGTAGGCCCGCTTGTCCGCGTACGGCCCGCCCGGGCCGTACCCCGAGACGTCGACCGCGATCAGCCGCGGATGCGCGGCGCACAGGGTGGCGGCGTCCAGGCCGAGCCGGGCCGCCGCGCCCTGGGCCAGGTTCTGCACGAACACGTCGGCCCCGGCGACCAGCCGCCGGACCAGGGCGAGCCCCCGCGGATCCTTGAGATCGACCGCGACCGACTCCTTGCCCCGGTTGCACCAGACGAAGTGCGAGGCGAGTCCGCCGGCCGCCGTGTCGTACCCGCGCGCGAAGTCGCCGCCGTCCGGGCGCTCGATCTTGACGACCCGGGCGCCGAGGTCGGCCAGCTGGCGGGTGGCGAAGGGGGCGGCCACGGCCTGTTCGACCGCGACGACCGTGATCCCCTCCAAGGGGAGTGGCTGAGTGCTCATGGAAGCCCTGCCTACCCTGCGGATACCGCCGTTGTCACCTGCCGACCGTTCCTCGGTCACCCGGCGCGGGCGGGCGCCCGCGCGGAGCGGGCGCGGCTCACCCGGCGGCCGCCCCGCACCGGCTCACCCGCGCGCGTACCGGCGTACGGCGGGCGGCGCGAAGAGGGCGATCAGGAGCAGGGACCAGAGCACCGCCCCGGCCACCGGATGCGCCACCGGCCAGGCGGCGTCCGCGGGAGCGGACGCGTTGCCGAAGAGCTCGCGCACCGCCGTCGTCACCGCCGAGATCGGGTTCCACTCGGCCACCGTGCGCAGCCATCCCGGCAGACCTTCGGTCGGGATGTACGCGTTGGACAGCAGCGGCAGCATGAACGAGGCGCTGCCGAGCTGGCCGGCGGCCTCCTCGCTGCGCGAGGAGAGGCCCAGCAGGATGCCCGCCCAGGTCGTCGCGAAGCGGAAGAGGAGCAGCAGCCCGACGGCGCCGAGCGCCTCCCAGGCCGTCCCCTCGATCCGCCAGCCCATCGCCAGCCCGGTGAGCAGCAGGGGCACCATGCCGACCGCGCTGACGAGCACGTCCGCGAGCGCCTGGCCGAGCGGCACCGCGGCCCGGCTCATCGGAAGGGTCCGGAACCGGTCCATCACCCCCCGGTGGGCGTCCTGCGCGGCCTGCATCATGCCGGTCATGAGGCCGCCGGCCGCCGTCGCCACGAGCAGGCCCGGCACCAGGAAGGCGCGGTAGTCCGCGCCGGGCATCGCGAGCGCGCTGCCGAAGACGTACCCGAAGAACAGGAGGAAGACGATCGGCATCGTCTGGGTGAGGACGACGATCGCCGGGGCGTGCCGGACCCGCCGCAGGTGCCGGCCGAGCATCGCCCACCCGTCGGCCAGCGCCGCCCGCGCGGACGGCGCCTCCGTCCCGCCCTGGACCCATGCGCTCATGCCGCGAGCTCCTTCCGGTGCGTGAGGCGCAGGAACACCTCGTCGAGGGTGGGCGGGCGCAGGCTCGCGTCGACGATCCCGACGCCGGCCGCGTCCACCGCCCGGACGAGCCGCGGCAGGGTGAGGGTGGCGTCCGTGGTCACCACGCCGACCGTGCGGCGCTCGGGGTCCAGCACCGGCGCGGAGCCGGTGAGCTGGTCCAGGACGGCGGCCGCGGCGGTGAGCAGGGCGGGGTCGGCGACCACCACCTCCGCGCGGTTGCCGATCGCGGCCTTCAGTTCGGCCGGGGTGCCCCGGTGGGCGGCCCGGCCCTCGTCGATCAGCACGATGTCGTCGGCGAGCTGATCGGCCTCCTCCAGGTACTGGGTGGTGAGCAGCACGGTCGTGCCCTGGGACGCCAACCCCCGTACGGCGTCCCAGATCCCGTTCCGGCTGTGCGGGTCCAGCCCGGTGGTGGGCTCGTCGAGGAAGAGGACCCGGGGCGGCACGAGGAGGCTCGCGGCCAGGTCCAGCCGGCGGCGCATGCCGCCCGAGTAGGTCCGGGCGGGCCGCCCGGCGGCCTCGGCCAGGCCGAACCGCTCCAGGAGTTCGTCGGCGCGGGCGCGCGGGGCGCGCAGCAGCCGGGCGAAGAGCCGCAGGTTCTCGGCGCCCGTGAGGTCGCCGTCGACCGAGACGTGCTGCCCGGTGACCGCGATGCGCCGGCGCACTCCCGCCGGATCCCGGACGACGTCGTGCCCGGCGACCCGCGCGCTGCCCCCGTCGGGGGCGACCAGGGTGGTCAACACCCGTACGGCGGTGGACTTGCCCGCGCCGTTCGGGCCGAGGACGCCGCAGACCGTGCCTTCCGGGACGGCCAGATCGAGCCCGCGCAGGGCATGGACCTCCCCATAGCGCTTCTGCAGACCTTCACTAAGTACAGCGTACGTAGTAGTCATGGCCTGACCATACCCCACTACGTACGGCGTACGTAACTACGATGGAGGCGAGGTGATGATCCATGGCGGGCCGAGCGGCCGAACCCGAAGTGATCTGGGCGCGCCCCGAGCGCGCGGGTCGCGGCCCCAGGCCGGCGTACAGCCGTGCCGACATCGTGGCCGCGGCGGTGCGCATCGCCGACGCCGACGGCATCGACGCGGTCTCGATGCGCCGGATCGCGGCCGAGGTCGGCTGCGGCACGATGTCGCTCTACAACTACGTGCCGCGCAAAGAGGATCTGTACGAGCTGATGGTCGACGCCGTCAGCGCGGAGTACGAACTGCCCGACCCGCCGAGCGGCGACTGGCGGGCCGACATGCTCGCCGTGGGCCGCCAGGCCCGGGCGATCCTGCGCCGCCACCCCTGGGTGATCCGGCTGATGACGACCGCGTACGCCTTCGGCCCCCAGGCCCTGCGCTTCCTGGAAGGATGCCTGGCGTGCCTGGACGGGCTCGACCTCCCCGGCGGCACCAAGATGGAGCTGATCGCGACGGTCAACGGTACCGTGATGACGATCGTCGCCAACGAACTCGCCCTCGCCGAGCGGGCCCGGGGGCTTCCCTGGTCCGAGGAACAGGAACAGGCCGTGCGCGGCGCCTATCTGATGGGACGGCTCGCCGAGGGCGGCCACCCGCGACTGGCCGCGGTCCTGAGCGAGTCCGGCGGCGCGCCGCTCGACCCCGAGGAGATCTTCGAACGGACGCTGGGGCGGGCGCTCGACTCGTTCGTGGTGGGTTCGGCCTGATCGGCAGGGCACCCCCTAAAGCAGCGCGAACTGGCCCTCCGGGCCTTCCTCCTGGTGGTCGAGGACGGATGCCGGGCGGCGCGCCGCCGCCGGTACCGGGAGCACCCCGGCCGCCCGGAGCTCCGCGCGGGTCGTGCCCGGGTGCGCGGCGAGCGCCGCACGCTCCGGCTCCCGCTGGGCCAGCAGCGCGAGCACCGTGATCAGCTCCAGCAGCTCCGAGGTCCACTCCTGGGGCCAGGCCGCCGGGCCCATCGCCTCCAGACTGCCCGGCTCGGCCTGCGCCGTACGGTGCGCGAACCACTGCTCCAGCATCCGCGCGCCCGACACGTGGAAGTCCCATGCCTCGGCGGGCACGGGGGAGATCCGGCCCTCGTCCAGCTCCAGGGTCTCCTGGCCCGCGTCGTACGCCACCGTGGCCGGCCGGGCCGGGATCGGGGCCCGCACGTAGGGCCGACGCCCGCCCGGCAGTCGCGGCTTCTCGCCACCGTGTGCGCCGCGCAGCTGGATGTCGGTGAGGCGCCGCCCGAGCTCCACGCCCGAGCGCCAGACGTCGGGGTCGCGTGGCAGCGGCACCCGGCACCCGGCGGGGGAGGGGAGCGCCGCCGCCACCACCCAGGCCGACAGGTCCGCGGCCGTGACGGCCTGCCCGTACCGCTCGCACAGCAGGGGCAGCAGACCGGGCGTGACGTTGGGCTCCAGACCGCCGGGGCGGCGGAACAGGGGGCGGATCCTGCCCGGCCGTCCGGCCGGCGAGCGGCCGTCGGGCACCGCGGCGGTCACCAGCAGCGCGGGCCCGGTGGCGCCCGGCACGTGACCCTGCTCGACGACGAACAGCTGGGAGGCGTCGGCGACCCGCCACAGCTCGGGCCGGGCGTTGTCGATCAGCCGGTGGTCGGGGAGCAGCCACTGTTCGTCGAAGGGCCCGTGGGCGAGGCGTACGGGTGCGGGGCAGGGGCCGTCCTCGCGGGCGAACCGGCCGGTGCCGGTGCGCTGACCCGGCAGCGCGGCCACCGAACTCGCCGTCGTACGCGCCCTGCTGGGGCGGAACAGCTCCTCCCGCTCGTCCCCGCGGGCGGCCACCAGCCGCTCCCAGCGGGCCCGCAGCGTGCGGACGTCGGGCGCCACGATCCAGGACCGCCCGAGCCGCAGCGGTGCCACGGACCAGGGCATGAGCTCGTCGAGCAGCGGCATGTCGTCGAGCCGCGGGTCTTCGGTCACGCCCCGCATGCTAAAGCGTGTTGCGGAAGTCCCTCCCCTGGGCTCCGCCCGGGAGGTGCCCCCGGCCCGCGGTGCACCGGTGCTCAGTGCTGGGCCTCGACCGTGACCGTGAAGGAGAAGCGGTCGCCGCGGTAGCGGATCCGGGCCACGTCCACGACCCGGCCGTCCTCGTCGTACGTCACGCCCGTGTAGTGCAGGATCGGCGACAGCAGCGGCACCTGGAGCAGCGCCGCCGTCTCCGGGTCCGCGAGCCGGGCCTCGACCGTGTCCGTGATGCGGCTGATCCGGACACCCACCACGTCCCGCAGCACCTTCGTCATCGGCCAGCGTTCCAGGTCCGCCGGATCCACCGCGGCCGCCAGCTCGGGCCGCACGGCGTTCTCCGCCCAGTTGGTGGGTTCGCCGCTCTCGCCGTCGCAGCGCAGCCGCCGGTACGCGACCACCTCCGGCAGGTCCGGGAAGTACTCGGCCAGCTCTCCCGGCACCGGCTCGGTGCCGTGACCGAGCACCGTCGTCCGCTCGCCCGACTGCTGGGCCACGATCGCGTCGATCGAGCCGAGCAGCCGGCGAGGGGTCGAACGACGGGCGCCCGGCTCGATGAACGTGCCGCGCCGCCGGTGCCTGCTGATCAGCCCCTCCTCCTCCAGCTCTTTGAGGGCCTGGCGCATGGTCAGCACGCTGACGCCGTAGTGCGTCGCGAGCTGCTCCTCGGTGGGCAGCCGCAGGGAGGCGTCGGGCGTGCGGCCGAGTATGGACGCGCGCAGGGACTGCGAGACCTGGTACCAGAGCGGCAGCTTGCGGTTCAGGACCAGGGAGTCGGGGGCGAAGGCGGTCACGGCGTTCTCCGTACTACGGCGTACTACGACCGGAAGTGGCGCTCAAGACCCTGCCACACGTCGTCGTACCCCTTCTGCAGATGGTCGGCGTTCGCCGCCTGCGCGGTGGCCGTGACGGGCCAGCGGGTCTCGAACATGAAGGCCAGGCCGTCGTCGATCTTCTGCGGCTTCAGCTTGGCGGCGCTCGCCCGGTCGAAGGTCTCCCGGTCCGGGCCGTGCGCGGACATCATGTTGTGCAGCGAACCGCCGCCGGGCACGAAGCCCTCCGCCTTCGCGTCGTAGGCGCCCTCGATCAGGCCCATGTACTCGCTCATCACGTTGCGGTGGAAGTACGGCGGGCGGAAGGTGTCCTCGCCCACCAGCCAGCGCGGGGCGAAGACCACGAAGTCGACGCCCGCCAGGCCGGGGGTGTCGGACGGCGAGGTGAGCACCGTGAAGATCGACGGGTCCGGGTGGTCGTACGAGATCGTCCCGATGACGTTGAAACGGTGCAGGTCGTAGACGTAGGGCGTGTGGTTGCCGTGCCAGGCGACGACGTCCAGCGGGGAGTGGGTGTAGGTCGCGGACCAGAGGTTGCCGCAGTACTTGTTGACGACCTCGACCGGGCCCTCGACGTCCTCGTAGGCGGCGACCGGCGCGCGGAAGTCGCGGGCGTTGGCCAGACCGTTGGCGCCGATCGGGCCGAGGTCGGGGAGCTGGAAGGGGGCTCCGTAGTTCTCGCAGACGTAGCCGCGGGCGCTCTCGTCGAGCAGGTCGACGCGGAAGCGGACGCCGCGCGGGATCAGCGCGATCTCTCCCGGGCGGACGGCGAGCAGGCCGAGCTCGGTGCGCAGGAGGAGGCCGCCGCGCTCCGGCACGATCAGCAGCTCGCCGTCGGCGTCGCTGAACACCCGGTCCATGGAGGCGTTGGCGTGGTAGAGGTGCACGGCCATGCCGGTCCGCTGGGTCGTGTCGCCGTTGCCGCCGAGCGTCCACAGACCGGCCAGGAAGTCGGTGCCGGGCGCGGGGTCGGGCAGCGGGTTCCAGCGCAGCCGGTTCGGGTCGGGGACGGCCTCGGTGAAGGGGGCGGACCGCAGCGCGCCGTTGTCGGCCCGGGTGAACGGCGGGTGCGCGGCCGACGGGCGGATCCGGTACAGCCACGAGCGGCGGTTGTGGGCGCGCGGCTCGGTGAACGCGCTGCCGCTCAGCTGCTCGGCGTACAGGCCCAGCGGTGCGCGCTGCGGCGAGTTCCGCCCGTGCGGCAGTGCGCCCGGTACCGCCTCCGAGCCGTGCTCGTTGCCGAAACCGGTGCTGTACGCCAGCGACTCGGCCGTCTTTCTCGCCTGCGCTGTGGTCTCCGTGGTCATCGCCCGCTCCTGTCCTGAGCCCGCAAGGGAATCCTATGGATGACCGTAGGATTCCGCGACCGCTCACGTCAACGGGATCCCGGCAGGTCTCGATTCGACGTGGTGCGTGCACGGGGGGTTCCAAAAGATGAACATTGCTCTACTCTCACGCCCATGTCGTGGACCCGCAGGCTCCTTGTCGCGCTCTCGGTCGTTCTCGCGGCGCTCGCCGCCGCGCTCGTCACCGCCCCCGGGGCCCTGGCCCACGAGGAGCGGCCCGTCACCTTCCCCGACGGCTCCGGCAGCGTGCCGGTGCTGCGCACGGGGGAGCCCGATCTCCTGGTCTGCAAGACCGACCGGGCCGACTTCGCGCGCCGGACGGCCGGCTTCCCGGCCGATCTCCGGGCCCGGAACCAGGCCCTCTTCGAACGCTGCGCCCGCACCGGACACCGCCACCTCCAGCAGGCCGTCGACGCCGTCGACCGCCCCGGCATGACCATCGCCGTCCTGCCCGGCCTGTACGAGGAGGAGCCCTCCCTCGCCCCGCCGGCCGGCGCCTGCGCCACGCTGAAGGCGCCCAAGTCGGCGCTCGGCTACCAGATCCTGTCGTACGAGCAGCAGAAGCAGTGCCCCCACAACCAGAACCTGGTCGCGATCCTCGGCAAGAAGAACCTCCAGATCGAGGGCACCGGAGCGTCACGCCTCGACGTCGTCGTGGACGCCAAGTACGCCAAGCTCAACGCCATCCGGGCCGACGAGTCGGACGGGATCTACTTCCGCAACTTCACCGCACAGCGCACCACCTTCAACTCGCTGTACGTGCTCGCGGGCGACGGGTTCGTCATCGACGACGTCCTGACCCGGTGGAACGACGAGTACGGCTTCCTGACCTTCGCCTCCGACCACGGCCTGTACAAGAACTGCGAGTCCTACGGCAACGGCGACTCCGGCATCTACCCCGGCTCGGCCTCCGACATCAACGACGGCCGCGGCTACGACGTCCCGCGCCACTCGATCGAGATCACCGGCTGCCGCAGCCACCACAACATGGTCGGCTACTCCGGCACGGCCGGGGACTCCGTCCACGTCCACGACAACGAGTTCGACCACAACATGGGCGGCGCCTCCATGGACTCCGCCTTCCCCGGGCACCCCGGCCTCCCGCAGAACCACGCCCGCTTCGAGCGCAACCTGATCCACGACAACAACCAGAACTACTACCGGTACGTCGCCGACGGCACCTGCGCCAAGCCGCCGGTGGAGCGCGGCTACGAGCAGGGCGTCGTCTGCCCGCAGATCTCCATGCCGCCCGGCACCGGCATCATCACCGCGGGCGGCAACTGGAACCTCTACGAGAACAACTGGGTGTACGGGCACCAGCGCGCCGCCTTCTTCCTCAGCGCGGTCCCCGCCTTCATCCGCGGCGAGTCGGCGTGGGGCAAGCAGACCGACACCTCCCACCACAACCGCTACGCCGGGAACCGCCTGGGCGTCGACGCGTCCGGCGCCTCCCGCCCCAACCGCACGGACGTGTGGTGGGACGGCCAGGGCGGCGGCAACTGCTGGCAGGTCGACGCGGAGGTCTCCACCCCGGGCTCGCTGCCCGAGTGCGGAGCCCGCTGGGGCGAGGTCTCCGGGAACACCGACCGGCTGGTCGGCGAACCGGTCAAGATCGCCCAGCTCCTGGTCTGCGCCGACTACAACGTCCAGGCGCGGCGGCTGCCGGCCGGCTGCGACTGGTACGGCGCCCGCGGCGTCCAGCGCGTCGAGACCCAGCTGGCCCTGGCCTGTTCGCTCGTCCTGGCGCTGGTGGGCGGCATCCTGTGGTGGCGCCGGCTGCGCGGCAGCCGGCTCGCCGGAACGGCGACCCTGCTGGGCCTCGCGGGCCTGGTCCTGGACGTGGCCGGGTCGACCCTGCGGCTCACCCCGGGCCCGCTGCCCGCGCTGGCACTGCTCCTGATCGGCGCCTGGTGGGTCGGCGTGGGCCTCGCGCTGCGCCCCACGCGCCCCGCCTTCGCCTGGACCACGCTCGCCCTCGGCGCCCTCACGCTCCTCGACGCCTTCGACAAGGCCGTCCTGATGATCCCCTGGATCCCGCTCAGCCCGGCCTGGCTGCGTGTGCTCCTCGCGGTGGTGTGGGTGCTCTGGGCCGTGATCGCCGCGGGCCGCACCACGAGCCCCGCCCCGGACGGCGGTACGGCACCGGGCGGCGGTACGGCACGGGACACCGCGGTCCCGGGCACCGAGGCGGCCGACGCGGTGGCGACGGGCGCAACGGTTCCGGGCGCGGCGGTCTCGGGCCCCGCGAACCCCGCGCAGTCCAGCGCGGCGCCCACCTCCTCGCCGGGCTCCGCACAGCCCACCGCGGCGAACCCCGCCACCGAGCCCCCCGAGCGGCCGGGCACGGATCTCCCGGCCGGCGGTGCGGCGTGAGGGCCGGAACGACGCCACCTTCGGGCGGCGACACCGACCCCGCCCGCGGCGATTTCACGGGTCACTCCGCCCGCGGCGCCGATCCGGTCGGCACAGCCCGCGGCGCCCGGCGCAGCGGGCCCGGCGGGCGCACCGGGCCCGCCCGGCCCGCCCGGCCCGCCCGGCAGGGCGACCGTACGGCAGCGCGCCCTGCCGCGACCCGCGGCACGGCAGCGCGCCCCGCCGCCTCCGTGGCCGTCGTCCTCGCCGTCGTCCTGACCGCCCTTCTCGCCGGCGGCTGCGGCGGGCGGGCCACGACCCACCACAAGCCGGGGACCACTCATCAGGAGGCGACCGGGAGCAGCGGCACGCTGCTCGCGGCGAAGGACGAGTCCGGGCACCGGCTGCGGGAGGTGCCGGCCACCGGTGCCCCCGCCGTGCGGGTCGAGGCGCGGCCCGACTCCGAGGGCGGCTGGAACATCCACCTCACCGTGGAGAGGTTCCGCTTCACCCCGGAGAGCGTCGGCGGCGCCGCCATCCCGGGCCGGGGGCACGCCCGGCTCCTCGTCGACGGACGCGAGACCGCCCGTCTCTACGGCCCCTGGCACCATGTCCCCGCCGGCGCCCGCACCCTGACCGTCCGCCTCCACGCGGACGACCACACCGTGTGGGCCGTCGCCGGGAAGCCCGTGGAGGCCACCCTCCGCCCGGGCGCCGCGGCCGCCCCCACACCGGCCCCCGCGCCGACGGCGGCGTCCTCGGCTCCGTCCCCCTCGCCGACCGCCGACCCCGGCCGCACCGTCGCCATCACCGTCACCGGCACCTCGGTCCGGCCCCGCCCCTCCCGCATCGAGCTGAAGAAGGGCGACCGCCTCACCCTCCGGGTCACCGCCGACCGCGCCGACACCCTGCACGTCCACGGCTACGACCGCGAACTCGCCCTCCAGCCGGGCCGGCCGGGCACGATCAGCCTCACCGTCGACCGCACCGGCCTCTTCGACGTCGAGACCCACGAGTCCGGACTCGTCCTGACCCAACTCGTCGTCCGGTGACCGCCGCCCCTCCCGTCCCCTTCCTGCCGCTCGCCCACGGCGTCGGCTCCCGGCACGACCTCCCGCTCTCGCCCTTCTACGCCTACGCCGGCGCCTTCGCCGCGCTCTTCGTCTCCTTCCTCGCCCTCGGCCTCCTCTGGTCCGCCTCCCGTTTCCGGGGGGCGGCCGCCGGCCGCCCCCTGCCCGCCGCCGTCCAGCGCGTCGCCGACGCCCGGGCCACCCGCGTCGCCCTGCGCGCGCTCGGCCTCGCCGCCGCCGTCACCGTCCTGCTGCACCTCCTCCTCGGCCCCGACGACCCCGACCGCAATCCCGCGCCCGGCGCCGTCTACGTCCTCCTCTGGGTCGGACTCGTCCCCGCCTCCCTTCTCCTCGGCCCCGTCTGGCGCCTCCTCAACCCGCTGCGCGCCGTCCACTCCCTGCTGCCCGCACCGCGCACCCCGCGGCCCCTGCCCGCCGCCGTCGGCATCCGTCCGGCCGCCGCCGGCCTCCTCCTCTTCGCCTGGCTCGAACTCGCCGCACCCGAACCGGCGGCCACCCCCACCCTGCTGGCCTTCCTCGCCGTGCACGCGGGCGTGCAGCTCCTCGGCGCGGCCCGCCACGGCGCCCGCTGGTTCGCCCACGCCGACCCCTTCGAGGTCTACTCCTCCCTCCTCGCCCGGCTCTCCCCGCTCGGCCGCCGCGCCGACGGCCGGCTCGTCCTGCGCTCGCCCTTCGACGGCCTGGACTCCACCCCCCAGACCCCCGGCCTGGTCGCCTGCGTCTGCGTCCTCCTCGGCTCCACCGCCTACGACGGCCTGTCCGACAACCCCCGCTGGCTCACCGCTCTCCAGACCTCCCCCCTCGGTCCGACCGTCACCGCCACCCTCGGCCTGCTCGCCACCGTCGCCCTCGTCGCCGCCCTCTACGGCCTCTGCGCCGGCGCCCTGCGCCTGATGAACCGCTCGCTGACCCGCCCCCTCACCGCCTTCGCCCACTCCCTCCTGCCGATCGCCCTCGGCTATCTCGTCGCCCACTACTTCACACTCCTCGTGACCGAAGGGCCACGTACCGTCATGATGGCAGCGGGCACTGACAACGCCCCCGCCCCGGACCCGCCCCTCGCCCCCGGCGGCCTCGCGACCCTCCAGGTCGCCGCCATCGTCACCGGCCACGTCCTCGGTGTCGTCGCCGCCCACGACCGCTCGGTCCGCCTCTTCCCGCCCGCCCGGGCGGTGGCGGGCCAACTGCCGCTGTTCGCGCTGATGATCGCGTACACCCTCGGCGGTATCGGACTGCTCATCGCCTGACCCCGAGCGGAGCGGCATCATGGTCCCCGTGCCCCAGTCCCGCCCGACCCACCCGCCCACACCGCCCGCCCTGCGCCGCACCCCCGTCCAGCAGCGCAGCGCCGAGCGGCTCACCCGGATCCTCGACGCGTGCGCCGAACTCCTCGACGAGACCGGCTACGAACAGCTCAGCACCCGGGCCGTCGCCGTCCGGGCGGGCGTCCCCATCGGGTCCGTCTACCGCTTCTTCGGCAACAAGCGCGCCCTGGCCGCCGCCCTCGCCCACCGCAACCTCGACCGCTACGCCGAGCGGATCACCGCCCGGCTCGCCGCGCTCCCGGCGATCGACGCCCGCCGGGCCATCGACACCGTGCTCGACGAGTACATCGGCATGAAGCGGACCGTGCCCGGCTTCGCCCTGGTCGACTTCGGGGTGCCCGCACCCGGCGAGGCCGGCGACGACGACCCGAACCACCTGGTCGCCGGCCGGCTCTGCGAGCTGCTGGCCCCCCCGCTCGGCCGGGCCGACGACGAGATCCTGCGCCGCAAGATCCTCGTCGGGGTCGAGGCCACCGACGCGCTGCTCCAACTCGCCTTCCGCACCGACCCGTCCGGCGATCCCGCCCTCATCGCCGAGACCCGCGCCCTCCTCCACGCGTACCTGGCACCCGCCCTGTCCTGAGGTGTCCGGCCGGGCTCCCGCCGATCCGGCCGGGCGATGTCCGCTGCCCGCGGCCAGACCCTCCCCATCATCCCTACCGGTCGGTATGCTCGGCCCAGCCCGTCGCCGCCCCAGGGGAGACCGTCATGCCCGACGCCAGGTCCGACGCCACATCCAACGCCCTGCGCATCTGTCCGCTGTGCGAAGCCACCTGCGGGCTGACCCTGACCCTGTCCGGTACCCGGGTCACCGGCGCCCGCGGCGACCGCGACGACGTGTTCAGCCAGGGCTTCATCTGCCCCAAGGGGGCATCCTTCGGCGAGGTCGACGCGGACCCGGACCGGCTCAGGGCCCCGCTCGTCCGCACCGACGGCGTCCTGCGGGAAGCCACCTGGACCGAGGCGTTCGACCTCATAGCCGCCCGCGTCCGCCCCCTCGTCGAGGAGTACGGACCGGACTCCGTGGGCATCGTCCTGGGCAACCCGAACGTGCACACCATGGCCGGCGCGCTCTACCCGCCCCTGCTGATCGGAGCCCTGCGCACGCGCAACCTCTTCACGGCCTCCACGCTCGACCAGATGCCCAAGCACGTCTCCAGCGGGCTGCTCTTCGGCGACCCCTTCGCCATCCCCGTGCCCGACCTGGACCGGACCGCGCACCTGCTCATGCTGGGAGCCAACCCGCTCGACTCCAACGGCAGCCTGTGCACCGCCCCCGACTTCCCCGGACGGCTCAAGGCGCTGCGCAGGCGCGGGGGCACCCTCACCGTCGTCGACCCGCGCCGTACCCGTACCGCCGCGCTCGCCGACCGGCACATCGCGATCCGGCCCGGGGCCGACGCGCTCTTCCTCGCCGCGCTGGCCCACACCCTCTTCGAGGAGGACCTCACCGACCTCGGTGACCTCGCCGCCCACGTCGAGGGTGTCGAAGAGGTGCGCGCGGCGGTACGGGAGTTCACCCCCGAGGCCGTCGCCGACGCCTGCGACCTGGACCCCGCCACGATCCGCGACGTCGCCCGCGAACTCGCCGCCGCGCCCTCGGCCGCCGTCTACGGACGGATGGGCAGCTCCACCGTCGAGTACGGCACCCTCGCCAACTGGCTCGTCGACGTCCTCAACGTCCTCACCGGCAACCTCGACCGCGCCGGCGGCGCCCTCTTCCCGCTCTCCGCGACCGCCCCCGCGCCCCGCCCCGCGGGCCCCGGCCGGGGCTTCGCGCTCGGCCGCTGGAGCAGCCGGGTCTCCGGTCACCCCGAGGCCAAGGGCGAGCTCCCCACGGCCGCGCTCGCCGAGGAGATCGAGACCCCGGGCGAGGGCCGCATCCGTGCCGTGATCACGATCGCCGCCAACCCGGTGCTGTCCGCGCCCGACGGGCGGCGCCTCGACGACGCCCTGGACACCCTCGACTTCATGGTCGCCGTCGACCCGTACCTCAACGAGACCACGCGGCACGCCGACGTGGTGCTGCCCCCGCCGCCGCCCTCGCAGAGCGCCCACTTCGACTTCGCCTTCAACGGGTTGGCCATCCGCAACCAGGCCCGCTTCACCCCGGCCGCCGTTCCGCTGGACGAGGGCCGCATGGACGAGTGCGAGATCCACGCCCGGCTGATCCTCGCCGTCTCCGGCATGCACGGCGCCCCGCCGTCGGCCGTCGACGACCTCGCCGTCGACACCGCGCTCGCCAAGGCCGTCACCCAGCGGCACTCCCCGCTGTACGGGGCCGATCCCGGCGAGCAGGCGCGGCTGCTCGCCGGCGGTACCGGCCCCGAGCGCCGCCTCGACCTGATGCTCCGCCTCGGCCCGTACGACCTCGGGCTGGACGATCTCCGCGCGGCGCCGCACGGCGTCGACCTCGGCCCGCTGGAGCCGCGGGTCCCGCAGGTCCTCAAGACCCGCAGCGGGCGGATCGAGCTGCTGCCCGCGCCGATCGCCGCCGACCTGCCCCGGCTGCGGGCCGCCCTGGACGCGGGCCGGGACGCGCTCGTCCTGGTGGGCCGCCGTCACCTGCGGTCCAACAACAGCTGGCTGCACAACGTCCCGTCCCTCAACGGCGGCTCGAACCGGTGCACCCTCCAGGTCCACCCGGCCGATGCCGACCGTCTGGGCCTCGCGGACGGCAAGCCCGCACGGATCTCCTCCGCGGGCGGCGCGCTGGACGTCGAGGTGGAGGTCACGGACGCGGTGCGGCACGGGGTGGTCAGTCTCCCGCACGGCTGGGGACACGACCGCCCGGGCACCCGGCTCACGGTCGCGGCCGGTCGCCCCGGCGTGAACGTGAACCAGCTGCTCGACGGCTCCCGGCTGGACCCGCTCTCGGGCACCGCCGTGCTCAACGGCTTCCCCGTGGACGTGGCACCCCTGCCGTGACCTCCCCGGTCCCGCCGGTGCCGGGCTCGGCCCGGCCGCGCTCGTCGCGGCGGGCGGCGGTACCGCGAAGCCCGCCGGTACCCCGGGGGCGGGCACCCGAGGGCGGTCCTGTCGATCAGGCTGGACCGGGCAAGATCGACAAGACACCCCCAGGACCGATGGGGTGAAGATCGGAGGGTGACGCGGCGCTGCCGCCACCCTCTGTCTCCCTGTCGCCACAGATAGTCAGATTATCTGCCGAATCATCTGGCCTCGTCGCGACCGGGAGGAACCCCTTCATGACCGTCCTGACCGTCCGTCCGCTGCTGTCCACCGCACTCGCCGCCCTGGCCGCCGGCGGCGTGCTGTGGACCGGCGCCCCCACCGCCGACGCCGTCGCCGGGGACAGCGGTGACCTCAAGATCCAACGCGTGGGCACGGACCCCGACAGCCGCGCCGACCACACCCGGGTCTGCCAGTTCCACCTCGCCGCCTTCGACTTCGAGACGCTCCGCGAGGTCGACTGGGAGATCGCGCCCCAGCCCCGGGTCGGCGCGGCGACCTCCGGCGGCCGCATCCCGCTCCGCGGCGGCAGGGGGCACACCGTGGACCTGGCCCTGCCCGAGGGCCGGTACCAGCTCACCTGGACCTTCGACGGCGCCGTCGAGACCGGCCGGGCCAAGGGCTTCCGGGTCGACTGCGCCGGTGACCTGACCAACCCTCAGCCCAACGATGCCGGAGGCGGCGGAGGCGGCGGAGGCAGCGGTGACGGCGGCGCCGGGGAAGCCGGAGGCGGCGCCCCGGGCGCGAACGGCAACGCCTGGAGTGGCGACGGCGGTGACGGCGGCGGGGAAGGCGCGGAGCCGGAAAGCGCGGAGCCGGACGGCGCCGGAGCCGACGGCGAGAGGGGTGCGGAAGCCGGCGCCGGAGGGGGTGACGACGTCCGGGCGAGCGGTGCCGACGAGGCGGTCGCCGCGGCCCGGCGCGCCGACCGCGGCGACGGCCGCCCGCCGTACGGCCCGGTCGGCGCCGGCGGCGGTGGCAGCGCCGAGGTCGCCGCGGACGACGGCTCCGACTTCGGTGCCGGGTCGGCCCTCGCCGCCGGGCTCGCGGGTACGGCCGTGCTGATCCTCGTCCGCCGGTCGCGGCGCCGCACCGATGGCACCGCGTAGATCCCGCTCCGCGCGCCGGCGACGGCGTCGCCTCCGGCTCCTGCGGACCGTCGTGGGAGCCCTGTCCCTGACCGTCGGCGGGGTCTGGTGGGCGCAGGGCGGGGAGCCGCCCGACCCGTCGGCGAACGCCGCCCCGGCCGTGGACGGGCGGCGCGCCGGTGACGGGTCGGCGGCCCACCCCGGCCCGCCGGCGGCCGGACCCGCCGTCCGGCCGGCGGCGAGACCGAAGCAGGCGGTGAGGCCGAAGCCGCCGGCGCGCCCACCGCACCCGCCCAGGCCGTCCCCCGCGCCGCTGTCCGCCTCGCGCGCGACCCGCCTGGCCATTCCGGCGATCACGATCGAGGCACCGGTGCGCGGCATTGGCCTGGACCGCTCCGGAAGGCTGGGCTCGCCGCCGGTCGACAACCCGCGCGTCGTCGGCTGGTACGCCCGTGGTGCCACGCCGGGGGAGCGCGGCACGGCCATCTTCGTCGGGCACCGCGACACCCTGACGGGCCCCGCCATCTTCCTCAACCTCGACTCGCTGACCACCGGCCACACCATCCGGGTCGCCCGGGCGGACGGCCGTGTCGCCGTCTTCACGGTCGACAAGGTCCGCACCTACACCAAGGCCGCGTTCCCCGACACGGAGGTGTACGGCTCCACGGGCCGGCCGGAGCTCCGGCTGCTCACCTGCGGGGGAGCGTTCTCGCCCAGGACCGGGTACGAGGCGAACATCGTCGTCTTCGCCCACCTCACCGACGTCGCCCGCCGGATCTGACCGGAGGCGGCGGCGCGACGGAGTCCCTGCGGACCGCCCGGCGGGCGCGCGACCACCCGGCGGGCCCGCGCCCTCGCGGCGCGGGCCCGCCGGATCCGGTACCCCGGGGCGGCCGGTGTGGGATGCGTGACAGTGGGTACGGCCGACCCTGGCGCCAGAAAACTAACAGCGCTAGTTTGGGTCCGGATGACGAACCGGCCGGCCCCAAGGAGACAGTCGATGAAGGCCCACGACGCGATGTACATCGGCGGAGCATGGCGCGCAGCCGCCTCCTCCGACACCATCCCGGTGATCAACCCGGCGGACGAGCAGGTCATCGGGCACGTCCCGGCCGGGACCGCCGAGGACGTGGACACCGCCGTACGGGCCGCCCGCGCCGCCTTCCCCGGCTGGGCCGCCACCGCGCCCACCGAGCGGGCGGCCGGCATCGCGGCCCTCCGCGACGCACTCGCGGCCCGCGCGGAGGAGATCGCCGCCACGGTCACCGCCGAGCTCGGCGCCCCGCCCCAGCTCGCGGCCGCCGTCCACACCGGGCTGCCGATCGCCGTCGCCGGCTCGTTCGCCGAACTCGCCGCCACCCACCCCTTCGAGGAGAAGGTCGGCAACTCCACGGTCTACGCCGAGCCCGTCGGCGTGGTCGGCGCGATCACCCCGTGGAACTACCCGCTCCACCAGATCGTCGCCAAGGTCGCGCCCGCGCTCGCCGCCGGCTGCACCGTCGTGCTCAAGCCCGCCGAGGACACCCCGCTGACCGCCCAGCTCTTCGCCGAGGCCGTCCACGAGGCGGGGCTGCCGGCCGGAGTCTTCAACCTGGTCACGGGTCTCGGCCCGGTCGCGGGTCAGGCGCTCGCCGAACACCCCGACGTGGACCTGGTCTCCTTCACCGGCTCCACCGCCGTCGGCCGGCAGATCGGCGCCACCGCGGGCGGGGCCGTCAAGCGGGTCGCCCTGGAGCTCGGCGGCAAGTCCGCCAACGTCATCCTGCCCTCCGCCGACCTGGGCAAGGCCGTCGCCGTCGGCATCGCCAACGTCATGTCCAACTCCGGACAGACGTGCAGCGCCTGGACCCGCATGCTGGTGCACACCGACCGGTACGACGAGGCCGTGGCGCTCGCCGCCGAGGCCGTCGCCAAGTACGTGCCGGGCGAGCGCGTCGGCCCCCTCGTCAACGCCAAGCAGCAGCAGCGCGTCCGCGGCTACATCGAGAAGGGCGTGGCCGAAGGCGCCCGGATCGTCGCCGGCGGCCCCGAGGCCCCGAAGGAGACCGGCTACTACGTCTCCCCGACCGTGTTCGCCGACGTCACGCCGCAGATGACCATCGCCCAGGAGGAGATCTTCGGCCCGGTCGTCTCGATCCTGCGCTACGAGGACGAGGAGGAGGCCCTCGCCATCGCCAACGGCACCGTCTACGGCCTCGCGGGCGCCGTCTGGGGCGACCAGGAGGCCGCCGTGGCCTTCGCGCGGCGCATGGACACCGGCCAGGTGGACATCAACGGCGGACGCTTCAACCCGCTGGCCCCCTTCGGTGGTTACAAGCAGTCGGGTGTCGGGCGCGAGCTGGGTGCGCACGGCCTGGCCGAGTACCTCCAGACCAAGTCCCTCCAGTTCTGAGACCCCGAGGAGTCACGAGCGTGATCCGCGCCGCCGTCCTGACCGCCGTCGGCTCTCCTCTGGAGATCACCGGCATCGAACTCCCCGAACCCGGCCCCGGCCGGGTGAAGGTGCGCCTGGCCGCGGCCGGGGTGTGCCACTCCGACCTGTCCCTGTCGAACGGCACCATGAAGGTGCCCGTTCCTGCGGTACTCGGACACGAGGGCGCCGGCACCGTCGTCGCCGTCGGCGAGGGCGTCGCTCATGTCGCCGTCGGCGACCGCGTCGTCCTCAACTGGGCCCCGTCCTGCGGGGCCTGCCACCACTGCTCGATCGGCGAGGTCTGGCTCTGCGCCGACGCCCTCAAGGGCTCGGCCGCGGTGCACGCGGTCGCCGAGGACGGCACCGCACTGCATCCCGGGCTCAACGTCGGGGCCTTCGCGGAGGAGACCGTGGTGCCCGCGAACTGCGTGCTGCCGGCGCCCGACGGCGTCCCTCTCACGGAGGCGGCCCTTCTCGGCTGCGCCGTCCTCACCGGCTGGGGTGCGATCCACCACTCGGCGCGGGTCCGGCAGGGGGAGTCCGTCGTCGTCTTCGGCGTCGGCGGCGTGGGCCTGGCCACGCTGCAGGCCGCCCGGATCGCCGGCGCCGGGCCGATCATCGCGGTCGACGTGTCGCCCGAGAAGGAGGAGCTCGCCCGGGCCGCCGGGGCCACCGACTACCTGGTCGCCTCGGACACGACGGCCCGGGAGGTCCGCAAGCTGACGGGGGGCCAGGGCGCCGACGTGGCCGTCGAGTGCGTGGGCCGCGCCGTCACCATCCGTACCGCCTGGGACTCCACGCGGCGGGGCGGGCGCACCACCGTCGTCGGTATCGGCGGCAAGGACCAGCAGGTGACGTTCCACGCCCTGGAGATCTTCCACTGGGGCCGCACGCTGTCCGGCTGCGTCTACGGCGACTCCAACCCGGCCGAGGACCTGCCGGTCCTCGCCGAGCACATCCGGGCGGGCCGGTTCGACCTGTCCATGCTCGTCACCGAGCGGATCACGCTGGACGGCATCCCGGGCGCCTTCGCCAACATGCTCGCGGGCAAGGGCGGCCGGGCGCTGGTCGTCTTCTAGGGCCGGTCCCGGTCCCGGTCCCGGTCCCCGTCCCCATCCCGGTCCCGGGACCAGGACCGGCTCCCGGGTGGTGTCCCGTCGATTCCGCCGCGAAGGCGGCGCGGCCGACGGGACACCGGCGTTCGGACAGACCTCAGACGCCCGTCCGGCCGTCGACGAGCTCGCGCACGATGTCGAGGTGGCCGTTGTGGCGGGAGGTCTCCTCGACGAGATGGAGGATCACCCAGCGGAGGTCCACGTGGCGGCCGTCCCGGAGGGGGCGCACGGCCTTCGCGTCCAGGTCGTGGTCGGCCAGCAGGCGACGGTAGCGGGCGCTCTGCTCCTCGTACTCGGCGAGAAGCCGGGGCAGCGGGATGTCGACCGCGGTCCGCATCTCCGGGTCGGGGTCGTCGTCGGTCGCCTCCGTGAGCGGTCCCGCGGGTTCCTCCCCCAGGAACACCACCTGGACCCAGTGGTGCTCGACCCATCGCAGATGGCTGATCAACCCGCTGATCGTCATCAGCGGCGAGCCCGGGAGCGGTGCCTTGCGGGCGTCCTCCGCGGTGACCCCCTCGCATTTGGCTCGTGCGGTGTCACGGGCGTAGTCGAGGAAGGTGGACAGCTGCGTGCGCTCGTCCCAGCTGGGCGGCGTATCGGTTCGTTGAGTCATCGAAGGGAGTGTCCCGTGGCTCGGTGGGGGCGTCGAGCGATTAACGGGCGGAACCCGCCGTGCCCTTGCCGGACTCGTCGCCCACGGGGGTGGCGGACGGGGCCGGCTTCACGGTGTCCACCGCGCCCGGGGCGTCCGCCGTGCCGGTGACCGCCACGGCGGGCTCGGCGTCCGCCGTCTTCGGACGGGAGCGCGAGACGGCCACACCCGCCAGGCACAGCACACCGCCCGCGAGGGTCAGGAGGCCCGGCAGCTCGCCCAGGAGCGCCCACGCCATGACGACCACCAGCGCCGGCACGGCGTACGTCGTCGCGCCCATCCGCCCCGCCGTCGTGCGGGCCAGGGCGTACGCCCAGGTCGTGAAGGCCAGCGCGGTCGGGAAGACGCCGAGATAGACCATGTTCAGGGTGGCCGACACCGGCGCCTCACCCAGCTCGCCGATCAGCTGCCAGGAGAAGGGCAGGCACACCACCGTGCCGATGAGGCAGCCGAACGTCGTGACCTGCAGGGCGGTGGCGTGCGCGAGCGCCGGCTTCTGGGCGACGACGCCGGCGGCGTACGTGACGGCGGCGACCAGGCAGAGCACGACGCCGAGCACCGAGGCGTGCCCCTTCCCCGACATCGACAGACCCACGGCCACCGCGCCCGCGAAGGACACGCCCATGCCGGCGATCAGCCGGGGCGGCAGCTTCTCGCCGAGGAACCGGGCGCCGAGCAGGGCGATCAGCAGGGGGCCGATGTTGACGAGCATCGCGGCCGTGCCCGCGTCCACCTCCTGCTCGCCCCAGTTGAGCGCGACCATGTAGCCGCCGAACCAGAGCAGTCCCGAGACGAGGATTCCCGGCCATGCCCCGCGGGACGGCAGTCCCTCCCGCCGGACCATCAGCACGAGAACGAGGACGAGCGAACCGGCGACGAGTCGGCCGAGCGCGAGGGCGCCGGGGGAGTATGCGGCTCCGGCGCTGCGGATGGAGACGAAGGCGGAGGCCCACAGGACGACGGAGACGCCGGCGGCGGCGAGGGCCGACCGGGAGGTGGTGCGGGAGTTCGTCATGGGGTGACCGTAGGCCGTGAACGGTTCGGTCTTCACCTAATTTCCAAGGGGTCTACTCCCAGGGCCTGTTGGAGCGCATCCTCGCCCTCGGGCGTCACCTTCACGGCCCGTTCGGACCCGATCCGCACGCACCAGCCGCGGTCGAGCGCGTGACGGCACAGCGCCGCTCCGGCGAGCCCCGCGAGGTGCGGTCGCCGCTCGGTCAGGTCGAGGCAGCCGCGGGCGACGGGCCGGCGTCCCGTGCCGGCGAGCGCGATCCCCAGATCCGCGAACCACGTCATGCCGCGGTCGGTGAGCGCGAATCCGGTGTCCTGCCGCAGCAGCCCGCGCGCGGTCATCGCCTCGGTGACGACGATCCCGAGCCGCCCCGCGAGATGGTCGTAGCAGGTACGGCCCCGGGCCATGGCCTGCCCCGCGCTCGCGGCCCGCAGCGTCCGCGGCGGATCCGGGTCGGTGGGTTCCGCGCGAGCGGCGAGGTCCTCCACGAGGTGGGCGATTCCCGGATCGGCGAGGCGAACGTACCGGTGCCGGCCCTGGCGCTCCTCCGCGAGCACCCCGCCCGCGACGAGCTTGCCCAGGTGTTCGCTGGTGGTGGAGGCGGCCACGCCCGCGTGGCGGGCGAGCTCGCCCGCCGTCCAGGCCCGTCCGTCCAGCAGGGCGAGCAGGAAGGCGGCGCGGGTCTCGTCGGCGATCAGGGCCGCGAGTGCGGCGAGGTCTCGGGGAGCCATGGAACCAGGGTCCCGCACGGTTGCTTCGGCCCCGGCCGAACGGTCCCGCCGCCGTGTGCCGAGGACGCCCGGGCACCTGTCCCGCGTCGCGCGGGCGCCCGTCCCGCTCTCCCGCGCCGACGGGCAGGCCCGGGTTCAGGCCCCGCGGCCCGCCCAGGCGCCGCGGATCCCCGCCTCGTACTGGATCGCCAGCCCGTCGAGCAGCGCGCGCAGTCCCGTCTCGAACGCCCCCTCGTCGACCTTCTGGCGGTGCTCCGCCAGGAGGTGCGCCTGGCCGAGGTGCGGATAGTCGGCCGGGTCGTACGCCGTCTCGTCGTCGACGAAGCCGCGGGCGAAGGAGCCGAGCGCCGAGCCGGTGACGAAGTACCGCATCAGCGCGCCGATGGAGGTCGCCTGGGCCGGCGGCCAGCCGGCCCGGACCATGGCGCCGAAGACGGCGTCGGCCACCCGCAGGCCCGCCGGGCGGCGGCCCGGGCCCTGCGCGAGCACGGGGACGATGTGCGGGTGGTCGGCCAGCGCGGCCCGGTAGGAGCGGGCCCAGTCGTACAGCGCGGTCCGCCAGGCGCGGCCGTCGTCCTCGTCGAACATCGACAGGTCGATCTTCGCGCTGACCGCGTCGGCCACGGCGTCGAGGATCTCGTCCTTCGTGCGGAAGTGGTTGTAGAGCGAGGGGCCGCTCACGCCCAGTTCAGCCGCGAGCCGCCGGGTGGAGAGGGCGGCGAGACCCTCCGCGTCCACGAGCGCGCTCGCCGTCTCGACGATCCGGTCTCTGCTGAGGAGGGGCTTGCGCGGTCGGGCCATGGCCCACATAGTAGGCCCGTACACCAGAAACTAGCAGTGCTAATTAAAGTCCGCGATCGAAGGTCGGTGCCGCAGTGAACCTGGAGCTCAGCGAGGAGCAGGAAGCCGTCCGGCGGCTCGCCGAGGACTTCGTCGCACGCGAGGTCGCCCCGCACGTCGTCGCCTGGGACCGCGGCGAGAGCGTCGATCGCTCGATCGTGAAGAAGCTCGGCGCCGTCGGCTTCCTCGGGCTCACGGTCCCGGAGGAGTACGGCGGCTCCGGCGGTGACCATCTCTCCTACTGCCTGGTCACCGAGGAGCTCGGGCGGGGCGACTCCTCCGTGCGCGGCATCGTCTCTGTCTCCCTCGGCCTGGTCGCCAAGACGATCGCCGCCTGGGGCGACGAGGAGCAGAAGCGCCGCTGGCTGCCCCCGCTCGCCTCGGGCGACGCCATCGGCTGCTTCGGACTCACCGAGCCCGGCACGGGGTCCGACGCCGGGAGCCTGGCGACCAGGGCGGTCCGCGACGGGGACGGCTACGTCGTGAACGGCACGAAGATGTTCATCACCAACGGCACCTGGGCCGACGTCGTCCTTCTCTTCGCCCGGACCGACGACACCCCCGGTCACAAGGGCGTCTCCGCCTTCCTCGTCTCCACGGACACCCCCGGTCTCACCCGTCGCACCATCCACGGAAAGCTCGGTCTGCGCGGCCAGGCCACCGCCGAACTGGTCCTGGAGGACGTCCGCGTCCCGGCCGCGGCCATGCTCGGCCCCGAGGGCAAGGGCTTCTCGATCGCCATGTCCGCCCTGGCCAAGGGCAGGATGTCGGTCGCGGCGGGCTGTGTCGGCATCGCGCAGGCGGCGCTCGACGCCGCCGTCCGCTACGCGGGGGAGCGCGAGCAGTTCGGCAAGCCCATCGCCTCCTACCAGCTGGTGCAGGAGCTGATCAGTGACATCGCCGTGGACGTCGACGCGGCCCGGCTGCTGACCTGGCGGGTCGCCGACCTGGTGGACCGGGGCGAGGAGTTCGCCACGGCCGCGTCGAAGGCGAAGCTGTACGCCTCGGAGGCCGCCGTGCGCTGTGCCAACAACGCTCTCCAGGTCTTCGGCGGCTACGGCTACATCGACGAGTACCCGGTCGGGAAGCTCCTCCGCGACGCCCGGGTGATGACGCTCTACGAGGGCACCAGCCAGATCCAGAAGCTGATCATCGGGCGGGCGCTGACGGGGGTCTCCGCCTTCTGAGTACCGGGATGAGTAGCCGAGCGGATGTGGCCCCCGGCACATCCGCCGGATGCTGTCGGGCATGAGTGAGACACCGGTCAAGCAGCAGAACACGGCCGCCTACCACATGCAGGCCGTCATCTCCTTCGGACTCGCCCTCACGGCGGTGGCCGTCGGGATCTACAAGCTCGAAGCGGACGCCTGGGTGCGGTCCTTCCTCGCCATCGCGGTCCTCTACCTGACGACCTCGGCCTTCACGCTCGCCAAGGTCGTCCGCGACCGCCAGGAGGTCGGCCAGATCGTCAGCCGGGTCGACCAGGCCCGCCTGGAGAAGCTCCTCGCCGAGCACGACCCCTTCCAGAAGCTCTGACGCCGTGCGCCGGCTCCGGCCCCTCCGGCGCTCCGGCCCTCGGAAGGCCCGATCCGGCTCGCCCGCTCCCGGCGTCCGGCGACAGGGATCCTGCGCCACACCTCTAAGCGCTTGCTCAGCTTCGTTGTATGGTGTTCGTCCTTGACGGATGAAGAAGGGGCGAGCGATGAGCGTGGCGGAGGAGACGCCCGGCGGCGAGGACGTGCCGTGGGGCGAGGTCACGCCCGAGGCCGCCCGGCGTCTGCTGGTCGCGGCCGTCGAGGCGTTCGCCGAGCGCGGCTACCACGCCACCACGACCCGTGACATCGCGGGCCGCGCGGGCATGAGTCCGGCCGCCCTCTACATCCACTACAAGACCAAGGAAGAGCTGCTCCACCGGATCAGCCGCATCGGTCACGACAAGGCGCTGGAGATCCTCCGGGTCGCGGCCGACGGCGACGGCACGGCCGGGGAGCGGCTCGCCGACGCCGTACGGTCCTTCGTCCGCTGGCACGCCGAGCGGCACACCACCGCGCGGGTCGTCCAGTACGAGCTGGACGCGCTCGGCCCCGAGCACCGCACCGAGATCGTGGCGCTGCGCCGCGAGTCCGACGCCGTCGTGCGCCGGATCGTCAACGAGGGTGTGGCGGCAGGGGAGTTCGACGTGCCGGACGTGGCCGGCACGACGGTCGCGGTGCTCTCGCTGTGCATCGACGTGTCCCGCTGGTTCAACACGGAGGGCCGCCGGACGGCCGACGAGGTCGGCGCGCTCTACGCCGACCTCGTGCTGCGGATGGTCGGGGCTCAGAAGTAGTAGCGGGAGACCGACTCGGCGACGCACACCGGCTTGTCGCCGCCCTCGCGCTCCACGGTCACGGTCGCGGTGACCTGCACGCCGCCGCCGGCATCCGTCACCTCGGTCAGGACGGCGCTCGCGCGCAGTCGCGAGCCCACGGGCACGGGGGAGGGGAAGCGGACCTTGTTGGTGCCGTAGTTGATGCCCATCTTCATGCCCTCGACGCGCATGATCTGCGGTACGAGCGCCGGCAGCAGCGACAGCGTCAGATAGCCGTGTGCGATGGTCCGGCCGAAGGGTCCGCCGGCGGCCCGCTCCGGGTCCACGTGGATCCACTGGTGGTCGCCGGTCGCGTCGGCGAAGAGGTCGATCCGCTTCTGGTCGACCTCCAGCCAGTCGCTCTGCCCCAGCTGCTCGCCCACTCCGGCGCGCAGCTCCTCGGCGGACGTGAAGATCCTCGGCTCAGCCATGTCCCTGCTCCCTGCCTCTCATCCGGTCGGTCCCACATCTAAGCGACTGCTTAGTCTGGCCGTATCGGGGTGCGCTGTCAACGGGTCGCCCGGACCGAACCAGTAGGGTTCGAGGAGTGCCTCAGATTCCGGAGAAGATCCACGAGCTCACCGTCGGTCAGCTGTCCGCGCGCAGCGGCGCCGCCGTGTCCGCCCTGCACTTCTACGAGACCAAGGGCCTGATCAGCAGCCGCCGTACGAGCGGCAACCAGCGTCGCTACGTCCGTGACACCCTGCGTCGCGTCGCCTTCATCCGCGCCGCCCAGCGCGTCGGCATCCCGCTGGCCACCATCCGCGAGGCGCTCGCCGGACTCCCCGAGGAGCGCACCCCCACCAAGGAGGACTGGGCGCGGCTCTCGGAGGCGTGGCGCACCGAGCTGGACGAGCGGATCGACCAGCTCGGACGGCTGCGCGACCACCTCGCGGACTGCATCGGCTGCGGCTGCCTCTCGCTGGAGAACTGCGTGCTGTCCAACCCGGACGACGTCGTCGGCGAGCGCATGACGGGCTCGCGCCTGCTGCCGGAACGCCGGCGCGCGCCGCGGGACTGAGGGCTGTCCCGTCCTCCCCGGGCCGCGACGCCCCGCTCCCCGCGCCGGACACGGCGCAGGGGCCCGACACCCCCGTGGTCGGACCCCTGCTGTTCTCGGAGGGCGGTGACCCGCCCTACTCGTACTCGGTGCCGCCCTTGCGCGTCAGGTACGCGGGGCTGACCGCCTTGGCGATGGCCCGCCCTCCGACCACCGGGCTGTACCGCTCCGTCACCGGGCGGATCACGACGCCCTCCCGCAGGTGCAGCTCCCGCCCGGAGACGGTCTCGCGGCCGGTCGCCAGCTCCAGCACGGTGCCGAGGTCGTACGGCCCCGTGTACAGCCGCGGGACGAGCGGCAGTTCACCCGGCTCCAGGACCTCGGCCGGGTCCAGCCGGCGCACCTCGCCGTCGATCTCGGCCGACACGTCGAAGACCGCGTAACCGAGGTCCTCGCCGCGCGCGTTGGCGCCGTAGCCGAGGTCCTGCACCCCGGCGCCGTACACCTCGCCGAACAGGCCGATCCGGCGCGCCCCCAGCCGCTCGGCGAGCCGTGCCGCGACGGCCGGGGCATCGTGCCCCAGGACCGCCCGCCAGTACAGGTTGCGCGGATCCTCCCGGAGGGCCAGGCCCTTCGCCCCGAACCCCTTCGAGGACACCTGGACCCGCCCGTCCTCCGCGAAGTACGTGAGCAGGCAGGCCGATCCGTGCAGCTTCTCCGTGAGGACCACCGGCTCGCCGGGCTCGAAGATCCCCGGATAACGCTGGAGGTTCTCGATGTCGCACCAGGGCAGCAGATCGGGCGCGGCCTCCACGTCCCCGGACATCGTCGTCGGGATCGGTGGTGTCCACTTGGTGATCCCGAGCAGTTCGGCGAAGTCGGTCTCCACGGCGACCGCCTCGGCCAGGTCGACGTCCGCGAGCGCCTTCGGCCGACACACGAGTCCCTGCGACAACTCACCCCGCAGGCGCACCGCCTTGACGCGGTCCGAGGCCTTTCCGGCGAGCCGCCCGGTCAGTCCGAGCTCCTCCACCAGGGCGAGCGGGAGCACCGCCTGCTCCGGGATGTAGATCGCCATGTCGCCCGTGCGGTACGCGCCCTTGGCGACGACGGCGCGGTAGAGGCCCACCTGGGCCAGCTCGAGCGCGTCGGCGTTCGGATGGGCGTGGACGGTCAGCACTTCGGCGGTGACGCGCAGCGTCGACATGGCGGTTCTCCGGTGGATTCAGGGTGTCGTCATCGCCGGACACACTGCGGCATGCGCATACCGCTGGGCCACCGATTTACCGCCTGGTACCGTCACTTGCTTCCACCGGGCACCGCGGAGCCACGAGCCGGCGAGGCGAGTTCGGCATCGCCCCTGCTCCCCGTCCACGACCGGACGCGCTCCACCCGCCGTACCGGATCGGGCTCCGCCCACGCGCCGGTCGTCACGCCCGCCGGGACGTCGACCGCGGCGCGGCTCGCGGTGAGGGTCGCCGCCGGCACCGGGGGCGAGAGCGTGTCGTCACCGCACGGCGTTCCGGGGTGGACGTGCGCGTCCACCGCCCCGGCCCCGACCGCCTGCGCCGCCGGCGGCCATGGCACCGGGCGACATCGGCACGGCCGCGGTGTCACCGGGGCCGCGCGTGCTTTCGGGCAGACCTGGATCACACGTTCCCGCTCCGCCGCTCAGGCCGCGGACACCAGACGCGGCAGGGACTCGCCCCGCGCCCGGGCCAGCGCTCCCGCGGTGAGGACCGCCTGCGGTACGACCACCCCGCAGTTCCCGCACACCGGGCCGAACCACGGTTCCTCGCGCAGCTCCGGACGCCACTCGATCCGGGGTCCCGCGCACACCGGGCAGGCATCCCCCGGGCCCGATCGCAGGGCGGCTATCAGTCGTCGCAGCACCTCGGCCAGCGGCTCCGAGGGATGCACGGCGGGATCGTCGCACCGCGCCACCCCGTTGCCGCCCCAGGTCCGCCGGTGCCAGTCGTCGAGCGCGCCCGGCCGGCGCAGCCCGTCGTGCTTCTCGCGCCGCCGCCGCTCGGCGAACTCCTCCTCGTAGGCGAGCCACACGGCCCGCGCCTCCTCCAGTTCCTCCAGTGCGGCCACCAGCCGCCCCGGATCGAGCTCCCGGTCCTCGGGCCCGAACCCGTGCCTCCGGCACAGGTGGGCCCAGGTCGCTCGGTGCCCGTAGGGGGCGAACCGCTCCAGGCACTTGCGCAGCGAGTACCGCCGCAGCGCCGTGTCGCACCCCGGATCACGCACCTGTCTCGCAAGACTCCGGAAACCGGCCATCGCTCCGCACCTCCGTCGCTGGTACTTCGGCGTCAAGGACGTTATGGGATGGACGAACGAGTGCCCCGTCCTGTTCCATCGAAAATTCGAAGAGGTCCGTGAACGGCGTACGGGGGACGTTCGGCACGGGACGCGACAGGCGGACTCGCGGGCGGTCCGGCCCTCCCGGACCGGGGGTCCGACCGGCTTGCCGACGCCGCGGACGAGGCGCTCACGGACGGGCTCGCCGTCCGTGAAGAACCGGATTCTTCCCAGGTCAGGACACCTGTGGCGCAGGGCTCCCCGAAGCCGGCCGGCGCACCGGTCCGGTCCGGCGAGGTGCCCTGGCCCGGGCTCCCGGGGGGCGGCCCGGAAGCCCTTCCGGGCGCCGCGGCCGGCGGTTCCGGCGCTCCCGAGGTCTGGCGAGAACTCGCCGCCCGACCGGCCCCCGCGGTCCGCGACGGGATCGACGGCGGGCCCGGCGGGCCCACCGACGCGACGACTCCCCGGCCGACGGACCCTCAGGCCCCGAACCGGCCCGCCGAGGCGATCACCCGTGCCAGCTCCACGTGGATGATGTCGCTGTGCGCGCCGCCGGGAGGGCCGCCGTCCTTGACCACCGCCGCCGCGTCCACGCTCACGCAGCCCGAGGCCGGAACACCGTCGCGCAGCGCCGTGGCCAGACTCAGGGAGGCCGTGCCCGGCACCGCCTGGATGCCGTCGTGGCCGATCGCCCACCAGCGGCGGTCGCTGCCGAGGATCGACTCGGCGTCCCGGGCCAGCCGCGCGGCCAGCGGGTAGATCACCCCGAGGGCCGTGTCGTGCCGGGAGTAGCAGGCCACCACCGGCCCGTCGACCCGCCGCTGCATGTCCCGCAAGGCCCCGCCCCGGCCGGGCTCGTGCGGCAGGCTCGCCGCGAAGGCGTAGTGCGAGAAGGACCCCTGGAGCAGGGTCACGGACCGGACGGTGCGCACGCCGTCGGGCAGGCCGCGCAGCGCGTACGCGACGAGCCGCCCGCCCATGCTGTGGCCGACGAGATGGATCCGCAGGCCGGGGGCGGAGCGGGCGAGCCGGCCGAGCAGCGGCCCGAGTCCCCGCTCGCCGACCGTGCCGGCCCGGCGCTTCATCGTGTAGTACGTGGCCTGGCGCAGCGCCTCGCGGGCGCCCTTCCAGTACCGTCCGAGCCGGCCCCCGAACGCCTCGCGCGGCGTCGGTACCGCCCCCGGTCCGGCCGCCTCGTCCAGCGCGTCCGCGAACATCGCGCAGACCGCCACCGGATCCCCCAGCAGGAAGTCGGGCACCGGCGGCCCCTCGGCGAGGGACCGGGAGGCCGAGCCGGTGTCGGTCAGCTCCCTGAGCAGATCGCCGAACTCGGTGAAGGCGGCCTCGTCCTCCGGCTGCTCCCGCAGCAGCACGGACAGCCGTTCCACCACGGCCTCCTTGCCGGGATGCACCGCCGCCACCGACTCGAAGTCGGGGATCGGCTCGTCCGTGAACATCGTCGACGGCCACACCACACCGGCGTACGCCGGCCGCACGCCCGGTCGCACCAAGCCCGGGAAGGGGGCGAAGAAGGCCGCGTACATACGGGTGGCCACGGACGGGTCGCTGTTCCACCCGTGGGCGAACACCACCAGGTCCGTGGTCCCCCGCGCGGTGAGCGCCGACAGCGCCTCGTGCTGCCCGGCCGCGCCGTCTCCGTCCTTGTCGAAGGTGATCTCCCGGTACGGCTCCACACTCATCCCGGCCATGGGCGGTCCGTCCCTCCGTGTCGAGGACACTGTCGCGGAAGGAGTCCGGGGGACCCCTCCCGCGACAGCATCCTGCGCGCACGGGGGGACGGCCAGGCTTTCGGCGCAGACGCGCCGCGGAGTCCACCGGGACGTGCGGCAACAGGTCGTACGAGCCGGCCGGGCGGACCGGTGCCGGGCTGCTGCCGGGGGCGCGGGGCCGTGCCGATCGACCAGGGCGGGCGGGACCCGCTCGGCCCGCGTCCCCGCAAGATCGGCAACACGCCCTAGCGGTAGAGCAGGTGCTCCCGGCGCACGGCGCGGAAGGCCGCCAGGTCCGCGGCCCAGGCGCCGACCACCTCGTCCGTGTCCGCGCCCGCGTCGACGAGGGTCCGCACCCGGGTGGAGCCGGTCAGCTTGTCGATCCAGTTGTCCGGACGCCAGGCGAACCCGCTCCACGACCGCTTCGCGCTGATCAGCAGCCCGATGCCGGTGCGTACCGGGTCGAAGACGTCGCGGTCGTGCACGTGGAGCTGGACGCCGCCGACCGTCTTTCCCTGGAACTTGGAGAAGGTCGGGGCGAAGTACGCCTCCCGGAAGCGGACCCCGGGCAGTTCCAGGGCGTTCGCCTCCTCCGCCCAGCGCCGGTCGATCCCCTCCGCGCCCAGCAGTTCGAAGGGGCGGGTCGTGCCGCGCCCCTCGGAGAGGTTGGTGCCCTCGAAGAGGCAGGTCCCGGAGTAGACGAGCGCGGTCTCCGGCGTCGGCATGTTGGGGCTCGGCGGCACCCAGGGCAGCCCGGTCGCGTCGAAGAAGTCCCGGCGCCTCCACCCCGACATCGTCACGGTCCGCAGCCGCACCGGGGTCGTCAGGAACTCGGCGTTGAACAGCAGGGCCAGTTCCGCCACCGTCATCCCGTGCGCCTGGGCGATCGGTTCGCGTCCCACGAAGGTCGCGAAGGCCCGGTCCAGGACCGGGCCGAGGGCCGCCCGCCCGGTCACCGGGTTCGGCCGGTCGAGGACGACGAAGCGCTTGCCGGCCAGGGCGGCGGCCGCCATGCAGTCGTACAGCGTCCAGATGTAGGTGTAGAAGCGCGCGCCCGCGTCCTGGATGTCGAAGACGACGGTGTCCACGCCGGAGGCGGTGAACACGTCGGCGAGCGGCTGACCGCTCTTCAGGTACGTGTCGTAGACGGGCAGTCCGGTCGCCGGGTCGTCGTGGCGGCCCTCGGAGCCGCCCGCCTGCGCGGTCCCCCGGAAGCCGTGCTCGGGGCCGAAGACGGCCGTCAGGTCCACCCGGTCGTCGGCGTGCATGACGTCCACGATGTGCCGGGCGTCGGCGGTGATCCCGGTCGGGTTGGTGACGATGCCGACCCGTTCTCCGGCGAGGAGCGCGTAGCCGTCGGCGGCGAGCCGGTCGAAGCCGGTGCGCACCCGGCGCCCACCCTCGTGCGCGGCGGCCGCGGGGGCGGCCACGGCCCCCGCGCCCAGGGCGCCGCCGGCGGCGAGCAGACCCCGTCTGGACAGGCTCATGCGGAAACCTCCTTGATCGCCTTCCCTGACATGGGCACGCACGCTAGCGCCTGCACCGGCCGCGCGGAACGAGGCGTGCGGTGCGAGGTGTCGTCGAGGAGGGCTTCCGTGACGACATACCGACTGGTTAGTCTGCTGTCACTGTCGCAACGGAGAGGCGGGTCCCGATGAGTACGGTGCAGGGCGCTGGAGTGGTCGTCACGGGTGCGGGAGGCGGGATAGGCGCCGCACTGGCTCGCCGGTTCGCCGCCGAGGGCGCCCGGGTCGTCGTCAACGACCTCGATCCCGACCGCACCAAGGCCGTCGCCGAGGAGATCGGCGGCCTGGCGATCGCGGGCGACGCCTCCGCCATCGTCGAGGAGGCCCGCGACGCCCTCGGCGGCCCCGGCTCCATCGACGTGTGGTGCGCCAACGCCGGGCTCGCCTCCCCCGGGGACGCCTTCGCCGACGAGGCCGTCTGGGCCGCCGCCTGGGACGTCAACGTCATGGCGCACGTCCGCGCGGCCCGCGCCCTGCTGCCCGAATGGCTGGAGCGCGGCAGCGGCCGCTTCGTCTCCACCGTCTCCGCCGCCGGCCTGCTCACCATGGTCGGCGCCGCGCCCTACAGCGTCTCCAAGCACGGCGCCTACGCCTTCGCCGAATGGCTCTCGCTGACCTACCGGCACCGCGGGATCAAGGTCCACGCGATCTGTCCGCAGGGCGTCCGCACGGACATGCTCACGGCCGCCGGATCGGCCGGCGAACTCGTCCTGGCCCCCACCGCCATCGAGCCCGAGGACGTCGCCGACTCCCTCTTCGACGCCATCGACACCGACCGCTTCCTGGTGCTGCCGCACGCCGAGGTCGCCGACTACTACCGGGCCCGCGCGACCGACCCCGAACGCTGGCTCGGGAACATGAACCACCTCCAGCAGAAGTGGGAGGGAGCCGGCGCATGACCTCGATCTACGCCGCGATGCCCTGGGTGGCCCAGCTCACCGAGGCGCAGCGGGCCCCGATAGCGCCGCCGCCCACCGTGCTGCACGCCTTCCGCGCCGCCGCCGCCCGCACCCCCGGTCATCCCGCCCTCGCCTACTTCGACGGCCGGCTGACCTACCGCGAGACGGACGCGCTCTCCGATTCGGTCGCCGGACACCTCGCCGCCCGGGGCGTGGCCCGCGGCGACCGGGTCGCGATCATGCTCCAGAACAGCCCCCACTTCGTGCTGGCTCTGCTCGGCGCCTGGAAGGCGGGCGCCACCGTCGTCCCGCTCAACCCCATGTACAAGTCCGGCGAGGTCGGCCACGCCCTGCGCGACTCCGGCGCCACCGCCCTGATCTGCTCCGACCGCGCCTGGGAGAGCCATCTGCGCGACACCGCGGCCGCGGCCGCCGTCGGCGTCACGCTCACCGCCTGCGAGCGCGACCTGCAGACCCGCGACGACCCCCGCGTGCTCGCCTTCGAGCGGGTCCCCACCGAGACGGACGACCTGATCGAGGTCGCCCGCGCCGGACACCCGGCCCCCGCGGACCGCGACCCCGGCGCCGACGACGTGGCCCTGATCAGCTACACCTCCGGCACCAGCGGCACCCCCAAGGGCGCGCTCAACCTGCATCGCGGCATCGTCCACAACGCCGAACGCCAACGCACCGGCCACCCGGTCCCCGAGGGCGCCGGCTACTTCGTCCTCGCGCCCCTCTTCCACATCACCGGCCTCGTCTGCGAGCTCGGCGCCTGCTTCGTCAACGCCGGCACCCTCGGCCTCGCCTACCGCTTCGAGGCCGGGGTCGTGCTCGACGCCTTCCTGGAGCACCGGCCCGCCTACACGGTCGGCCCCTCCACCGCCTTCATGGCCCTGGGCGCCCACCCCGCCGCCACCCCCGACCACTTCTCCTCGTTCCTGGTCGTCTCCTCGGGCGGCGCCCCCGTGCCGCCCGCCCTGGTCGAGAGGTTCCGCGCCGGCTTCGGCCCGTACATCCGGAACGGCTACGGCCTCACCGAGTGCACCGCGCCGTGCGCCGCCGTACCGCCGGAGAAGGAGGCCCCGGTCGACCCCGTGTCCGGGACCCTGTCGGTCGGCGTCCCCGGACCGGACACGCTCGTGCGCATCCTGGACGAGACGGGTGCCGAGGTGCCCTTCGGGGAGCAGGGCGAGATCGCGGTCCGCGGCCCCCAGGTCGTGCCCGGCTACTGGGGGATGCCCGAGGCCACCGCCGCGACCTTCCCCGACGGGGAGTTGCGCACCGGCGACATCGGCTTCATGGACACGGACGGCTGGCTGTACGTCGTCGACCGCAAGAAGGACATGATCAACGCCTCCGGCTTCAAGGTGTGGCCGCGGGAGGTCGAGGACGTGCTCTACACGCACCCGGCCGTCCGGGAGGCCGCGGTCGTCGGGGTGCCCGACGCCTACCGGGGAGAGACCGTCAGGGCCTACGTCAGCCTGCGCCCGGGAGCCGAGGCGAGTCCCGAGGAACTGGCCGCCCACTGCGAGCAGCGCCTGGCCGTGTACAAGTATCCCCGCGAGGTCGAGATCCTGGCGGAGCTGCCCAAGACGACAAGTGGGAAGATCCTCAGGCGGGAACTCCGTTCCCGCCCGTGACGACGATGACGAGAGAGAGGCGGCGGCGCATGGCCAGGACGACGGACGGGAGCGGTACCCCCGTCCCCCAGAGGCTGCTGGCCGCCGCCACCCGGCTCTTCGCCGAGCAGGGCTACGACCGGACCTCCGTGCAGGAGATCGTCGAGGCGGCGGGAGTCACCAAGGGCGCGCTCTACCACTACTTCGGCTCCAAGGAGGACCTCCTGCAGGAGGTCTACTCCCGGGTGCTGCGGCTCCAGCAGGAACGGCTCGACGCCTTCGCGGGCGCCGACGCCCCGGTCGAGCAGCGGCTCCGCGCCGCCGCCGCGGACGTGGTCGTCACCACCATCGAGAACCTCGACGACGCCTCGATCTTCTTCCGCTCGATGCACCACCTGAGCCCGGAGAAGAACAAGCAGGTGCGGTCCGAGCGGCGGCGCTACCACGAGCGGTTCCGGGCGCTGATCGAGGAAGGCCAGCAGGCCGGCGTGTTCACCACCGAGACCCCCGCCGACCTGGTGGTCGACTACCACTTCGGGTCCGTCCACCACCTGTCCACCTGGTACCGGCCGGACGGCCCGCTCACCCCCCAGGAGGTCGCCGACCAGCTGGCCGGCCTGCTGCTGCGGGCGCTGCGGCCCTGACACCACCGGGCCGCGACGGTCCCGGCGCCCCCCGGTGGACCGGGCGCCCGCGCAGGTCCACGCTGGAGACATGAGCAACCGCGTACCACGCCTGTGGAGCGCGGCCTACGGACCGTCGCGCGCCCCGCTCACCCGCCTGCTCGCCCGCGGTGCCCTGCGGATCACCGCCTTCGTCCGGGAGCTGGCCCTCGCCGACCACCGGCCGTTCGTGAGCCTGTGACCTGCGCCCCTCCGGGGTCGCACCCGCCGTCCGGCGCACCCTCCGCACCGGGTCACCGCCTTTCGGATTCCCCGGTCCCCGAGCGGGCGCGGAAGGTATAACTTCCGGGTGGAGGTCGACCGAAGGCTCGTCGTCGCCGGCACCGGCGCCTACGACCACGAAGATGAACTGCCGCTCGTCCGCGAGGAGTTGAAGGCAGCGATCCGGCTCTTCGGCGGCCTCGGCTACCGCCTCGACGAGCGGATCGAGGAGGTCACCACCGCGGAGCTCCGTTCCCGCCTGGCGGACTGGGCCTCCCGCTGCGACCACACCGGCGAAGCCGTCGTCGTCTACTGCACGGGCCACGGCGCCCAGGGCCCCGACCGGCACTATCTGCTGTGCCGGGACAGTCACGGACAACGCCTGAACGGCACCGCGCTGGCCGCCGAGGACCTCACCCGCCTCGTCCTGGACGCGGGCGCCGGACGCGTCCTGCTCGTCGTCGACACCTGCTACGCGGGCGGGGCGGGAGCGGACGCCGCCCGGATCGCCGGCACGCTGCACCGCTCGCTGCGGGACGGCGCCGGCCGATCCGGCGGCCTGACCGACTTCTCGGTCATCGCCGTCGCCCGCGCCGGGGAACCGGCCGCGCCGATGGTCTTCGCCGGCGCCCTGGAGACCGCGCTCGCCCGGCTCTCGCTCTCCCACAAGCAGCAGTACCTGTCCGTGGAGCAGGTCGTCCGCACGGTCAACGACATCTACCGCAGCGCCGGCATGCACCAGACCGCCCACGCCCACGTCGTGACCGAGGGATACGCCTTCTTCTCCTTCGAGAACTCCGGCTACCGCCCCGAGGCGCGCTACGACGACTGCGATCTCGCCGAACTCACCGTGCGCCTGAGCCCCGAGGGGCGCCGCCGCCGCGCCGAACTGGAGAACCACTTCGTCCCCCGGGGCCGCGGCTTCGAGGACGGCGGCGCGAGCGGCCGGGCCTCGTACTTCATGGGCCGCACCGCCGAACTCGACCGCCTCACCACGTGGCTGGGAGGCGGAGACGGCGGGTGGGGCCGGGGAGTGGTGGTCACCGGGAGCCCCGGGGTCGGCAAGTCCGCCCTGCTCGGCCGGCTGCTCCTGCGCGCCGCGTCCCCCGCCTCGGCGACCCCCGTCCCCACGGCGATCCACGCCCGCCACCGCTTCCTGGAGGACATCGTCGCCGGCATCGCGGACGCGGCCGGCCTCGACGGCGCGACCACCGTGCAGACGCTGCTGGTGGGCCTCGCCTCGCGCCGGGAACCGCTCGCCGTCCTCGTCGACGCCCTCGACGAGGCGGGCGAGGCAGGCGCCGACGACGCCGAGGCCCGGCGCATCGCCACCCTGCTCCTGGCGCCGCTGTCGCGGATTCCGTGCGTCCGGCTCCTGGTCGGCACGCGGCGGCATGTCCTGGACGCACTGCGCGGCGAGCTGTCGGTGCTGGACCTCGACGACCGGATCGCCGCCAGCCGGGACGACGTCGCGCGGTACGCCCGCCGGCTGCTCCAGGCCCCCGACGGACCCGGCAGCACCGGGCCCTACGACGACCCCACCGCCGTCGCCGTCGCCGAGGAGATCGCCGACCGGGCCGGGGGCAGCTTCCTCTCCGCCCGGATCGCCGCCCGCTACCTCGGCCGCATGCCCCGCTCGATCGACCTGACCGACCCGGGCTGGCGCGCCGGGGTCCCGGTGGTGGGGGAGGCGCCGGGCGACACGTTCCTGCGGGTCCTGCGGCACCGGCTCGGCGCGCAACGGGCCCGCGGCCTCCCCCTGCTGGGCGCGCTCGCCCTCGCCCAGGGCCGCGGCCTGCCACCCGACGAGGTGTGGCGGGCCGTCGCCGGAGCACTGGGCCGGAGGTCCTACTCCTGGGAGGACGTCGAGTGGATCGTCCGGGCCGCCGGCGAGCACCTCGTGGAGGACCTCGACGAGTCCGGCCGGTCCGTCTACCGGCTCTACCACCAGTCCTACGCCGACGCCCTCGCCGCCGACATCACCCCGGCCGCCCGGGACCGGGTGGCCCGGGCCCTGCACACCCTCGTCCCGCGCGCCGACCGGGTGCGGGACTGGCCCGCCGCGCCCGCGTACGTGCTGCGCCACCTCGCCGAGCACGCCGAGGGGACGGACCTCCTCGACGTCCTCGCCCTCGACCCCGCCTACCTGCTCACCGTCGACACCGACGCCCTCCGACGCGTCCTGGACCGCGCCCCGTCGGGCCCGGCCCGCGACGCGGCCCGCACCCTGAACCACGGGGCGGCCCTGCTCCGCACCACGGTGGACCCGGCCACCCGCGCCGCACGCCTGAGACTGTCCGCCCTCCAGTCCGGCGCCGGCGCACTCGCCCGGGCCGTCCGCGACCATCACCCCGATCTTCCCTGGGACACCCTCTGGGCCGACGTCGCTCCCGTCCCGTACACCACGCTCGGCACCCTCACCGCACCGGTCGGCGGCGCCGCCGTCGCGACCGCGCACGGCCGGCCGGTCCTCGTGACGGCCGAGATCGGCGGCCCGGTATCGGTCTGGGACTGCACCGACGGCCGGCCGCTGGGACTGCTGCCGGGTGACGTCGGCCGGGTGACCGGGGTCCACGGCTGCGACGGGCACCCGTGGGCGGCCCTGCGGACCCGGACCCACGTCTGGGTCTGGGACGTGGAGAGCCGGGACCTGATCGGAGCGATCGAGCACGAGGGCCGCGCCGCGCTCGTCGACTGCGCGGTACTCGCCCTGGACGGCCGGTGCGTGGTGGTGACGCTCGACGCGAGGGGCGAGGTCGTCCTGCACGACCTGACGCGGGACCGCGTCCTCGCCCGGCTGCGCGAGGGACGGCGGCGCAGACCGTGGCGGGCGGTCCGGCTGGCGGCGGGACCCGCGGAGGACGGCGGGTTCCGCGTCGCGACGGCCGTCGAGTGGGATCCGGACGAGTTCTCGTTCCGCCGGGCCCGGCTGACCGTCTGGGAGACCGGCCCGGACGCCGAGCGGCCGGCCCGGACCTGGACCCGGGTCCTGCGGGGACGCCGGGTCTCCGCCCTCGCCGTCCAGGGCGCGACCGTGGCCGCGGCCACGAGGCGCGCCTGGCTCCCGACCCGCGAGGGCTGCTCCCCCGCGCGGGAGGTGCGCGGGCTGAGGATCGTCGAGTGGGCCGGGGGCCGGCGTCATCTCCCCGCCCTGCGTGTCTGCCCCGGTGCGCCGGACGGCACGGGGCTGTGGTCCCTCTACGAAGCGCGGGGCACGGTGTACGCCTTCGACGAGCGGGGCGAGGCGGTTGCCGCGACCCCGGTCGACGCCCCGGTGCGGCACCTCCTGGCGGCCGGTCGCGGGCCGAAGGGCCTGTGGCTGGTCTCGCTGGCCCCCGACGCCGCGTCCGCCAAGTCCTGGACGCTGGCCCCCGGCGGCGCCGACGACGCCGCGGACGCCGTCGACACGTCCATGGCGGTCGGGACGAGCGACGGCCGGCCCGTGGTCGCGAGCCGCCGCGGGCCACGGGTGCGCCTGCTGGACCCGGAGACCGGTGCCGAACTGCGCGCCGACGACATCGACACCGGCCGCGTCACGGGCAGTCCGGGGGCGCCCCTGATGCGGCTGCGCCCCGGGAAGCGGGCCCCGGTCGTCCGGTGGGCCGACGAGGGCGGCAGTCCGCCCGTGCTGGATCGCCGCGGCACGGTGGAGGACCTGCGTCCCGTCCTCCTGGGCAAGGTCCCGCACCTGGCGCTGATCAAGGACTACGGCGGCCTGGGGGAGAAGTACATGGTGCTGCGGGAGGCGACCGGCGCCGCCGCCTGTGCGCGGGCGGTGGGGCTCGTACGCATCGGGCCGTTACGCGCCGTTCCGGCCGGGGAGCACGTCCTGATGGCGGTGGCCGGCGCACTTCCGAGCGGCGGCGGCAACGACCAGGGAGCGTTCGACATGGGACCGGAGCACTTCATGCTCGCGGTCCGCTCGCTGCCGGGCGATGCCGTCGACCACTGGGAGGAGGTCCACTCCCTGGACCTCGTGCACGACGTGGGCGTGTGGCCCGGAGGCCCGGTCGTCGGGTACGTCACGGCCGGTGGACGCCTGGTCGTCCGTACCCGTTTCCTGCCTCCCGGGACGAGGAGCCGGGACCGTCACCCGCCCGAGCCGGTGGCCCGGCCCGACTCCGCCCGGATCTCCGTCTTCCGGCTCCAGACCCGGCACGGGCGGCCGACCGTCCTGACGGCCACCGCCGACGGGTACGTCACCCTCTTCGTGCCGCCCGAGGCCGACGAGCGGCCCGAGGTCCTGCACCGGATCCCGCTCGGCTGCGCGGTGCGCGACCTGGAATGGGTGGACGACGAGCGGCTCGCCGTCCACACCGCCACCGGGGTGATCTGCCTCAGGCTGCCCTGAACGCGGCTGCCGCTACAGGTACTTCTTGATCTCGCGGCGCGCCAGCGAACGCTGGTGCACCTCGTCCGGCCCGTCCGCCAGCTTCAGCGTCCGCGCCGCGGCCCAGAGTTCGGCCAACGGGAAGTCCTGCGAGACGCCTCCCGCGCCGTGCACCTGCACCGCCCTGTCGATGATGTCCACCACCGCTCGGGGGGTCGCGATCTTGATCGCCTGGATCTCCGTGTGCGCGCCGCGGTTGCCGACGGTGTCCATCAGCCAGGCGGTCTTGAGGACCAGCAGCCGCAGCTGCTCGACCGTCACCCGCGCGTCCGCGATCCAGTTCTGCACGACGCCCTGCTGGGCGATCGGCTTGCCGAAGGCCGTACGGGACACGGACCGCCGGCACATCAGCTCGATGGCCCGCTCGGCCATGCCGATCAGCCGCATGCAGTGGTGGATGCGGCCCGGGCCGAGGCGCGCCTGGGCGATGGCGAAGCCGCCGCCCTCCTCGCCGATCAGGTTCGAGGCGGGGACGCGGACGTCGTGGAAGAGCACCTCGGCGTGACCGCCGTGGGAGTGGTCCTCGTAGCCGTACACCTGCATCGCGCGCCGCACCTCGACCCCGGGGGTGTCGCGCGGCACGAGGATCATCGACTGCTGGCGGCGGACGTCCGAGCCCTCGGGGTCCGTCTTGCCCATCACGATGAAGATCCGGCAGTCGGGGTTCATCGCCCCGGAGATGTACCACTTGCGGCCGTTGACGACGTACTCGTCACCGTGGCGCTCGATCCGGGTCTCGATGTTCGTGGCGTCGGAGGAGGCCACCTCGGGCTCGGTCATCGCGAACGCCGACCGGATCTCCCCGGCGAGCAGCGGCTCCAGCCACTGCTTGCGCTGCGCCTCGTCGCCGAACTGGGCCAGTACCTCCATGTTCCCGGTGTCCGGGGCGGCGCAGTTGAGGGCGGTCGGCGCCAGGTGGGGGCTGCGGCCGGTGATCTCGGCGAGCGGCGCGTACTGGAGGTTGGTCAGCCCCGCACCGTACTCCGCGTCGGGCAGGAAGAGGTTCCACAGGCCCTGGCGCTTCGCCTCGGCCTTGAGGTCCTCCACGACGTCCGGGGTGTCCCAGGGGGAGGTGAGCAGCGCCCGCTGCTCGTGCTCGACCCGCTCGGCCGGGTAGACGTGCTCGTCCATGAAGGCGAGCAGCTTGGCCCGCAGTTCCTCGGTGCGGGCGTCGAACGCGAAGTCCATGGCGGATCAGCCTTCCTGGAGGGTGGTGAGGCCGTGCTCGATGAAGACGGGGACCAGTTCGCCGATCCGGTCGAAGCCGGCGCCGAC
Organism: Streptomyces sp. NPDC048338; assembly: GCF_043201055.1. Lineage (NCBI taxonomy): Bacteria > Bacillati > Actinomycetota > Actinomycetes > Kitasatosporales > Streptomycetaceae > Streptomyces > Streptomyces sp. NPDC048338. The sequence continues at coordinate 67,680 of NZ_JBICYQ010000009.1, forward strand.
GGTCTGCCCGAGGGTGTAGCGGTAGTGGATGCCCTCCAGGATCACGGCGAGCTTGAACCAGGCGAAGGCCGTGTACCAGGAGATGGCGGAGGTGTCCCGGCCGGAGCGGGCGGCGTAGCGCTCGATCAGCTCGGCGGGATCGGGGTGCCCCGCGGCGGCCGCGGTGGTGCTGACGGGGGAGTGGGGAAGGTCCAGCTTCGCGCTGTACATCACGAGCAGGCCGAGGTCCGTCAGCGGGTCGCCGAGGGTCGACATCTCCCAGTCGAGGACGGCCTTGATGCGGTCGTCCTCGCCGATCAGCACGTTGTCCAGGCGGTAGTCGCCGTGGACGACGGTGGCGGCGGGGGAGGTGGGCAGGGCCCGGCCGAGGGCGGCGTGCAGTTCGTCGATGCCGGCCAGTTCCCGGTTGCGGGAGGCGTCGAGCTGCTTGCCCCAGCGGCGGAGCTGACGGTCGAGGAAGCCCTCGGGGCGCCCGAAGTCGGCGAGGCCGACCTCCGCGGGGTCCACGGCGTGGAGGTCGACGAGGGTGTCGACCAGGCCGAGGACGGCGGCGCGGGTGCGCTCGGGCCCGAGCGGGGCGAGCTGCTCGGCGGAGCGGTAGGGCGTGCCGCCGACGAACTCCATGACGTAGAACGGCGCCCCGAGCACCTGGTCGTCCTCGCAGAGCACGACCGGCTCCGGAACGGGCACGGCCGTCGGGTGCAGGGCGCTGATCACCCGGTGCTCGCGCTTCATGTCGTGCGCGGTCGCCAGGACGTGGCCGAGCGGCGGCCTGCGCACCACCCATTCGCCGGCGCCGTCGGTGACCCTGTACGTGAGGTTGGACCGGCCGCCCTCGATGAGCCGGGCGGTCAGCGGGCCGGAGACGAGCCCGGGCCGCGCGCGGTCGAGGAATCCGCGCAACTGCTCGGGATCGAGACCTGGCGGCGGGGCTGGGCTCATCGTGCGTACCTCCGGGTGGCTTCGCGGGCCGGGCGCGGCCGGCGGGTCGGCGTTCATGATGACCGACCAGTCGGTATGTCGTCCAGGGTCCGTCCGGCCGCGACACCGGGAAAGCCTGTCCGGCACCCTGGTCGCGAATCTGATCCATGAATAGAGTTCACATATGAATCCTGAGCTGATCGTCGACGAAGTCCGGCTGACCCCGATCCTCATCTCCGACCCGCCCCTGCTCAACACGCAGGGCGTTCATCAGCCGTACACGCCGCGCCTGGTGGTCGAGGTCGTGACGCGCGGGGGAGTGAGCGGAATCGGGGAGACCTACGGCGACGGGAGGTACGGGGAGCTCGCACGGCCCCTGGCCGAGGCGCTGCCGGGGCGATCGGTCACGGATGTGAACGGCCTGTTCAGGTTGGCCGCCGAGGTGTGCGGCGATTCACGTGCCGTCGACGGGCGGGTGGACGCGGGCGGCCTGCGCGGGGTGCAGACCGCCGACAAGCTCCGCCTGTCCGTCGTGTCCGCCTTCGAGGTCGCCTGCCTGGACGCCCTCGGCAAGGCGCGCGGCCTTCCCGTCCACGCCCTGCTCGGCGGCAGGGTCCGCGACAGCGTCGAGTACAGCGCCTACCTCTTCTACAAGCACGCCGGCCAGGACGCGTGGGGCCCCGCGCTCGACCCCGCCGGCATCGTCGGGCAGGCCCGCCGCTTCGACCGGGAGTACGGCTTCCGCTCCTTCAAGCTCAAGGGCGGGGTCTTCCCGCCCGAGCAGGAGATCGCCGCGATCCGCGCCCTGGCCGAGGCGTTCCCCGGCCGCCCGCTCCGGCTCGACCCCAACGGCGCCTGGTCCGTCGAGACCTCGCTGGCCGTGGCCCGCGAGCTCGCGGACGTCCTCGAGTACCTGGAGGACCCGGCCACCGGCACGGCGGCCATGGCCGAGGTCGCGGCCCGCACGGACGTGCCGCTCGCGACCAACATGTGCGTCACCACCTTCGAGGAGGTGCCGGAGGCCTTCGCCCGCGACGCCGTGCGGATCGTCCTCTGCGACCACCACTACTGGGGCGGCCTGCACCGCACCCGCGAACTCGCCGCGCTCTGCCGTACCTACGGCGTCGGACTCTCCATGCACTCCAACACCCATCTCGGCATCAGCCTGGCCGCCATGACCCACGTCGCCGCCACCCTGCCGCTGCTCGACCACGCCTGCGACACCCACTACCCCTGGCAGACCGAGGACGTCGTCACCACCCGGCCCGAATTCCGGGGCGGCCGCCTCGCCGTCTCCGACGCGCCCGGCCTCGGGATCGAGCTCGACCGTGACCGGCTGGCCGACCTGCACCGCCGCTGGGTGGAGGACGACGGCGCGATGCGCGACCGCGACGACGCGGCGGCGATGCGGCGCCTCGACCCGGACTGGCGGGCGCCCGCGACCCCGCGCTGGTAGCGGGCCGTGCGGCGGGCGGGCGGCGACGCTCGGGCGTCCGCCCGCCGCGCGGCCGGCCGTCACGCGTGGCAGGCCACCGGCACGCCCCCGTTCATCGCCGCCATGTCGCCGAAGACCGCCGCCGGGTCCAGCGGGGAGCCTTCCGGCAGGCCGTCCAGTTCCGCGTACGCCCGGTGCAGGTTCGCCACCAGGCGCTCGCTCTCCCGCCACGCGGCGAACTCCCCGAGATCCGCCTGTCGAGCCGTCTCCAGCGGCGTGGCCCCCTTGGCGTGACCCTCGCCGGCCAGCTCGGCGACCCAGCGCAGATAGCGCTCCGTGGCGTCGTACGCCGACGGGTCGGTGACCCTGCCGTGGCCCGGCACGACCGTCGGGGCGTCCAGCGAGCGGAGCAGGTCCAGGGCGCGCAGCGAGCCGGCGAGCGAACCCATCGGGAGGAACGGCGTCCCGCCGTGGAAGACCAGGTCCCCGGTGAAGACGATGCCGTGCCCGGGAAGGTGCACGATCGAGTCGCCCGTGGTGTGGGCGGGCCCCGGGTGCAGCACCCGCACCTCCGTCTCGCCCACGTGCAGCGTCAGCCGCTCGCTGTACGTGAGGGAGGGCGGCGCCACCTCGATGTGCCCGAAGTCCGTCTGCGGCCACAGCAGGTGCAGCTGGCGGCCGGCGGCCAGCTGTTCGGCCCGGCAGTTCTCGTGGGCCACGATCCGCGCCTCGGGCAGGAACACCCCGTTGCCGTAGGTGTGGTCACCGTGGTGGTGGGTGGAGACGACGGTCCGCGGCAGCGGCAGGCCCTCGGCGAGCACCGCCTCGCGCAGCAGCCGGGCGCGTCGCTCCGTGGCCGCCGTGTCCACGAGCAGCGTCTCGCCGCCGCCGCCGAGGAATCCGGCGTTGTTCAGGCACCAGCCGCCGTCGGGCTGGACGAAGGCGTGCACGGACGGGGCGAGCGTGACGACGTACGGATCGGTGGCAGGCAAGAGGATCCCCCCGGAAGGAAACTGACGCATGGTCGGACGACAGGAGCAGCCTGCCAGTCGGATCCGTCCGGGGGGAAGTTCGGCCGTCGCGGGGGCGCGGACGGCGTCAGTGGTCGTCCCAGTGCCCGTCGTGGGCCGCGTGCCGGTGCCCGTCGTGGACGTAGTCCTGGTGGTCGCCGTGGGTCACCGCCGGGTGCCCGCATCCGGGTCCGTGCTCGTGCGTGTGCCCGTCGTGCGCCAGGTGCCCCTTCCGCTCGCACTCGTCCCAGTGTCCGGCGTGCTCGCGGTGCAGGTGCCCGTCGTGGGCGTAGTCGACGTGGCCCTCGTGCTCGATGGCCGGGTGCCCGCAGGCCGGCCCGTGGGCGTGCTCGTGCGTGGGGTGCTCGGGATGGGGAGCGGTCATGGTGTCGCCTCGGTGATGAGGGGGTGGGTGACCGCTCCAGGCTAGTCCGTCATGCCCGTTCAGTCCGCTTTGCGGCTCCGGGGTGGCGTGGTGTCCCCCTCGGTGTACGCGCATCGATCCGGCCGATCGCGCCGCACGGCCGCCGCCCCCGGCCGGGCGACCCCGGCTTGCGGGAGGCCGGGGCCGCGTCGATCGTTCGGGGTATGAAGGCGATCAGCTACAGCCGGTACGGCGGACCCGAGGTGCTGGAGTACGGCGAGCGGCCCGACCCGAAGGTCGGACCGGACGCGGTGCTGGTCAAGGTACGCGCCGCCGCCGTCAACCCGGTCGACTGGAAGGCCCAGGCCGGGTACCTCGACGGCATGATCGACGCGGTCTTCCCCGTCGTCCCCGGCTGGGACGTCTCCGGCGTCGTCGTCCAGCCCGGCGTCTCCGTCAGCGAGTTCGCCGTGGGCGACGAGGTCATGGGCTACGTCCGGGAGGACTTCCTCGCGCGCGGCACCTTCGCCGAGTACGTCGCCGCCCCCGTCCGCACCCTCGCCCGCAAGCCGCGCACCGTCGGCTTCGAGGAGGCGGCCGCACTCCCGCTCGTCGGACTCACCGCCTACCAGTCGCTCCACCACGCCCTGGCGGTGCGCTCGGGCGAGACCGTCCTGGTGCACGCGGCGGCCGGTGGGGTCGGCTCCATGGCGGTCCAGATCGCCCGGCACCTCGGCTGCCGCGTCATCGGCGCGGCGCGCGAGGCGGGCCAGGACCGCGTCCGTGAGCTGGGCGCCGAACCGGTGGTGTACGACGAGCGGACCTTCACCGAGCAGATCCGCGCCCTCGCCCCGGACGGCGTGGACGCCGCGCTCGACACCATCGGGGGTCCCTTCCTCAAGCTGACTCCGGACGTCCTCGCGCCGGAGGGCCGCCTCGCCTCGATCGCCGACGGCGAGGTGCTCGCCCTCGGCGGCCGGTACTTCTGGGTCCGCCCCGATCCCGAGGACCTCGCCGCCCTCGCCGTGCTCGTCGACGAGGGCGTCCTGACGGTCCAGGTGGCCCGCAGCTTCCCCCTGGAGGAGGCGGCCGACGCCCAGCGCGCCAACATGGAGGGCGGCCTGAACGGCAAGGTCGTCGTCACGGTCGCCTGGCCGGACTGAGGTCCGGGGGGCGTCTTGCCGGGCTCCCGGCTGTGCGCCGATCGACACGACACCCCCTACAGCACCACCGCCACGGCGAACACCGCGAGCGCGGCCGTGCACGTCGTCGCGAGCAGCGCCCCCCGGTGCGAGAGCGCCCGCGGCGCCGGGGCGTCCAGGTGCTGGATCCGCCGGTGGGCCACCGCAAGGAAGGCCACCCAGACGAGCGCCACCCCTGCCGCGCCGGCCAGCCCGGCGGCGGTGATCTCGTCGTGGATGGCCGCCTTCGCCGCCAGTACCGCCACGATCGTGCAGGTCAGGGTCGTGCGCCGCCAGGCCAGCCGGGTTCGCTCGGGCTGCAGTCCGGGGTCCCGGACCCCGGTCATCGTCCGGCCCAGCCGAAGAGGACGACCACCACCATGGCCAGCGCCACGACGGCCACCGCCAGGCTCAGCAGGGTCGGGAAGCGCGACACCGGAAGGTCCTCGCCGCGGCGCATGGCGCGCTCGCAGCGCACCCAGTGGTTCACCGCCCGCAGGGCGCACAGCACACCCGCCGCGAGCAGTGCCAGCGCCAGCCCGACCCGCACTCCCCAGCGCAGGTCCGGGAGGAACTGGTCGACCGCGAAGCCGCCGCCGACGAGGGCGAGAGCCGTCCGGATCCAGGCGAGGAAGGTGCGTTCGTTGGCGAGGGAGAACCGGTAGTCGGGAGTCTCCCCCTCCTCGCTGATCCGCTGCGGGGCGAACCATAGCCGCAGACTCTGTACGAAGTCGCTCACGCGGGCACCTTATAGGCCCGGTCCGCCGGTCGCCCGGTACGTGAGCAGCCGCTCGTACGCCGCCCTGCCGTCCGGGACCCACTCCCAGTCGCCCAGCCTGTGCGTCAGTTCCTCCTCCGACAGGAAGGTGTGCCAGGCGACCTCCTCGGTCTGCGGACGCACCGGCAGCGTGCACCGCACCTCGTACACGGCCGACCACCACTTCCCGGCGACGCCCTCGGAGTCGTGCAGGAAACGGAACAGCGGCTCGGGGCGCGGGAGCCCGGACACGCCGAGTTCCTCCTCCGCCTCGCGCAGCGCCGCCTCGTCGTAGGACTCGCCGGCGCCGACGACACCGCCGACGAACATGTCGTAGAGGGAGGGGTAGACCAGCTTCGTCGGCGTGCGGCGGTGCACGAAGATCCGGTCCTCGGCGTCGCGGACGAGGATGAACGCGCAGCGATGGATCAGACCCCGGGCGTACGCCTCTCCACGCGGGGCCCGGCCGATCACCCGGTCGTCCTCGTCGACGACGTCGATGATTTCGTCAGTGGCGCTCATGCGGCCATCCAAGCAGGTCCGCGGGCGCCCCGGCCCGGCCTACCGGCCCATGACGTGCTGCACCGTCGGACCGGTCGTCCAGCCGCCGTCCCCGATCAGGACGGTCTTGCCCGTGAGGTCGTTCATGGAGGTCCCCTCAGGACGTGGATCGGGGGTCGGTGCCGCTCGGGGGTGCCGGAGGCGGCGCGGCGGAGAGGAGCGCCGTGGTGGTCCCGGCGAGGTCGGCGAGGAAGAGGGCCTCGCCGGTGAGGGGTTCGGAGCCGTCGAGGTACTGCCGGGCGCGGTCGGCCATCGCCGCGCCGACGACGGTGAGCGCCAGGTCCAGGCGCTCCAGGCGCAGGGGCTCGGGCAGTGCGGCCAGGCAGCCCTCCACGCGTTCGATCAGCCGCCAGTAGGCGGTGCCGGCGAGCGTGGGATGGGGGGTCCGGCTGCGCACCCCGCTCTCGTGGCTGAGCTGCGCGGAGATCCGCAGGCAGCGTCGGCCGCGGTCGGTGCGCAGCTCGCTCGCCTCGGCGGTGACCAGCGCCGTGATCAGGGCGCCCGGCTCGTCGGGGGCCGCCGCGAGCAGGGGCGCGAGCACCTGCTCCGTACGCAGCTGGCGGCCCGCCATCACCGCGTCGAGGAGCCCGCCCCGCGAGCCGAAGTGGTACTGCACCGCGGAGGGATTGCCCTGTCCGGCCCGGGCGACGATGTCGCGCAGCTGGGCGCCGTCGACGCCCTGGGTGGAGAAGACCTCCTCCGCCGCGCGGATCAGCTTCTCCCGGGTCTCCGGTCCCGATGTCCTGGCCATACCCTCATATTAATGCTGGACATTAGAAAACGGGAGGGCCCCGGGCGGTTGACTGGATACATTCGTGTATCCAAGATTCGGTCCATGTCGTACGACGCTGATGTGATCGTCATCGGAGCCGGGCTCGCAGGGCTCGTCGCCACCGCCGAGCTGGTCGACGCAGGACGGAGCGTGATCCTGCTCGACCAGGAATCTGAGCAGTCCCTCGGCGGCCAGGCGCACTGGTCCTTCGGCGGCCTCTTCCTCGTCGACTCGCCCGAGCAACGCCGGATGCGGATCAAGGACAGCCCCGAGCTGGCCCTCCAGGACTGGCACGGATCGGCCGGCTTCGACCGCGCCGAGGACCACTGGCCGCGCAAGTGGGCGCAGGCGTACGTCGACTTCGCGGCGGGCGAGAAGCGCAGCTGGCTCCACAGCCGCGGCGTGCGCTTCTTCCCGGTGGTCGGCTGGGCCGAGCGCGGCGGGTACGACGCGAACGGGCACGGCAACTCGGTGCCCCGCTTCCACATCACCTGGGGGACCGGACCGGGCCTCGTCGCCCCCTTCGAACGCCGGGTCCGCGAGGGCGTCGCCGCCGGCCGCGTCCAGCTCCGCTTCCGGCACCGGGTCACCGGCCTCGGCCGGACCGCCGGAGCGGTGGACACCGTCAGCGGCGAGATCCTGGAGCCGTCGGACGCCGAGCGGGGCACCGCGAGCAGCCGCGAGGTCACCGGGTCGTTCGCCTATCGCGCCCAGGCCGTGATCGTCACCTCGGGCGGCATCGGCGGCAACCACGACCTGGTGCGCAAGCAGTGGCCCGAGCGGCTCGGCACGCCGCCGGCGAAACTGCTGTCCGGTGTGCCCGCCCACGTCGACGGACTGATGCTGGGGATCGCGGAGGACGCCGGCGCGCACCACATCAACCGCGACCGGATGTGGCACTACACCGAGGGCATCGAGAACTGGAACCCGATCTGGGCCCGGCACGGCATCCGCATCCTGCCCGGCCCCTCCTCGCTCTGGTTCGACGCGCGAGGCCGGCGCCTGCCCGTGCCGCTCTTCCCCGGCTTCGACACCCTCGGCACGCTCGAACACATCATGCGCACCGGCCACGACCACACCTGGTTCGTGCTCGACCAGCGGATCATCGGCAAGGAGTTCGCGCTCTCGGGCTCGGAGCAGAACCCCGACCTGACCGGCAAGTCGATCCGCGACGTCATCGGACGGGCCCGGGCCGAGGTGCCCGGCCCGGTGAAGGCCTTCATGGACAACGGCGTGGACTTCGTGGTGGAACGCGACCTCGGAGCCCTGGTCCGGGGGATGAACGCGCTGACCGACGAGCCCCTGATCGACGAGGCCGACCTGCGGCGCGAGATCACCGCACGGGACCGCGAGATCGCCAACCCCTTCACCAAGGACCTCCAGGTCACGGCCATCCGGGGCGCCCGCGCGTACCTGGGCGACAAGCTGATCCGCACGGCCGCGCCGCACCGGATCCTCGACCCCGAGGCGGGTCCGCTGATCGCCGTACGGCTGAACATCCTCACCCGCAAGTCGCTCGGCGGTCTGGAGACGGACCTCTCCTCGCGCGTGCTCACCGAGAGCGGTGAGCCGCTCCCGGGGGTGTACGCGGCGGGCGAGGCGGCCGGATTCGGCGGAGGCGGCGTCCACGGATACCGCTCCCTGGAGGGCACGTTCCTCGGCGGCTGCATCTTCTCGGGCCGCGCTGCGGGCCGGGCGGCGGCCGAGGCGGTGCGGTAGGTCCTGTCCGGGCGGGGCGGGCGTTCCCGGCCCGGGGCCGTCGCCGGCCGTCGGTGTCGTGCGGGAGGGGAGCGACTCAGACGAGCCGCTCCACCACCCGGAAGCGCTCCGCGACGAGCAGCGTCGCGTCGTCGACGGTGTACCCGGGGTCGCCCAGGCCCTCCCGCATCTCGTCCGAGTGCCAGAAGCGTTCGTGCGCCTCCCGCCAGGCCGCGACCGAGGTGTACCCCTCGCCCTCGTCGACCGCGTGCCGCAGGTCGACCTCGCCGAGCGGCAGGACCCGTACCTCCGTCACCTCGACGACCGCGACCTCGCGGCCGTCGGAGTCGACGAGGGCCGAGCGCTCGCCCACCTCGGGCAGTTCCTCGTCCTCCACCGTCCATTCGGCGAGCAGCCCGGTCGTGGAGACCTTCTCGCCGGAGAGCACCGCGGCGACGAGACGGTCGCGCAGCGGACCGGGGAAGGCGAGCAGGAAGGGCTTGAGCGCGTGAGGGCCGGTCATGGCCGACAGTCTGTCAGCCATGACCGGCCCCAGGGGGATCCCCGCCGATCTCGCCGGGCCCGGCCCGGTCGGCAGGACGCCCCCTCGTCGCCCGTTCACCGTGCGGGTCGCGCCGCACGCGCCGGCGTTCGCGTCACAACACCAGCGACAGCAGCAGGACGAAGACGATGCCGACGACCGAGATGATCGTCTCCATCACCGACCAGGTCTTCACCGTCTGGCCGACGTCCATCCCGAAGTACTCCTTGACCAGCCAGAAGCCCGCGTCGTTCACATGGCTGAAGAAGAGTGAACCCGCTCCGATCGCGAGGACGAGCAGTGCGGTCTCGCTCGAGCCCATGCCCTCGGCGAGCGGGGCCACCAGACCGGCGGCCGAGATCGTCGCCACCGTCGCCGAACCGGTCGCGAGCCGGATCGCCACCGCGATCAGCCAGGCGAGCAGCAGCGCCGGGATCGACCAGTTCTCGGAGAACTCCAGGATCATCTGGCCCACACCGGCGTCGATGAGGGTCTGCTTGAAGCCGCCGCCCGCGCCGACGATCATCAGGACGCCCGCGATCGGGGCGAGGGACTTGTCGACGGTCGTGGAGAGCCGCTGCTTGCTGAAGCCGGCCGCGCGGCCCAGCGTGAACAGGCCCACGATGACGGCCGTGAGCAGCGCGATCAGCGGCGAGCCTATGACGTCGGTGACCTTCTGCAGGCCGTTGTCCGGGTTGTCCACGACGATGTCGACCAGTGCCTTGACCAGCATCAGGACGACCGGCAGCAGCACGGTGGAGACCGTCGCGACGAAGCCGGGACGCTTCTCCAGGTCCTCCGAGGGCCGGGTCGGGATCATGTTCTCGGGAGCCGGGATGTCCACCCAGCGGGCGGCGTACCGGGAGAAGACGGGACCGGCGATGATCACGGTCGGGATCGCGACGACGACGCCGAGCGCGAGGGTGACGCCGAGGTTCGCCCCGAGCGCGTCGATGGCGACCAGCGGACCGGGGTGCGGCGGGATCAGACCGTGCATCACGGACAGCCCGGCGAGGGCCGGGATGCCGATCCGCATGAGCGAGAAGTTGCCGCGCTTGGCGACGAGCAGGACGACCGGGATCAGCAGCACGATGCCGACCTCGAAGAAGAGCGGCAGACCGATCACGGAGGCGATCAGGACCATCGCCCACGGCATGGACCGGCGGCTCGCCTTGGCCAGGATCGTGTCGACGATCTGGTCCGCGCCGCCGGAGTCGGCGAGCAGCTTGCCGAGGATGGCGCCGAGGGCGATCAGCACGCCCACGCTGGCGACGGTCTTGCCGAGGCCGGCGGTGAAGGAGTCGATGGTCGCCGCGAGCGGGGCGCCCGCGAACACGCCCAGGGCCAGCGACCCGATGGTCAGGGCGAGGAAGGCGTGCAGCTTGAACTTGGTGATGAGCAGGACGATGACGGCGATGCCCGCGAGCACGGCGATGCCGAGCTGGGCGTTGCCGGCCGAGGTGATGGGCTCGACGGCGTCCGCTGCCAGCACCTCGACGCTGAGACTGGTCACGGTTGTTCCTTCTGGAGGACGGGGACGGGAAGGGGACGGGAGTGCGGCGGTCCGGGGGACCGGGACGGCGGCTGCGCGTCCCGCCGGACCGGGGGAGCGGTGACGGACCTCAGCCGGCGAGCCGGCGCAGGGCGTCGACGGCCCGTTCGGTGATCTCCGCGGGGGAGCCGGAGACGTCGACGGCGACACCGGCCTCGTCCTCCTGCAGGGGCTGCAGGGTGGCGAACTGCGAGTCGAGCAGGGCGGTCGGCATGAAGTGGCCCCTGCGGGCGCCCATCCGCCGCTCGATCAGCGCGCGGTCGCCGGTCAGATGGAGGAAGACGACACCCGGGGCGGCGGCGCGCAGCCGGTCCCGGTAGATCCGCTTCAGGGCGGAGCTGCTCACCACCCCGCCGAGCCCGGCCCGGTCGTGCGCCCACGCGCCGATCGCGTCCAGCCAGGGACCGCGGTCGGTGTCGTCCAGCGGCACGCCGGCCGACATCTTGGCGACGTTCGCCGCCGGGTGGAAGTCGTCGCCCTCGGCATAGGGGATGCCGAGCGCCTCGGCGACCAGTGGACCGATGGTGGTCTTGCCGGTGCCGGCGACGCCCATCACGACGACGACCTGAGGGGTCGTCCGGGGAGTGGTGCTCATGGGGGTGCCTCGCTGTCTTCTTCGACAGATGTCCGTCGCGCTCATGAAACCCATTGAGTACGACGTATTCAAGAGCGTGTGACATAAAAGTCATACTTTTAGTTCCCGGCTTCCCGACCCGCATAGGCTGAGCCCCATGACGACACCGGCTCAGGGGCTTCATCCGCACGTCCTCGCCACCCTGGGTCTCGCGATCACCGCGGGGGAGTACAAGCCCGGCAGCGTGCTGCGCAGCGACGAGCTCGCCCAGCGCTTCGACGTCTCGCGCACCGTGGTGCGCGAGGTGGTGCGGGTCCTGGAGTCGATGCACCTGGTCGAGTCCCGGCGCCGGGTCGGCGTGATCGTGCTGCCGACCGAGCGGTGGAACGTCTACGACCCACAGGTCATCCGCTGGCGCCTGGCCGGCGCGGACCGCCCCCGCCAGCTGCGCTCCCTGACCGTCCTGCGGTCGGCGGTCGAACCCGTCGCGGCCGGGCTCGCCGCCCTCCACGCCACTCCCGAGCAGTGCCGCGAACTGACCGAGCAGGCCCTCGGCATGGTCGCCACCTCGCGCGGCCGGCAGCTGGAGGCGTACCTCGTCCACGACGTCGCCTTCCACCGGGTCGTCCTGAACGCCTCCGGGAACGAGATGTTCGCCCGGCTCGGCGACGTGGTCGCCGAGGTGCTCACCGGCCGCACCCGCCACCAGGTGATGTTCGAGGACCCCGACCCGGCGGCCGTCACCCTCCACGTCCGGGTCGCCGAGGCGGTACGGGAGAAGGACGCGGTCCGCGCGGAGGAGCTCACCCGGCAGATCGCCGTCGGCGCCCTCCGGGAGCTGGACGTCCTCGCACCGTAGGCCGGACCCGGGAGCGGGCAGGCACAGCGCCGTCGGGGAGTCCGGCGCGCCGGCGGTTCCGGCAGGTCACGCCCCTCCCGGGTGCGAAACCGGCGCACAACGCCCGTACCTCCTTGCGCAAGCTCAGAAGTCGCTCAAATAAGGGCGTTCAGTGACATTGGCCACTGCCGACGACCCCGCCCAGCCGTGACGATGTGCGCTGGCCGCGTCGGGGACACCCCCCACCGCGTGGCCGGGTACCGCACAGACCTCCCCCTCACGAAGGCGAACAACTCCATGAGTGACCGCATGTCCCCTGCGGCCGACACGCTGTCCGCCACGCCACCGGCGTCCGCGACTCCCGCCTCCCCCCATGTCGACGCGGGCGACGCCGGCTACCGCAAGGACCTGAAGTCCCGCCACATCAACATGATCGCCATCGGCGGCGCGATCGGCACCGGCCTGTTCCTCGGCGCCGGCGGCCGCATGGCCAACGCGGGCCCGTCGCTCTTCATCGCCTACGCGGTCTGCGGTGTCTTCGCCTTCTTCGTGGTCCGGGCCCTCGGCGAACTGGTCCTCTACCGCCCCTCCTCCGGCGCCTTCGTCTCCTACGCCCGGGAGTTCATGGGCGAGAAGGGCGCCTACACGGCCGGCTGGCTCTACTTCCTCAACTGGTCGACCACCGCCATCGCCGACATCACGGCCGCCGCCACGTACGCCCACTTCTGGGCGATGTTCAGCGACGTCCCGCAGTGGATCCTCGCCCTGGTGGCCCTCGCCGTCGTCCTCGCCGCCAACCTGATCTCGGTGAAGTACTTCGGCGAGATGGAGTTCTGGTTCGCGATCGTCAAGGTGGGCGCCCTCGTCGCCTTCATGCTGATCGGCATCTTCCTCGTCGCCACCCAGCACGAGATCGGTGGCCACACCCCGGGCCTCGCCACCATCACGGACAACGGCGGCATCTTCCCCAGCGGCGTGATGCCCATGCTGCTGCTCGTCCAGGGTGTCGTCTTCGCCTACGCCTCCGTCGAACTCTGCGGCGTCGCCGCCGGCGAGACCGAGCACCCCGAGAAGATCATGCCGAAGGCGATCAACTCGATCATGTGGCGCGTGGGCCTGTTCTACGTCGGCTCCGTCGTCCTGCTGGCACTGCTCCTGCCGTACACCGCGTACTCCGGCGACCAGAGCCCCTTCGTCACCGTCTTCGAGAAGCTCGGCATCCCCGGCGGCGCCGGCGTCATGAACCTGGTCGTCCTCACGGCGGCCCTCTCCAGCCTCAACTCGGGCCTGTACTCCACCGGCCGCATCCTGCGCTCCATGTCGCTGTCCGGCTCCGCGCCGAAGTTCACCGGCGTCATGAACAAGGGCGGCGTCCCCTACGGCGGCATCCTGCTCACGGCCGGCTTCGGCGTCCTCGGCGTCGTCCTCAACTTCGTGATGCCCGGCGACGCCTTCGAACTGGTGCTGAACTTCGCCTCCGTCGGCATCCTCGGCACCTGGGCCATGATCATGGTCTGCTCGCTGCTCTTCCACCGCCGCTCCCGGGAGGGCCTGGTCACCCGCCCCTCCTACCACCTGCCCTGGGCCCCGTACACCCAGATCGTCACGCTCGGCTTCCTCGCCTCCGTCCTCGTCCTGATGTGGATGGACGGCGGCATCGGCCGCACCACCGTCGCCTGCCTGCCGCTCATCGCGGCGCTGCTCGTCGGTGGCTGGTTCCTCGTCCGCAAGCGCGTCCGCTCCACCGCGGTCACGCTCGAGGACTGACACCCACCCGGTACGTCTCCCCGCGTACATCCCCCACGGGTGAGGAAGACCCCCGCAGGCGCGACCTGCGGGGGTCTCGCCCTTCGTCAGGGGATAGTGGTAGCCAAGAGCCTTACCGAGGAAGGGAAGTACACGATGGCGCAGCAGGTCCAGGGAGTCGTCGCCCCCGGCAGGAACGAGTCCGTACGGGTGGAGACGATCGTCGTCCCCGATCCCGGACCCGGTGAGGCCGTGGTGAAGATCCAGGCGTGCGGGGTCTGCCACACCGACCTGCACTACAAGCAGGGCGGCATCAACGACGACTTCCCCTTCCTCCTCGGCCACGAGGCCGCCGGTGTCGTCGAGTCGGTCGGCGCCGGCGTCACCGACGTGGCCCCCGGCGACTTCGTCGTCCTCAACTGGCGAGCCGTGTGCGGCACCTGCCGGGCCTGTCTGCGCGGCCGTCCCTGGTACTGCTTCGCCACCCACAACGCGAAGCAGAGGATGACCCTGCTCGACGGCACGGAACTCTCCCCGGCCCTCGGCATCGGCGCCTTCGCCGAGAAGACCCTGGTGGCCGCCGGCCAGTGCACCAAGGTCGACCCCGCCGTGGCCCCCGAGGTCGCCGGCCTGCTCGGCTGCGGCGTCATGGCCGGCATCGGCGCGGCGATCAACACCGGAAACGTCGGCCGCGGCGACACGGTCGCCGTCATCGGCTGCGGCGGCGTCGGCGACGCGGCGGTCGTCGGGGCCCGCCTCGCCGGGGCGGCCAGGATCATCGCGGTCGACATCGACGACCGCAAGCTGGCCAAGGCGAGGGAGATGGGCGCGACCGACACCGTCAACTCCCGCTCCACCGACGCCGTGGAGGCGATCCGCGAGCTGACCGGAGGCTTCGGCGCCGACGTCGTCATCGAGGCCGTCGGCCGCCCCGAGACCTACCGGCAGGCGTTCTACGCCCGCGACCTCGCCGGCACCGTCGTCCTCGTCGGCGTCCCCACCCCCGAGATGAAGCTCGAACTCCCGCTCCTCGACGTCTTCGGCCGCGGCGGCTCCCTGAAGTCCTCCTGGTACGGCGACTGCCTGCCCTCCCGCGACTTCCCGATGCTCATCGACCTGCACCAGCAGGGACGCATCGACCTCGGCGCCTTCGTCACCGAGACCATCGGCCTCGGCGACGTCGAGAAGGCCTTCGCCCGGATGCACGAGGGCGACGTCCTGCGCTCGGTGGTGATCCTCTGATGGCCACCCGCATCGACCACCTGGTCACCTCCGGCACCTTCTCCCTCGACGGCGGCACCTGGGACGTCGACAACAACGTCTGGATCGTCGGCGACGACACCGAGGCGATCGTCATCGACGCCGCCCACGACGCCTCCGCGATCCTCGCCGCCCTCGACGGCCGCACCCTGCGCGCGATCGTCTGCACCCACGCGCACAACGACCACATCGACGCGGCTCCCGCCCTCGCCGCCGCCACCGGCGCCCGGATCCTCCTGCACCCCGACGACCAGCCGCTCTGGAAGCAGACGCACCCCGACCACAGCCCCGACGGCGACCTCGCCGACGGCCAGGTCCTGACCATCGCCGGCACCGACCTCCAGGTCCTGCACACCCCCGGCCACGCCCCCGGCGCGGTCTGCCTGTACGCCCCCGACCTGGGCACCGTCTTCACCGGAGACACCCTCTTCCAGGGCGGTCCCGGCGCGACGGGCCGGTCCTTCTCCCACTTCCCGACCATCGTCGAGTCCATCCGTGACCGGCTGCTCACCCTCCCGCCGGAGACGGTCGTACGGACCGGACACGGCGAGTCGACCACCGTCGGCGCGGAGGCGCCCGCGCTCGACGAGTGGATCAGCCGAGGCCACTGAGCCTCAGCCGGCTCTCGAACCTCCTCGGCACACCCGTGAGCGGGTCGGTGAACTCCAGCGTCCGCGCGAGCAGTTGCAGCGGCCGCCTGTAGTCCTCCGGCCCGTCCGGGTGCACCACGGGATAGATCGGATCGTGAAGGATCGGCACCCCCAGGGCGTTCATGTGCACCCGCAGCTGATGGGTGCGCCCGGTGGCCGGCGACAGCCGGTACCGGGCGAGCCCGCCCTGGTGCCCGATCAGCTCGATCCGGCTCTCGCTGTTCGGCTCGCCCGGCTCCTCCCGGGCGGCCAGCACCCCGCGCTCCTTGACGATCCGGCTGCGCACCGTCACCGGCAGCGCGAGCCCCGGCAGGTACGGCGCCACCGCCTCGTACTCCTTGGCCACCAGCCGGTCCCGGAACAGCGTCTGGTACGCGCCCCGGTCCTCCGGGCGCACGACGAAGAGCACCAGTCCCGCCGTGAGCCGGTCGAGCCGGTGCGCCGGCTGGAGCGCCGGCAGACCCAGATCACGGCGCAGCCGTGCGAGCGCCGTCTCGGTCACGTGCCGGCCACGCGGCATCGTGGCCAGGAAGTGCGGCTTGTCGACGACCACGAGCCGCTCGTCGCGGTGCACCACCCCGATCTCGAAGGGCACCCGCTCCTCCGCCGGGAAGTCCCGGTGGAACCACAGGATCCGGCCGGCCTCGTACACCTCGTCGCCGGTGACCGGCCCGTCCACCCCCACGAAACGGCCGTCGCGCAGCATCTCCTCGACCCGCCCGACCCCGATCGCGCCACCGAACCGCGCCCGGAGATGATCCCCGACCGTCGGCCACGCCCCCTCGGGATCCTCGGGCAGCCGCACCCGCGCCGGATCGATCCCGTCCCGCTGCGGCAGCGGGGCGGCGGGGGTCCTCGTTCTGCGTCTCACCGTCCCCACGGTAACGACCGCACGACGCGCCCTACGACGACCGTGCCCTCACGCACTCCACCGAACGCCGTAGAGCGGGCCCGGCTTCGCCCCACGAGGCGTCGCGCGTCACGGGAAGGGCACACTCCCGCTGACACAAAGGGGTACCGGATGGAACCACTCGCCGCGGGCGCGGTCGCCGCGCTCATCGCCCGCTACGCCGAACACCTCGCCGCGGGCCCGCCCGACCCGGACCTCACCGAACGGCTCGGCGGCCTGTGGGACGCCGTCGCCGCGCGCTTCGAGGGCGACCCGGTGGCCGAAGGCGCCCTGCGGCGGCTGCGTGACCAGCCGGACAACACCAACCGGCGCTGCGCCGTCGAGGACCACGTACAGGAGCTGGCGGACGACGACCCGGAGTTCGGCGCCGCCCTCGCCGGGCTGCTGGAGCGGGCGGGCCGCCCCGCGTCCACGTACCGGCCGCGCATCCCTGCGGCCCGCCCCTCGATCGAGAACGGCTGACCGGTCCCGCCGGCCCACGGGCACGCGCGCCGCACCGAACGCCGAAGTGCCCGTCGAGATCATCTCGACGGGCACTCCGTGTGGTGTCCGAGGGGGGACTTGAACCCCCACGCCCGATAAAGGGCACTAGCACCTCAAGCTAGCGCGTCTGCCATTCCGCCACCCGGACAAGGTGTCTGTCCTCCCGGCCCGCTGGGCCGTTCCGACGTGGAAAACCATAGCAAACATTCGGGGTGGCCGATCACCACCCCCTTCCCGGGCCGCCCCGGGCCCAAACCGCGGGTCGTGTGACAGCCGCATGTCGGCCGGCTGCCGCCCTTGGGTCCGGAGGGCCGGGCGCGCGAGGATGGGGGAGTACCACCGGCAATCACGTGGGGCACGTAGTGGGAGGAAGCAGCGTGAGCGAGTCGAACACGGCGGCACGGAGGATCTCGGGCGAGGACGAGGTCGTCGACCTCTGTCGCGACCTCATCCGCATCGACACCAGCAACTACGGCGACCACTCCGGCCCCGGCGAGCGGCTGGCGGCGGAGTACGTCGCCGAGAAGCTCGCGGAGGTCGGACTCGAGCCGAAGATCATCGAATCGCACAAGGGGCGTGCCTCGACCGTCGCCCGCATCGAGGGCGAGGATCCCTCGCGACCCGCCCTGCTCATCCACGGCCACACCGACGTCGTCCCGGCCAACGCGGAGGACTGGACGCACCACCCCTTCTCCGGCGAGGTCGCCGACGGCTGCGTCTGGGGCCGGGGCGCCGTCGACATGAAGGACATGGACGCGATGACCCTGGCGGTCGTGCGCGACCGGATGCGCAGCGGTCGCAAGCCCCCGCGGGACATCGTCCTCGCCTTCCTCGCGGACGAGGAGGCGGGCGGCACCTACGGTGCCCGGCACCTCGTGGACCACCACCGGGACCTCTTCGACGGGGTCACCGAGGCCATCGGCGAGGTCGGCGGCTTCTCCTTCACGGTCAACGAGAACCTGCGGCTCTACCTGGTCGAGACGGCCCAGAAGGGCATGCACTGGATGCGGCTGACCGTCGAGGGCACCGCCGGCCACGGTTCGATGACCAACAACGACAACGCCATCACCGAGCTGTGTGAGGCTGTCGGCCGGCTGGGCCGCCACCAGTGGCCGGTGCGGATGACCAAGACCGTCCGGTCCTTCCTGGACGAGCTCTCGGACGCGCTCGGCACCCCGCTGGACCCCGAGGACATGGAGGCCACGCTCGCCAAGCTCGGCGGCATCGCCAAGATGATCGGCGCCACGCTGCGCAACTCCGCCGCCCCGACCATGCTCGGCGCCGGCTACAAGGTCAACGTGATCCCCGGCCAGGCCACCGCCCACGTCGACGGACGGTTCCTGCCCGGCTACGAGGAGGAGTTCCTCGCCGACCTCGACCGGATCCTGGGCCCGCGGGTCAAGCGGGAGGACGTGCACGGGGACAAGGCCCTGGAGACCGGCTTCGACGGCGACCTCGTCGACGCCATGCAGCTCGCCCTGAGGGCCGAGGACCCGATCGCCCGCGCCGTGCCGTACATGCTCTCCGGCGGCACCGACGCCAAGTCCTTCGACGACCTCGGCATCCGCTGCTTCGGCTTCGCGCCGTTGAAGCTGCCGCCGGAGCTGGACTTCGCCGGGATGTTCCACGGTGTCGACGAGCGGGTGCCGGTCGACGGTCTCCGCTTCGGCGTCCGGGTGCTCGACCGGTTCATCGACGCCTCCTGAGCCCACTCTTTCCGGCTATTCGCCCGCGCGTGCGCATGTGACCGGAAAGAGTGAATGCACGCATGGGCTCGTAGCCCGCCCATCTCCCCCTCGTTACAGGTGATGCGGTCCGAGGTTGGGATCGCATTTGCCAACAAGGAGGAATAATGATCAAGAAGGTCGTCGCTGCTGCGGCTGCCACGGGCGGTCTCGTTCTCGCGGGTGCGGGCATGGCCGTTGCCGACTCGGGTGCCCAGGGTGCCGCCATCGGTTCCCCCGGCGTGCTCTCGGGCAACGTCGTCCAGGTGCCGGTTCACATCCCGGTGAACGTGTGCGGCAACACGGTCTCCGTGATCGGGCTGCTGAACCCCGCCTTCGGCAACACCTGCGTCAACGCCTGACGTTGTGCCTCGACCCCCGGGGGTCTGAGCCAGGCCGGCCCTGGAGTGCGTGCCATGCACTCCGGGGCCGGTGGGCATTTCCGCCCCGGGCCGTGCGGCCCGGAGGCCCCTTCTGCGGTGCAGAAGACAGAAGCCGAGAAGCAGGGAACAAGCTATGCGACAGGTCACGCGCAAGGGTCTGATCACCGTTGCGGCAGCCGGCGGCGTCATCGCCCTCGGTGGTGGTTACGCCCAAGCCTCCGCGGGTGCGGGCGGCACGGCCACGAACTCGCCGGGCGTCGCGTCCGGCAACTCCGTCCAGGTGCCGGTGCACGCGCCGGTCAACGTGTGCGGGAACACGGTCAACGTGGTCGGGCTGCTGAACCCGGCGGCGGGCAACAAGTGCGCCAACGTCTCCAGGCCCGGCGGCGGCGCCTCGGCCGGGGGGCACGCGAGTCACTCGCCGGGCGTCGGGTCAGGCAACTCCCTCCAGGTGCCGATCGACATCCCGGTCAACCTCTGCGGGAACAGCATCACGGGTATCGGCGGGCTCAACCCGGCGATGGGCAACGACTGCGCCACCGGCATCGAGCCGGCGCACCCGGGGCACCCGGGCAACCCCGGTAACCCTGGGAACCCCGGCAACCCGGGCAACCCTGGGAACCCCGGTAACCCGGGCAACCCCGGTAACCCTGGCAACCCTGGGAATCCCGGTAACCCGGGCAACCCCGGTACGCCCGGCACCCCGGGCAACCCCGGTACGCCCGGCAACCCCGGAGAGCCGGGCACGCCGACCGGACCGAACACGCCCGGTACGAACGTTCTCACCCCGCCGCAGGGCGCCGAGGAGCTCGCGCAGACCGGTGCCGCCCCGCTCGGGATGACCATCCCGGCCGGCGCGGGCCTGCTGCTCGCCGGCTCCGTCCTCTACCGCCGCGCCCGCCGGTCCGCCTAGTACGACCGAGGAACGCGCAGGGGCCCCGCACGGCGGGGCCCCTTGTCATGTCACCAGGTGGCGCGGACCTGACGGATGATGCGCCGCCGGAGCCGCACCCTGCGGCTCCCGTCCCGGTGCAGGGTCAACCGGTCCAACTCCCAGTGCTGGTACTCGGCATGATCGGTGAGGAGCCGCGTCGCCTCCTTGCGGGAGACGCCCCGTGGCACGTACAGGTCGACAAATTCGTATTCCGGCATCGCATCTATTGTGCGGGCACCGGCCCCGTACGGATAGCGTCTGTCCCATGTCTGATGCTGCGCAGCCCACCGCTGCCGAGGTACGTGCCGCCGCCGAGGCGGTCAAAGCCGCACTGGACCGTCACCTCGAGGCGGTCGAACGCCGCACGGGGGACGACGACCCGGCCGTCTACGAAGCCTTCAACGCCCTCGCCGCGGCGGCGGAGGCGTACGACGAGCGGCTCTACGACCGGTACGACGAGGTCACTCCCTTCGAGATCCCCGGCGCCGACGACTCCCTGCCGCCGTACGCCGGGCCCGAGGAGCCGCACGCGCTGAGCGTGCTCATCCGCCGTGACTACGCGGTGGTGGAGCCGAAGCGGCTGCTCGCCCAGGCGCAGCGCATCGCCGACCTGGAGAACGAGGACGGCTCGGAGGCGCCCGCGACCGTCGGCGCCAGCGCCCACGCGGCGCTCGGCGTGCTGTTCGGTGAGTACGAACCGGACGAAATCGCCTCGCGGCACAAGGAATTCGGTCTCGAGGAGGGCGACTCCACCCTCTGGGTGTCGGCCACCGACGAGCTGCCCGAGCCGGGGGAGTGGCTCGGCGCGCCCTTCGAACAGGCCGACCCCGAGCGGATCGTCTGCCGGTTCGACGTCAGCGCCGTCTTCGACGACGAGTCGGACGAGGACCCGGAGGACCGGGAGCCGTGACCGCGCCGGCCGCACGGCGGTCGGCGGCACCACGGCGGAGGGCGGGGCGGCCCGGCGGCGGCCCCGCCCTCCGGCGTCTCCTCAGGCGGCCCCTCGATCCCCTCAGTCCTCCGGCGTCGCCAGCAGTGCTTCCAGGAGGGGGCGCAGCCGGGTCGTACGGTCCGCCGTGAGGCCCTCCGCCACCGCCCGGGGCAGCGCCTGGTCCACGCCGTGGACGACCGACAGATGGCGCTCGGCGCGACCGAACGCGGTGTAGACCCAGGCGCGGCTCAGCCCGCCCGCGGCGTCGCCCGGCAGCACCACCACGGCGGCCGGCCAGCACATCCCGGCCGCCTGGTGCGCGGTCACCGCCCAGCCGTGCCGCAGCGCCCGTTCCACCCGCTCCTTCGGTACGACGACCTTCGCGTCCTCGCACTCCAGGTGCAGCCCCTCGGCGTCCGCGGAGACGACCGTCCCGGTCACCGTCCTGCCGGGCGCGGGCGCGTAGGCCACCGCGTCGCCCGGGTCGTAACCGCCGAACCGGCCGGGACCGGGGTTGAGCCGCTGCTTCAGCGCCGTGTTGAGCGCCCGGGTACCCGCCGAACCGCCGTGGCCCACCGTGATCACCCGGGTCTGCCCGGCCGGCACGCCGAGGGCTCGCGGAATGGAGTCGGCGACCAGCTGCACCGTGCGGTGGACGGCCTCGCCGGCGTCCCTGACGGGCACGATCACGACCTCCTTGCCGGGGGCCTCCACCTGGTTCAGCTCGCCGATGCCGATACCGGAGACCAGCTCGCCGAGCGGGCCGGGGTCGGGCGTCCGGGACGCGATCTGCGGGCACACCCGGGCCGCGAGGAGGTCGGCGAAGACCCGGCCCGCGCCCGCCGAACCCAGCACGCCGGGGTCGCCCCCGAGCACCAGACGGCAGCCGTCGGGCAGGGACTCGACCAGCATCGCGGCGTTCTCGACGTCGAGCTGCGGCGCGTCCAGCACCACCAGCAGGTCCAGGGCGAGCGCGCCGTCCTCGTCCCGCCCCGGCCCGTCCGCCCCCGACAGCAGGGTGGCGACGGTGGTCGCGGCCGTGCCCAGGCGGGCGCGGCCGTTCTCGCTGTGGACCGCGACCGCGACGCGCAGACCCCGCTCGCGCGCGGCCTCGGCGAGCGCGACCGGCTCGCTGCGGGCCGCCTCACCACCGGTGTGCAGCACCAGGCCGTGCTCCCCGGCCGCCCGGACCAGCTCGGGGCCGTCCCAGACCTCGGGCGTCACCGTCTTGACCAGCCGGGCCAGGCCGTCGGCCAGACTCTCCTCGGCGAGGGCGTACCGGTCGAGACCGAGGAGGACGGGCAGCTCCGGGGCCGGCTCGGCCGCCGGTGCGGCCTGCTCCGCCCCGTCGGCGTCGGCATCGTCGGTGTCGTCGAACCCTTCCGCGGCCGGCTCCTCCTCCTGGAACACGAGCACCGTGGCATCGGACACCGCCTGCCGGACGGCCTCGTCCGGGTCCGGCACCGACAGCTTGGCCAGCCCCGCCCGCACGTCTCCGGCCTCCAGGGCGGTGTGTCCCTTGAGCGCGGCCTGTTCCAGCAGCCAGCCGACCAGCGCCGCCCCGCGGCGCGGATCGCCGGGCCCGCACGCGTCGCCGAGCAGCGCGCGGGCGAAGCCGTCCGCCTGCTCGGGCTGCACGCCCGGGACCGAGAGCAGCTGCCAGGGATCCTCGCCCAGTACCTGGGCGGCGCCCTCGCCCAACAGCGGCGCGACCCGCTCCGCCAGCGCCTCGGGAGCCCCGCCGCGGGCGAGGATCTCCCGCACCGCCGCCACGGTCCCGGGCGCGGCCGACAGCACCTCGGCCGCGGGCCGTACGACGGGCGTGGGCGCCGGCTCAGGGGCGGCGCGCCGGGGCGCGGGGGCCGGCGTCTCGAAGAGGTCGGTGTCCGTCCTGGTCCCGCTCTCCACGGCCCGTACCGCCGCCAGCAGATCGGCCGCCTTGCCGCTGAGCTTGGCACCGGCGTCGACGGGGCCGTCCTTGTCGGCCTTGCGCTGCTCGATCCTGGCCCGCAGCTCGCGCTGCGCGGCCAGTTCGGCCTGTGCCTCGGACACCTCCGGCGACGTCGCGGCACCCTCCGCCGTGCCGCCCTCGCCCGCGGTACCGCCGGCCGCGTCGCCCGCTTCCGCCGCCTCGGGATCCGCGTTCTCCGCGCTGTCGCTGTCGCTGTCGCTGTCGCTGTCGCTGTCGCCGTCGCTGTCGCCGTCCGCCGCCTCCGGGGCGGCGTCCCGCGTGTCGTCCTCGTCCGGCCCCGCCCCCGCGGTGTCGTCCGGAACGTCGGCGGCCGGTGCGGCGCTCTCCGGCGCCGAGTCCTCCGCGGCCGATCCCACGACCGCCTCGTCGTGCTCGGCCTCGGGAGTGGTCTCGCGGGAAGGCTCGGTCACAAGGTGCTCCAGTCCTGGTCCGGATAGCGGTGCACGGGCGCCGACACGTCGTCGAGAGCCCGACAGATCTCGTCAGGAAGACTAAGGCTCTCCACTGACAGAGCGGCCGCGAGCTGCTGCGCGTTGCGCGCGCCGACGATCGGCGCGGTCACGCCCGGCCGGTCGCGCACCCAGGCGAGGGCGACCTGCAGCGGTGTGACCGCCAGTCCGTCCGCCGCCGTCGCCACCGCGTCCACGATCCGGCTCGCCGCCTCGTCGAGGTACGGCTCCACGAACGGCGACATCGTCTCCGAGCCGCCCCGCGAGTCCGAGGGCGTGCCGTGCCGGTACTTGCCCGTCAGCACCCCGCGGCCGAGGGGAGAGGACGGCAGCAGGCCTATCCCCAGATCGAGGGCGGCCGGCAGCACCTCGCGCTCGATGCCCCGCTGCAGCAGCGAGTACTCCATCTGCGTCGCCGCGAGGCGGGTCCGCGCGCCGGCCGCCGAGCCGAGCTGCCAGGTCCCGGCCTTCGCCAGCTGCCAGCCGCAGAAGTTCGACACCCCCACGTACCGCGCCCGTCCGCTGCTCACGGCGATGTCCAGGGCCTGGAGCGACTCCTCCAGCGGTGTGTGCGGATCGAAGGCGTGCAGCTGCCACAGGTCGACGTGGTCGGTGCCCAGCCGCGCCAGGGAGGCGTCCAGTGCGGCCAGCAGATGCCCCCGGGAGCCGTCCATGCGCCGGTCCGGGTCGGGCACGCTGCCCGCCTTGGTCGACACGACCAGGTCCCGCCGCGGCACCAGCCGCTCCATGAGCTGCCCGAGCAGGTATTCGGCCTCGCCGCCGCCGTAGACGTCCGCGGTGTCCACGAGCGTGCCGCCGGCGTCCCAGAACGCCTTCAACTGGTCGGCCGCGTCGTGCTCGTCGGTGTCGCGGCCCCAGGTGAGGGTGCCGAGCCCGAGCCGGGACACGCGCAGGCCGGTACGTCCGAGATGCCTCTGCTCCATGGGCGCGAGATTACTGGCCACGGCCCCACGCGGAGAGACCCTGTGGACAAGCTCCTCCTGACGGATGCCGCGCCCGCGCGCTAGAGTCCCGCGCAAGGGACGTTACTGATCAGTAAAGAGGGTGCGGATATGCGGCTCGGCATCAACCTCGGCTACTGGGGCGCCGGTATGGACGGCGACAACCTCGCCGTCGCCCAGGAGGCGGACCGCCTCGGATACGACGTGTGCTGGGCGGCCGAGGCCTACGGCTCCGACGCGCCCACCGTGCTCTCCTGGGTGGCCGCCAAGACCGAACGGATCGACGTCGGCTCCGCGATCATGCAGATCCCCGCGCGTCAGCCGGCCATGACGGCGATGACCGCCGCCACCCTCGACTCGCTCTCCGGGGGCCGGTTCCGCCTCGGTCTCGGCGTCTCCGGACCGCAGGTGTCCGAGGGCTGGTACGGCGTCAAGTTCGACAAGCCGCTCGCCCGCACCCGCGAGTACGTCGAGATCGTCCGCAAGGCCATGTCCCGCGAGCGGCTCACCTACGAGGGCGCCCACTGGACGCTCCCGCTGCCGGACGGCCCCGGCAAGCCCATCAAGCTCACCGTCCACCCGGAGCGGGAGCACATCCCGCTCTACATCGCCGCGATCGGCCCCAAGAACCTGGAGCAGACCGGCGAGATCGCCGACGGCGCCCTGCTGATCTTCCCCTCCGCCGAGCACCTGGAGGAGACCGCGCTGCGCCACCTGCGCGCGGGCCGCGAGAAGGCGGGGCTGACGATGGACGGCTTCGACGTCCACCCGACCCTGCCGCTGGCCCTCGGCGACGACATCGACGCCCTGGCGGACATCTTCCGCCCGTACACCGCGCTGTACGTCGGCGGCATGGGCAGCCGCAAGCAGAACTTCTACAACCAGCTCGCCCAGCGGATGGGGTACGAGAAGGAGGCCGCCGAGATCCAGGACAAGTACCTGGCCGGCGACAAGACCGGCGCCGCCGCCGCCGTACCGCGGCAGCTGATCGACCAGACCACCCTGCTGGGTTCCGTCGAGCGGATCGCCGACCGCATGAAGGCCTACGCCGAGGCCGGTGTGACCACGCTGACCCTGGCCCCGGCCGGCTTCACCCTGGACGAGCGCCTCGCCGCCCTGCGCGCGGGCACGGAGGCCCTGGAGCGGGCCGGCCTGGCGTAGCGGGAGGAAGTCTGCGGCCGTGGTGGGGGCTCGGGGGTCTTCCCCGCCACGGCCGTCACGCTGAACAACGCTCCACCCCGCCCCCCGGTTACGAGCGCGGGGCTCCTTCTTTCGGCCGAGTCGCCCGGCCCTCGTGTTGCCCACTCGCCCGCGGCGCATTTGACTCGATGTCTGCGGACGTGCGGTGTGCGGACGCCCGCATGGAGGTGGCAGCAATGCTCACGGCCAGGAGCCTTTTCCAGGAGATCGTCGACAACGACGAGTCCTTCCAGCTCTTCTGTTCGATCGCCGCCAGCGGCGAGACGCAGGGAGGCTGGGAGAACGCGCGCATCGCGGCGCTCGTCGCCCCCGGCATGCGGGACCTGTCTCCCAAGATCACCCGACACGGCGCCGACGAGGACAAGCACGGCCGGATCTTCAACGCGCTGATGAAGAAGCGCGGCCTGGAGCCCGTACCGGTTCCTCCGGAGACCGACTACACCATGCTCCTCGAACAGCGCGGGATCGGTCTCGCCCACGACAAGCTGCGCCGCGACGAACCGCTGACCGAGGAGGACGTCGTCGTCTACCTCGCCCACAGCAGGGTCACGGAACAGCGGGCGGCCGACCAGATGGACATGCTGGTCACCTACTTCGGGGACCATCCCGAGCTCGGCAGGGCCATCCACATGATCTGCAACGACGAGGACAACCACCTCGCCTACTGCCACGAGGAGCTGCTGCGCCTCGCGCAGGACGGCCACGGCCGTCTCATCCAGCGCACGCTGCGGCAGTCCGCGCTCACCGAGATCCAGGTCTACCGCGACGTCAGCCTGGCCGTGATGAGCCACATGGGCCGCATCCTGGAGTGGCCGCGGGCCAAGTCGGCCGCGCTCGCGGCCGGAATCCACGGCATGCACGCCTGGGAGCGGTTCGCCGGCTGGCACAAGATGGTCGACCTGAGGATGCCCGAGCGGCGCGACGCGCTCGGCGGGCCCGCCGTCCCCGCGCCGGCCTTCTGACCCCCCGGGGGGACCCGCGCCGCGGCTACATCCAGCCGCGGCGCTTGAACAGCCGGTACAGGCCCCCCACGGCCCCGGCCATCAGCAGGACGACCACCGGGTACGACCACTCCCAGCCCAGTTCCGGCATGTGCTCGAAGTTCATGCCGTAGATGCCCGCGACCATCGTGGGGACCGCGGCCATGGCCGCCCACGCCGAGATCTTCCGCATGTCGTCGTTCTGCCGCACGCCCATCTGCGCCAGATGCGCCGACAGCACGTCCGAGAGGAGCCGGTCCAGACCCTCCACCTGCTCGTTGGCCCGGGTCAGGTGGTCGACGACGTCCCGGAAGAAGGGCATCGAGTGCTCGTGCACGAACGGCACCGACGCGGCCGCCAGCCGCTGCATCGGCACCGTCAGCGGGCTGCTCGCCCGGCGGAACTCGAGCACCTGGCGCTTGGCGGTGTAGATCCGCGCCGCCGTGTTGCCCGGCTTGCCCCCGACCGGCGCGAACACGTCGGCCTCCAGCTCCTCCAGGTCGACCTGGAGCTCGCCGGCCACGTCGATGTAGTGGTCCACCACGGCGTCGCTGATCGCGTACAGGACGGCCGTCGGGCCGTGCCGCAGCACGTCCGGCTCGGCCTCCAGCCGTTTGCGGACCGCCGCGAGCGGGGCTCCCTCGCCGTGCCGGACGGTGACCACGAACGAGTCGCCCAGGAACACCATCAGCTCGCCCGTGGAGACCCGGTCGCTCTTCGGCTCGTACAGCACCGGCTTGAGGACGACGAAGAGCGAGTCCTCGTAGACCTCCAGCTTGGGTCGCTGATGGGCCTTCAGTGCGTCCTCGACGGCCAGGGGGTGCAGCGCGAACTCGGCCGCCACGTGATCGAACTCCGCCTCGGTGGGCTCGTGGAGGCCGACCCAGAGGAAGGCGTCCCCGCTCGCCCGTGCCTCTGCCAGGGCGTCGGACAGGTCGGCGGGGCCTTCGGCACGGGCACCGGCCTTGTAGAGGGCAGAGTCGACGATCATCCGGGTATTCTTCCCCGCTCCGCCGCTTCTCGCACCCGCCCTCCCGCCCCGGTCCCCGGCCCCGCGCGCGAGCCCGGTCCGCCACCCCGGCAACGGCCGCCCCGCCGAGCGGTCGTCAGGGAAGCCGCCGCCCCACGCGCGCGGGCGTGGCCCTACCCTTGCCGCCATGGCCACGTTGATCCTCGTCCGTCACGGACGCTCCACCGCCAACACCTCCGGGGTCCTCGCCGGGCGGACGCCCGGGGTCGCGCTCGACGAGCGGGGCGCCGCTCAGGCCGCCGCCCTTCCCGGGCGCCTGGCCGGTCTGCCGCTGGCCGCCGCCGTCAGCAGCCCGCTGCAGCGGTGCCGCGAGACCCTCGTGCCGCTCCTGGACGCCCGCCCCGGCCTGCCGCTGCACACCGAGGAGCGGATCAGCGAGTGCGACTACGGCGACTGGTCGGGTCGCAAGCTCGCCGAACTCAACGACGAGCCCCTGATGGAGGTCGTCCAGGCGCACGCCTCCGCCGCGGCCTTCCCCGGCGGCGAGTCGATGCGCGCCATGCAGGCGAGGGCCGTCGACGCCGTACGGGACTGGAACGCCCGGATCGAGGCCGAGCACGGCGAGGACGCCGTCTACCTGATGTGCTCGCACGGCGACATCATCAAGTCGATCGTCGCGGACGCGCTCGGGATGCACCTCGACCTCTTCCAGCGCATCCACGTCGACCCCTGCTCCGTCACCGCCGTCCGCTACACCCGGCTGCGCCCCTTCCTCGTCCGCCTCGGGGACACCGGCGACCTCGCCGGTCTCGCTCCCCGAGAGGCACGTGACACGCAGGGGACGGCCGAGGTCGGCGGCGGCGCGGGCGCACCGTGATCCATCCGCGCAGTAGGGTGGACGGGCCGCTGTAGCGCGGGCCTTCACCACTGTCGAGACTCAAGGGAGTCAGGGACGTGTCCCGTCAGGTGTTCCTCTACGACCCACCGGAGCGTTTCGTGGCCGGCACGGTCGGGCTGCCTGGCCGCCGTACGTTCTTCCTGCAGGCGTCCGCGGCGGGCCGGGTCACCAGCGTGGCCCTGGAGAAGACCCAGGTCGCCGCGCTCGCCGAGCGCATCGACGAACTCCTCGACGAGGTCGTGCGCCGCACCGGCGGCAACGCCCCCGTCCCGGCCGTCGCGCCCGCCGACATCGCGGACACCGCCCCGCTGGACGCCCCGGTGGAGGAGGAGTTCCGGGTCGGCACGATGGCGCTGGCCTGGGACGGCGAGGAACAGCGCATGATCGTCGAGGCCCAGGCGCTCGTCGAGCTCGACGCCGAGTCGGACGAGGATCTCGCCGAGGCCGAGGAGCGGCTGCTCCAGGACGAGGAGAACGGCCCGCCGATGCTGCGCGTCCGGCTCACCGGCGCTCAGGCCCGGTCCTTCGCCAAGCGCGCCCTCGACGTCGTCAACGCCGGCCGCCCGCCGTGCCCGCTGTGCAGCCTGCCGCTCGACCCCGAGGGCCATGTGTGCCCGCGCCAGAACGGATACCGGCGCGGCGCATGACGTACGCCGACAGGCCCGACGTGCCCCCCGTTCCCGGCGGCCCCAGCGGACCCGCGGCCCTGGCGTCGCCCGGTGGGCAGCCGCCGCCCGGCCCCTCCGCCGCCGCGGACGTCGAACTGCTCGCCCACGGTGAGCTGACCGTCCGCGGCCAGGTCCGCGAGGCCTCCAACGCGGTCCTGTTCTGCACGGTCGCGCACCGCGGCCGGGAGGCCGACTGCGTCTACAAGCCCGTGGCCGGCGAGCGGCCCCTGTGGGACTTCCCCGACGGCACCCTCGCCCAGCGCGAGGTCGCCGCCTACGAGCTCTCCGAGGCGACCGGCTGGGGCCTCGT
This sequence comes from Streptomyces sp. NPDC048338, assembly GCF_043201055.1. Classification (NCBI taxonomy): domain Bacteria; kingdom Bacillati; phylum Actinomycetota; class Actinomycetes; order Kitasatosporales; family Streptomycetaceae; genus Streptomyces; species Streptomyces sp. NPDC048338. Next base: position 97,314 of record NZ_JBICYQ010000009.1, read on the forward strand.
GCCGCCGACCGTGCTGCGCGACGGCCCGTACGGCGAGGGCATGGTCCAGTTGTGGATCGAGGCGGACCCCGGCGCGAACCTGCTCGCCCTGACCGAGGACGAGGAGGCGGGCGAGGGCTGGAAGGCCGTCGGGCCCGCCCAGGTCGGTGAGGACCGCACCGCGCTCCTCGTGCACGCGGACATCCCGGCGCTGCGCCGTCTCGCCGTCCTCGACGCGGTCATCAACAACGGCGACCGCAAGGGCGGTCACCTGCTGCCGGCGCCGGACGGACGGCTGTACGCCATCGACCACGGCGTGACCTTCAACGTGGAGGACAAGCTCCGCACCCTGCTCTGGGGCTGGGCGGGCGAGGCACTGCCCGCCGAGGCCGTCGAGGTCCTCGCCGGGCTCCGCGACGCGCTCGCGCCCGGCACGCCGCTCGCCACCCGTCTGGCGGAACTGCTCACCACGGCCGAGGTGGACGCCCTGCGGGCCCGGGTCGAGGTCCTGAGCCGGACCGGCCGGCACCCGGAGCCGTCGGGCCAGTGGCCCGCCATCCCCTGGCCTCCCGTGTGACCGATCGGATCCGGCCACACCCCGCCTGACCGGGTGGGACCCCCCAGGGGTATGCACGAACCGCTCTGACCCGCAAGACCGCGTAATCGGTCAAGATCCCGGATCCGGTTCGTATCCGGAACAGGTGTCCGGTTACGCTCAGGTCATGCATGCCTGGCCCGCTTCTGAGGTCCCCGCCCTGCCCGGCAAGGGCCGCGACCTCCGGATCCACGACACCGCGACCGGCGGACGAGTGACCCTCGCCCCCGGCCCCGTCGCCCGTATCTACGTATGCGGCATCACGCCGTACGACGCGACCCACATGGGTCACGCGGCGACCTACAACGCGTTCGACCTCGTTCAGCGCGTGTGGCTCGACACCAAGCGGCAGGTCCACTACGTCCAGAACGTCACCGACGTCGACGACCCCCTCCTGGAGCGGGCCGTCCGCGACGGCATCGACTGGGTCGGCCTCGCCGAGCGCGAGACCGCCCTGTTCCGCGAGGACATGACCGCGCTGCGGATGCTGCCGCCCCAGCACTACATCGGTGCCGTCGAGGCCATACCCGGCATCGTGCCGCTGGTCGAACGGCTCCGGGACTCCGGGGCCGCCTACGAGCTGGACGGCGACGTCTACTTCTCGGTCGAGGCCGACCCGCACTTCGGCCAGGTGTCGAACTACGACACCGAGCTGATGCGGCACCTCTCCGCCGAGCGCGGCGGCGACCCCGACCGCCCCGGGAAGAAGAACCCGCTCGACCCGATGCTCTGGATGGCGGCCCGCGAGGGCGAGCCGAGCTGGGACGGCGGCAGCCTCGGCCCCGGACGGCCCGGCTGGCACATCGAGTGCGTCGCCATCGCCCTCGACCACCTGGGCATGGGCTTCGACGTGCAGGGCGGCGGCTCCGACCTGATCTTCCCGCACCACGAGATGGGCGCCTCGCACGCCCAGGCGCTCACCGGCGAGTTCCCCATGGCGCGGGCGTACGTCCACGCCGGCATGGTCGCGCTCGACGGCGAGAAGATGTCGAAGTCGAAGGGCAACCTGGTCTTCGTCTCGGCGCTCCGCCGTGACGGCGTCGACCCGGCGGCCATCCGCCTCGCCCTCCTCTCGCACCACTACCGCGCGGACTGGGAGTGGACCGACCAGGTCCTCCAGGACGCCGTGGACCGCCTGGAGCGGTGGCGCGCCGCCGTCTCCCGCCCCGACGGCCTGCCGGCCGACGCGCTCGTCGAGGAGATCCGCGACGCGCTCGCCGACGACCTCGACGCCCCGGCCGCGCTCGCCGCGGTCGACCGCTGGGTGGCGGCCCAGAACGCCGAGGGCGGCACGGACGAGTCCGCGCCCGGCCTCGTCTCCCGCTCGGTCGACGCGCTGCTCGGTGTCGCCCTGTAGCGAGCACCTCCGAGCAACTCCCTTTCACGCAACCGCCCTTGGACTTCCAGCCGAAGTCCGAGGGTGGTTCCGTTTTGTCCTGGCTCCCTGCTCGTTTCTGCGCTAAATACCCTCCATGCAATCAACATTGCGCATGAAGACTGCATTCGCAGGCGCCATGCTCGGACTGCTCGCGACCTTCGCGGGATCCGGCAGCGCCCAGTCCGCCGAACCGGCCCCCACCACGGTCGGGGACGTCACCGGCTTCGCCGCCGAAGGCTCCGTCTACCGCCTGAGCGCCGGCCCGGCCGAGGCCCGCGTCAGCTTCGTCACCCCGGAGACCTTCCGCATCGAACTGTCCCCCGACGGAAAGTTCGCCGACCCCACCGGGCGGGACATCGTCCTTCCCCAGGGCCCGCCGCCCGCCACCCGCTGGTACGACCGCGGCGACCGCTACGAACTCACCTCCGCGAAGGTGACCCTGCGCGCCTACAAGGCGCCGCTCCGCTTCGCCGCCCACCGTGCCGACGGCACCCCCCTGTGGTCCGAGACCAAGGGCCTGACGTGGAGCCAGGACCGCACCACCCAGTCCCTGACCCGGGGCGCCGACGAGCAGTTCTACGGTGCCGGGATGCAGAACGGCCGCGGCAACACCTCACACCGCGGCAAGACCGTCGAGGTCGGCGTCGACTACAACTGGAACGACGGCGGGCACCCCAACTCCGTCCCGTTCTACCTCTCCTCGGCCGGCTACGGCGTCTACCGCAACACGTACGCCCCCAACACCTACGTCTTCGGAGAGCCCGTCACCACCACCGCCCGCGAACAGCGCTTCGACGCCTACTACTTCGCGGGTGACGGCTCCGACGCCGCCAAGGACGTCATCGGCCAGTACACGAGCCTCACCGGCAAACCCTTCCTGCCGCCCGTCTACGGCCTGGAGATCGGCGACGCCGACTGCTACCTCCACAACGCCAACCGCGGCGAGCGCCACACCCTCGACGCCCTCAAGGTCGCCGACGGCTACGTCGCCAACGACATGCCCAACGGCTGGATGCTCGTCAACGACGGATACGGCTGCGGCTACGAGAACCTCGCCGAGACCGCGACCGGCCTCCAGCAGCGCAAGATGCAGCTCGGCCTGTGGACCGAGGACGGCATCGACAGGCTGGGCGAGCAGGTGAGGGCCGGCCAGCGGGTCGCCAAGCTCGACGTCGCCTGGGTCGGCGAGGGCTACAAGTTCGCTCTCGACGGCTGCAAGGACGCCTACGCCGGCATCGAGGCGCACAGTGACGCCCGCGGCTTCACCTGGGCCCCCGAGAGCTGGTCCGGCGCCCAGCGCTGCGGTGTGCAGTGGTCCGGCGACCAGTCCGGCAGCTGGGAGTACATCCGCTGGCAGATCCCCACCTACGCCGGCGCCTCCATGTCCGGCCTCGCCTACACCACCGGCGACGTCGACGGCATCTTCGGCGGCAGCGCCAAGACCTACACGCGCGACCTCCAGTGGAAGACCTTCCTGCCGGTCACCATGACCATGGACGGCTGGGCCCCCAACGACAAGCAGCCCTTCCGCCACGGCGAGCCGTACACCGCGATCAACCGCGCCTCCCTCAAGCTCCACGAGGCCCTGCTCCCCTACATCTACTCGCACGCCCACCGCGCCACCACGACCGGCGTCGGCCTCGCCCGGCCGCTCGTCCTGGAGTACCCGGACGACCCGAAGGCGGCCGGCGAGGCGGCCAGGTACGAATTCCTCAGCGGCGAGGACTTCCTCGTCGCCCCCGTCTACCAGGACGCCGTCGAACGCGACGGGATCTACCTGCCCGAGGGCACCTGGATCGACTACTGGAGCGGGCGCACCTACGAAGGCCCGGTCACGGTCGACGACTACAGCGCCCCGCTCGACACCCTGCCCCTGTTCGTCCGTGCCGGGGCGACGGTCCCCATGTGGCCCGGCGGCATCCGCTCCTACGCCGACCGCACCGCCGGCTCCCCGCTCGCCTGGGACGTCTACCCGCAGGGCACGTCCACCTTCACGCTCTACGAGGACGACGGCGTCACCCGCGACCACCGCGCCGGCCGGTACGCCACGCAGCGCGCGGACGTCGTGGCCCCGCGGAGCGGCGCGGGTGACGTGACCGTCCGGATCGGGGCGAGCCAGGGCACCTTCGCCGGCAAGTCCGCCGCCAGGCCCTACCAGTTCACCGTCCACACCGGCGACGCGCCGTCCGCCGTGAAGCTCGGCGGCACCCTGCCCCGGTTCACCTCGCGCGCCGCCTACGAGGCCGCGTCGCAGGGCTGGTGGTACGACCGGGACGACCGCGGGGGAGTGGTGAAGGTCAAGACCGCCGCCCTGCGCACCGACCGCGCGTTCACGCTGGAACTGAAGGACACCAGCGCGGTCGGCGGAGCGGTCCCCGGCGCGGCCGCCACGCTCGCCGCGCCGGCCGGACAGGAACTGGGCGCCGGCAGCCCGGGCACCGTCGCCGTCGACGTCACCGCGGGAGACCGGGACGCCACCGGTGTCGAGGTCTCCCTCGACGTCCCGGCGGGCTGGCAGGCCGCCCCGGCCGCCCCGATCGCGCGCGTCCCGGCCGGCACCACCCGGCGGGTCGAGGTCGCCGTGACCCCGGCCGGGTCCGCCGCACCCGGCGAGGCCACGCTCACCGCGACCGTCCGTCACCGGTCCGCCGGACAGGACCGCACCGCCGTCCAGCGCTTCGCGGTCGGGGTGATGCCGCAGCCGCCCTCGGCCGACGCCTGGGCGAGCGACCTGGTCTGGCTGAGGTCCACGAACGGCTGGGGGCCGCCCGAGCGCGACCGGTCCAACGGCGAGTCGGGCGCGACCGACGGCCACCAACTCACACTGGCGGGCAGGACCTACGAGAAGGGAGTCGGTGCCCACGCCGACTCCGACATCGAGGTCTACCTCGGAGGACGCTGCACCGCCTTCACCGCCGACGTCGGCATCGACGACGAGATCGACGGCTACGGGGACGTGGCCTTCTCGGTGGAGGCCGACGGCAAGGTCCTGTGGACCTCACCCCGGCTCACCGGCGCCTCGGCGACGCTCCCGGTGGACGTCGACGTCACCGGTGCCCGCCATGTCCGCCTCCGGATCACCGACACGAACGGCTCGAAGAGCGGTGACCACGGCGACTGGGCCGCGGCGCGCTTCGCGTGCGCCTGACGGTCCGACGAGAAGGGGCCGCGCCGGAACTCCGGCGCGGCCCCGTCGCGTCACGAGCGCGTACCCACCTCAGCCGTCGCCGTCCCGGCCGCTGTCCTCGCCGGCGTCGCCGGGCTGCCCCGTGTCGCCTTCGGCGTCCTCGCGGGGTGCGGGCGGCTGCTCGGCACCGCCCTGCTCCGGCGGTGCCTCGGGGCCCGGCTGCTCCGGCTTCGGAGGCCGCGTGCGCCCGCTGGACGGGTCCCTCAGATACGAGGCGTCACCCCCGTCGGTGGCCAGGCCGGGGCCCTGCCCCGGCCCCTGACCGGGCTCGCGCCGCCGCAGGTACCGCTCGAACTCCCGGGCGATCGCCTCGCCGGATGCCTCCGGGAGCTCCGCGGTGTCCCGCGCCTCCTCCAACGTCTGGACGTACTCGGCGACTTCGCTGTCCTCGGAGGCCAGCTGGTCCACCCCCACCTGCCAGGCCCGCGCGTCCTCGGGCAGCTCGCCGAGCGGGATGCGCAGGCCGATCAGGTCCTCGAGCCGGTTCAGCAGCGCCAGGGTCGCCTTCGGGTTCGGCGGCTGCGACACGTAGTGCGGTACGGCCGCCCAGAGGCTCACCGCCGGCACTCCCGCGTGCGTACAGGCCTCCTGGAGGATGCCGACGATCCCCGTGGGGCCCTCGTACCGCGTCTCCTCCAGGTCCATCGTCCGCGCCAGGTCCGGATCGGACGTGACGCCGCTGACCGGGACCGGCCGGGTGTGCGGGGTGTCGCCGAGCAGCGCGCCCAGGATCACCACCATCTCCACGCCGAGTTCGTGGGCGAAGCCCAGGATCTCGTTGCAGAACGAGCGCCACCGCATCGACGGCTCGATCCCGCGGACCAGCACCAGGTCACGGGGCTTCTCGCCGCCGATCCGGACCACCGAGAGCCGGGTCGTCGGCCAGGTGATCTTCCGGACCCCGTTGTCGAGCCACACCGTCGGCCGGTTGACCTGGAAGTCGTAGTAGTCCTCGGCGTCGAGCGCCGCGAACACCTCGCCCTTCCATTCCCGGTCCAGGTGGGCGACCGCGGTGGAGGCGGCGTCGCCGGCGTCGTTCCAGCCCTCGAACGCGGCCACCATGACCGGGTCGATCAGCTCGGGAACCCCCTCGAGCTCGATCACCCAGTGCCTCCTTTTCGACGTTCCTGCCGTACGGACCAACCTTACGGCTTTCCGGCGGTCCGGCCGCAGCCCCCGCAGCCTCCCGGGGGCCTTCGTTCCCGTGATCGACTACCCAGGAACGCGAGTCGGCACACGGCGGGCTCAGTCCTCCCAGAGCGTGCTGGGCGCCTCCTTGCGGACGACGGGCGCGATCTCCTCGGCGAAGCGCTGCAGCGTCTCGGTCTGTTCGGCCGTGGACTGGCCGAACCCGTCGACGGTGACCGACTGGAGGTCGTGGCCGTAGACCTCGTGGTACCCGAGGATCTTGTCGATGATCTGCTGCGGGGAGCCGATCAGCTGCGGACCGTCGGCGATCGCCTCCTCGATCGTGCGGAACGGGGTGTTGTACCCGGCCTTCCCCTCCAGATGCGGTCGGAAGCTCTGCCGTACGCGTGCCTCGTAGAGGTCCTTGTAGCGGACGACCGCCTCGCGGGGCGTGTCGGCGATCAGCAGTCCGCCGGATCCGGCCGCCACGCGCGCCCGCGCCGGGTCGTGCCCGTGCTCCTCGAACCGCTCGCGGTAGTGCGCGATGAGCCTCGCGTAGGCCGCCCGGGGCTGGATCGCGTTCGCGGTGAACAGCGGGTCGCCGTGCCGCGCCGCGAGTTCGGGGGAGTTGCGGCTGGTGGCCGAGCCGTGCCACACGCGCGGCACGCCGTCGTACGGCCGCGGGACCGTGGTCACGCCCTTCAGCGGCGGACGGAACTCGCCCTCCCAGTCCACGCCCTCCTCGCTCCACAGCCGCCGCAGCAGCTCGTACTTCTCCCGCTGGAGGTCCCACTGCCGGCTCTCGTCCAGGCCGAAGAGGTCGAAGTGCCCGGCCTCGGCGCCCTTGCCGATGACGAGCTCGACCCGGCCGCGGGAGAGCTGGTCGAGCGTGGCGTAGTCCTCGGCGACCCGCACCGGGTCGAGGATCGCGACGACCGTGACCCCGGTGAGCAGCCGGATCCGGGAGGTGCGGGCGGCCAGCGCGCCCAGCACCGCCGTCGGGCTGGAGGAGAGGAAGGGCCCCGCGTGCCGCTCGCCGAGGGCGTACGCGTCGAAGCCGAGCCGCTCGGCGGCCTCGCCGACCGCGAGAACCTGCTCCAACCGGTCCGCCGCGGTGGGTAGTTCGCCGGTGAGGGGATGGGGGGCATGGCCGATGAGGGAGAGCACCTGGAACTTCATGGTCCAACTCTCCCGGGCCACTGTTGCGGTGGTGTGGCGGCCGTGTGGCACCCGGCCGGGCCGGCTCGGGACACGTCTCGGGGGCGGTCCGTGAACGGACCGCCCCCGAGACGTGTCTTGCCGATCGCGCCGGGCTCCCGGCGAACCGGGCCGGTGTCAGGCCTTCTTGCCGAGCAGGTCGTCGACCTTGCCGCGGATCTCGTCCGTGGCCAGACCTCGGATCGTCAGCGTGGTGCGGCGGCGCAGCACGTCGTCCGCCGTCTCGGCCCACTCGTGGTCGCGGGCGTAGGCGACCTGCGCCCAGATCTCCGGGGCGTCCGGGTGGATGCGCTCCGCCAGCTCCGGGTTCTCGTTCGCCATCCGGGCGATGTCGAAGGAGAGCGAACCGTAGTGCGTGGCCAGGTGCTTGGCCGTGTCGGCGGCCATGCGCGGACCGGGGGCCGGGCCGTCCACGAGCAGCCGGTGGGCCACCGCGTTGGGGTTGGCTATGCCGGGCAGGGGCAGCCGCTTCGGCAGCGTGGAGACCGGCTCGTAGTCCTCGCCCAGGGGGTGGCCGGGCAGGGCCTCCAGCTTCTTCATCACCGTACGGCCGATGTGACGGAAGGTCGTCCACTTGCCGCCGGCCACCGACAGCATGCCGCCGCGGCCTTCGGTGACGACGGTCTCGCGCTTGGCCTTGGAGGTGTCGCCCGGCCCGCCCGGCAGCACCCGCAGACCGGCGAAGGCGTAGGTGATCAGGTCGCGCGACAACTGCTGGTCACGGATGGAGAAGGCGGCCTCGTCCAGGATCTGGGCGGTGTCCTTCTCGGTGACCTCGACCTGGCCGGGGTCGCCCTCGTACTCCTCGTCGGTGGTGCCGAGCAGCAGCATGTCCTCCCAGGGGAGGGCGAAGGTGATGCGGTACTTGTCGATCGGCGTGGCCAGCGCGGCCTTCCACGGCGAGGTGCGCTTGAGGACCAGGTGCGCGCCCTTGGACAGGCGGATGGACGGGGCCGCGTTGGGGTCCTCCATCCGGCGCAGGTGGTCGACCCACGGTCCGGTCGCGTTGAGCACGAGCCGGGCGGAGACGCCGAACTCGTCGCCGCTGGTGCGGTCCCGCAGCTCGGCGCCGGTGACCCGGCCCCGGGTGAAGCGAAGCCCGGTGACCTCGGCGTGGTTGAGGACGGTGGCCCCGGCGGCGACCGCGGCGCGGACCGTCATCAGCGCCATCCGGGCGTCGTTCATCTGGTCGTCGCCGTACACGGCCACGGCCTTGAGGTTGTCGGTGCGCAGCTCCGGCACGTCCTGCGCGGCCTTGGCGGGGGAGAGCAGGTGCCCGACGCCGTCACCGAACGCCGAGAGGGCGGAGTAGGCGAAGACACCGGCGCCGAGCTTGGCGGCGCCGTGCGGGCCGCCCTTGTAGACGGGCAGGTAGAAGGTGAGGGGGTTGGCGAGGTGCGGTGCCACCTGGCGGGACACCGCACGTCGCTCGAAGTGGTTCTCCGCGACCAGCTTCACGGCGCCGGTCTGCAGGTAGCGCAGGCCGCCGTGGAGGAGCTTGGAGGAGGCGGAGGAGGTGGCGCCGGCGAAGTCGCCGGCGTCCACCAGGGCCACCCGCAGGCCCGACTGCGCGGCGTGCCAGGCGGTGGAGATGCCCAGGATGCCGCCGCCGATCACCAGGAGGTCGTACGTCGCCTTGGAAAGCTGCTCCCGAGTCTCGGCGCGGCTCGGGTGGGAACCGGCGGCCGGTCGCGTCCCGAGGGAGGGGACGCTCTGCAGGGTGGTCATGTCGATCTACTCCTCGTCAGTTTTCCTCGTCGAGCCAGCCCATGGAGCGCTCCACGGCCTTGAGCCAGTTCTTGTACTCGCCGTCACGCTTGTCGGCGTCCATGCGAGGGGTCCATTCCGCCGCGCGGCGCCAGTTGGCGCGCAGGGCGTCGGTGTCCGGCCAGAAGCCGACGGCCAGGCCGGCGGCGTAGGCGGCACCGAGGCAGGTGGTCTCGGCGACCATCGGGCGCACGACCGGCGCGTCGAGGAAGTCCGAGAGGGTCTGCATCAGCAGGTTGTTGGAGGTCATGCCGCCGTCGACCTTGAGCGCGGTCAGCTCGACGCCGGAGTCCTTCGTCATGGCGTCGGTGATCTCGCGGGTCTGCCAGGCGGTGGCCTCCAGCACGGCGCGGGCGATGTGCGCCTTGGTGACGTACCGGGTGAGGCCGGCGATCACACCGCGGGCGTCGGAGCGCCAGTACGGGGCGAACAGGCCGGAGAAGGCCGGTACGAAGTAGGCGCCGCCGTTGTCCTCGACCGAGGAGGCGAGGGTCTCGATCTCGGCCGCGGACTTGATCAGGCCCATCTGGTCGCGCATCCACTGCACCAGCGAACCGGTGACGGCGATCGAGCCCTCCAGGGCGTAGACCGGCTTCTCCTCGCCGATCTGGTAGCCGACCGTGGTCAGCAGCCCGCTGTAGGAGTTGATGATCTTGTCACCGGTGTTCATCAGCATGAAGGTGCCGGTGCCGTAGGTGGACTTGGCCTCGCCCTCGGCGAAACAGGTCTGGCCGAACAGGGCGGCCTGCTGGTCGCCGAGCGCGGAGGCGACCGGGATGCCGTCCAGGACGCCGCCCTTGACGTGGCCGTAGACCTCGGCGGAGGAGCGGATCTCCGGCAGCAGGGCGGCCGGGATGTCCATGGACTGGAGGATCTTGTCGTCCCACTCCATGGTGTGCAGGTTCATCAGCATGGTGCGCGACGCGTTGGTCACGTCGGTGACGTGGTGGCCGCCGTCGACGCCGCCGGTCAGGTTCCAGATGACCCAGGAGTCCATGGTGCCGAAGAGGATGTCGCCGCGCTCGGCGCGCTCGCGCAGACCCTCGACGTTGTCGAGCAGCCAGCGGACCTTCGGGCCGGAGAAGTAGCTCGCCAGCGGCAGGCCGGTCTCGCGGCGGAAGCGGTCCTGGCCGACGTTGCGGCCGAGCTCCTTGCAGAGCCCGTCGGTGCGGGTGTCCTGCCAGACCAGCGCGTTGTGGACCGGCTCACCGGTGTTCTTGTCCCACAGCAGCGTGGTCTCGCGCTGGTTGGTGATGCCGATGGCCTTGACGTCGGCGGCGGAGATGCCGCCCTTCTCGATCGCGCCGGCGACCACTTCCCGGACGTTGGTCCAGATCTCGGCGGCGTCGTGCTCCACCCAGCCGGGCTTGGGGAAGATCTGCTCGTGCTCCTTCTGGTCGACCGAGACGATCCGGCCGTCCTTGTCGAAGACGATGCAGCGGGACGAGGTCGTGCCCTGGTCGATGGCGGCGATGAAGGGGCCGCTGGTGTGTGCGTCGGTCACGGGGTGCTCCCAGGAGGTCTCAGGGGTCGGCTTCGACTACTGCTGTACGGCTCAGGCGAACGCGATGTTGTAGATACCCGCCGCGAGGGCGCCGCCGATCAGGGGACCGGCGATCGGGATCCAGGCGTAGCTCCAGTCGGAGCCGCCCTTGTTCGGCAGCGGAAGCAGGGCGTGCACGATGCGCGGACCGAGGTCACGGGCCGGGTTGATGGCGTAGCCGGTCGGGCCACCGAGCGAGAGGCCGATGGAGACGACCACGAAGGCGGTGATGAGGGCGCCTATGACGCCCAGGCCCTTGCCGCTGTCGTTGAGACCCTGCGTCAGCACCGCGAGGACGAGCACGACCGTGCCGATGATCTCGGTGGCGAGGTTCTGCCAGACGTTGCGGACCTCGGGGCCGGTGGAGAAGACGCCGAGCACCGGGCCGGCCGTGGGGGAGGCCTTCTGGTCGACCATGCCCTCCTCGTGCGGCGGCGCGGCGACGATCTCCGGGTCCGTGAGGTGGGCCTGGAACTGTCCGTAGTAGGCGATCCAGACCAGCGCGGCACCGATCATGGCGCCGAGCATCTGCCCGGCGAAGTAGACCGGGACGTTGCTCCAGTCCCCGTCCTTGATCGCGATGCCGACCGTGACGGCCGGGTTGAGGTGGGCGCCGGACAGCGAGGCCGTCATGTAGACGGCGGTCATGACCGCGAAGCCCCACCCGAAGGTGATGGCCAGCCAGCCGGCGTTCTGCGCCTTCGAGCGCTTGAGCACGACGGCGGCGACGACGCCACCGCCGAGCAGGATGAGCACGGCGGTACCGATGGTCTCGCCGATGAAGATGTCGGAGCTGGACACCCGCGACTCCTTTGTCCTTCGTCCAGGGGAAGGCGAACCACGGGTCCCGCCGGTGGTCCGCGCCCTCGTGTGAGGGCGTTGGCCGGCCCTTGGCACTGTCACACCTTAGCGCGTATTGCCGTTAGGCGTTCGACAATGTCGACCGGTGAACGGAAGTTTTGCCCCAGGGTTAACAGCGCGTCAAGGGTTCTTGCCCGGGAACCGTGCGCATAACGCGATCGTTACCGACCGGTTCCGCGAGGGCACCCCGAGCGCGGCGGCCGCTCCCGGGAAACGCCGAGGCCCGGCCGTCGGAGGACGGCCGGGCCGGAGGGGCGGAGTCGGGCGGCGGACGGGTGTGCGGGCCGCCCGGGAGATGCCCGGGTCGTGGCCGGACGGGATCTAGAAGCGTCCGGCTCCCAGGTCGCGGGAGACGGCGCGGGCGCAGTCGCGTACCGCGGCGATCAGCTCCGAGCGCAGCTCGCCGCCGTCGCAGACCCGCTCCACGGCGCCCGTGATGGCCACCGCGCCGACCGGCATCCGCCGGCGGTCGTGGATCGGCGCGGCCACCGCGGCCACGCCGTCCCAGGTCTCCTCCACGTCCGCCGCCCAGCCCCGCGCGCGGGTGGTGTCGAGCAGCGTCTCGAAGGCCGCGGTCTCGGTGATCGTGCGGGGCGTGAACGGCTCCCGCACCAGCTCCAGGACCTCGCTGTGCGCCACCGGGTCGTAGGCCGAGAGCACCTTGCCCAGCGCCGTGGAGTGCAGCGGCTGCATGGCCCCCACCTCCAGGACCTGCCGGCTGTCGTCCGGCCGGAAGACGTGGTGCACGATCAGCACGCCCTGCTGGTGCAGTACGCCCAGATGGACGCTCTCGCCGCTGGACCGCGCCAGGTCGTCCGTCCACACCAGGGCCCGCGCCCGCAGCTCGTGCACGTCCAGATAGCTGTTGCCCAGCCGCAGCAGCTCCGCGCCCAGCTGGTAGCGCGACGCCGCGTCCTGCTCGACGAAGCCCTCGGCCTGCAGCGTGCGCAGGATGCCGTGCGCCGTGCCCTTCGCCAGGCCCAGGGACGAGGCGATGTCGGACAGGCCGAGCCGGCGCTCGCCGCCCGCGAGCAGTCGCAGCATCGCCGCCGCCCGTTCAAGCGACTGGATGTTCTTCGCCATCGCCCGGCCCTTCTCCCTGTCTCCTGATCGCGGAGTTTCGTGGATCTTACGGAGCAGGATCCCGTGGATCATGCTGTTCGGCAATGCTGAACACTATCGGTCGATGCCGACCGGTCGTTACCCTGACAGTGTCGTTCACGAACGGGTCCGACCGGGAGTCCCCCGACACAGGATGCCGTCCGCCCCGTGGAACACCCTGCCCACCCCGGCATCCGCACGGTTACTCTGGCCCCGTACACCCTCCACCGAGGGTGTGAAGCCGACAGCCGTCGCATCCCAGGGAGCTCATCCATGGCCTCGTCGCCGACCCCGTCCGCTGGCAGCACCGACCGCGCCGCAGCCCTTCGCGAGGCACTCGCGACCCGGGTCGTCGTGGCGGACGGAGCGATGGGCACCATGCTCCAGGCGCAGGACCCCTCGATGGAGGACTTCCAGGACCTCGAAGGCTGCAACGAGATCCTCAACGTCACCCGCCCGGACATCGTCCGCTCGGTGCACCAGGAGTACTTCTCCGCGGGCGTCGACTGCGTCGAGACCAACACCTTCGGCGCCAACCTCGCCGCGCTGGGCGAGTACGACATCCCCGAGCGCGTCCACGAGCTCTCCGAGGCGGGAGCCCGGATCGCCCGCGAGGTGGCCGACGAGTTCACCGCCTCCACCGGACAGCAGCGCTGGGTGCTGGGCTCCATGGGTCCGGGCACCAAGCTGCCGACCCTCGGCCACGCCCCGTACACCGCCCTGCGCGACGCCTACCAGCAGAACGCCGAGGGCCTGCTCGCGGGTGGCGCCGACGCGCTGCTGGTGGAGACGACCCAGGACCTCCTGCAGACCAAGGCGTCCGTCATCGGCGCCCGCCGCGCCCTCGACGCGCTCGGCGCCGACGTCCCGCTGATCTGCTCCGTGACCGTCGAGACCACCGGCACCATGCTGCTGGGCTCCGAGATCGGCGCCGCGCTCACGGCCCTGGAGCCGCTCGGCATCGACATGATCGGCCTGAACTGCGCCACCGGCCCGGCCGAGATGAGCGAGCACCTCCGCTACCTGGCGCGCCACTCCCGCATCCCGCTGTCCTGCATGCCGAACGCGGGCCTGCCCGTCCTCGGCAAGAACGGCGCGCACTACCCGCTGTCCCCGGCCGAGCTCGCCGACGCCCAGGAGAACTTCGTCCGCGAGTACGGACTCTCCCTGATCGGCGGCTGCTGCGGTACGACCCCGGAGCACCTGCGCCAGGTCGTCGAGCGCGTCCGCGACCTCACCCCGGGCACCCGCGAGCCGCGCCCCGAGCCGGGCGCCGCCTCGCTCTACCAGACGGTCTCCTTCCGCCAGGACACCTCCTACATGGCGATCGGCGAGCGGACCAACGCCAACGGCTCCAAGAAGTTCCGCGAGGCCATGCTGGAAGCCCGCTGGGACGACTGCGTCGAGATGGCGCGCGACCAGATCCGCGAGGGCGCGCACATGCTCGACCTCTGCGTCGACTACGTCGGCCGCGACGGTGTCGCCGACATGGCCGAGCTGGCCGGCCGCTTCGCCACCGCCTCCACGCTGCCGATCGTCCTGGACTCCACCGAGGTCGACGTCCTGCAGGCGGGCCTGGAGAAGCTCGGCGGCCGGGCCGTCATCAACTCCGTCAACTACGAGGACGGCGACGGTCCCGAGTCCCGCTTCGCCAAGGTCACCCGGCTGGCCCAGGAGCACGGCGCCGCTCTCATCGCGCTGACCATCGACGAGGAGGGCCAGGCCCGCACCGTCGAGACCAAGGTCGCCATCGCCGAACGCCTCATCGACGACCTGACCGGCAACTGGGGCATCCACGAGTCGGACATCCTCATCGACACCCTGACCTTCACCATCTGTACCGGTCAGGAGGAGTCCCGCAAGGACGGCATCGCCACCATCGAGGCGATCCGCGAGCTCAAGCGCCTGCACCCGGACGTGCAGACCACGCTCGGCCTGTCGAACATCTCCTTCGGCCTCAACCCGGCCGCCCGCATCCTGCTCAACTCCGTCTTCCTCGACGAGTGCGTCAAGGCGGGCCTCGACTCGGCGATCGTGCACGCCTCCAAGATCCTCCCGATCGCCCGCTTCGACGACGAGCAGGTGAACACCGCCCTCGACCTGATCTACGACCGGCGGGCCGAGGGCTACGACCCGCTGCAGAAGCTGATGGCGCTCTTCGAGGGCGTCAACACCAAGTCGATGAAGGCCGGCAAGACCGAGGAGCTCCTCGCCCTGCCGCTGGAGGAGCGCCTCAAGCGCCGCATCATCGACGGCGAGAAGAACGGCCTGGAGCCCGACCTCGACGAGGCGCTGCAGACCCGGCCCGCCCTGGAGATCGTCAACGAGACCCTGCTCGACGGCATGAAGGTCGTCGGCGAGCTCTTCGGCTCCGGCCAGATGCAGCTGCCGTTCGTGCTCCAGTCCGCCGAGGTCATGAAGAACGCGGTGGCCTACCTGGAGCCGCACATGGAGAAGTCGGACGCCGAGGGCAAGGGCACCATCGTGCTCGCCACCGTCCGCGGCGACGTCCACGACATCGGCAAGAACCTCGTCGACATCATCCTCTCCAACAACGGCTACAACGTGGTGAACCTGGGCATCAAGCAGCCCGTCGCCGCCATCCTGGAGGCCGCCGAGGAGCACAAGGCCGACGTCATCGGCATGTCCGGTCTGCTGGTCAAGTCCACGGTGATCATGAAGGAGAACCTGGAGGAGCTGAACCAGCGCGGCCTCGCGGCCGACTTCCCGGTCATCCTGGGCGGCGCCGCGCTGACCCGCGCGTACGTCGAGCAGGACCTCCACGAGATCTACGAGGGCGAGGTCCGCTACGCCCGCGACGCCTTCGAGGGCCTGCGCCTGATGGACGCCCTGATCGCCGTCAAGCGCGGCGTGCCGGGTGCCGCCCTGCCGGAGCTCAAGCAGCGCCGGGTCGCCCAGCGTGCCACCGCGCTCCAGGTCGACGAGCCGGAGGCGGGCGGCCGTTCGGACGTCGCCGTCGACAACCCGGTCCCGGCCCCGCCGTTCTGGGGCACCCGGGTGGTCAAGGGCATCCAGCTCAAGGAGTACGCGAGCTGGCTCGACGAGGGCGCCCTCTTCAAGGGCCAGTGGGGTCTCAAGCAGAACCGGGCCGGCGACGGCCCGAGCTACGAGGAGCTCGTCGAGAGCGAGGGCCGGCCGCGGCTGCGCGGCTGGCTGGAGCGCCTGCACACGGAGAACCTGCTGGAGGCGGCCGTCGTCCACGGCTACTTCCCCTGTGTCTCCAAGGGCGACGACCTGATCATCCTGGACGAGCAGGGCAACGAGCGGACCCGCTTCACCTTCCCGCGCCAGCGCCGCGGCCGCCGGCTGTGCCTGGCCGACTTCTTCCGCCCGGAGGAGTCCGGCGAGACCGACGTGGTGGGCCTGCAGGTCGTCACCGTCGGCTCCAGGATCGGCGAGGCCACCGCCAAGCTCTTCGAGTCCGACTCCTACCGCGACTACCTGGAGCTGCACGGCCTCTCCGTGCAGCTGGCCGAGGCGCTCGCCGAGTACTGGCACGCCCGGGTGCGCGCGGAGCTCGGCTTCGCGGGCGAGGACCCGGCGGACGTGGAGGACATGTTCGCGCTGAAGTACCGCGGCGCCCGCTTCTCGCTGGGTTACGGGGCCTGCCCCGACCTGGAGGACCGGGCGAAGATCGCCGAGCTGCTGCAGCCCGAGCGCATCGGCGTGCAGCTGTCCGAGGAGTTCCAGCTGCACCCGGAGCAGTCCACGGACGCGATCGTCATCCACCACCCCGAGGCGAAGTACTTCAACGCCCGCTGAGCCCGCAGGGCGGGGCCGACCGGTCCCGCCCGCCCGGCTCCGCGGAGCCCGGCAGCGACCGCCGGGCACGCCCTCGCGCGCGCCCGGCGACACGACGGCGCACGTCAGGGCGTAAATATCTGCGTTCCCGGTGATCGAGACGTACACTGGTCGGTCCAGTGCAGGCCGGTCCCCCTCCCCGTACCGGGAGGGGGACCGGCCTTCTCGTCCCTCCATGGAGGTGTGCCGGATGACCAGTACGGTCCCCGCGTCCTTGTTCCGTACCAACGAGAGCTCCGCCCTGCAGGCGGTCTTCCTCGACATGGACGGCACCCTCGTCGACACCGAGGGCTTCTGGTGGGACGCGGAGGTCGAGGTCTTCCAGGACCTCGGGCACCGGCTGGACGAGTCCTGGCGCGACATCGTCGTCGGCGGCCCCATGACCCGCAGTGCGGGCTACCTCATCGACGCCACCGGCGCCGACATCACGTTGGCCGAGCTGACGGTCCTGCTCAACGACAAGTTCGAGCAGCGCATCGACCGTGGCGTGCCGCTCATGCCGGGTGCCGAGCGGCTGCTGGCCGAACTGGCGCTGCACAACATCCCGACGGCCCTGGTCTCCGCCTCGCACCGGCGGATCATCGACCGGATCCTCGCCTCGCTGGGGCGGGACCGCTTCACCCTCACCGTGGCCGGTGACGAGGTGATCCGCACCAAGCCGCACCCGGAGCCCTATCTGACGGCCGCCAGCGGCGTGGGCGCCGAGCCCGGGCTCTGCGCGGTCATCGAGGACACGGCGACGGGCGTGGCGTCCGCCGAGGCGGCCGGCTGCCGGGTGGTCGCGGTGCCCTCGGTGGCGCCCATCCCGGCGTCGGAGGGCCGGGTCGTCGTCCGCTCCCTGGAAGAGGTCGACGTACCGTTTCTCCGCACCTTGATCAGTGGGGTCTGATCATTTGAGCTTTCCCTGAGCTTCAATTCTCCGCAGACGCGGAAGGGAACGCTCAGCACTTGATCGTGCATTTTCCGTGACCGCGCCGCGAGGGCCCACGGGAGACCGCGCGGAATTCCCCGGCCGCCCGCCGAAAGGGCACCGGCGTGACCTTGGTCACGCAGCGTGCGGACCGGCGGGTGGCCTTCGTGCGTCCGGTGTCCGGTTCAACCCGGTTCGACCCCTCCCATGTGTCCTGATTCATCAAGTGATGCACGAAACATGCCTCCGCATGACTATCGGGCTTCTCGCATTCATGATCACTATGCGATTACCCGGTGAGGTGATCGGAGGCCGGTAATACCGGCGTCGCCCACTAATCTTTCGCGAGTACTTCGCCGCATATCCGCGTGCACCCGGCGCATACCCCAGTCGCCGCGAACACAGGACCGATCGCACACCATCCCGGCCCGATCGCCCGCCCTGACCGGGCGGCAGTGGCGGAGTGTTCGTACCCCCGCTGAAACAGTGCCGGATGAGGAGACTGTCCAGGATGAACCGCAAGACCTTGGTGCTGCCGGCCGTGGCCGGCCTGCTCGCCCCGCTGCTCGTCGCCTGCGGCGGCTCGGACGAGAGCAGAGCCATCGTCGTCGGCACCACGGACCAGTTCCTCGCCACCAGCGAGGCCCCGGCGCCCCTCGACCCCGCCTTCGCGTACGACACCGGCGCCTGGAACATCCTGCGCCAGACCGTGCAGACGCTGATGCACGCGCCCCGCGGCGGCGGCGAGCCCGTGCCCGAGGCCGCCGAGAGCTGCGCGTTCAGCGACAAGGCCAGCGAGAGCTACCGCTGCAAGCTGCGGGAGGGCCTCACCTTCTCCGACGGCTCGCCCGTCACCGCCGAGGACGTCAAGTTCTCCGTCGAGCGCGTGCTGAACATCAAGTCCGACAACGGCACCGCGGCGCTCCTCGCGAACATCGACGCCATCGAGACCAAGGGCGACCGCGAGATCGTCTTCCACCTCAAGACGCCCGACGCGACCTTCCCGTACAAGCTGTCCACCCCGGTCGCCGGCATCCTGAGCAAGGACAAGTACAGCGCCAAGGAGCTCCGCGAGGGCTTCGAGGTCGACGGCTCCGGCCCGTACACGATGAAGGTCGAGCGCGACGGCGACCGCATCGCCAAGGCCGTCTTCACCAAGAACCCCAACTACAAGGGCGACATCACCCTGCGCAACGACAAGGTCGAACTGCGCTCCTTCGCCGACGCGGACACCATGGGCAAGGCCCTCGAGGACCGCCAGATCGACATCATGACCCGCTCGATGTCGCTCGACCAGATCAAGAAGTTCACGGAGACCCCGCAGGCGGGCATCGAGCTCACCGAGGTCCCCGGCCTGGAGATCCGCTACCTCGCCTTCAACACCGAGGCCCCCGCCGTCAAGGACAAGGCCGTCCGGCAGGCCATGGCCTCCGTGGTCGACCGCGGCGCGCTCGTCAGCTCGGTCTACGGCGAGACCGCCCAGCCGCTCTACTCGCTGATCCCCTCCAGCATCACCGGGCACTCCACCGACTTCTTCGACATCTACGGAGAGCCCAGCGCCACCAAGGCCCGCGGCATCCTGCGCGACGCCGGCGTCAAGACCCCGGTGAAGCTCACGCTCCACTACACCACCGACCACTACGGCTCCGGCACGAAGAAGGAGTTCGAGACGCTGCAGCGGCAGCTGAACTCCACGGGACTCTTCCAGGCCACCGTCGAGGGCACCGAGTGGGCCAAGTTCCGCCCGGCGCAGAAGCGCGGCGACTACGAGGTCTACGGCCTCGGCTGGTTCCCCGACTTCCCGGACCCGGACAACTACGTCGCACCGTTCCTCGACGCGGACAACTTCCTCAACACGCCCTACGTGAACAAGGCCGTCCGCGAGCAGCTCATCCCGCAGTCGCGCCGCTCGGCCGACCGCACCGCAGTCAGCCCGGTCTTCGGAGAGATCCAGGAGACCGTGGCCAAGGACGTGCCGCTGCTGCCGCTCTGGCAGGGCAAGCAGTACGTCGCCGCCCGCGACGACGTGACCGGCGTCGAATGGGCTCTGAACACGTCCTCGGACCTGCTCCTGTGGGAGTTCGGCCGGGGCAGCGCCTGACCGCTCCACCAGCTCGGTGACACCGGCCGCGCACGGGGCGCGGCCGGCCTGGCAAGAGATCAAGAGGCAAGTTCTGTGAAGCACAACAAGTGGCTGACGGCCCCGCTCGCCGCGGGTCTGTCCGCCGCCCTGCTCAGCGGCTGCGGCGCGGAGCAGGGCGGGGGTTCCGCCGGCTCGGGGGGCAACATCCGGGTCGGGATGTCGGACGAGGTCCTGGCGACCGATCCCGCCGCCGGTTACGACCCCGGCTCCTGGCTGCTGTTCAACAACGTCTTCCAGTCCCTGCTGAGCTTCCCCAAGGGCACCTCCACGCCCGAGCCGGAGGCCGCCGAGAAGTGCGGCTTCGAGTCGGGCAGCAAGGTCTACCGCTGCACCCTGCGCGAGGGCCTCACGTTCTCCAACGGCAACGCCCTGACCGCCGAGGACGTCAAGTTCTCCTTCGAGCGCGCGCTCGAGATCAACGACCCGTCCGGCCCGGGCCCGCTGCTGTCCTCGATCGACACCATCGAGACCCCGGACGACCGGACCGTCGTGTTCCGGCTCAAGGTCCCGGACGCCACCTTCCCGAGCAAGATCGCCTCGGGCGCCGGCTCGATCGTCGACCACCGCGAGTACGCCGCCGACGCGCTGCGCACCGACGGCAAGGCGGTCGGCTCCGGTCCGTACAAGCTGGAGTCCATCAGCGACACCGAGGCCGTCTTCTCCGTCAACTCCTCCTACCGGGGCAGCGCCCAGCCGAAGAACGGCGGCGTCACCCTCAAGCTGTACGACGGAGACCGCGAGGCCCTCTCGAAGGCCGTCGCCGACCAGGACATCGACGTCGCCTACCGTGGCCTCGCCGCCGACGACATCGCCGCCCTGGAGAACTCCGAGACGACCGACGACCGGGGCATCGAGGTCGTCCAGGGCACGAGCGCCGAGGTCCAGCACCTGGTGTTCAACGTCAAGGACCCGGTCGTCGGCAAGCTCGGCGTCCGCCGGGCGATCGCCCACCTCGTGGACCGCGAGGCCCTCGTCCAGGACATCCTCAAGTCCACGGCCACCCCGCTGTACTCGATCGTCCCGGCCGGTGTCGCCGGACACAACACCGCCTTCTACGACACCTACGGCAGCCCCGACGCGGCCAAGGCCA
This sequence comes from Streptomyces sp. NPDC048338, assembly GCF_043201055.1. Classification (NCBI taxonomy): domain Bacteria; kingdom Bacillati; phylum Actinomycetota; class Actinomycetes; order Kitasatosporales; family Streptomycetaceae; genus Streptomyces; species Streptomyces sp. NPDC048338. The sequence goes on from NZ_JBICYQ010000009.1 coordinate 118,036, forward strand.
AGAAGGCGCTCCGCAAGGCCGGCATCACCGACAAGGTGAAGCTCACGCTCTGGTCCACGCCCAGCCGCTACGGTCCCTCCACCGACCAGCAGCTCAAGGCGATAGCCGAGCAGCTCAACGCCAGCGGCCTGTTCGACGCCGACGTCCAGTCCGTCGCCTTCGAGCAGTACGAGAAGGACATCGCGGCCGGCAAGTACGGCGTCTACGTCAAGGGCTGGGTGCCCGACTACCCCGACGCCGACAACTTCACGGCCCCGTTCTTCGGCGAGGGCAACGTCCTCGGCAACAACTACGAGAACGACACGATCACCGGCACCCTCCTCCCGAGGACCTCGGCCGCCGCCGACCGCGGCGCCACCGACGCGGACTACGGGAAGCTCCAGGACCTGGTCGCCGACGAGCTGCCGATCCTCCCGCTGTGGCAGGGCAAGCAGTACGCGGTCGCCCGCGACAACGTCACGGGCCTGGAGTGGACCCTGGACGCCTCCACGGTCTTCCGCTTCTGGGAGCTCAAGAAGAACTGACCCGCCGGACGCCGCCCCTCCCGGGCGGCACGAAGGCGACACGACGAGGGGCCCGGAGCGCGACCAGCGCTCCGGGCCCCTCCCGTCCGTCCCCGGAGCGCTACTGCGCGCCCGGCCGCACCAGTCCGCTCTCGTAGGCGTACACCGCCGCCTGCACCCGGTCGCGCAGCCCCAGCTTCGTCAGCACGTGCCCCACGTGCGTCTTCACCGTCGTCTCGCTGACGAAGAGGTCCGCCGCGATCTCCGCGTTCGACAGGCCGCGCGCCACCAGCTTCAGCACCTCGACCTCACGCTCGGTCAGCGTGTTCAGCGTGTCCGGCATCTGCTCCTCGCCCGACGGCAGGTGCGCCGAGTACTTGTCGAGCAGCCGCCGCGTGATCGACGGGGCCAGCATCGCCTCGCCGGCCGCGACCACCCGGATCGCCTGCACCAGCTCGTTGGCCGGCGCGTCCTTCAGCAGGAAGCCGCTCGCCCCCGCGCGCAGCGCCTCCACCACGTACTCGTCCAGATCGAAGGTGGTCAGCACCAGCACCTTCGCCGGACCGTCCCGGCCGGGACCGGTGATCTGGCGCGTGGCCTCGACCCCGTCCATCCGCGGCATCCGGATGTCCATCAGCACCACGTCGGGCTGCAGCGCCCGCACCTGCTCCAGGGCCTGGAGGCCGTCCCCGGCCTCGCCGACGACCGCGAGGTCCTGCTCCGCCTCCAGAATCATCCGGAAACCGGTGCGCAGCAGCGGCTGGTCGTCGACCAGCAGGACGCGGATAGCCACGGGAACTCCTCTACGGGGCGGGCGGGACCGGCCCCATTCTGCCCTGACCCGATTCGCCCGACTCCGGCGGGCGCGCGGAAACGATCTCCAGCGGGTACACCGGGGGCGTACCGCCGAACTCCGGGCACACCTCCTGGTGGTCGCACCAGCCGCACAGCTTCGTCGGACGGGGCCGCCACTCGCCCGTCTCGGTCGCCAGCCGGATCGCCTCCCACAGCGCCAGCAGCTTGCGCTCCACGCGGAGCAGGTCCGCCTCCACCGGGTCGTAGGTCAGCACGTCCCCGCTGCCCAGGTAGACCAGCTGGAGCCGCCGGGGCACCACCCGCTTCAGACGCCAGATCACCAGCGCGTAGAACTTCATCTGGAACAGCGCGCCCTCGCTGTACTCAGGCCGCGGCGCCTTGCCCGTCTTGTAGTCGACGATCCGCACCTCGCCCGTCGGCGCCACGTCGATCCGGTCGATCACGCCCCGCAGCCGCAGGCCCGAGTCCAGCTCCGTCTCGACGAACAGCTCCCGCTCCGCCGGCTCCAGCCGCGTCGGGTCCTCCAGCGTGAACCACCGCTCGACCAGCCGCTCCGCCTCGCCCAGCCACTGCGCCAGCCGCTCGCCCTCCGCGTCCTCGGCGAACAGCCCGGCCAGCTCCGGCTTCGACTCGAGCAGCCGGTCCCACTGCCCCGGGATCAGCGACTTCGCGCGCGGAGCCGTCCGCTCCACCGCCGGGGCGTCGAAGAGCCGCTCCAGGACCGCGTGCACCAGCGTGCCCCGGGTCGCGGCCTCGCTCGGCTTCTCCGGCAGCCTGTCGATCACCCGGAACCGGTACAGCAGGGGACACTGCATGAAGTCGCTCGCCCGCGAGGGCGACAGCGACACGGGGGCGCGGGGCCCCGCCGGCGGCTGCTCGCTCGTACTCATGACCAAGACCCTACGACCCGCCACCGACAGCGAGCGGAATACCATCGACGGCAGACCCCCTCACACTGCATGATCGAAACGTGACGCAGTGCCGCGACGAAGCGGATCACGCAGCTCGGCCACGAAAGGATCCCGTGAACCAGGACGACGAGCGCGGCGAGGACCACCGGCCGCGATCCGGCGCATCGGAACCCGGGCCCGCGACGCCGCAGCCGACCGGAGGCCCCGCCGGCGACGGCGGTGGAGGCAAACCGCGACGGTCCGAGGATCCCGGCGGCGGCATCCTCATGGGCCGCCCCTTCGGCGTGCCCGTCTACGTGGCGCCCAGCTGGTTCCTCGTCGCCGCCCTCATCACCTGGGTCTTCGGCGACCAGATCCAGCGCGTGCTGCCCGACCTCGGCGCGGCCCGCTACCTCGTCTCGCTCTTCTTCGCCGTCGCCTTCTACGCCTCCGTACTGGTCCACGAACTGGCCCACACGATCGCCGCCCTCCGCTTCAAGCTCCCGGTGCGCCGCATCCAGCTCCAGTTCTTCGGCGGCGTCTCCGAGATCGAGAAGGAGACCGAGACCCCGGGCCGCGAGTTCGTCCTCGCCTTCGTCGGCCCGCTCCTCTCCCTCGTCCTCGCCGGCCTCTTCTACCTCACCCTGTACGCCGTCGAGCCCGGCACCGTCCCCGGTGTCCTGCTCGGCGGGCTGATGATCTCCAACCTGATCGTCGCGGTCTTCAACCTGCTGCCCGGGCTCCCGCTCGACGGCGGCCGGATGCTGCGCGCCGTCGTCTGGAAGATCACCGGCAAGCCCATGAGCGGCACCGTCGCCGCCGCGTGGGTCGGCCGCGCGCTGGCCGTCGCCGTCCTCATCGGCCTGCCGCTGCTCACCCGCACCGGCCTCCTCGGCAACGAGACCGACGACATCAGCGGCATGGACACCGTCACCGACGCCCTGCTCGCCGCGATCCTCGCCGCCATCATCTGGACCGGCGCCGGCAACAGCCTGCGCATGGCCCGGCTGCGCGAACACCTCCCGGACCTGCGCGCCCGCAGCCTCACCCGGCGCGCCATCCCGGTCGAACCCGCCACCCCGCTCTCCGAGGCGCTGCGCCGCGCCAACGAGGCCGGAGCCCGCGCCCTCGTCGTCGTCGACGGCCAGGGCGCCCCCACCGGCCTGGTCCGCGAGACCGCCATCGCCGGTGTCCCGCAGCACCGCCGCCCCTGGGTCGCCGTCAGCGGCCTCTCCCAGGACCTCACCGACGGCATGCGGGTCCCGGCCGAACTCACGGGCCAGCCGCTCCTCGACCACCTGCGGGCCAGCCCCGCCTCCGAGTACCTCGTCGTCGAGGACAGCGGCGAGATCTACGGCGTCCTGTCCGCGGCCGACGTGGAACGCGCCTTCGTCCGGGCCATGGCAAGACCCTCCTCGTAACCCCGGTACTCTGGTCACATGTCCGAACCGACCGGTGCCGCCCGCCGTCGCGGGCCCTTCAAGGTCGGGGACCAGGTCCAGCTCACCGACCCCAAGGGACGCCACTACACGTTCACGCTCGAGGCCGGAAAGAACTTCCACACCCACAAGGGTTCTTTCCCCCACGACGAGCTGATCGGTGCTCCCGAGGGCAGTGTTGTCCGTACCACGGGAAACGTCGCCTACCTTGCGCTGCGCCCCCTGCTCCCCGACTACGTCCTGTCCATGCCCCGCGGCGCCGCCGTGGTCTACCCCAAGGACGCGGGGCAGATCCTGGCCTTCGCCGACATCTTCCCCGGCGCACGCGTCGTGGAGGCCGGGGTCGGCTCGGGCTCGCTCAGCAGCTTCCTGCTCCGCGCCATCGGCGACAGCGGCATGCTGCACTCGTACGAGCGCCGTGAGGACTTCGCCGAGATCGCCAAGGGCAACGTCGAGCGCTACTTCGGCGGCCCGCACCCGGCCTGGCAGCTGACCGTCGGCGACCTCCAGGACAACCTGTCCGACACGGACGTCGACCGCGTCATCCTGGACATGCTCGCTCCCTGGGAGTGCCTGGAGGCCGTCTCCAAGGCGCTCGTCCCCGGCGGCATCCTCTGCTGCTACGTGGCGACCACCACCCAGCTCGCGCGCACCGTGGAGTCCATCCGCGAGTTCGGCTGCTACGCCGAGCCGCAGCCGTGGGAGTCCATGATCCGCAACTGGCACGTCGAGGGCCTGGCCGTCCGTCCGGACCACCGGATGATCGGCCACACCGGCTTCCTCGTCACCGCCCGCCGTCTCGCCGACGGCGTCGAGCCTCCGATGCGCCGCCGCCGGCCCGCCAAGGGCGCCTACGGCGAGGACTACGAAGGCCCCAACAAGGGCTGACGTCCCCCGGTCCTGACGTCCCGACAACCACAGCGCGCCGCCGTCGAGTTCCCGCCCCGCCGCGGGGAACTCGGCGGCGGCACCTTCACGTTCGGGCACGTTCGCGTGTGCTTCCGGCATTTCCCCGCCCGGCCCGCCGGGATCCCCGTACCCCGGCTGTTCCGCCCGCCTGTGACGTGTGGCACGATGCCCGGAACTCCTTCCGCACCACCCTCACAGGAGACGTCTCGCGTGCAGCCCTCCGCCGTCCCGGACCTCGCGCACACCCACGCCCGGCCGGTGCACTGGCTGGCCACCGCGACCGCGATGGCCGCCGTCGTCGCCGCGGCCGGCCTGCTGCAGCCCGGTGCGGCCACCGCCACCACCGAGGCCGGACCGAAGACCGCCCCCGCCGCCGCTCCCGCGGCCGCGCCCGCCCCGGACGCGGCCGGCGCCGACTACCCGTTGCAGTGCGGGGGAGGGCCGAGCAGGGTCGTGCGGCAGGCGCAGGGGGATCTCGACGGGGACGGCAACCCCGAGACCGTCGCAGTCGTGCACTGCGAAGCCGGATCCGGCACCCCGCCCAGCGGGATGTACGTCCTCACCCGGGGGGAGAAGGGCGCCGCGCGCGTGGTCGCCACCCTCGTGGAGCCGACGCAGCAGAAGAGCGTCGCGGACCTGGCCGTGCGCGACGGGGCGGTCACCGCCACCCTGCTCGGCTACTCGTCCCCGGACGTGCCCAGCTGCTGCCCCGACGAGCAGGAGAAGGTCAAGTGGCGCTGGCGGAGCGGCGCGTTCGTCCGCGGCGGCCAGGACGACGCCCGCGCCCTCTGAAGGATTCCACCGTCTCCACGGATCCCGCCGAGAGCACGGCCGTCGGCGACGGAGCGTGAGCGTCACGCCCCGGAATCGTCACTCCGCGTCAGGACCGTAGACCTCGACCCGGTCCGCGACCCGGCGTACGTGGATGCAGTCGCCGGGGCACTCCTTCGCGGAGTCCACCACGTCCTGGAGCAGCGGCAGCGGCACCGGCGTGGTGGCGCCCGCGTCCTGCAGCAGCTCGTCGTCGGCGCTCTTCACGTACGCCAGACCGTCGATGTCGAGCTCGAAGACCTCGGGCGCGTACTGCACGCAGATCCCGTCCCCGGTGCAGAGGTCCTGGTCGATCCAGACCTCCAGCGCCTCGCCGGCGCCCGTCGTCGGGGCCTCGTGCTGCACGGTCATGATTCCTGCCGTTTCTGCGTCTGGTTCGTAAGTCCGGTCAAGCCTGACGGGTGTTGACCACTGACGACGATACAACCGCCGGCTTTCCGATGTTGATGGGTGGGTATTCACCTGGCGTGAGGGGAAGCGCAAGGGTGAAGATCGGACACACCCCGACAGTCTTTGTGATCTAGGGGTTTCAATCACCACCCACGCAGGTAGGGTCAGGAAGCGTCCAGCTCCCCTTGGAGGAGGTGAGGACCGTGGCAGCCCACGACGACGACATCAACCGCGGCATCCGGCCGGGGCGGGGGTCTGAAGACCCCGCCGGCCAGGTTGCCTATCTCGAGCAGGAAATCGCCGTCCTGCGCCGCAAGCTCGCCGACTCTCCGCGCCATACGAGGATTCTCGAAGAGCGGATCGTCGAGCTGCAGACAAACCTGGCCGGCGTGTCCGCGCAGAACGAGCGGCTCGCCAATACCCTCCGTGAGGCCCGCGACCAGATCGTGGCCCTCAAGGAGGAGGTCGACCGGCTCGCACAGCCGCCGGCCGGCTTCGGTGTCTTCCTGCAGACCAACGAGGACGGCACCTGCGACATCTTCACCGGGGGCCGCAAGCTCCGGGTGAATGTCAGCCCCAGCGTCGAGCTCGACGAGCTCCGGCGCGGCCAGGAGGTCATGCTCAACGAAGCGCTCAACGTGGTCGAGGCCATGGCGTTCGAGCGGGCCGGGGACATCGTCACCCTCAAGGAGGTCCTTGAGGACGGCGAGCGTGCCCTGGTGGTCGGGCACACCGACGAGGAGCGGGTGGTGAGGCTCGCTGAGACGCTGCTGGACACCACCATCCGACCCGGCGACGCCCTGCTGCTCGAACCCAGGTCCGGCTACGTCTACGAAGTGATCCCCAAGAGCGAGGTCGAAGAGCTCGTCCTCGAAGAGGTCCCGGACGTCGACTACGACAAGATCGGCGGTCTGGGCGGCCAGATCGAGATGATCCGCGACGCGGTCGAGCTCCCGTACCTCCACCCGGATCTCTTCAAGGAGCACGAACTGCGTCCGCCGAAGGGCATCCTGCTCTACGGACCGCCCGGATGCGGCAAGACGCTCATCGCCAAGGCGGTGGCCAACTCCCTTGCCAAGAAGGTCGCCGAGGTGACCGGTCAGCCCGCCGGGAAGTCGTACTTCCTGAACATCAAGGGCCCCGAGCTCCTCAACAAGTACGTCGGCGAGACCGAGCGGCACATCCGCCTCGTCTTCCAGCGTGCCCGGGAGAAGGCGAGCGAGGGTACCCCCGTCATCGTCTTCTTCGACGAGATGGAATCCCTCTTCCGCACCCGCGGATCCGGTGTCAGCTCGGACGTCGAGAACACCATCGTCCCGCAGCTGCTCGCCGAGATCGACGGCGTGGAGGGGCTGGAGAACGTCATCGTCATCGGCGCCTCCAACCGCGAGGACATGATCGACCCCGCGATCCTGCGGCCCGGCCGGCTCGACGTCAAGATCAAGATCGAGCGCCCGGACGCGGAGGCCGCGAAGGACATCTTCGCGAAGTACCTCACTCCGACCCTGCCCCTGCACTCGGACGACCTGTCCGAGCACCAGGGCTCGAAGGAGGCCGCCGCGCACGGAATGATCCAGTCCGTCGTGGAGCAGATGTACGCGGAATCCGAGGAGAACCGCTTCCTGGAGGTCACGTACGCCAACGGCGACAAGGAAGTCCTGTATTTCAAGGACTTCAACTCCGGAGCGATGATCCAGAACATCGTCGACCGGGCGAAGAAGATGGCCATCAAGGCTTTCCTCGACCACGACCAGAAGGGCATCCGCGTCTCCCATCTCCTCCAGGCATGCGTGGACGAGTTCAAGGAGAACGAGGACCTGCCCAACACCACCAACCCCGACGACTGGGCCCGGATCTCCGGAAAGAAGGGCGAGCGGATCGTCTTCATCCGCACCCTCGTCACCGGAAAGCAGGGCGCGGACACGGGACGCTCCATCGACACGGTGGCGAACACCGGTCAGTACCTGTAGATCGCACACCGGCTGCGGATGTCCGGACCACGGGCATCCGCAGCCGGCCGCTTTTCCCCCGCAGCAAAGACGTAATCGATCTCCCCACCGGCGCGGAGTCGCTCTAGGCTCTTCGGTACCGCCGAGGCGCGCAGTGCGGGGACGGGCACCGCACACGCATCGGCAGAGAGCGGTACTTGAGCGCCGCACCCGAAGGGGAGCGCCGCCGGGCAAGGAGGGCCGCATGACCGTACGGCGAGTAATGGGCATCGAGACGGAGTACGGGATCTCCGTCCCGGGGCACCCGAACGCCAATGCCATGCTCACCTCGTCCCAGATCGTCAACGCCTACGCGGCGGCGATGCACCGGGCGCGCCGCGCCCGCTGGGACTTCGAGGAGGAGAATCCGCTGCGGGACGCCCGCGGCTTCGACCTCGCCCGCGAGGCCGCCGACTCCAGCCAGCTCACCGACGAGGACATCGGCCTGGCCAACGTGATCCTCACCAACGGTGCCCGCCTCTACGTCGACCACGCCCACCCCGAGTACAGCGCCCCCGAGGTCACCAACCCCCGCGACGCCGTGCTCTGGGACAAGGCCGGCGAGCGGATCATGGCCGAGGCCGCCGAGCGCGCCGCCCAGCTGCCCGGTGCCCAGCCGATCCACCTCTACAAGAACAACACCGACAACAAGGGCGCCTCCTACGGCACGCACGAGAACTACCTGATGAAGCGGGAGACCCCCTTCTCGGACATCGTGCGCCACCTGACCCCGTTCTTCGTCTCCCGGCAGGTCGTCACCGGCGCCGGCCGGGTCGGCATCGGCCAGGACGGCCGCGACCACGGGTTCCAGATCAGCCAGCGCGCCGACTACTTCGAGGTCGAGGTGGGCCTGGAGACCACGCTGAAGCGGCCGATCATCAACACCCGGGACGAGCCGCACGCCGACGCCGAGAAGTACCGCCGGCTCCACGTGATCATCGGTGACGCCAACCTCTCCGAGATCTCGACCTACCTCAAGCTCGGCACCACCGCCCTGGTCCTGTCGATGATCGAGGACTCCTTCGTCAACGTGGACCTGGCCGTGGACCAGCCGGTGCGCACCCTGCACCAGGTGTCCCACGACCCGAGCCTCCAGCACCTGGTCACGCTCCGCAGCGGCCGGACACTCACCGCCGTGCAGCTCCAGATGGAGTACTTCGAGCTGGCCAGGAAGTACGTGGACGAGCGCTACGGCGTCGACGCGGACGAGCAGACCAAGGACGTCCTGAGCCGCTGGGAGGACACGCTCAACCGGCTCGAGAACGATCCGATGAGCCTGGCGGGCGAGCTGGACTGGATCGCCAAGCGCGAGCTGATGGAGGGCTACCGGCGCCGGGACGGCCTGGACTGGGACGCGGCCCGGCTGCACCTGGTGGACCTCCAGTACGCCGACGTGCGCCCCGAGAAGGGCCTGTACAACCGCCTGGTGGCCCGTGGGCGCATCAAGCGGCTCCTGGACGAGACCGAGGTCGTACGGGCCGAGACGAAGCCTCCGGAGGACACCAGGGCCTATTTCCGGGGCCGCTGCCTGGAGCAGTACGCGGACGACGTCGCCGCGGCCTCCTGGGACTCGGTCATCTTCGACCTGCCCGGGCGGGACTCGCTCCAGCGGGTGCCGACCCTGGAGCCCCTGCGGGGCACCAGGAACCACGTCAAGGAACTGCTGGACCGGTGCCGGACGGCCGAGGAACTGGTCCGCGTCCTGTCGGGCGCCTGACGCCTGAAATACCCGGGCATTGGGAATCATGGGACTAGTGCCCGGGCGTTGTACCGATTTGCGGGGCCGATGTCAGACCTGGCTTGTAGGGTCTGATCTTGAGAGACCCAACCGAGCGGGCCGATTCGAGCGGGGTGAGGGATATGGCGACCAAGGACACCGGCGGCGGACAGCAGAAGGCGACGCGTTCCACGGAAGAGGTCGAGGAGACGACCGCGGAGGCGAGCTCCGACCTTCAGGAACGCCAGGAGAAGCTGAGCGACGACGTCGACTCCGTCCTGGACGAGATCGACGACGTCCTGGAGGAGAACGCCGAGGACTTCGTGCGATCGTTCGTGCAGAAGGGTGGCCAGTAGCCGCCGCTGCCTTCGCTTCGAAGGCCGGAGGCGGGATGCGCGCCCCGAGGCAGGACTGAGGAGCGGCGCGCGCGGTGGGTCGTGACCCGGCCGCGCGCGTCCCTCCCCGTCACGGCGCCGGCAGGCGCCGGGCGCACTCGCGCCATGCTCCGCCGCGCGTCCGCAGCACCCGCCCGGCCGTCGCCGGGCGGACCCGAGAGGCATCCACGACGATCCGCCGTACTGCCTGCGCAGTCCATGTGGATCACCGCCACGAGACGGGTAGGGTCCGTGGCATACCGTGCAGCAACTGCAATACGGGCACCGGCTCGTTGGGAGAGGATCCCGACACGACGCGTCGGGCCGACTCATACCTGGAGGGACACGCGTGGAAGCCAACACTCGTAGCACCGGGCGTCTACCAGCTGCCTTCCTGACGCCGGGGTCGTCCTCGTTCCTGGACTTCCTCTCCGACCACTCGCCGGAGATGCTTCCCGGCAACCGGAAGCTTCCCGAGGGGATCGTCGAGGCGCCGCACGGCACCACGATCGTGGCCGTGACGTTCCCCGGCGGAGTCGTCCTCGCCGGTGACCGCCGGGCGACCATGGGCAACATGATCGCCCAGCGCGACATCGAGAAGGTCTTCCCGGCCGACGAGTACTCGGCCGTGGGCATCGCCGGCACCGCCGGCCTCGCCGTGGAGATGGTGAAGCTGTTCCAGCTGGAGCTGGAGCACTTCGAGAAGGTGGAGGGGGCGACCCTCTCCCTGGAGGGCAAGGCGAACCGGCTCTCCACCATGATCCGCGGCAACCTCGGCATGGCCATGCAGGGCCTCGCGGTGGTCCCGCTCTTCGCCGGCTGGGACGAGGGCAAGGAGAAGGGCCGGATCTTCTCCTACGACGTGACCGGTGGCCGCTCCGAGGAGCACGGCTTCGCCGCCACGGGCTCCGGTTCGATCTTCGCCCGCGGCTCGATGAAGAAGCTGTTCCGCCCCGACCTGACGGAGGAGCAGGCCACCACGCTGGTCGTGCAGGCGCTGTACGACGCGGCCGACGACGACTCGGCGACCGGTGGACCGGACCTCTACCGGCATATCTACCCGATCGTCACCGTCATCACCGACGAGGGCTTCCGCAGGCTCACCGAGGCGGAGTCCTCGGCGCTCGCCCGCTCGGTCACCGATCGGCGACTGGAGCAGCCCGACGGCCCGCGCGCCGCCCTGCTCTGACCCACCGTCGCCCTCTCCCGGACCGCGTCCGGGGCATCCCCAGCGCCCAGAAGAAAGGGACGGACCACCGGTGTCGACTCCGTTCTACGTCTCACCCCAGCAGGCCATGGCCGACCGGGCCGAGTACGCCCGCAAGGGCATCGCCCGGGGCCGCAGTCTCGTCGTCCTCCAGTACACCGACGGCATCGTCTTCGTGGGCGAGAACCCGTCCCGTGCACTGCACAAGTTCAGTGAGATCTACGACCGGATCGGCTTCGCCGCGGCCGGCAAGTACAACGAGTACGAGAACCTCCGCATCGGCGGCGTCCGCTACGCCGACCTGCGGGGCTACACCTACGACCGCGACGACGTGACCGCGCGCGGCCTGGCCAACGTCTACGCCCAGACGCTCGGCACGATCTTCTCCAGCGCCGGCGAGAAGCCCTACGAGGTGGAGCTGGTCGTCGCCGAGGTGGGCGCCGAGCCCGAGGGCGACCAGATCTACCGGCTGCCGCACGACGGGTCGATCGTGGACGAGCACGGCTCGGTCGCGGTCGGCGGCAACGCCGAGCAGATCGGCAGCTTCCTGGACCAGCGGCACCGCGACGGGATGTCCCTGGCGGAGGCGCTGAAGCTCGCCGTCCAGGCGCTCTCGCGCGACACCAACGGCAGCGAGCGGGAGATCCCCGCCGAGCGCCTGGAGGTGGCCGTGCTGGACCGCACGCGTCCGCAGCAGCGCAAGTTCAAGAGGATCATCGGCCGCCAGCTGGTGCGTCTGCTGGAGGCGGACAACGCGGCGATCGCGAAGACGGACGACCCGTCGGACGAGATTCCGGACGAGTCGGCGGAGTAGGTCCTCCGCAGGCGCTCCCGTCGGCCCCGGCCCGCCCCGCGGACCGGGGCCGACGCGTACCCGGACTCCGGTGGGGCGCCGCGGCGCGAGCCCTGACGTCAGACCGCGGGCGGCGGGCCCGAGGAGCCGCGGGGCTTCAGTGTGACGGGCAGATCGCCGGCCTGCGGCGTCTCGCCCGCCAGGACGGCGAGGAGCGCCGCCATGCCCCGCTCCCCGATGGTCTCGGCGGGCAGCCGGATCGTGGTGAGCTCGGGCTCCAGCGCCGTCGCGAGCGCCAGGTCGTCGAAGCCGGTGACCGAGACGTCCTCGGGCACGCGCAGCCCCAGCCGCCGGACCGCCTTGCAGGCGCCGGCCGCCAGGATGTCGTCGTCGCAGATCAGTGCCGTCGGCCGGGGGCCCGGGCCAGTGAGGGCCCGCTCGGCGGCGGCCCGGGCGCCGTCGACGTCCAGCGGGGCGCGGACGGTGCGTACGGACACGTCCCGCAGCGCCTCCGTCAGGGCCGCCGCCCGCACGTCGAAGGTCCAGGACGGCACGGCGGAGGCGAGGTGGACGAAGCTGCGGTGGCCGAGGCCCAGCAGATGCCCGGTGACCTGCCGCATGCCGTCGGCGACGTCGAGGTTCACGTGCGCCGCCGCCGCGGTGTCGGCGGGGTCGCTGTCCAGCATCACCAGCGGCAGGTCCGTCCCCCGGAACGCCTCCAGGGCGTCGGAGGCCATGGACGAGGCGATGACGCCGTCGAGCGCGGCGCGGGCCGAGGCGAAGGGGTCCCGGGCGGGTCCGACGCCGTCGGGGGAGGGGTAGAGCACCACGCCGAAGCCGTGGCGGGCGGCGACCGTGGCGGCGCCGGTGTAGACGCGGGCGAAGAACTCGTTGGTCAGCGCCGGGACCACGAGGAGGGCGGTCCTGGTCCGGCCGAGGCGCAGGTTGCGCGCCGCGAGGTTCGGCCGGTACCCGAGCCCTCGCGCGGCCTCCCGTACCGACTCCGCCGTCCGCTCCGAGACCCGGCCGCGCCATTTGTCGCCCAGCACCAGCGAGACGGTGGCCTGGGAGACCCCAGCGGCCCTGGCGACGTCACGACTGGTCGGCCGCGGTCCGCCGAGCGGTTCCGGGGTCTGCACACATGCCTCCGCGATCTACGGTCCCTGCCTGCTGCCGACCCGTGGGCTGGACCCACGGGATGCCGCCATGGTACGTATGACGCAAGACGTTATACGTAAAACCTCGGGGGTGGGCGCCGGGGGAGAGGAGACGGACATGGCCACCGAGGCCAAGGCGACGGGCGGCTATCGCGACATCCTCGGGGCGCCGCACGCCCTGCGGCTGCTCACCGGGACCCTCGTGGGCCGGCTCCCCAACGGGACCGGCCCCATCGCGATCGTCCTCTTCACCCGCGCCGAGGGCGGCAGCTACAGCCTCGCCGGCGGCCTCACCGCCGCCTACGGCATCGCCACCGCCGTCGGACAGCCCCTCCTGGGCCGGGCCGTCGACCTCAAGGGGCAGCCCCGCGTCCAGCTCCCGGCCGCCCTCGTCTCCGCCCTCGGCATGATCGTCCTGGCCCTGGCCGGCATCGGCCACCTCCCTCTCGCCTACGCGGCCGTGGTCGTCGCCGGACTCCTCACCCCGCCCCTCGAAGGCGGCCTGCGCGCCCTGTGGCCGAGCGTGCTGGGGCGCGAGGACCGGGTCCACCGCGCCTACGCCCTGGACGCCGTCGCCCAGGAGGTCATGTTCACGGTCGGTCCGCTGCTGCTGACCCTCCTCGTCGCCCTCTGGTCACCCGCCGCCGCCCTCGTCGTCATCAACGTCCTCGGCGTCATCGGCGCGCTCTCCGTCGTCGTCTCCGAGCCCTCCCGCGCCTGGCGCTCCGAACCCCGCGAGGCCCACTGGCTCGGCGCCCTGCGCTCGCCCGGACTGCTCGCCCTGCTCGGCTCGTTCTTCTTCGTCGGCCTCGCCCTCGGCTCCATCACCGTCGCCGGCCTCGCGTACGCCGACGACCAGGGCAACGAGGCGGCCTACGGCTGGCTGATGGCCGCGCTCGGCCTCGGCGCCCTCATCGGCGGCGTCGCCTACGGCGCCCGCCACTGGTCCGGCGCCCCCGAGCGGCGGCTGCGCGTCATCGTCGGCCTGCTGGCCCTGTGCTACCTGCCCCTGATGCTCACGCCCGGGGTCGTCCCGATGACCGCGCTCGCCGCGCTCGCCGGCGTCTTCCTCGCCCCCGCCCTCGCGTGCGGCTTCATCGTCGTCGACCGGCACGCGCCGACCGGCACGGTCACCGAGGCCTTCTCCTGGCTCGTCACCACCTTCGGGGTCGGGGCCGCCCTCGGCTCGGCCGTCGCCGGACCCGTCGTCGAACTCTCCGGAACCACCGCGGGCTTCGGTGTCGCGGGCGCCGGAGGTTTCGCGGCGCTCCTGGTCCTCCTGGCCACCGGCCGCGTGCTCGGGACGCCCGGCCGCAGGACACGACACGCCGTGGCCGCCGGCGGCGGGAACCCCGGACACGCCGAAAAGAACACGCACTCATCGGAAAATGATCGAAACGGGGCCGTCGAACCCGGTTTCAGCACAGGGCATCAGGCGTAATGTTCAGTCATGGACCGCCGCATTTTCGGGCTGGAGAACGAGTACGGCGTCACGTGCACGTTCAGGGGACAGCGCCGACTGTCTCCTGACGAAGTGGCGCGCTACCTCTTCCGCCGTGTCGTGTCATGGGGCCGCAGCAGCAATGTCTTCCTGCGGAACGGCGCCCGCCTGTACCTCGACGTGGGTTCGCATCCGGAATACGCAACACCGGAATGCGACAACGTGACCGAACTGGTCACCCACGACAAGGCCGGCGAGCGCATTCTCGAAGGTCTGCTCGTCGACGCCGAACGCCGCCTGCACGAGGAGGGAATCGCCGGCGACGTCTATCTCTTCAAGAACAACACCGATTCGGCGGGAAACTCCTACGGCTGCCACGAGAACTATCTCGTCGCCCGCCACGGAGAGTTCTCCCGGCTCGCGGACATCCTCATTCCCTTCCTCGTCACCCGGCAGCTCATCTGCGGTGCCGGCAAGGTCCTCCAGACCCCACGCGGCGCCGTCTACTGCGTCTCCCAGCGGGCGGAGCACATCTGGGAGGGCGTCAGCTCCGCGACGACCCGCTCCCGGCCCATCATCAACACCCGTGACGAGCCGCACGCGGACGCGGAGCGGTACCGCCGTCTCCACGTCATCGTCGGCGACTCGAACATGTCCGAGACGACCATGCTGCTCAAGGTCGGCGCCACCGACCTGGTGCTGCGCATGATCGAGGCGGGCACCGTGATGCGCGACCTGACGCTGGAGAACCCCATCCGGGCCATCCGCGAGGTCAGTCACGACATCACCGGCCAGCGCAAGGTCCGTCTCGCCAGCGGGCGCGAGGCCTCCGCCCTGGAGGTCCAGCGCGAGTACTACGAGAAGGCCGCCGACTTCGTCGACCGCCGCGGCATCCGCACCGGCACGGTCGCCCAGGTGCTGGAGCTGTGGGGCCGCACGCTCGACGCCATCGAGGCCGAGGACCTCGACCGCATCGGCACCGAGATCGACTGGGTCATGAAGTACAAGCTCATCGAGCGGTACCGGGCGAAGAACAACATGACCATGTCGCACCCGCGGGTCGCGCAGATAGACCTCGCCTACCACGACATCCACCGCCGCCGAGGGCTCTACTACCTCCTGGAGAGGAAGGGGCAGGCGGCCCGGATCTGCAACGACATGAAGATCTTCGAGGGCAAGTCCGTGCCCCCGCAGACCACCAGGGCGCGACTGCGCGGCGACTTCATCCGCCGCGCGCAGGAGCAGCGACGGGACTTCACCGTCGACTGGGTCCACCTCAAGCTCAACGACCAGGCCCAGCGCACCGTGTTGTGCAAGGACCCCTTCCGGTCGGTGGACGACCGGGTGGAGAAGCTGATCGCCGGAATGTAGATCCGGCCTCACGGCACGTCAGGCCCCGCACGTCCCACGTGCGGGGCCTGACTGCGTCGTCGGATGCGGTGCATCGCACGGCGGAGGGTCGTCCTCATACTGGGCGTATTCGGGCGATCCGACCATGCGGCGAGGTGCCGTAGCCGGCGTCGTGCACCCGCCGCGGATCACGGGACAGCCCTTAGAGTGTCGAGCAACTACTGTGCCGTCTGAGATCTGAGGAACACGTGCGCCGACTTGCCGGCCTACTGGTCGTCCCGCTGCTGCTGCTCTCGACAGCGGCCTGCGGCAGCGACGACAAGGGCTCCGATTCCGCCTCGATGAAGAACGGGCTGCCCGCCATCACCGCGGGCGAGAAGTTCGGAGAGAAGCCCACCCTCGCCAAGGGAGAGGGGGATCCGCCCAAGGAGCTCAAGGTCAATGTGATCAGCAAGGGCGACGGCGCGGTCACGAAGAAGGGCGACGCGATCCAGGTGAACTACCTGGGTCAGGCGTGGGACTCCACCACCCCCTTCGACAACAGCTTCGACCGCGGCCAGCCGTTCGACCTGACGCTGGGCGCCGGTCAGGTCATCAAGGGCTGGGACCAGGGCCTGGAAGGCCAGACCGTCGGAAGCCGGGTCGAGCTGGGCATCCCGCCGGACCTCGGCTACGGCGCGCAGGGTCAGGGCGACATCAAGCCCAACGCCACCCTCGTCTTCGTCGTGGACATCCTGAAGGCGACCACGATCCCCAAGTCCGCCACGGGCACCGCGGTCGCCCAGGACGACAAGGACCTGCCGAAGGTCGGTACCAACACCGACGGCAAGGCGCCCTCGCTGACCGTCCCCAAGGTCGACCCGCCGACCAAGCTCGTCTCGAACTACGTCCTGGAGTCCAAGGGCGAGGTCGTCAAGAACACCGACACGGTCGTCGTGAACTACGTCGCGGCGCTGTGGAAGGACGGCAAGGTCTTCGACTCCACCTACGCGCGGGGCAAGACCGAGAACTTCCCGCTCGCCCAGCTGACCCTGAAGGGTCTCAAGGACGGCATCACCGGCAAGAAGGTGGGCAGCCGCATCCTGATCGTCGCCCCGCCGTCCGAGGCGTTCGGGAACGAGGAGAAGCAGGGAATCCCGAAGAACTCCACGCTGGTGTTCGCCGTGGACATCCTGGCGAAGGTGTAAGACTGTCCCGACGCAGTACATCGGTATGAGGAGCAGTGCAGTGAGCATCGAGAAGCCCGAGGTCGACTTCCCGGGCGGCGAGCCGCCGAAGGACCTGGAGATCAAGGACATCTGGGAGGGCGACGGTCCGGAGGCCAAGGCCGGCGCCACCGTCTCCGTCCACTACGTGGGCGTCTCCTTCTCCACCGGCGAGGAGTTCGACTCCTCCTGGAACCGCGGCACTCCGCTGCAGTTCCAGCTCGGTGTGGGCCAGGTCATCCAGGGCTGGGACAAGGGCGTGCAGGGCATGAAGGTCGGCGGCCGCCGCCAGCTGATCATCCCCGCGCACCTCGCGTACGGAGACCGCGGCGCCGGCGGCAAGATCGCCCCGGGCGAGACGCTGATCTTCGTCTGCGACCTGGTCGCCGTCTGATCGGTCGCATCCGACCGTAAACGGTCATGACGAGGGCCCATGCCGTCCGGCATGGGCCCTCGGCTTTTGCCCGGACACCCCGGGGCGGTACGGTCGGACGTCCGAGAAGTCAATCCGGCAGAAGAGGTGCAGGGCGTCGATGGCGATTGCCAAGGCCGAGCGGCTGATGAATCTGGCGCTCTGTCTGCTCGGGACCCGGCGGCCGCTCTCCAAGCGGGAGCTCCGCGGCTCCATCGAGGCGTACATGGAAGCGAGCACCGACGACTCGTTCAACCGGATGTTCGAGCGCGACAAGGACGATCTGCGCGAGCTCGGCCTGGTCATCGCGACGGTCGAGAACCTGGAGGGCGAGACCGGCTACCTCGCCCGGCGCGACTCCAACCGCCTTCCGCCCATCACGCTGGACGCCGAGGAGGCCGCCGCGCTCGGCCTGGCCGCGAAGGTCTGGCAGCAGGCCCGTCTCGCCGGGGCCGCCAGCGGCGCCCTGCAGAAGCTCCGCGCCGCCGGGATGCCCGAGGCCGAGGACTCGTACGAGGCGCAGCACAGTGCGCTGGAGCCGCGCATCCCCGTGCACGAGGCCGCGTTCGAGCCCCTGATGCTGGCCTGCCGCGACCGTCGCCCCGTCGTCTTCGACTACCGCAAGGCCACCGCCGCCCGCCCCGAGACCCGCCAGGTGGAGCCCTGGACGCTCGAGTGCGTGCGCGGCCACTGGTACCTCGCCGGCTGGGACCGCGACCGCGGCGCCGAGCGCGTCTTCCGTCTCTCCCGCATCACCGGCAAGGTCCGCTCCCGGGCCGGCGCCTTCACCGCGCCCGTGCCCGACGTCGTCACCGTCCGGGAGACCGTCGAGCGCTGGTCCGGCGAGATCGCCACCCGCTCGGCCCGGATCCGGCTGCGCGCGGGCTGCGGCTACCCGCTGCGGTCCCGCGCCCGCTCGGTGAGCGAGGGTGCGGACGGCTGGGACGAGCTGGAGATCCCGTACGGACACGGCCTGGACGCCTGGCTCGTCGAGTTCGGTCCGGACGTCGTCGTACTGGAGCCCGCCGACCTGCGGGCCGACGTGATGGACCGGCTGCGCGCCGTGGCCAAGGGCTGAGGGGACGAACGGCATGGCAGCGAACGCGATCGATCAGACGAGGCGGATGCTCTCCCTCGTCACCTACCTCCGCGAGCGGCCCGGCGCCCACGTCGCCGACGTCGCGCGCGCCTTCGGCATCACCGAGGACGAGCTGATCTCCGACCTCGACGTGCTGCCGATGTGCGGCACCAGCTTCCGCGGTGGCGACCTCCTCGACATCGACACCGACGGCGACCGCATCTGGTGGCACAACCCCGACGACGTCGCCGAGCCGCTGCGGCTGGCCGCCGACGAGGCGACCGCGCTGCTGGTCGCCGCCCGGGCCGTCGCCACCCTGCCCGGACTGCGCGAGAGCGACCGGGAGGCGCTGCTGCGCGCGACCGCCAAGCTGGAGACGGCGGCCGGTGAGACCGCCGGCGCCAGCGCCCGGCTCTCGGTCACCTTCGAGTCCGAGGGCGGCGTCTTCGCCGAGGTCGACCGGGCGATCTCGGAGCGACGCCGGCTGTGGGTGCGGTACTACTCGCCCGCCCGCGACGAACTGACCGAGCGTGAGGTCGACCCGATCCGCCTCTTCGCCGTCGGCCACACCTACATGGAGGCGTGGTGCCGGCTCTCCGAGGCGCGCCGCACCTTCCGTCTCGACCGCGTCGCCGAGATCCGGATCCTGGACGAGCAGTCCGCACCGCCGGAGATCGAGCTGCGCGACCTGTCCGAAGGGCTCGTCCAGCCCTCGGCCGAGGATCCCGAGGTCGTCGTGGAGGTCGGGCCCGGCGGTCGCTGGGTCGCCGAGTACTACCCGCACGACCGGGCCGAGGAGCTGGCCGACGGCGGACTGCGCATCACCCTGCGCACGCCCGCCCCGGCCTCGCTGCGCAGGCTCGCGCTGCGGCTCGGCAGCGACGGGCGGATCGTGGCCCCGCAGGAACTCGCCGACAGCGCCCGGCAGGCCGCCGCGGACGCCCTCGCCGCCTACGGGGACGGCGGCTGACGGACCCCCGCCCGCGGGCGGGGAAAGGGGAAGGTGACATTCCCCGTGCGGTGGGCGCTGTTGTCTGTGGAACCGATCGGATCGCGCGAGCGCGCGTGTGCGGGGGAGTCGAAAGGGATGAGGGAATTGTCCGTGATGCACGGAATGACGGCATCGATCGCGCCGGTGTTCTTCAAGGCCGCCTGCCCCGACTGCCGCTCCCGCTTCGAACTCGCCGCGAGCGCCCTGCGCCTCGCCATCGGAGCGAGCCGCCGCACCACGTTCTACTCCTTCACCTGCCCCGAGTGCGGCAGCGCCGTCCGCAAGCCCGCGGGGGAGCGGATCGTCGAACTCCTCACCGGCGGCGGCGTCCGCACCCTGCGCCTGCACCCCACCGTCTGACACGTCGCGGTCCGCGCAGCGTCTAGGCTCGGCACATGTTCTGGCCCATGCTCGCCATCGCTCTCGGATTCCTCGGCATCGCCGTCCTCGGCGTCCTCGGCATCAAGGTCTTCGTCGAGGCCCAGCGGCTCGGCCGCCAGGTCGCGGACACCACGGCCCGCATCAGCCGGGCCGCCGAAGACCTCGAAAGGGCGGCCGGAGACCTGGCGCGCACCGGCGAGTCCCTGCGCTGAAACCGTGCCTCACCCTGCGACGTGGGGCCCCGGCGGGGCCCGCCCGGTCCGCAATCGTGAGTATGCACGGGCATTGCCCTGCGTTTACTCCTGCGGGTTACGATCGCAGACAGCGCGGTGGCCGGACGCATGTCCGACCCGCCGGGCAACGCACTCCATGTCGCCTCGGTGAAGAAGGTAAACAGCTATGGGTAGGCTCGGCCCCACCGAGATCATTCTGATCCTCGTCGTCATCATCCTGCTGTTCGGCGCCAAGAAGCTCCCGGACATGGCCCGTTCCCTCGGCAAGTCGGCCCGCATCCTCAAGAGCGAGGCCAAGGCGATGAAGTCGGACGACCAGCAGACCGCCCCCGCCGACCCGCCGCACCCCGGCGCCGCGGACCAGGCCGCCCCGCGCACCATCCAGGCATCGCCCGGGGACGTGACCAGCGCGCGGCCCGTGACCGAGCCCTCGGACACCACCAAGCGCTGACCCGGTCCGCCGCAGTCCGCCGCACCGAGCGGCGGCCTGCCGCACGAGATGAGGACGTGGGTTGCTCAAGTCTGCCCGCAAGCAGGTGAAGGATCCCGAGGGCCGCATGCCCCTCGTGGAACACCTGCGTGAGCTCCGTAACCGCATGGCGAAGGGCCTCCTGGCCATCGCCGCGGTCACCGTCGTGGCCCTCGTGTACAGCGAGGACCTGATGCAGTTCCTGACGAAGTCGGTGCCCAAGTGCGCCCCCGGCGTGACCAGCGACGGCGGCAACTGCGCGATCGTCTCCTTCAACACGCTGATCGCCCCGTTCAGCACGACGATCCAGGTCAGCCTCGTGACCGGCCTCGTCGTCGCGAGCCCGATCTGGCTCTACCAGCTGTGGGCCTTCATCGCCCCGGGCCTGCACAAGAACGAGAAGAAGTACACGTACGCCTTCGTCGGCGCCGCGGTGCCGCTGTTCACCGCCGGCGCGTACCTCGCGTACCTCATTCTTCCCATCAGCGTGAAGGTGCTCATCAGCCTCACGCCCGGTGGCTCGGCGAACATCCTGTCCCTCGGTGACGTCCTCGACTTCACCCTGCGCATGGTGCTCGTCTTCGGCCTCGCCTTCGAGCTCCCCCTGGTCCTGGTGATGCTCAACCTGACCGGCATCCTGACCGGCCGCCGGATGGCCGGCTGGTGGCGCGGCGTGATCATGGGCGTCTTCGTCTTCGGCGCCGTGATCACCCCCACCACGGACCCCGTCGGCATGCTGGCCCTGGCCGGCCCCATCACCGTGCTGTACTTCGCCGCCGTCGGCTTCTCGCTGCTGAACGACCGGCGCCGCGCCCGTCGCGACCGGGACGCCGAGCTCGACGACGACGAGGCGTCGGTCCTGGACCACACCCCCGAGGCCGTCGGAGCCGTCGAACCCGTCAGCGCCGTCCGGGCCCTGCCCGAGCAGGCCACCGGCGATGGCGACGGAGCCCGCGCACATCGTCAGGGCGGTTACGACGACATCACCTGATCTTGTAGGGTCCCCCCGCAGACTCAGCCCCGGGGGGACCCATGACCAGCGAGATCACCCTGTTCGTCAATCCCACCGCGGGACGCGGCCGGGGCGCGCACGCCGCGCTGCCGGCCGCTCGTGCGTTCCGGGAGGCCGGCTTCTCCGTCCGCACCGTCCAGGGATCCGACGCCCCCGACGCCCTGCGGCGCGCCCGTGAGGCCGTGGCCCGGGGGACCGGCGCCCTCGTCGCCGTCGGCGGCGACGGCATGGTCTCCCTCGCCCTCCAGGCGGTGGCCGGCACGTCCACCCCCCTCGGTGTCGTCGCCGTCGGTACCGGGAACGACTTCGCCCGCGCCGTCGGCCTCCCCCTGCGCGAACCCGGGGCCGCGGCCCGGCTCACCGCCGGACTGCTCGCGGCCGGCGGCCGGCGCATCGACCTCGGCAGGGTCGGTGACCGCTGGTTCGGGACCGTCCTCGCGTCCGGGTTCGACTCCCGCGTCAACGACCGCGGCAACCGCATGCGGCTGCCCGCCGGCCGGTTCAAGTACGACCTCGCCATGATCGCCGAGCTCGCCGCCTTCAAGCCCGTCCCCTACCGGCTCACCCTCGACGACGGCAGCGAGCGGCTGATCGACGCCACCCTCGTCGCCGTGGGCAACGGCACCTCCTACGGCGGGGGCATGCGTATCTGCGCCGACGCCCGCATGGACGACGGCCTCCTCGACGTGACCGTCGTCGGCGACTGCTCCCGCACCACCCTGCTCAAGGTCTTCCCGCGGGTCTACCGGGGCACGCACCTCGACCACCCGGTGGTCTCCGTCCACCGGGCGCGCGCCGTCACCCTGGACGCGCCCGGCGTCACCGGCTACGCCGACGGCGAGCCGCTCGGCCCGCTGCCGCTCACGGCGCACTGCGTGCCCGGCGCGCTCCGGATCCTGGCGCCCGAGCCCGGACCCGAGCCCGGACGCGAGCCCGGACCGCGCTCGTAGCCGTCGCCGCCGACCGTGCCCCGGGCCGTGCCGGGCTGTCCCGCGGCCGGTTCGCGCCGTCCGGCGGTTCTCCCACGGCGGTCATTTAAAGATCGCGTCACTGTCCGAGTCGGCGGGTAGGCTCGACAGCAAGATGACAGAGGACCTCACACCAGCCGAAGCGTACGCAGCCGCCCGGGCACGCAACGCCGAGCAGGCCACGGCGCTGGCCCCCTTCCGCGAGATGTACGAGTTCGGTCTGGACCCGTTCCAGATCGAGGCCTGCCAGGCCCTCGAAGCGGGCAAGGGCGTGCTCGTGGCCGCCCCCACCGGCTCGGGCAAGACCATCGTCGGCGAGTTCGCCGTCCACCTCGCCCTGCGCCAAGGGCGCAAGTGCTTCTACACGACGCCGATCAAGGCGCTGTCGAACCAGAAGTACGCCGACCTCGTGAAGCGGTACGGAGCCGACAAGGTCGGCCTCCTGACCGGCGACAACAGCGTCAACTCCGAGGCGCCCGTCGTCGTCATGACGACCGAGGTCCTGCGCAACATGCTGTACGCGGGCTCGCAGACCCTCAGCGGTCTCGGGTACGTCGTCATGGACGAGGTGCACTACCTCTCGGACCGCTTCCGCGGCGCCGTCTGGGAGGAAGTGATCATCCACCTCCCGGAGTCCGTGACGCTCGTGTCACTCTCCGCCACCGTGTCCAACGCCGAGGAGTTCGGCGACTGGCTCGACACCGTGCGCGGCGACACCGAGGTCATCGTCTCCGAGAGCCGCCCCGTGCCGCTCTGGCAGCACGTCCTCGCCGGGCGCCGGATGTACGACCTCTTCGAGGAGGAGAGCGACCACGGCGGCCGCGCCGCCTCCCGCCGCGAGGTCAACCCCGACCTGATGCGCCTCGCCCGCACCGAGAACACCCGCACGTACAACCCGCGCGAGCGCCGCCGCGGCAAGATGGTCCGCGAGGCCGACCGCGAGCGCGAGCGGCGCCAGCGCTCCCGCATCTGGACGCCGGGCCGGCCCGAGGTCATCGAACGGCTCGACGCCGAGGGCCTCCTGCCCGCCATCACCTTCATCTTCAGCCGGGCCGGCTGCGAGGCCGCCGTCCAGCAGTGCCTGTACGCCGGGCTGCGCCTCAACAACGACGAGGCGCGCCTGCGGGTCCGCGAGATCGTCGAGGCGCGCACCGCCTCGATCCCCGACGAGGACCTGCACGTCCTCGGCTACTACGAGTGGCTCGAAGCGCTGGAGCGCGGCATCGCGGCCCACCACGCCGGCATGCTCCCGACCTTCAAGGAGGTCGTCGAGGAGCTCTTCGTCCGCGGCCTCGTCAAGGCCGTCTTCGCGACCGAGACGCTGGCCCTGGGCATCAACATGCCCGCCCGGTCCGTGGTCCTGGAGAAGCTCGTCAAGTGGAACGGCGAGCAGCACGCCGACATCACCCCCGGCGAGTACACACAGCTCACCGGCCGCGCAGGCCGACGCGGCATCGACGTCGAGGGGCACGCGGTCGTGCTGTGGCAGCGCGGGCTCGACCCAGGCCACCTCGCCGGGCTCGCCGGCACCCGGACCTACCCGCTGCGCTCCAGCTTCAAGCCGTCGTACAACATGGCCGTCAACCTCGTCGACCAGTTCGGCCGGCACCGCTCCCGCGAACTGCTCGAGACGTCCTTCGCGCAGTTCCAGGCGGACCGGTCCGTCGTGGGCATCTCCCGCCAGGTCCAGCGGAACGAGGAGGGCCTCGACGGCTACCGCGAGGGCATGACCTGCCACCTCGGCGACTTCGAGGAGTACGCGCAGCTGCGCCGCGACCTCAAGGACCGCGAGACCGAGCTGGCCAAGCAGGGCGCCGCCCAGCGCCGTGCCCAGGCCGCGGCCTCGCTGGAGCGGCTCAAGCCCGGTGACGTCATCCACGTCCCCACCGGCAAGTTCGCCGGCCTCGCCCTCGTCCTCGACCCGGGCATCCCCGCCGGCCGCACCAACGGCCACCGGGGCTTCGAGCAGCACGACGGGCCGCGCCCGCTCGTGCTCACCGCGGAACGGCAGGTCAAGCGCCTCGCCTCGATCGACTTCCCGGTCCCCGTCGAAGCCCTGGAACGGATGAGGATCCCCAAGTCCTTCAACCCGCGCTCCCCGCAGTCCCGGCGCGACCTCGCGTCCGCCCTGCGTACGAAGGGGGGGCACATCAACCCCGAGCGGCACCGCAGGGACCGCTCGGCCGCCGCGGACGACCGCGAGATCGCGCGGCTGCGCACGGAACTGCGCGCCCACCCCTGCCACGGCTGCGACGAGCGCGAGGACCACGCCCGCTGGGCCGAGCGCTACCACCGGCTGCAGCGGGACACCCGGCAGCTGGAGCGGCGCATCGAGGGCCGTACCAACACCATCGCCCGTACCTTCGACCGCATCGTCGCGCTCCTCACCGAACTCGACTATCTGCGGGCGGACTCCGTCACCGAGAACGGCAAGAGGCTCGCCCGGCTCTACGGCGAACTCGACCTGCTGGCCAGCGAATGCCTGCGCGACGGCGTCTGGGAGGGCCTCACGCCGCCCGAACTGGCCGCCTGCGTGTCGGCGCTGGTCTTCGAGGCGCGGCAGGCCGACGACGCCGTGGCGCCGAAGCTGCCGACCGGCAACGCGAAGGCCGCGCTCGGCGAGATGGTGCGGATCTGGGGCCGGCTCGACGCCCTGGAGGAGGAGTTCAAGATCAACCAGGCGGAGGGGGTCGGCCAGCGCGAGCCCGACCTGGGCTTCGCCTGGGCCGCCTACCAGTGGGCCTCGGACAAGAGCCTCGACGAGGTGCTGCGCGAGGCCGAGATGCCGGCCGGCGACTTCGTCCGCTGGTGCAAGCAGGTCATCGACGTCCTCGGTCAGATCGCCGCTGCCGCGCCCAAGGAGAACAGCACGGTCGCGAAGAACGCCCGCAAGGCCGTCGACTCGCTGCTCAGGGGGGTCGTCGCCTACAGCTCGGTGGGCTGACGGCCGGACGCCGACTGTCGGCGCACCGAAGTCGCCCGAAGGGTCCGTGGCCGTCGCCACGGGCCCTTCGGGTTTCCCTGGGCTCTTCGGGTTCCTGAGTCCTTCGGGTTTCCCTGGGCCCTTCGGGTTCCTGAGCCCTGAGGATTCTCCGGCGCCGCGGGCCCGACGGGGTCTTCCGTCGCCGAGTCCGGCGTGCTCGCCTCCCCCGGCCATGGCGCCCCCGTTCGGGGCGGTGTCCGCGGCCGGGCGCCCACTCCCCTTCGGTGGGGGCGCGTTGTCCACAGCCCGTTGTCCACAGGGGTGGCGGAGTGGCACACCCTTCCGATTCCATGGAGTCGTCCACGGTTCAACACCGTTGAGAGGGAGAGAACTTGACCACGCAAGCCGGTCCGCGGGCCGCCGCCGAGGCGGCCGACGGACAGAAGATCGTGCCGGGGCCCCGGGGAGTGCCCCTGCTCGGGAACATGCCGGAGTTCGGCAAGGACCCGCTCGCCTTCTTCGAGCGGCTGCGTGAGCGTGGCGACTTCGTCAGCTGGCAGTTCGGACCGAGTCCCGCCCTCTTCATCGCCCATCCCGACACCATCGGCGAACTTCTCACCGAGATCGAGCGGACCTTCGACCAGCCCGACCTCGGCATCGCCTTCCGCACCCTCCTGGGCAACGGCGTGGTCGTCGCCAAGGGCGCCGACTGGCGCCGCAAGCGCTCGCTCGTCCAGCCGTCCGTCCGCCCCAAGCAGGTCCGTTCCTACGCCGCCACCATGGCCGAGTGCGCGGTCGCCCTCGCCGACCGCTGGAGGGACGGACAGCGCGTCGACGTCAAGAAGGAGATGGCGGCGCTCACCCAGCTCATCGCCGTCCGCACCATCTTCGGCGTCGACACGGCGGCCGACGCCGAGGTCATCGGACGGGCCATGGACGTCGCCCAGAAGGAGATCGGTGCCGAGTTCAGCGGCATCGGGGCCATCCTGCCCGACTGGGTGCCCACGCCAGGCCGCGCCCGCATCAAGAAGGCCGCCGCCGTCATCGACGCCGAGGTCGGACGGGTCGTCGCGCGTCACCGCGACGGCGACACCGAGCGGCCCGACCTGCTCAGCCGCCTGCTCGCGGCGCAGGACGAGACCGGTGCCCACCTCTCCGACGAGGAGATCCGCGACGAGACCGTCACCCTCTACATCGGCGGACACGAGACCACCAGCTCGACCCTCGTGTGGGCCTGGCACCTGCTCTCGCAGAACCCGAGGGTGCGGGCCGCACTCGCCGAGGAGCTGGACCGCGTGCTCGGCGACCGCGAGCCCGGTTTCGAGGACTACGCACAACTGGCGTACACCCAGGCGGTGGTGAAGGAGACCCTCCGGCTCTACCCGACCATCTGGCTCCTGACAGGCATCGCCAAGGAGGGTGCGGTCCTCGGCGGC
Source organism: Streptomyces sp. NPDC048338 (assembly GCF_043201055.1). Lineage (NCBI taxonomy): Bacteria > Bacillati > Actinomycetota > Actinomycetes > Kitasatosporales > Streptomycetaceae > Streptomyces > Streptomyces sp. NPDC048338. The sequence goes on from NZ_JBICYQ010000009.1 coordinate 144,949, forward strand.
CGGCCCGTTCCGCCCGGCACGCGGGTCTGGAGCAGCCAGTGGGCGACCCACCGGGACGCGCGCTGGTTCGGCGATCCCGAGGAGTTCCGCCCGGAGCGCTGGGGCACCGCGGTGCCCGGCACCTCGGGGGAGGGCGGCGCGGCCGACGGGGAGAGCGCCGAGGGCAAGGGCGCCGAGGAGATACCCGAGTACGCCTGGTTCCCGTTCGGCGGCGGCCCGCGGGTCTGCCTCGGAACGCGGTTCGCCATGGTCGAGGCCGTGTTGGTGCTCGCGGTCCTCGCCCGCCGCTTCCACCTCGACCTCGACCCCGGCGAGATACGCCCGGTGCCCAGCCTCACGCTCCAGCCGGACCGCGACGTCCTCGCCACCGTCCGGGCGAGGCCCGGCCGGCCGATGGGGGAGGACGCGGATCCGGGCGCGGACGGGTCCGGCCAGGCGGCGACGGCAGGGGCTGCCGGGGCGGCCGGCGAGACTCTGGCGGCTGGCGGGAGTGCGACGGTCGGTGGGACCGTGAAGGCGGGCGAGACCGGATCGGTCGGTGGGACCGCGAAGTCGGGCGAGACCGCGGCGGCCGGTGAGACCACGGCCGGTGAGGTTCCGGGCGCTGGAGGGGCGTCGGCGGCCGGCTAGATCCGGGGTTCCAGTCCTCGGGGGGTGTGGGGCGCCGGTGTTCCGGGTCGGCCGGGTCCGGGGGCCTCCGTCCTCGTGGGGGCACGTGGGCCGGTGGATGCCGTGCGGCCGGGGGCTGCCTGCGGCCTCCGGTGACCTGCGGAACCTCGGTCCCGGCTCCTCCGCCCGGGAGGCTCTTCGGCCCAGGCGGCTGCTCGGCTCAGGCGATCAGGGCGGTGGCCAGCGTCCGCAGGTCGTCGGAGCGGAGGGTGCGGGGGCCGTGGCCCGGGAGCGGGACGTGGAGGGGGTCGGTCCACCGGGCGGGGATCGCGCCGGCTCCGTGGACGGCGCCCGCGAGGAGGCCGGTGACCGCGGCCACCGTGTCCGTGTCACCGCCCAGATCGATGGCGACGGCCAGGGCCTCCTCGAACGACGCGGTGGTACGCAGCGCCCAGACCGCCGAGCCGAGGCAGGGCCACACCGCGCCGTTGAACTCGGTGGCGTCGTCCGGGTGCCAGCCGCCGCCCCCGCACATCTCGCCCCTGCCGTCGGGGAAGCGTTCCCGGAAGACGCCGAGCAGCCCGAACTCGAAGGGCGCGCCCAGCGCGTCTCCCACGGCGGAGCCGAGCACCGCCCCGACGGCACGGTCGATCGTTCGCATCAGGCCAGCGTAGACGGCCCGGCGACGAGGCTCCCGCTCTGCCCGGGACGAGGTGCCACGGGCTTCCGGAGCGCGCGCAGGACCAGGAAGACGAGCAGCCCGAAGGGGGAGAGGAGGATCGTGAACACCAGCAACGGCCCCATCACGAAAGGGGAGATGCCCCGCCTGCGGCCTTCGAGGTACATCCACTGACCGAGCAGCAGGTCCCAGGCGAGGATCTGTGCCCAGACCGCCCCCGCTCCGCCCGCGAGCGCCACGAGGTCCCGGAAGGTGTCGATGTCCGGGCTGCTCACCGCCGCCCACAGCTCGGGAAAGACCGGGATCGCCATCACCAGATAGACCGTCAGCACCGGCAGCACGGTGAGCGGCGAGGCCGCGAGCCGTTCCGTGCCCCGCCAGCCGGGCGCCAGGATCATCAGCAGCCAGAAGGGAGCGACCAGGTAGAAGGAGAACTCGAAGAGAAAGCCGGTCATGCCGCGAACTCCTTACGGGAGGTTCCGGAGTCGCCGGTCGTTCCGGCGCCGGGTCCGACGTGTGACGGGGTGCGCAGGGCGGCCCAGGTGGTCGCGGCGGTCAGCGCGACGATCGCGCCGGCGGCGGCCAGGGTCGTGCCGTCGGGATGGACCAGGGGCTGGCCGCGCAGTGCCTGCCAGGTCAGGAGTCCGAAGGTCGCCGTGTACGCCCCGGAGACGACGAGAGTCAGCCTCAGCCGGACCCGGCCGTCGCGCAGCCGGGCGAACCGCGGGGCGAGCGTGACCAGGGCGAGCAGCACGAGCGGGATCACCTGCAGGGCGTGCATGCCGAAGAAGTGGGCGATCCGCAGGTCGCCGCCGGTCGTGGACCAGCCCGTCACCGCCATCGAGGGGCCCCCGTCCGGCACACCGACACTGTGGGCCCCGGTGATCGCCGCGTCGTCGCCCGCGGCGAGCTGCTCCCGGGTGGGCACGACCATCACGAAGCCCACGGCCGCGCCGGCGAGCGCGATCAGGGAGCCGAGGCGTACCGCCCAGGTGGTCGCGCGGTCCAGGATGCGGGCGCGTAACAGCAGGACCGCGATGACGAGTGCGGCGAGCCAGAGGACCACGACGGTGGCGCCCATGACCTGGAACAACGCCGCGTCGAGCGGGGTCTGGTTGTTGAAGTGGCTCTGCCGCCCCCGCACGACCTGGACCGTGATGATCACCATCTCGACGGCACTGGCCGCGGTGAGCACGGTGCCCGCCCACCAGCCGATCCGGCGGCCGCGCGGCAGCAGGCTGAGCATCCACGCGAGCGTCATCGCATAGGCGACGAAGGAGACGGAGAACTTGAACGGCTTGGACCAGATCGGCACGCCGACGAGCATGCGGTCGTCGACGATCAGGCCGCCGACGCTGACGACGGCGAGCAGGGCCATGGAGCCGGAGAACCACACCAGCGGCCGATGGAGCTCGCGGATACGCGGCATCGATGAGGACATGTGCAAACCCCCGTGACTATAGATAGTGGCACTCACCGCTATCTGATAGCTCCACTATCTATGATGGGGGTGCCGGCCGGCAAGGCCGGAGCAAGACCAGGAAGGTGAACGGACAGTGCGCGTCGGAGAGTTGAGTCGCAGGGCCGGAGTGTCGGTGCCGACGATCAAGTACTACGTACGGGAAGGACTGCTGCCGGCCGGGCAGTTGACGAGCCCGAACCAGGCCTCGTACGACGAGGCGCACGTGAGGCGCCTCCGCCTGATCCGGGCGCTCATGGACGTGGGCGGGCTGTCGGTGGCGGGCGTCCGTGAGGTGATCGAGGCGATCGAGGACACCGAGCGGCCGGTGCACCAGGTGCTGGGCGCGGCGGCCGATCGCGTGGTGCCGAGCCACGACGAGGAGCCGGTGGCGGGAGTCGCCGCCGCGCGAACGGCCGTGGCCGAGCTGATCGAACGGCGCGGCTGGCGGTCCCACCCGGAGAGCCCGGCGGCCGAGTCGCTGGCGGTGGCCCTGGCGACCATGGAGGACGTGGGGCACGGGGCGTTCGCGGAGGTGCTCGACGCGTACGCGGACGCCGCGGAGCAGGTCGCCCGGGCGGATCTGGACTACGTGGCCCGCAACATGGCGCGGGAGGAGCTCGTGGAGAGAGTCGTGGTGGGGACGGTGCTGGGCGACGCGCTGTTCGCGTCGCTGCGCAGGCTCGCACACGTCGACGCCTCGGACCGGGTCTTCGGCACGGACGTCTGACGGTCGCCGAGGGATTCGCGCCTCCGGCGGGCGGGGGCCGTGCGGTGCGCCGGGGCCGGCCACCGCCCGCCGCACGGCCGGGCATCGGACGGGGAGCCGTCACCCGGTTTCGGGCCCGGATGGCCGCCGGCCGCGCCGGGCCCCGGCGCGGGTGGCCGAGGGCGCGCCGGGGGAGGTGTCGCCGATGCGGGCGCACCGGACCCGCCGCACGGCCCCACGCCCGCCCCGGCGTGCGGCGGGTCCGCTCAGGACTCCTGTTCGCGCTCCACCTGGTCGTTCCACTCGCGCTTGATCGCGCGCCAGGCCTCGTCGGTCTTGCCCGCGCGCCAGTAACCCGAGATGGACAGCCGGTCCCTCGCCACCTCGCGCTCCAGGCGCAGATGCTTGCGGAGGTCCTTCACGAAGCCCGCCTCGCCGTGCACGAAGGCATGGACCTCACCCGACGGGAACTCCAGGCTTCGGACCGCTTCCAGCAGGGCCTCGCCGGCGGGGCGCGCCCCCCGGTGGAGCCAGGTCACCTCGACCCCCGCCACCGTCGCGAACTTCTGCTCCTCGCCGGCGTCGGCGATCTCCACGAACGCGTGGACCACGGACCCCTCGGGCAGGCGCTCCAGCGCGACCGCGATGGCCGGCAGGGCGCTCTCGTCGCCGACGAGCAGGTGCCAGTCCGCGGCCGGGTCCGGCGCGTAGCCGCCGCCCGGGCCGAGGAAGCGCATGACGTCGCCGGCCCGCGCCCCCGCCGCCCACGGCCCCGCCAGGCCCTCGTCGCCGTGGACCACGAAGTCGACGGTCAGCTCGCGTTGGACCGGGTCCCAGTCGCGCACCGTGTAGGTCCGCGTCGTCGGCCACTGCTCGCGCGGGAACTCCTCGCGGATCCGCTCCATCGAGAACGGCTCCGGGTAGCTCACCCCTTCCGGCGCGAAGAGCAGCTTCACGTAGTGGTCCGTGTGCTCGCCCACGGTGAAGGCGTCGAGCCCGTCCCCGCCCAGCACCACACGCACCATGTGCGGGGTGATCCGCTCCGTGCGCACCACCCGCGCCTCGTGGGCCTTCGGTGCCTTGCGCGCCGGCTGCTCTGCCACGACGGTCTCCCCTGACTTCGAGAACTTAGGTTTACCTAAGCTAGCACCTCAGTGGGTGAGGACGGTCAGGAGCCGCCCCACCGCACCGCCCAGACCCCAGCGCGCCACCAGCTCCTGCAGCGCCGCCGGGTCCCGTGGAGCGCCCGGCAGCGCCGGGTCGAATGCGGGCAGCGGGACGTCGCCGGCGACCCGGACGACCTTCGGTGCCACGTCGAGATACGCGGCGGCCTCCACGATGCCCCGCCGCTTGGCCGGGGTCAGCCGGGACGTGCGGTCCCCGGCCGCCGCGCGGACACCCGCCAGGTCGCCGTACTCCGTGATCAGCTGCGCGGCGGTCTTCTCGCCGATCCCCTTGACCCCGGGCAGCCCGTCGCTGGCGTCGCCGCGCAGGGCCGCGAAGTCGGCGTACTGGTCGGCCCGCACCCCGTACTTCGTCCGGATCAGCTCGTCGTCGACGAGATCGCAGTCGCCCACGCCCTTGCGCGGGTAGAGCACGCGCACCCCGCGCGCGTCGTCCACCAGCTGGAAGAGGTCGCGGTCCCCGGTGACGATGTCCACCGGGCCGGCCGCCCGCCCGGCCAGCGTCCCGATCACGTCGTCCGCCTCGTACGGGGCGACCCCCACCCGGGCGATGCCGAACGCGTCCAGGACGTCCTCGATGATCGGCACCTGCGGGGCCAGCGTGTCGGGGACCTCCTCCTCGTCCGGCCCGACCTCCGTCTCCTCGGCCACCCGGTGGGCCTTGTACGAGGGGATCAGGTCCACCCGCCACTGCGGGCGCCAGTCGGCGTCCATACAGGCCACCAGATCGTCCGGCCCGTGGTCCTGGACGAGCCGGGTGATGAAGTCCAGCAGCCCCCGCACGGCGTTCACCGGGGTGCCGTCCGGGGCCCGTACCGAATCCGGCACGCCGAAGTACGCGCGGAAGTAGAGGGAAGCGGTGTCGAGGAGCATCAGGCGTCGGGTCACACCCCGATCATGCCGCACCCCGCGGACACCGGGTCCGAACGACGGTTCCGCACTCCCGGCGTGACCCCCGTCACCTTTGCGTTTGCCCTCCCGGGGCCAGGGCAGGCGCGAGCCCGGAGCGGACCCCGGTACGCGATTCGACGAACGGATCGCCGTGCGCGGGGAGACGCGGGCCGAATCCGCCCCGCTCCACGGCCCGGCTGCGGGGGTGGCGGGCCGTTTCTCGTTCCAACGCGTGAGGTGTATGTGTCCAGGCTCCAGGCCGACCACCTGTTCAAGGTGTTCGGCAGACGACCCGACGACGCCGTCCGGAAGCTCGCCGACGGCGCCGACCGAGACGAGCTGCGTGCCGAGGGCACGACCGCCGCGGTGATCGACGCGTCGTTCGTCGTCGACCCCGGCCAGATCTTCGTCGTGATGGGTCTGTCCGGATCCGGCAAGTCCACCCTCCTGCGCATGCTCAACGGCCTCCTCGAGCCCACCGCGGGCCGCGTGCTGTTCGACGGCCGGGACCTCACCGCGCTGAGCCCCCGCGACCTGCGCACCGTGCGGTCCACGAAGATCAGCATGGTCTTCCAGCACTTCGCGCTCTTCCCGCACCGCAGCGTCCTGGAGAACGCCGCCTACGGCCTGGAGGTCCAGGGGGTCCCGCGCGCCGAGCGCGAGGCCCGCGCCGCCGAGGCCCTGGAGCTGTGCGGTCTGGCCGGCTGGGAGAAGTCCTGGCCCGACGAGCTGTCCGGCGGCATGCAGCAGCGCGTGGGCCTGGCCCGCGCGCTCGCCACCGACGCCGACCTGCTCCTCATGGACGAGTCCTTCAGCGCGCTCGACCCGCTGATCCGCCGCGACATGCAGGACCAGCTCCTGGAGCTGCAGAAGCGGCTGAAGAAGACCATCGTCTTCATCACCCACGACCTCAACGAGGCCATGCGGCTCGGCGACCGGATCGCGGTCATGCGCGACGGCCGGATCGTCCAGCTCGGCAGCGCCGAGGACATCCTCGTCCGCCCCGCCGACGACTACGTCGCCTCCTTCATCCAGGACGTCGACCGCACCCGCGTGCTCACGGCCTCCGCCGTCATGACGGACGCCGACCACCCCGGCGACGCGGACGCCTGTGGCTGCGAGACCGTCGGCCCCGACACCCTCGTCGCCGACCTCTGCGCCGTCAGCGCCCGGGTCCCGCACCCGGTGGCCGTGAAGGACGCCGACGGCACACTCCTCGGCGTCGTTCCGCAGTCCCGGCTGATCGGCGTCATCGGCGACGAGCAGCGGCCCCCCGCCGCCTGCGACGCCCCCGGCACGGAGAAGGAGGCGGCCCATGCCTAGGATCCCCCTCGGCCAGTGGGTCGACGGCGCCGTCGACTGGCTCCAGGCCCAGCTCTCCTGGCTCTTCGACGCCGTGACCACCGTCGTCACCGGCCTCTACGACGGCATCGACGCGGTCCTCTCCGCGCCCGAGCCGCTCCTCTTCGCCGGCATCCTCGCCGTCGTCGCCTGGTGGCTGCGCGGCCTCACGGCGGGCGCGCTCGCCTTCGTCGGCTTCGCGCTGGTCGACTCGATCGAGCTGTGGGACGACGCCATGTCGACCCTCTCGCTCGTCCTGGTCGCGACCCTGGTCACGCTGGTGATCGCGGTCCCGCTCGGCATCTGGGCGGCCCGCTCCAAGACGGTCAGCGCCGTGCTGCGCCCCGTGCTGGACTTCATGCAGACCATGCCGGCGATGGTCTACCTCATCCCCGGCATCATCTTCTTCGGCGTCGGCGTGGTGCCCGGCATCATCGCCACCATCGTCTTCTCCCTGCCCCCGGGCGTGCGCATGACCGAGCTCGGCATCCGCCAGGTCGACGGCGAACTCGTCGAGGCGGCCGAGGCGTTCGGCACCACCCCCCGGGCCACGCTGCTGCGCGTCCAGCTGCCGCTCGCCGTGCCGACGATCATGGCCGGCATCAACCAGGTCATCATGCTGGGCCTGTCCATGGTCGTCATCGCCGGCATGGTCGGCGGCGGCGGGCTCGGCGGCGCGGTCTACCGCGCCATCGGCAACGTCGACATCGGCCTCGGCTTCGAGGCGGGCATCTCGATCGTCATCCTCGCCATGTACCTGGACCGGATCACCGGCGCCCTGGGCCGTCAGGTCTCGCCGCTCGGCCGCCGGGCGCTCGCCAAGGCGCGCGCCGCGGTCGCCGCCCGGGCCGGCGCGAAGATCTGGAGCCACCGTCCGCAGCCGGTCACCGCGCTGGTCGGCGTGGTCGTCCTGGCGCTCGTCGCGGGCGGCATGGGCTTCCTCGGTGCCGGCAAGCAGTCGGGTCCCACCGCCGACGGCGGCAAGAACGTCGGCCAGGGCAAGAAGGTCAGCCTCGGCTACATCCCCTGGGACGAGGGCATCGCCTCCACCTTCCTGTGGAAGGAGCTCCTGGAGCGGCGCGGCTTCGAGGTCGAGACCCAGCAGCTGGAGGCCGGAGCCCTCTACACCGGTCTCGCCGGCGGCCAGATCGACTTCCAGACCGACTCCTGGCTCCCGGTCACCCACGCGCAGTACTGGGAGAAGTACCGCAACAAGCTCGAGGACCTCGGCTCCTGGTACGGGCCGACCTCGCTCGAACTGTCCGTGCCCTCCTACATGAAGGGTGTCGACTCGCTCGACGACCTGAAGGGCAAGGCCGGACAGTTCAAGGGCCGCATCGTCGGCATCGAGCCCAGCGCCGGCATGATGGGCATCCTCAAGGACAAGGTCCTGAACGACTACGGCCTCAAGGGCGAGTACAAGGTCGTCGACGGCTCCACGCCGGGCATGCTGGCCGAGTTGAAGCGCGCGTACGACAAGAAGGAACCGGTCGTCGTCACGCTGTGGTCGCCGCACTGGGCGTACTCCGCCTACGACCTGAAGAAGCTGAAGGACCCGAAGGGCAGTTGGGGCAAGGGCGACGGCGTCCACACCCTGGCCCGCAAGGGCTTCGCCGCCGACAACCCCGAGGTCGGCGCCTGGCTCAAGGACTTCAGGATGACCGAGAAGCAGCTCACCGACCTGGAGGCCGCCATCCAGCAGGGCGGCAAGGGCAAGGAGCAGGAGGCCGTCCGCGGCTGGCTCGCGAAGAACCCCGGCCTGGCGGAGAAGCTCACGCCTCAGTGACGGGGCGCGGACGGAGAGTTGCCGGCTCCGGTCCGCCTCCGATCCGACTCCGCACCGAGAAGGGGCGGTCGCCGAATGTGTTCGGCGACCGCCCCTTTTCGCCACGACGCGAAACCCTGCCCCAAAGCTGCGTAAGGTTCAGGTAACCGATCAGTACGCCCGACGCACGCGACACGGGGAGGAGCGGTCATGGACGACAAGGAATCACTCCGCGTGGGCGCGGCCGTCAAGAGGCGCCGCAGAGCCCTCCACCTCACCCTGGCCGTCGTCGCCTCGCGCAGCGGCCTGTCCGTGCCCTTCCTCAGCCAGGTCGAGAACGAGCGGGCCCGTCCCAGCATGCGGTCGCTCCAGCTCGTCGCGGAGGCGCTGGAGACGACGGCCGCCGAACTGCTCGCGTCCGCCGAGTCCGCCCGCACCGTCGACGTCGTACGCGCCGAGGAGGTCCTGGACGACGCGCTGGAGGACGAGCCCGGGATCCGGCCCGCCGGCGTACGCCCCCTGGTGCGCGGCCGGCACCAGCTGCACGCCCGGGAGTTCACGGGCGAGCGGGACGCCGGCCGTGAATTCGTGCACCGCAACGACGAGTTGCTGTACGTCGCCGACGGCTCGGCCGAGGTCGAGGCCGAGGGGCGCGCCTACCGGCTCGAACGCGGCGACACGCTGTTCCTCTCCGGCGGCGTACGCCACCGGTGGCGCGCCACCGAGCCGGGCACCCGCCTCCTGGTCGTCGCGGTCGCCGAGCACATCGTGGCCGGCGACGCATGAGGGTCGTCTCGCTCGTCCCGTCGCTGACCGAGGCCGTCGCCGTCACCGCCCCCGGCCTGCTGGTGGGGGTCACCGACTGGTGCACCCACCCGGCCGGCCTCGACGCCGCCCGGATCGGGGGCACCAAGAACCCGGACGTCGCCGCGATCACGGCCCTGCGACCCGACCTGGTGATCGCCAACGAGGAGGAGAACCGCGCCCCCGACCTGGCCGCCCTGCGCGCGGCCGGTGTCGACGTCCTGGTGACCGAGGTGCGCACGCTGGACCAGGCGTTCCGCGAGCTGGACCGGGTCCTGCGGGCGTGCGGCGTGCCGTCGAGGCCCGACTGGCTCGACCGTGCCGAGGAAGCCTGGGCCGCCGTGGAACCGGCCGGCCGGCCGGTGACCGCGATCGTGCCGATCTGGCGGCGCCCCTGGATGGTGCTCGGCCGCGACACCTTCGCCGGCGACCTGCTCGCCCGGCTCGGCGTCCGCCACCTGTACGCGGACCACGCCGAGCGCTACCCCCGCGTCTCCCTCGACGAACTCGTCTCCCTCGGCGCCGATCTCGTCGTCCTGCCCGACGAGCCCTACCGCTTCACGGCCGACGACGGTCCCGAGGCGTTCCCCGGGACCGCCGCCGCGCTCGTGGACGGGCGTCTGCTCACCTGGTACGGGCCGTCGCTGGCCGAGGCTCCGGACGAGCTGCGGCGGGCGCTGCGAGCAGCGCGCCGCTGACCAGCCCGCGCACCGTGTGACGGGCGGCCACCAGCCAGGCCGCGACCAGGAACGCGTACAGCCCGACCGCGAGCCACCGCAGCCCCGCCAGCCCGGTGTGCCCGGCCAGGCTCTCGGCGCCGGTCACGCAGGTGCCGACCGGGAAGGTGAAGGCCCACCAGGTCATCGCGAAGCCCATGCCCTGGCGCCGCGCCCGCACCACCATCGCGCCGGCGAGCGCGAGCCACAGCAGTGCGAAACCCGTCACCGGCACGCCGTACAGGACGGCGAAGGCCGCGAAGCCGTGGGCGTACGGCTCGGGCAGGACGCCGGGGGCCGCGTCGGCGAACTTGTTCGCGGCGGTGGTCGACTGGCCCAGCGGGCCGAGGACCAGGAACAGCGTGGGAGTGAGAGCCAGGGGCAGCGGTCCGCCCGTGACGAGCCGGCCGAAGACCAGCGGAAGCATGACGAGGGTGGCGAGCAGGCTCAGGCCGAACATGGCGTAGCAGGCGATCAGCAGCGACTGCTGGGCCTGCCCGGCGGGCAGGTGCGGCAGCAGCAGCGGTCCGAGTGCCGCCGAGACCATGGGCGCCACCACCGGCAGGAGCCAGACCGGGGCCGCGCTCTCGATCCGGTGGTGCACGACCATGAGGTACGGGATCGCCACGGCGGCCGCCAGGCCGATCGCCGTACCCGCCGTGAACAGGACGGCGTCGATCGCCACGGCGGCGGGCAGCCCGATCCAGTCCCGTCCGACCAGCAGCGTGCCGCCGCCGACCGCGAGCAGAGCCATCGACAGGCAGCCGTAGAACGGCGCGACGGCCGGGTCCAGCAGGTGCGCGCGGGCCTGGTCGCGGTGGTGGGCCCAGTGCAGGGCGCGGGCGGTCAGCAGGGCCAGGAGCATCGCCAGGGAGAGCGCCCAGACGGCCGTGCAGGCGGTCCGCAGACCGGGGACGTCCACCGGGAGCGCGGCTCCCGCGGTGGCGACGATGGCGGTGCCCATCACCGGGGCGTACCACTGGGGTCCGAGGTGTCGGACCGAGGCCGACCGCGCGCCGGGGGTGGTGGCACGGGGTACCGGGCGGGATGCTGCGAGGGTTGCCATGCCCCCACCGTCGTCCGGATTCCGGTGACCCACCAGGGATCTTGTGGCTATGACGTCATAAGCTGGCTTTATGAGCAGTGAGCCGTCCTCCGTGTCCGCAGCACCCCTCTCCCACCGGGTCCCGGACCTCGGCGCGCTCGAACTGCTGCTGGCCGTCGCCCGGCACGGGAGTCTGGGCCGCGCCGCCCGCGAGGTGGGGATCACGCAGCCCGCCGCGAGCAGCCGGATCCGGTCCATGGAGCGGCAGCTCGGCGTGGCGCTGGTGGACCGCTCGCCGCGCGGTTCACGGCTGACCGACGCCGGGGCCCTGGTGACCGACTGGGCCCGCAGGATCGTGGAGGCGGCCGAGGCCTTCGACGCGGGGGCGCAGGCCCTGCGGGGCCGGCGGGACTCGCGGCTGAGGGTGGCCGCGTCCATGACGATCGCCGAGTACCTGCTGCCCGGCTGGCTCATCGCGCTGCGCGGCCAGCGGCCCGACACGGCCGTGTCCCTGCTCGCGGGGAACTCGGCGGCGGTCGCCGCGCGGCTGCTCGGCGACGAGGCGGACCTGGGATTCGTGGAGGGTCTCGCGATCCCCGAGGGACTGGACGGCGCGGTCGTCGCCCGCGACCGGCTCGCCGTGGTCACCGCGCCGTCGCACCCGTGGGCCCGGCGCCGCGCGCCGCTGGACCCCGGCGAGCTGGCGGCCACACCGCTGATCCTGCGGGAACGCGGCTCGGGCACCCGCCAGGTCCTCGACGCCGCGCTCGCCGCCCACGGCGGTCTGGCCCAGCCGCTGCTCGAACTGGCCTCCACCACGGCCGTGAAGGCGGCGGCGGTCAGCGCCGCGGGCCCCGCCGTCCTGAGCGAGCTGGCCGTCGCGGAGGAACTGGCCTCCCGTCGCCTGGTCGAGGTGCCGGTCGCGGGAGTGGAACTGCGGCGCGACCTGCGGGCGGTCTGGCCCGCCGGGCACCGCCCCACCGGTCCGGCCCGCGAGCTGCTCTCCCTGACCCGCGGCTGAGCCGGCACACGTTCGCGCCGGGCCCGCGGCTGAGCCGGCACACGTTCGCGCCGGGCCCGCGGCGCCCTGCCACGGCCCGGCCCCGGAGCGGGACCTCAGCGGCGGGCGGCGCCGGCCGCGCGCACCAGTCCCTCCATCACCCGCAGGTCCTCGCCCATCTCCGGGTGCCACTGGACGCCCAGCGCCCAGGCCGGCCCGGCCAGGTCCTGTCCGGGCTGACCCAGTTCCACCGCCTCCACCGTGCCGTCCTCGGCGTACGCCGACGCGACCAGACCGCGGCCCAGCCGGTCGACCGCCTGGTGGTGGTAGGTCGGCACCTCGGCGAGCTCCGGCGTCAGGGAGGCGTAGAGCGTGCCCGGGACCGGCTTCACCGCGTGGCGGCCGATCACACCGACGGCCTCCACATGGCCGTCGAGGTGCTGGATCAGGGTCCCGCCGAGGGCCACGTTCAGCAGCTGCATGCCGCGGCAGATGCCGAGCAGAGGGGTTCCCGAGGCCAGCGCCGCCTCGATCAGTGCCAGCTCCCACGCGTCCCGGGCCCGGGCTGGCGGGCCGGTACGGGGGTCGGGCGCGGCCCCGTACCGTACCGGCTCGACGTCCGCGCCTCCCGCGACCACCAGGCCGTCCAGCCTGGCCACCACCTCCGCCGCCGTGGCCGGGTCGCCCGGCGGGAGCATCGCCGCGAGGCCGCCGCTCGCCTGGACGAGCCGCGGGTACGGGGCCGGCAGCAGCGCGGCGGCCATGTCCCACACCCCCCAGCGGGCCCGGTCGAGGTAGGTCGTCACGCCGATGAGCGGCTTGGTCACGGGAGTTCCTCCAGGGGAGAGAGCGTCGGGGGTCGGAGCGGGCGCGTCAGTCGCGTTCGAGTTCGGCCTCGGCCGCCGCCAGCGCGGCGAACTCCTCCTCCGGCGCCTTGGCCACCAGATGATGTCGACTGTAGAACGCGAAGTACGCGAGGGCGATCACGTAGACCCCGAGTGCGATGAACGCCGCGTCCTTGTCGACCAGGAAGGTCGCCACCAGCGCCGCCAGCGCGAGCACGAAGGCGACGGACGAGGTCACGACACCGCCGGGCGTCCGGTACGGCCGGGGCAGCTCCGGCTCCCGCCGGCGCAGCACGATGTGGGAGAGCGCCATCAGCGCGTACGAGATGGTGGCGCCGAACACGGCGATGTTCAGCATCCGCGCGCCGTCGCCGGTGCCGGCGGCGAGGGCGAAGCCGATGGCGCCGGGGATGAGCAGTCCCAGGTAGGGGGACTTGCGCCGGCTCGTCAGCGAGAGGAAGCGGGGGAGGTAGCCGGCCCGGGACAGGGCGAAGAGCTGCCGGGACCCGGCGTAGATCAGGGAGAAGAAGGAGGCCACCAGGCCGGCGAGCCCGGCGTAGTTCACGAACCGGCTGAGCGCGGTCGGCTCCCCGTCGCCCTGCAGGGCCACCACCAGCGGGTTGCCGGCCTCCTGGATCGCCGCGGCGCCGCGCGCCCCGGTCGCGGCGAAGAAGGTCACCACGGCCAGCAGCGCCAGGACGCCCATCGAGAGGGCCAGTGCCCTCGGCATCGAGCGGACCGGGTCCTTGGCCTCCTCCGCGGCGAGCGGCACGCCTTCGACGCCGAGGAAAAACCACATGCCGAAGGGGAACGCCGCCCAGATGCCGAGCAGCCCGAACGGCAGCCAGGAGTTGGCGCCGAACGCCTCGCCGTCGACCGGGATGTCGTTCAGCCCGTCGACGTGGAAGTCGGTGAGGGCGCCGAGCGCGAAGATCACGAGCGCCGCGACGGCGATCGCGGTGACGACCAGGCTGAAGCGCAGCGCCTCGCCGACACCCCACAGGTGGATGCCGATGAAGACCACGAAGCACGCCAGGTAGACCGGCCAGCCCGACTCCAGCCCGAACAGCCCGAGCGACTCGACGTAGTCGCCGATGAAGATGGAGATCGCGGCGGGAGCCAGGATGTACTCGATCAGGATCGCGGTGCCGGTGAGGAAGCCGCCCCAGGTGCCGAGCGCCCGGCGGGCGAAGCCGTAGCCTCCGCCCGCGGTGGGCAGGATGGCGGAGAGCTCGGCCAGCGCGAAGACGAGGCACGCGTACATCGCGCCCATCAGCACGGTGGCGACGGCCAGGCCGCCGAAGCCGGCCTTGGACAGGCCGATGTTCCAGCCGGAGAAGTCGCCGGAGACGACGTACGCGACGCCGAGCCCGGTGAGCAGCAGCCAGCCGGCGCTGCCGCGCCGCAGGGCCCGGCGCTCCAGATAGTCGTCCTGCGGTGGTGCGGTGCTTCCCGTGCTGTTCCCGGTCGTGTCTTCGAGCGTCATGGCAGCGTCAGCTCCCGCGTCGGGCCCAATGGATTGGTCCCATACCTTTGCGCCGGGTCGGCTGGAACGCAACCCCCTTGCGTTACTTTCGGGTTACGCGGACGCGGAGGCGGGGGAGAGCCCCGGCGCGCGGTCGTGTCCGCGCGTCCCGGCCCCGGACCGGCCGCGCCGGGACGCGCCGCGGGGCCGGTCAGGTCAGGAAGCCGCGCAGCAGTGCCGCCGTGCCACCGCAGTGCTCCCGCATCACCTCGCGCGCCGCGTCCGCGTCGCCGTCGAGCACGGCCTCCACCAGGGCGGTGTGCTGGTGCTGCGAGTGCTCCAGGTTGCGTACGAGCAGCGGGATGCAGTCCAGCAGGTCGTTCACCGTCGCCCGGACCGCCGCGTACTGCGCGGTCAGCGTCGGGGAGCCCGACAGCTCGGCGAGCGTGAGGTGCAGCAGCGTGTCCTGGCGCCGGTAGTCGGTCAGCGGGGCGTCGTGCGTCGCCGCGAGAGCCGTGCGCAGCCGGGTCACCCCCTCGTCGGTCAGCCCGTGCGCCGCGCACAGGCCGGCCGCTCCCACCTCCAGCACCTCGCGGAAGCGCAGCGCGTCCTCCATGTCGACGGAGGCGATCCGGCGGCGCAGCTCGGCCTCGTCGGCGGTCTGCGGGCGGTGCAGCACGAACGTTCCGCCGTAGCGGCCCCGCCGGCTCTCCACGAGCCCCTGCTCCTGGAGCACCTTCAGGACCTCGCGCAGGGTCACCCGGCTGATCCCCATCCGCTCGGCGAGCTCCCGCTCCGCGGGCAGCCGCTCCCCGCCCGGCACGAGACCGAGCCGCACCACCTGGAGGATCTGCTCCAGGGCCTCCTCGAAACCGTTGCCCGCCCGCACCGGCCTCAGCACCGGCGTCAGGCGGTCCGGCGGGTTCGGCAGGTCCGCCCAGGCATCCGTCTCGCCACCGATCTTCGCCACGTTGCGGTTTCCCCTTCCCAAGCAATGGTCTTCGGCAATACCTTATGGCTCCCGGCTGACCGAAGGAGGAGTAATCCCGTGGCAGACCGCAAAGCCCCGCTCTCCGTCGAGGAGCTACGCACCCTCGTCGCGAGCGGTGAGATCGACACCGTCGTCCTGGCCTTCCCCGACATGCAGGGCCGGCTCCAGGGCAAGCGGTTCGCCGCCCCGTTCTTCCTGGACGACGTCCTCGGCCACGGCACCGAGGGATGCAACTACCTCCTGGCCGTCGACGCCGAGATGAACACGGTCGACGGCTATGAGATGTCGTCCTGGGACCGCGGCTACGGCGACTTCGCCATGCACCCCGACCTCTCCACCCTGCGCCGCGTCCCCTGGAACGAGGGTACGGCGATGCTCATGGCCGACCTCGCCTGGAACGACGGATCGCCCGTCGTCGCCGCGCCCCGCCAGATCCTGCGCCGCCAGCTGGAACGGCTCGCCGAACAGGGCTACACCGCCCACGTCGGCACGGAGCTGGAGTTCATCGTCTTCAAGGACACCTACGAGCAGGCCTGGGACGCGAACTACCGGAACCTGACCCCCGTCAACCAGTACAACATCGACTACTCCGTCCTCGGCACCGGCCGCGTGGAACCGCTGCTGCGCCGCATCCGCAACGAGATGGCCGGCGCCGGGCTCACCGTGGAGTCGGCCAAGGGCGAGTGCAACCCCGGCCAGCACGAGATCGCGTTCAAGTACGACGAGGCCCTCGTCACCTGCGACCAGCACGCCGTCTACAAGACCGGGGCCAAGGAGATCGCCGCCCAGGAGGGCGTCTCGCTCACCTTCATGGCGAAGTACAACGAGCGCGAGGGTAACTCCTGCCACATCCACCTCTCCCTCCAGTCCGTCGACGAGCCCGGCCGCAACGTGATGGCCGGAGCCGGACCGGGCGGGATGTCGGAGGTCATGCGGCACTTCCTCGCCGGCCAGCTCGCCGCCCTGCGCGACTTCTCCCTTCTCTACGCCCCCCACATCAACTCGTACAAGCGTTTCCAGCCCGGTTCCTTCGCCCCCACCGCCGTCGCGTGGGGCGTCGACAACCGCACCTGTTCCCTGCGCGTCGTCGGCCACGGCCGCTCGATGCGCTTCGAGAACCGCCTGCCCGGCGGAGACGTCAACCCGCACCTCGCCGTCGCCGGCCTCGTCGCCGCCGGCCTGTACGGCATCGAGCAGCGCCTCGAACTTCCCCCGGCCTGCGACGGCAACGCCTACACGGCCGAGTACGCCCATGTCCCCACCACCCTGCGCGAGGCCGCCGAGCTCTGGGAGACCAGCCCGATCGCCAAGGCCGCCTTCGGCGACGAGGTCGTCGCCCACTACCGCAACATGGCCCGCGTCGAAGTCGAGGCCTACGACGCCGCGGTGACCGACTGGGAGCTGCGCCGCTCCTTCGAACGCATGTGAGGAAAGAGTTGCTCCAGGTACTCAATCCGGCGACCGAAGAGGTCGTCGCGACCGTCCCCGCCGCCACCCCCGCCGACGTCGACGCCGCCGTCGCCCGGGCCACCACCGCCCAGCGCGGCTGGGCCGCCGCCGCACCCGCCGACCGGGCCCGCCTCCTGCGCCGCTTCGCCGCGGTCGTCGACGACCACGTCGAGGAGCTGGCCAGGCTGGAGGTCCGCGAGGCCGGCCACACGATCGGCAACGCCCGCTGGGAGGCCGGCAACGTCCGCGACCTGCTCGACTTCGCCGCCGGGGGAGTGGAACGGCTCAGCGGCCGGCAGATCCCGGTGGCCGGCGGCCTCGACATCACGATCCTCGAACCCCTGGGCGTCGTCGGGGTCATCGCACCCTGGAACTTCCCGATGCCGATCGCCGCCTGGGCCCTCGCCCCGGCGCTCGCGGCGGGCAACGCCGTGATCCTCAAGCCGGCGGAGACCACCCCGCTCACCGCCCTGCGCCTGGCCGAACTCGCCCGGGACGCCGGACTGCCGGACGGACTGCTCCAGGTCCTGCCCGGCGAGGGGGCCGTCACCGGCAACGCGCTCGTCGAGCACCCGGGCATCGCCAAGATCGTCTTCACCGGCTCGACCCGGGTGGGGAAGAGCATCATGGCGAAGTGCGCCGACCAGGTGAAGCGCCTGACCCTCGAACTCGGCGGCAAGAGCCCCAACCTCGTCTTCGCCGACGCCGACATCGAGGCGGCGGCGGCCGCCGCCCCGATGTCCTTCCTCGACAACAGCGGCCAGGACTGCTGCGCCCGCACCCGCATCCTCGTCCAGCGGTCCGTGTACGACCGCTTCCTGGAGCTGCTCACCCCGGCGGTCGAGGAGATCGTCGTCGGCGACCCGTCCGACGAGCGCACCCAGATGGGCCCCCTCATCTCCCGTGCGCAGCTGGAACGCGTCCGGGCCTACGTCCCCGAGTCGCTCCCCGGCATCCGCGGCAAGGCGCCCGAGGGCCCCGGCTTCTGGTTCCCGCCGACCGTCCTCACCGAGGTCGCCGAGGACGCGCCGTGCGCCGTCGAGGAGGTGTTCGGCCCCGTCGCGGTCGTCCTGCCCTTCGACGACGAGGCCGACGCGGTCCGGCTCGCCAACGCCACCGAGTACGGGCTGTCCGGCTCGATCTGGACCCGTGACGTCGGACGCGCCGTCCGGGTCTCCCGCGCCGTCCGCGCCGGCAACCTCTCCGTCAACTCGCACTCCAGCGTCCGCTACTGGACCCCGTTCGGCGGCTACAAGCAGTCCGGCCTCGGCCGGGAGCTCGGTCCCGACGCCCTGACCGCCTTCACCGAGACCAAGAACGTCTTCATCAGCACGGAAAGCACGGAGGCCTGAATCACATGACCGACTCGATCGTCTGCCGCCGCCTCGTCGGCCGGACCGCCGTCATCACCGGGGCCGGCAGCGGCATCGGCCTCGCCACCGCCCGCCGTCTGGCCTCCGAAGGCGCCCACGTCGTCTGCGGCGACATCGACGAGACCGCCGGCAAGGCCGCGGCCGAGGAGGTCGGCGGCACGTTCGTCAAGGTCGACGTCACCGACCCCGAGCAGGTCGAGGCGCTGTTCAAGACCGCCTTCGACACCTACGGCTCCGTCGACATCGCCTTCAACAACGCCGGCATCTCGCCGCCCGACGACGACTCCATCCTCACCACCGGACTGGAGGCGTGGAAGCGCGTCCAGGACGTCAACCTCACCTCGGTCTACCTGTGCTGCAAGGCCGCGCTCCCCTACATGCGGCGGCAGGGCCGCGGGTCGATCATCAACACCGCGTCCTTCGTCGCCGTCATGGGCGCGGCCACCAGCCAGATCTCGTACACCGCGTCCAAGGGCGGCGTGCTCGCCATGTCCCGCGAGCTGGGCGTCCAGTTCGCCCGCGAGGGCATCCGGGTCAACGCGCTGTGCCCGGGGCCGGTCAACACCCCCCTCCTGCAGGAGCTGTTCGCCAAGGACCCGGAGCGGGCCGCCCGTCGCCTGGTCCACATCCCCGTCGGCCGGTTCGCCGAGGCGGAGGAGATCGCCGCCGCCGTGGCCTTCCTGGCCAGCGACGACTCCTCGTTCGTCAACGCCACCGACTTCCTCGTCGACGGCGGAATCTCGGGCGCCTACGTGACTCCCCTGTAGGAACCCGCCCCCGCCCCCACACACGTCGGGTCCCCGTTCGCGCGGGGTCCCGGCCCCCCACCCGACAGCCGGGCGTCGTGAGGCGCCCGGCTGTCGTGCGCAGGAAGGCCCCGCGCAGAAGGGCCGCGCAGCGAAGTCGTCCGCAGAGAGTCGTCCGCAGAACAGGAGCCTGCTCGTGAACCATCCGATCCGCCGGCCGGCCGTGCTCGCCGCCGTGACCGCCGTCGTCGCCGGCCTGCTCACCGCCCTGCCGGCCCAGGCGAAGCCCGCCGCGTGCCCCACGCTGCGGACCTCCGAGGGCTGGTACGGCGACAACCGCGCCCGGCTCCAGCGGCTGATCGACACCCACTGCGCCGCCGGGGCCCGCACGGCACGGACCAGGCCCGTCGCCGTCTTCGACTGGGACAACACGGTCGTCAAGAACGACGTCGGCGACGCGACCATGTACTGGCTGCTCCGCAACAGCCGCATCCGCCCGCCCGAGAACGGGGACTGGGCCGCCACCAGCCGCCACCTCACCCCGCGGGCGGCCACCGCCCTCACCGACGCCTGCCCCGCCCCCGCCCGCCCGGCACGCACCCTGCCCACCGGCACCGACACCCGCTGCGCCGACGAGATCCTCTCCGTGTACGCGGACGGTGCCACCACCTCGGGCGACCCGGCGTTCGCCGGCTTCGACCACCGCCGGACGGAACCCCAGTACGCCTGGCTCGCCCAGCTGCTGCGCGGCTGGACCCGTGACCAGGTCGCCTCCTTCGCCCGTGCCGCCCGGGCCGAGAACCTGGCCGCTCCCGTCGGCGCCACCCGGCAGGTCGGCACCCGCACGGTCACCGGCTGGGTCCGCTACTACGACCAGCAGCGCGACCTGGTCCGCACCCTGCGCGCGGCCGGCTTCGACGTCTGGATCGCCTCCGCCTCGCCCGAACCGGTCGTCGAGGTCTGGGCCGAGGGCGTCGGCATCGCGCCGTCGCGCACCCTCGGCATCCGCAACACCACCGAACGCGGCAGGCTCACCGCGCACCTGGCCGGCTGCGGCGGCGTACGGGACGGCGAGGACACCATGATCACGTACATCGACGGCAAACGCTGCTGGATCAACCAGGAGGTCTTCGGCGTCCGCGGACCGGCAGCCGAGCGGATCGGGCCGGCCGCACGGCGCCAGGTGTTCGCGGCCGGCGACTCCGACACCGACGTCTCCTTCCTGCGCGACGCGACCGGCCTGCGGCTCGTCCTCAACCGGAACAAGAACGAACTGATGTGCCGCGCCTACGACGACGCCGACGGCCGCTGGATCGTGAACCCGATGTTCATCGAGCCCAAGAAGCGGAAGACCGCCCCCTATCCGTGCGCCACCACCGGCTACACCGGCGGCGACGGCACGGCGCAACCGGTCCGGCGGTCCGACGGCAGCGTCGTCCCTGACCAGACGGACTCCGTGTACGGCTCATGAACCCGACGGCGTGGCTTCGACAGGACGCCCCTAGGGTGACGGGATGAGCATGACGACTCCTCCCCCCACGCCCGGCGGCGTGGGGGGACCACCAGGCTGGTATCCGGATCCGGCGATGCCCACCGTCGAACGCTGGTGGGACGGCACGGCCTGGACCGCGCACACCCGTTTCCCGCAGGTGACGACCGCGATGCCGGTGGCCGGCCCCGCGCCGTCCGCCCGTCGTGGCCGGGCCGTCGCCCTCGGGGCGGCGGCGCTGGTGCTGGCCGCGGCGGTCGTCGCCACCGTCGTCGTCCTCGGCGGCGACGAGGACACCCCCGTGACGTCCGGCCCGCCTGCGGCGAGCACGAGCGGTTCCCCGGCGCCGGCCACGAGCGGCACCCCGTCCGCCACCGCGACCGCCGAGGACGCCACCCGCGTCACCGACCAGCTCAACGGCATCACGCTGCCGATCGTCCGGGGCTGGGAGAAGCCGGAGTACCGGGGCGGCGACGTCCCGACCGTCACCACGGTCGGCGACCACCCCTGCCCCGGCGCGCCCGACCGGGACTGCCGGCACGGCACGGTGAGCTCCCGTACGGCCACGGGCACCGCCGCCGGCACGCCCGAGGCGATCGCCCGCGAGGACATCCCGCTCGCCACCGTCGCCGCCTTCGACGAGGACGTCCTCGGCAACGACCTCTACGGCGGCATCCGCTCCCACAAGGAGATCGCGGCCCGGTCCGTCGCCGTCGCCGGGCGCACCGGCTTCCTGGTGCGCTGGCAGGTCACCACCGGCAAGGGCCCCGGCGGTTACGTCCAGTCGCTGGTCTTCCCCTCCCCGACGGGCAGCGAGGCGCCGGTCGTCGTGCGCTTCGCGTTCGACGCGGGCCCGGACGGCCCGCCGCTCGCCGAGATGGACGAGATCGCGAAGAACATCCTCCCCATCGGCAGCACCACCGGCGGCGGCGTGGGCACGTCGATGAGCCCCCGCTCCTGACCGGGTCGCCCGGACCCCGGCCGGGGTCCGGGCCCGGGCGTCAGAGGAAGGTGCGGCCCTCGCCCCGGTAGGTCGGCACGGTCGCGGTGATCCGGTCGCCCTCCACCAGGTGCAGGCTGTCGAAGCGCTCGCACAGCTCCCCGGCCTTCGCGTGCCGGAACCACACCTTGTCGCCGATCAGCAGGTCGTCGGCGGGGGAGCCGAGCAGCGGCGTCTGCACCTCGCCCGGCCCCTCCTGCGGGTCGTAGCGCAGACCCTCCGGCAGGTACGGCACGGGCAGCCGGTCCGGGCCCGCGGCCCCGGACGCGGGGTAGCCGCCGCCGAGCACGGTGACCACGCCGACCCCGGGGCGGCGCACCACCGGCTGCGCGAACAGGGCGGCCGGGCGTCCCGTGAAGGACGTGTAGTTGTCGAAGAGCCGCGGCACGTACAGACCCGAACCGGCGGCGATCTCCGTCACCGCGTCCTCGGCCGCCGTGTGCTGCACGCTGCCCGTTCCGCCGCCGTTGACGAACTCCAGATCCGGCGCCACCGCCCGCACGGCGCGGACGACGGCTGCCCGCCGCGCGGCGAGCTCCTTGCGGGCGGCGGCCTGCATCAGCCGGATCGCGCGGGAGCGCAGCGGCCGCCCGGCGACGGCGTCCCCAACCCCGGCGACATGCCCCTCGTACGCCATGAGGCCGACCAGCCGGAAGCCGGGGCGGCGCGCCACCGAGCGGGCCAGCTCGGCCAGCTGGGCGGGCTCGCGGAGCGGGGAACGGAGCGCCCCGACGCGTACCCGGCCGCCGAGCATCCGGAGCGAGGTGTCCAGCTCCAGGCAGACCCGGATCTCCTCGGTGCCGCCCGCGCGGGCCTGGTCGACGAGGTCGAGCTGCGCCGGGTCGTCGATCATCACCGTCACGGCGGCGGCGAGCTTGGGGTCGCCCGCCAGGGCGCCGAACGCGGCACGGTCGGCGGACGGGTAGGCGAGGAGCACGTCCTCGAAGCCGGCCCTGGCCAGCCACAGCGACTCGTCGAGCGTGAAGGACATGATCCCCGCGAAGCCCTCCCGCGCGAGGACCCGCTCCAGGAGCGCCCGGCACCGCACGGACTTGCTCGCGACCCTGATCGGCTTGCCTCCCGCCCGGCGGACGAGGTCGTCGGCGTTGGCGTCGAACGCCTCCAGGTCGACGATCGCCACGGGCGCGTCGAGGTGGGCGGTGGCCCGGTCGTACCGGGCCCGGTCGGCGGCGCGGGGAGTCATGGCCCGAGCTTGCCAGACCGGTTTACGGAGAGGTAGCCCCTGGGTTCCCGTGCAGCGGGGAACAGCCCGTAGAGTGACGGGCATTGCCGGCACGACCAGGGGGACGGGGATGACGACCGACTCGCACCACCCCGCGTCCCGCATCACCGACGCACTGCTCCCCCCGTCCACCCCGCCGCAGCCCCCGGCACCTCCCGCCCAGGGCACGCGCCCCGCGGCGAGCCCCGCGCCGGCCGCACCCGGGCCGCGCGCCGACGGTGCCCGGCCGACGGCGTCCGCCGTCACTCCGCGCGCCGACGCCCCGGAGCGGACGGCCGCCCTGCCGCGCCCGGCCTCGGCGCCGCTCCCGCCCGAGGTCGCGCCGCCCCGCCCCGCCGTTCCCCTGCCCGCGCCCGCCGCGCCCGTGGCACTCCCGCCCGCGCCCGCCGCCCCGCCGGCGGTACGCCCGGCCGGTGCCGCGGCCACCGCCTCCGCGCCGAGCACCGGAACGCCCACCCGCCCCGCACGGCAGCCGGGCACGCCCGCCCCCGGAGCCGGCGCCCCGGCGCAGCCGTCCCGGCCCGTCGGCACCCCGCGCTCCGCCGGCCCCGCGCCCGCCACCGGCACGCCCGGCACCCGCCCGCCGCACCCGGCCGAGCCGCCCGCCGTCGAGACGACCACCCGGCTGCGCCCCGTCCGCGACACCGACCCCGCCCCCTCGCCCGCGCGGGCGGACCGGTCCGCGCAGGCCGCCCCCGCGTCCGACGCGCGGCAGGCGGCGTACCCGCGGCCCGCTTCCACCATCCCGTTCGACCGGCACCCCGAGCAGTCCTACGGGACCTACGGCGCCTACCGCCCGTACACCGCGCCGCCCGAGACGCCCGGCGAGACCACCACGCGCCTCCGGCCCATACGCGAGCGGCACACGAAGCGGATCGTCGCGGCCGGCGTGTGTCTCGTGCTCGGGTTCGGGCTGATCGGCGGGGCGATCGCCGGCACCGTCCTCGCCGCCACGGACGCGGGCCGCCCCGAAGAGCCCACGGGTTTCGAGGAGGCCAGGACCCTGTGGCACAGCGTCCCCGTCGACACCCTCTTCCCCCGCACACTCGCGGGCCCGGGAGCGGGTCCCGGCACCGCCGCCCGCGCCTGGACACGGGTCGTCGTCGCCCCGGACGCCCCCTGCTCGACCACCACGCTGCCCCGGAGCGTCCTCACCTCCCTGCGCCCCGTCGGCTGCGACCGCGTCCTGCGCGCCACGTACACCGACGCCACCTCCTCCAGCGTCATCACCGTCGGCCTGGTCTTCACCCAGGCCGATCCCGCGGCCATGCGCGCCCTCGGCACCGGGATCGGTGCCGACCTCCCTCCCGCGCTCGCCGGCCCGGGCACCGTCGCCGCCCGCTTCGGTGACGGACAGCGCGCCAGCTGGTGGACGCGTGCCCTGCCCGACCTGCCCGTCGTCGTCTACTCCGTCTCCGGATTCGCCGACGGCCGCCGCGTCGACACCCCCCAGCCCGCCGACCAGGCCATGGCCGCCGGACAGACGACCGCGCCCGCCGAGGCCGGTCTCGGCCACGAGGCCAAGGGCGTCGCCGACCGCGTCGAACGCGGACTGCGCAAGGCGGCCACCGCCGCCGCGAAGGAGAACGACCGGTGACCCGCCGCCGCACCCGCGCCCTCTCCGCGGCGCTCCTCGCGAGCGCCTTCGCGGTCCTCCCGGCGATCACCACCCCCGCGTACGCCGACACCATCCGCGCGCGCCAATGGGGCCTGGAGGCCCTGCACACCACCGAGGCATGGCGCACCACGCAGGGCGAGCGGGTCACCGTCGCCGTCCTCGACACCGGGGTCGACTCCGAACACCCCGACCTCGAGGGTTCCGTCCTGCCCGGCAACGACCTCATCGGCTTCGGCGCCGCCCGAGGCGACCGCGCCTGGGCCCGGCACGGCACCGCCATGGCCGGCATCATCGCCGGTCACGGCCACGGGCCGGGCCGCGAGGACGGTGTCCTCGGCGTCGCGCCGCAGGTGAAGATCCTTCCCGTCCGCGTCATCCTCGAAGGCACCGACAAGTCCCGGGACAAGGCCCGCAAGTCCCGCGGAACGGCCCTCGCCGAGGGCATCCGCTGGGCGGTCGATCACGGCGCCGACGTCATCAACCTGTCCCTCGGCGACGACTCCAAGTCCGCCCACCCCGACTCCGGGGAGGACGCCGCCGTCCAGTACGCCCTCGCCAAGGGCGTCTCCGTCGTGGCCTCGGCCGGCAACGGCGGCGAGAAGGGCGACCACGTCTCGTACCCCGCCGCCTACCCGGGCGTCATCGCCGTCACCGCCGTCGACCGCTTCGGCACCCACGCCTCCTTCTCCACCAGCCGCTGGTACGCCACGGTCAGCGCCCCCGGCGTCGACATCGTCATCGCCGACCCCGACCGCCGCTACTACGAGGGCTGGGGCACCAGCGCCGCCGCCGCGTTCGTCTCCGGCGCCGTCGCGCTCGTCCGCTCCGCCCACCCCGACCTGACGCCCGCCCAGGTCAAGCAGCTGCTCGTCGACACCGCCCGCAACAGCCCCAAGGGCGGCCGCAGCGACGCCAAGGGGTACGGCACCGTGGACCCGGCCGCCGCGATCGAGGCCGGAGACCGGCTCAAGGGGGCCGACCCCAAGGCCGCCTCGGCCGGGTACAGCGGGCAGTACTTCGGGCCCGGACCGCTGCCCGACGCCGACGAGGACCGGCCGATCGGGTTCCTCGCCCCGGCGGCCGGCGGCCTCGGCGCGCTGCTGCTCGCCGCCGCGGTCGTCCTGTGGCGCGGACGGTTCAGCGCCCCGCGCCCGCCCCAGCCGTTCCGCTGACCGCCCCGTCCCCGCCCGTTCCGTCGTCCGCGTCGGTGCCGCCGCCGGCGCCCGCCGCGTCCGTCGCGGCCAGGGCCGAGACCGCCGCCCGTGCCGCCCGCTCCACCAGCGCGATCCCGGACTCCCGGGTCGGGTGACCGTCGGAGAGCACCGCGACCAGCCGGACGCGCCCGCCCGCCGTGATCCGCCCGATGCTGTTGACGTCCCACAGGCCGGTGGCGTCCCGCGGCAGCCATCCGTTCTTCAGCGCCGTGTCCCGCGGCCCGTCGGCCGCCGCGGAGACACCCCAGTCCTGGCCCGCCACCACCCGCTCCATCAGCCCGGCCACGTACGCGCGGGAGTCCGCCGTCAGCGGCGAGTCCGTGCCGAAGACCGCCGCCAGCAGGGCCAGCCGGTCCCGTGCCGTCGTCTGGGTCAGGCCCCACGCCCGCGCGCCCGTCGTCCGCGTGAGCCCGAGGCGGGCGTTGGCCGCGTCGAGGCCCCCGGCACCGCCGATCGTCCGCCACAGCGTGGTCGCGGAGTCGTTGTCGCTGTGCTCGATCATGGCGGCGGCGCAACCGAGTTCCGCCGGTGCCGGCCGACGGGCCTCGTCCTGCGCGCGCAGCAGCAGCGCGGCCAGGATGTCGACCTTGACGACGCTGGCGGTGTCGTAGGTCCGCCCCTCGCCGCCGTACGAGGCCGTCCGTCCGCTCGCCTGGTCGAGCACGGCGACCGAGAGCGAGGCGTCGCTCCCGGCGACGACCGGAGCCACGGCCCCGGCGAGCACGGCGTCGAGATCCATCCATACGGTCACTGCTGACGTCTCCCCCGGAAGCGCGGCCGCGACGGGGCGGCGGCCTCGGACGGCCCCGCACCCCGTCCGGGAACGGCGCCGGCCCACCGGGCGCGCCGGCGGGCACGACCATTCTGCTGCGGCGCCCGCCGCGTGTCCGCCTGGCACCGGCCACCCGCCGGGAAAGGCCCCACCGCGGGCCGGTTAGGCTCGTCGCGTGGCGCTCAAGAACATTCCGGACCCCGGTTTCTCCGACGACGACGGCACCGCCGACCCCCGGCTCGCCGCGGCGCTCGCCGCGTGGGCGGAGGACCGGGCCGCCCACGGCCCCGTCCTGGAGGCACTCGGCACCGCCCGTCTGCTCGTCCCGGTCGTCGCCGTCCTCGGCGAGGTCGAGGTCGACCCCGTGACGGGACTGCGCAGCGAGAAGACCAGTGACATGGCCGTGCCGACGCTCACCGCGGGCGACCGGCGCGCGCTGCCCGCGTTCACCTCGATCGCCTCGCTCGCCCTGTGGGACCCGGCCGCACGCCCGGTCGCCGTCCCGCTGCACCAGGCCCTGCAGGCCCTCGCGCACGAGAAGGCGGACACCCTGGTCCTCGACCTGGCCGGACCCGTGCCGTACCAGGTGACGGGACCGGCGCTGCTGGCCCTCGCGGAAGGCCGCGCCAGCGCGGACCCGCTGGACGACCCCGCCGTCCGCGAAGCGGTCCGCGCCGCCGTCGCGGCCGAGCCCGCCGTCCTGCGGGCCCACCTGGGCCCGGGCGCCGCCGACGGCACCCTCGCCCTCGTGCTGGCCGGGGACGCCGCGCCCGCCGAGGCCGCCCAGCGGGTGGCCCGCGCGCTCGCCGCCGACGAGACACTGAGGGCCCGCCTGGTGCGCGGTCTCGACCTGGCACTGCTGCCGGCCTCGGCCACGCCTCCGGGCGAGCCCTTCTACGTCAAGGAGTAGCCGGGGCGGCCGGGCGCACCTCGCGGGGTGCACCCGGCCGGCCGGCTCCGGTCGTCAGCCGTAGACCGGTCCGGTGTACTTCTCGCCCGGACCCTGGCCCGGCTCGTCGGGGATGATCGAGGCCTCGCGGAAGGCCAGCTGCAGGGACTTCAGACCGTCCCGGAGCGGCGCCGCGTGGAAGGAGCTGATCTCCGTCGCGCCGGCGTCCAGCAGACCGGCGAGGGCGTGCACCAGCTTGCGGGCCTCGTCGAGGTCCTTGTGGGCCTCGCCGTCCTCGGTCAGTCCGAGCTTCACGGCCGCGGCGCTCATCAGGTTGACCGCGACGGTCACGATGACCTCGACCGCGGGAACCTCCGCGATGTCACGGGTCATGTCGTCGAAGTCAGGGGAGTCGGTGTGGGGCGTTTCGCTCATGCCCACACGATAAGCCGGGGCGGTCCCCGTCCGTCGCGTGGTCCTCGGTTAGCAAACCGTCCCGAGCGATGCTAACCTTGTGTAACGACCGGCCGGACACCTATGTGCCCGGCCCACAAGTGGAGGCTCCGATCTCCCACCTGGCCGCTCTCACGGGCGGCGGGTCACCGGTCAGGCGGCGCCCATCGTTCCGTACGGACGATGGAAGCCGCCCGATGTGCGCCCCGCGGTTGACCGCGGCGGTGCTCCGGTATTTCCGTGGAGCCCCGCCTGTGTCCCGTCCGGGGCATTTTTCATGTACCGGCGCGGTTGGTCACCTGAAACAGACGTTACGCGTCCGTCCGCCAGGCGGTCGCGTGGTGCTACCGAGGAGGATCCATCAGCGCCGAGCCCCGCATCAACGACCGGATTCGCGTTCCCGAGGTGCGACTTGTCGGTCCCAGCGGCGAGCAGGTCGGGATTGTTCCGCTTGCCAAGGCCCTGGAGCTCGCACAGGAGTACGACCTCGACCTGGTCGAGGTCGCGGCGAACGCCCGTCCGCCCGTGTGCAAGCTCATGGACTACGGGAAGTTCAAGTACGAGTCGGCCATGAAGGCCCGTGAGGCGCGCAAGAACCAGGCGCACACGGTCATCAAGGAGATGAAGCTCCGGCCGAAGATCGACCCGCACGACTACGACACCAAGAAGGGTCACGTCGTCCGGTTCCTCAAGCAGGGCGACAAGGTCAAGATCACGATCATGTTCCGTGGTCGTGAGCAGTCCCGCCCCGAGCTTGGTTTCCGGCTGCTTCAGCGGCTGGCTTCGGACGTCGAGGAGCTTGGCTTCATCGAGTCCAACCCGAAGCAGGACGGCCGAAACATGATCATGGTTCTCGGCCCGCACAAGAAGAAGACCGAGGCCATGGCCGAGGCGCGTGAGGCCCAGGCCGCACGCAAGGCGGAGCGTCAGGGCGTTGCCTCCGACGACACCGCCGAGACCGTCGAGGCCCCGGCCGCCGAGGCTCCGGCCGACGCACCGGTCGAGAACCCCGAGGCGTGACCCGAGGGGCTGCCCCCCAGGCAGCCCCGGGCCTCGCCCGGAACCACCAAACGAAGAACTGACGCTCCCGGTTGTCCGGTGCCCGCACCGGGGGAGTGCCACTGACGAGGAGACTACGGCGCTATGCCGAAGAACAAGACGCACTCCGGTGCCAAGAAGCGCTTCAAGATCACCGGCTCCGGCAAGGTGCTGCGCGAGCGCGCCGGCAAGCGCCACCTGCTCGAGCACAAGTCGTCCAAGCTGACGCGTCGCCTCACCGGCAACGCCGAGATGGCCCCGGGCGACGCGGCCAAGATCAAGAAGATGCTGGGCATCTGACTGATCTCCGGTTCTCGGTGACCGAGAACCACCGGCCCAGTCCGGGCCCCCATCATTTCCGGGTCGTGTGAGTCCAACCGCGGCCCCGCTACAAGGAGTTAACAAGTGGCACGCGTCAAGCGGGCAGTCAACGCCCACAAGAAGCGCCGGGCGATCCTCGAGGCGGCCTCCGGCTACCGCGGTCAGCGTTCGCGCCTGTACCGCAAGGCCAAGGAGCAGGTCACCCACTCCCTGGTCTACAACTACAACGACCGCAAGAAGCGCAAGGGCGACTTCCGTCAGCTGTGGATCCAGCGCATCAACGCCGCTGCCCGCCAGAACGGCATGACGTACAACCGCCTCATCCAGGGTCTGAAGGCCGCCAACATCGAGGTGGACCGCAAGATCCTCGCGGAGCTGGCCGTCAACGACGCCAACGCGTTCGCCGCGCTGGTCGAGGTCGCGCAGAAGGCTCTGCCGGCCGACGTCAACGCCCCGAAGGCCGCTGCCTGATCTTCCAGGCCGCAGATCTTCTGCACCGGACCCGCAGGCCTTCGGGCCTGCGGGTCCGGTCGCGTTCGGAGCACGTCACCGCGTGACGGCCTGACCGGGCGCAGGCATCGGACCGGCGCCCGGCCCCCGTGCCTCCCGGGGACGGCAGCCGGCCCCGGGCCGTACGGCGCCCGGGTACGACAGCCGTCCGAGCCGTACGACGGACGTCTCCCGGCGCCGCGGCGAGGCGGACATGGTCCGCCCGCCCGTCCGGCCCCCGCCGTGGCACGGGACCCGGTGGGCGGCCCTCCGGCGTGCCCCAGGAGTGCGCCGTGCGGACGGCGCCCCGCGCGCCCCGGCGCTCCGGCCGACCGCTCCCCCGACCTCCCGCCCCTCACCCGCCCCGGACCCCGAAAGAAGCCGCCGACCCCATGGGTACCCCCGAGCTGATCTCCCCGCGTTCGCCGCGCGTCGTCGCCGCCCGCCGGCTCGCCAAGCGCAACTTCCGGGGCAAGGACCGCCTCTTCATCGCCGAGGGCCCGCAGGCCGTCCGCGAGGCCGTCGCGCACCGCGGCGGCGACGGCGCACCGACGCTCGTCGAGCTCTTCACCACGGTCGAGGCCGCCGAGCGCTACGACGGGATCATCGCGGCCGCGCTGGCGGCCGGAGCCCGCGTCCACCACGCCTCCGACGCCGTGCTCGCCGAGGTCTCCCAGACCGTGACCCCGCAGGGTCTCGTCGGAGTCTGCCGCTTCCTGGACTCGCCCTTCGAGGAGATCCTCGCCGCCCGGCCCAAGCTCGTGGCCGTCCTCGCCCACGTCCGCGACCCCGGCAACGCCGGCACCGTGCTGCGCTGCGCCGACGCCGCCGGCGCCGACGCGGTCGTCCTCACCGACGCCTCCGTCGACCTGTACAACCCCAAGTCCGTCCGTGCCTCGGTCGGTTCGCTCTTCCACCTCCCGGTCGCCGTCGGCATCCCGGTCGAGCAGGCCGTCGCCGGGCTCAAGGGCGCGGGCGTCCGGATCCTCGCCGCCGACGGGGCGGGCCAGGACGACCTCGACGACGAACTGGACGCCGGCACCATGGGCGGCCCCACCGCCTGGGTCTTCGGCAACGAGGCCTGGGGCCTGCCGGAGGAGACCCGCGCGCTGGCGGACGCCGTGGTGCGCGTGCCGATCCACGGCAAGGCCGAGAGCCTCAACCTCGCGACGGCCGCCGCGGTGTGCCTGTACGCCTCCGCGCGTGCCCAACGCACCCGAACCACCGCCTGAGGGGGTCCATTCGGACACCTCCACCTAGTAGGGTGACGGGCTCGGGGGCCCACTGCGCTACACGAAGGGGTGGGGGAACGGGGATGACGGTCGGCACGGACAGTCCCGCACAAGCACACGGCGCCCCGCCGCGTGCCCAGGGAGACCCGGAGCACCCGGAGGCATCGGATCCGGACGGGACCGGGATCCCCGGCCCGGCGCCCGGCGGAGGCGTGCACGGCCTCCCCGGCATCGACCCCGACGACCTGCCCGACGGTCTCGTCGTCGCCGACGAGACCGGCCGGATCGTCTGCTTCAACGCCGCCGCCGGCCGCATCGCCTCGGTGTCCCGCAGTCAGGCCCTCGGCCTCCCGCTGGAGCAGGCCCTGCCCCTGGAGGACCTGAAGGGCCGGCGCTGGTGGCCCCTCACCGACCCGTACGGCGGGCTGGCCACCCGCAGCGGCCAGCCCGAGCGCAACCTCCTCCTGCCCGGGGGCCGTGAGGTCCTCGTCTCCGCCCGCTACGTCCGCGAGCACCCCACGGGACCGGTCCGCCGTGTCGTGGTGAGCCTGCGCGGCACCGAGGCCCGCCGACGCACCGAGCGCAGCCACGCCGAGCTCATCGCCACCGTGGCCCACGAACTGCGCTCCCCGCTGACCTCGGTCAAGGGCTTCACGGCGACCCTCCTCGCCAAATGGGAACGCTTCACCGACGACCAGAAGCGGCTGATGCTGGAGACCGTCGACGCCGACGCCGGCCGCATCACCCGGCTCATCGCCGAGCTGCTCGACATCTCCCGGATCGACTCCGGGCGGCTGGAGGTGCGCCGGCAGCCCGTGGACGTCGCCGCGGCCGTCGGCCGCCACATCCAGGCCCACACGACGGGCGGCCAGTCCCCGGACCGGTTCTTCGTGCGCGTGATGCCCGGGCTGCCCGATCTGTGGGCCGATCCGGACAAGGTCGACCAGGTGCTCGGCAACCTGCTGGAAAATGCGGTGCGGCACGGCGAGGGAACCGTCACCATCGAGGTGGCACCCGCCCTGCTGCAGGACGACGAGAAAGGTACGGCAGTCACCGTGAGCGACGAAGGCCCCGGCATCCCCGAGGAGTCGATGGGCCGTGTCTTCACCCGCTTCTGGCGGGGGAGCAAGCGCGGTGGCACCGGCCTGGGCCTCTACATCGTCAAGGGCATCGTCGAGGCCCACGGCGGAACGATCACCGTCGGACGCGGCCCCCGGGGCGGCGCCGAGTTCCGATTTATCCTGCCCGTCGGCACCCCGGCCCATCTCGCCTGACGAGATCACGAGCCGTCCGGGCAGCCCACGGGCTCATTCGCGTCCTCGCACCCCGTTAGACTCGACCTTTGGCACGTTTGCGCCCTTGTCGTCGAGCGGGGCCGCGCCCAGCCAGCCAAACGGAAGCACGGGAAGAGATGTCCGCACCCAATAAGTCGTACGACCCCGTCGAGGTCGAGGCCTTGAAACCGGAAGAGATCGAGCGCATGCGGGACGAGGCGCTCGCCGCCTTCGCCGCCGCGGGTGACCTCGACGCGCTCGCGCACGCCAAGGTCGCGCACACCGGTGGCACCTCGCCGCTCGCGCTCGCGAACCGGGAGATCGGCGCGCTGCCGCCGCAGGCCAAGGCCGCCGCCGGCAAGCTCGTGGGCCAGGCCCGCGGCGCCGTCTCCAAGGCCCTGGCCGGCCGCCAGGCCGAGCTGGAGGCCGAGCGCGACGCCCGCGTCCTCGTCGAGGAGGCGGTGGACGTCACCCTTCCGTACGACCGCGTCCCGGCCGGCGCCCGCCACCCGCTGACCACGCTCATGGAGCGGGTCGCCGATGTCTTCGTCTCCATGGGGTACGAGGTCGCCGAGGGCCCCGAGGTCGAGGCGGAGTGGTTCAACTTCGACGCCCTGAACTTCGTCCCGGACCACCCGGCCCGGCAGATGCAGGACACCTTCTTCGTCGAGGGCACCGGCGCCGACGGCAAGGCCACCACCGGCGACGAGTCCGGTGTCGTGCTGCGCACCCACACCTCCCCGGTGCAGGCCCGCACGCTCATCGACCGGGAGCCCCCGGTCTACGTCGTCTGCCCCGGCCGCGTCTACCGCACCGACGAGCTCGACGCCACGCACACCCCGGTCTTCCACCAGATCGAGCTGCTCGCCGTCGACGAGGGCCTCACCATGGCCGACCTCAAGGGCACCCTGGACCACATGGTCCAGGCGCTCTTCGGGCCGGACATGAAGACCCGGCTCCGGCCGAACTTCTTCCCCTTCACCGAGCCGTCCGCCGAGATGGACATGCTCTGCTACGTCTGCCGCGGCGAGTCCGTCGGCAACCCGGACCGCCCCTGCCGCACCTGCGGCAGCGAGGGCTGGATCGAGCTGGGCGGCTGCGGCATGGTCAACCCGAAGGTGCTCGTCGCCTGCGGTGTCGACCCGGAGAAGTACAGCGGTTTCGCCTTCGGGTTCGGAATCGAGCGGATGCTGATGTTCCGCCACAACGTCGATGACATGCGAGACATGGTCGAGGGTGACATCCGGTTCACCCGGCCGTTCGGGATGGAGATCTGATGCGGGTCCCGCTTTCTTGGCTGCGGGAGTACGTCGACCTGCCGGCGACGGAGACCGGACGCGACGTCCAGGCCAAGCTCATTTCGGCAGGCCTCGAGGTCGAGAGCGTCGAGCAGCTCGGCGCCGGCCTGACCGGTCCGCTCGTCGTCGGCCAGGTCCGCACCATCGAGGAGCTGACGGAGTTCAAGAAGCCCATCCGCTTCTGCACCGTCGACGTCGGCCAGGCCAACGGCACCGGTGAGCCGCAGGAGATCATCTGCGGCGCCCGGAACTTCGCCGAGGGCGACAAGGTCGTCGTGGCGCTGCCCGGCGCCGTGCTCCCCGGTGACTTCCGGATCGCCGAGCGCAAGACGTACGGCCGGGTCTCCCGGGGCATGATCTGCTCCGGCGACGAGCTCGGCATGGGTGACGACGGCACGCACGGCATCATCGTGCTGCCGCGCGAGCTCGAGGTCGGCATCGACGCCACCAAGCTCCTGGAGCTGTACGACGAGGTCCTCGACATCGCCGTCACGCCCGACCGCGGCTACTGCCTCTCGATGCGCGGCGTCGCCCGCGAGGCCGCCATCGCCTACGGCCTGCCGCTGCGCGACCCGGCGCTGCTCGACGTGCCGGCGCCGAACTCGTACGGCTACCCGGTCCAGATCGTCGACCCGATCGGCTGCGACCGCTTCACCGCGCGCACCGTCGTCGGCCTGGAGCCGGAGGCCCGCACCCCGATCTGGATGGCGCGGCGCCTGCAGAAGGCGGGCATGCGCCCGATCTCGCTGGCCGTCGACATCACCAACTACGTGATGCTGGAGCTCGGCCAGCCGCTGCACGCCTACGACCGCACCCGGCTCGACGGCCCCATCGGGGTCCGGCGCGCCGCGCACGGCGAGAAGATCACCACGCTGGACGGCGCCCAGCGCGTCCTGGACGGCGCGGACCTGGTCATCGTCGACAACCGCGGGCCGATCGGCATCGCCGGTGTCATGGGCGGCGCCAACACGGAGATCGCCGACCACGGCGAGGAGGCCGGCGCGACCACCGAGGTCGTCATCGAGGCCGCGCACTTCGACGCGATCTCCATCGCCCGCACCGCCCGCCGGCACAGGCTGGGCTCCGAGGCGTCCAAGCGCTTCGAGCGCGGGGTCGACCCGCAGGCCGCGGCGGCCGCCGCGCAGCGCACCGTCGACCTGCTCGTGCTGCTCGCGGGCGGCACGGCCGAGGCCGGGGTCACCGAGATCGTCGCCCCGTCCGCGCCGCGCACGATCACGATCCCGGCGGACCACCCGGACCGCGTCGCGGGCGTCGACTACGGTCGCGAGACCGTCGTACGCCGCCTGCAGGAGGTGGGCTGCGACGTCTACGGCCAGGACGAGCTGGTCGTCACGGTCCCGTCGTGGCGCCCCGACCTCAACGAGCCCAACGACCTCGCCGAGGAGGTCATCCGGCTCGAGGGGTACGAGAACCTGCCCTCGACCCTGCCGAAGCCCCCGGCCGGCCGCGGTCTGACCGAGCGCCAGCGCACCCACCGCCGCGTGGGCCGCGCCCTGGCCGGCGCCGGCTACGTGGAGGCGCTGAACTACCCGTTCATCGGCGAGCAGGTCTTCGACCAGCTCGGCCTGGACGCGGAGGACGCCTGCCGCCGCGTGGTCAAGCTCGTCAACCCGCTCTCCGACGAGGAGCCCGCGCTCCGTACGACGCTGCTCCCGGGCCTCCTCGGGGCGCTGCGCCGCAACGACGGCCGCGGCTCGCACGACCTGGCGCTCTTCGAGACCGGTCTGGTCTTCCGGGCCACCGGGAACGCAGGCATCACGGTACGCCTGCCCGTCGACCGCCGGCCCACCGACGCGGAGATCGCGGAGGTCAATGCCGCGCTGCCCGCGCAGCCCCGGTACGCCGCCGTCGTCCTCGCCGGTGCGCGCGAGCAGGCCGGCTGGTGGGGCAAGGGTCGCCCGACCGACTGGGCGGACGCGGTCGAGGCCGCCCGCACGGTGGCCCGCGAGGCCGGTACGGAGCTGATCATCCGTCAGGACCAGTACGGTCCCTGGCACCCGGGCCGCTGCGCCGGTCTCTTCGTGACCGTCGACGGCCAGGAGCAGGTGGCCGGCTACGCGGGCGAGCTGCACCCGCGCGTGGTGAAGGCGCTCGGCCTGCCGGCCCGCACCTGCGCGATGGAGCTGAACCTGGACCTGGTCGAGGCGGCGAGCGAGGGACCGCTGAAGGCACCCCGGATCTCCTCCTTCCCGGTCGCCACCCAGGACGTCGCCCTGGTCGTCGACGCGACGGTCCCGGCCGACACGGTCGAGGCCGCGCTGCGCGACGGTGCCGGTGAACTGCTGGAGTCCGTCCGGCTGTTCGACGTCTACACCGGTGGGCAGGTCGACGAGGGCAAGAAGTCCCTCGCCTACGCCCTGAAGTTCCGGGCCGCGGACCGCACGCTCACGGTCGACGAGGCCACCGCCGCGCGTGACGCGGCCGTGTCCCTCGCCACCGAGCGCACCGGCGCCACGCTGCGCGGCGCCTGACCGCGTCCGCTCACGGCACCCGCAGGGGGCCGGTCACCGGGTTCGCGCCCGTGACCGGCCCCCTGCGGCATGTCGGCGTCGATGGGCGCGGGAACTTCCCGCCGGACGCGGGCACGCCACCCGGGCCGGACGCGGTGGGTGATCTAACGTGGGGGAGCGCCGGTGCGGCGTCCCGGTCCGCCGGCGAAGGCAGGGCACCGTGCCGTGCCCGTCGGATCGGTCGGCCCGCGCTGTCCGAGGCAGCGGACGGGCGGGCCCGGCCGACGGCGCACGGTCTCCCTGCCGAGCCGTGCTCCCGGGCGCCGCGAGCACGCTGACCGCCGGCCGGGTGGTGACCGACGCGCCGGGCGAGGCGGTCGACGAGTGCGAAGCCCCGTGGCGTCGCGGCGACGAGTCCGGATGCGCCCGCAGGTCCACCTCCCGACCGCGACAACCGATCGGGAGTACGGCATGGGTCTCATTCACATCGAGCTGTTCACCACCCTCGACCTCGTCGGGCAGGCGCCCGGCGGCCCCGACGAGGACCCGGAGGGGTTCCCGTTCGGCGGCTGGCAGGCGCCTCTGCTGGACGAGGTCGCCGGGGCGCAGGTCGGAGCCGCGTACGAGGGCACGGACGCCCTCCTGCTCGGCCGGCGGACGTACGACATCTTCGCCGCCTACTGGCCGCACCAGGAGGGCGGCGAGGACGACGAGATCGCCACGCTCTTCAACAGCGTCCCGAAGTACGTGGCCTCGCGCGGCAGGCCGGACCTCTCGTGGGCCGGATCGACCCAGCTCGGTCCGGATCTGGCCGCCGCGGTGCGCGAGATCCGTGACCGGCACGAGCACGTGAAGGTCGTCGGGAGCCTGAACCTGGTGCAGACCCTCCTGCGCGAGAAGCTCTTCGACCGTCTCGACCTCTGGGTGCACCCGATCGTGCTCGGCGTCGGCAAGAAGGTGTTCGACGGGGGCGAGGTGCCCACGAACATCACGCTCCTCGAACCGCCGGTGGCCAGCCCCCGGGGCACCGTCTACCTGCGCTACGGGCTCGCCGACGGCACGCCCGGGACGGGGGACATGAGCGCCCCCGACCGCGGTGTCGGACGAGGCGCCTGAGGACGTCGGCCCAGGCGGGTCTGCGGCGCTCACCCGTGCGACCGTCGGTCTGCCGTTCGGGTGGCGAGACGGTGGCGCGGGGCGGCGCGCCGAGGGCGCTCACTCCTTCGGGTGAGATCGCCGAGGGGTGTTCCGCCACGCCCGGGGCGCTCGGCACAATCAACGCGGCCACAGGGGCGGCCTTGTGTGCCGCAGGGCCTTCGGGCGCTGCAGGGCCTCAGGAAGGGCCGTGCATGATCCGTTCACGATCGTCGCTCTCCCCGGGTTCACGGCTGCGCCGGCTGGGCCCGCTCGGCCTCCCCGCCCTCTGGGGAGCGGTCGCCGTCACCTGGAGACTCGCCTGTCCGGCGGCCCAGCAACCGGGGGTCGCCCTGCGCGTCGCGACCGGCGTCGTGTTCCTCGGCGTCGGCACCGGCCTGGTCCTCGGGATCCGGCACGGCCTCTCCCGCGAGCTGCGACGGATGCGCGTCATTGCCCATGCCACCCAGCAGGCGCTGCTGCGCCCGCCGCCGCCCCGGATCGACGGTCTGACCGTCGCGGCGGGCCAGCTCTCGGCCTCCCGGGGCGCGGTCGTCGGTGGCGACCTCTACGAGGCGGTGGCCACTCCCTACGGCGTGCGGGTGATCATCGGTGACGTCCGCGGCCACGGACTCGCCGCCCTCGGCGCGGTCGTCGCCGTGCTGGGCAGCTTCCGCGAGGCCGCCCACGACGAGCCCGAACTCGGCGGCGTACTGCGCCGTCTCGACCGTGCCCTCGGGCGCCGTCTTCGCGAGGCGACCGTCGACGAGTGCTCCGGCCGCGCCGCGGAGCACCCGGCGGCGGAGGAGTTCGTCACCGTCCTGCTCCTGGAGATCCGCCCGGACGACGAGGTCCTCGCGCTCAACTGCGGCCACCCGGGCCCGTACCGGATCGGACGCCGGGTCGAGGCGGTCTCCACCGGCGATCCGCTTCCGCCGCTGGGCACGTTCCCGCTGCCCGCCGACCTCTCCCCGTACCCGTGCGTCCGGCTGTCGCCGGGCGACCTGCTCGTCCTGCACACCGACGGCGCTCAGGACGCCCGGGACGGCGCCGGCCGGTTCTTCGACCTCGAAGCGGTCCTGGCCGAGGCGGGCCGCGACCCGTCCCCGCCGCCCGCCGCGGTGGTCCGCCGCGTGCACGGCGCGCTGCTGCGTCACACCAAGGGCCGTCCGGCGGACGACGTGGCCCTGCTGGTCCTCCGCAACGACCGGCCGCGGGTGCCGGCGCAGCCCGCCGAACCCGGGCTGCGCCGTACCCGGCCTGCACCCTCTCCTCACCTGTGAGCGACGGGTTTCCTGAGGCCGGCGTCGCCCGCCCTGCCACGGAGTGTCGGGCAGATCGGCAGGGCGGACGACGCGGAGCGGGCCGCCGCACTGTAAGGGGGGGAGCCGGCGGCCCCTCGCCTTGCGGCGAGAGAGCTCAGTCAACCGGTGGCCGCAACAGGGCGACAGAGTGCACGGAGGGGAAGAACGGGTACTTCGTTCACACCCCGTGCGAAACCGGCCTCTACTACGCTGTGCGCACCGATCCTCGGAGGGGCCATGCAGCCCAACACCCTGCTCGACGCCCTGCTCGGCGAAGCGGGCGTCTCCCACGCCGGCCTCGCCGCCCATGTGAACCAGGCGGGCCGTTCCCGCGGACTCGCCCTGCGCTACGAACACACCGCCGTGGCGCGCTGGTTGAAGGGGCAGCGGCCGCGCGGCCAGGTCCCGGACCTGATCTGCGAGGTGCTGGCCGGACGACTGCACCGGGTGGTCACCCTCGACGACATCGGCCTGGGCGTGCCCGGCGAACCCGGGGGGTCGCAGACCTCCTCGCTGTCCGGCTTCGTCGAGCGGGCCGCCGCGCTGTGGCGCTCCGACGAACAGCAGCGTCCGCACGTACTCGGCGCGCAGGCCGTCACCGGCACCCCCGCGGTCATGCCGGTGTGGGAGTGGGAGAACCCGCCGGAGGACGCCGACGTCTCCCGTGACGGGGTCACCCGGGTCTCGATGGCGGACATCACCATGCTGCGCGCGGCCCGCGCGCACTACGAGCAGATGTACCGCAAGGCCGGCGGCATCGCGACGCGCAGCCGGATCGTCGGCTTCCTCAACGCGGAGACCGCGCCGCTGCTCCGCGGCGCCTACAGCGACCGCCTGGGCCGGCAGCTCCACCGGGCCACCGGCGGCCTGGTGGCGGTGGCCGGGATCTGCGCCTACGACTCGGACGCGCTGGGGCTCGCGCAGCGCTACTTCCACCAGGCGCTGCGGCTGGCCAAGGCGAGCGGGGACCGCGGGCTCGGCGCCTACGTGGTCGCGCTGCTCGTCAACCAGTCGTTGTTCATGGGGGAGTACCGGCAGGCCGTGGCCTTCGCCGAATCGGCCCTGCGCTCGGCGGGTTCGGAGATCACCCCGGCCCTGGCCGCCGACCTCTCCGCGATGCAGGCGAAGGCGTACGCCCATCTCGGCGACGGCACGGCGGCGTTGTCGTGCATCCGGCGCGCGGAGTCGGAGGCGGTGCGGATCAGCCCGGTCCACGAGCCGGCCGAGACCGGCTACGTCCAGCCCGGGCTGGTCAACGTGCAGGTCGCCGAGGCGCTGCTCAGCCTGGGCGACGTCCCTGCCGCGCGGGAGCACGCGCTCGCGGCCGTGGGGACACCCGCCCATGACCGGGGGAGGGTGCACCGGCTGGCGATGCTGTGCCAGATCGAACTGCGGCAGGGGGACGCCGACGAGGCGGCGCGGACCGCGGTGGAGATGACCGAACAGGCGCGGGGGATGGAGTCGAGGCGGCTGCGTGACCGGCTGCGCCTGGTGCGGGAACACCTCCTGGCGACCGACTGCGCGGACGCCCGGGAGGCGGCGGAACTCATCGGCGGAGCCCTGCGCGTTCCCCTGTGAGCCCGTGACTGCTGCGATATTGCCACCGACCAATCGGAAGGTGGCAGAAACGTGCAGTGGACGAAACTTAGCGAACAGTCTGTGTATGAGAACCGCTGGTTCCGGGTGAACCTCGCGGACGTCGAACTCCCGGACGGCCGCCACCTGGACCACTATCTGATCCGGCTGCGCCCGGTGGCCGTGGCGACCGTCGTCAACGAGGCCAACGAGGTGCTGATGCTCTGGCGCCACCGCTTCATCACCGACAGCTGGGGCTGGGAGCTGGCCGCCGGTGTCGTCGAGGACGGCGAGTCCGTCGAGGCCGCCGCCGCCCGCGAGATGGAGGAGGAGACGGGCTGGCGCCCCGGCCCGCTGCGCCATCTCCTCACCGTGGAGCCGTCCAACGGCCTCACGGACGCGCGGCACCATCTCTACTGGGCGGAGGAGGCGACGTACATCGGGCCGCCGCAGGACGACTTCGAGTCCTCACGCCGTGAGTGGATACCGCTCAAGCTGGTCCCCGACATGGTCTCCCGCGGGGAGATCCCGGCCGCCAACATGGCCGCGGGGCTGCTGATGCTGCACCACCTGCGCCTGGGCTGAGCCGCCCGGACGTCCGGGCGGCTCAGCCGTCCGAGCACCGGGTGGACGAAACGGGGGGCCGCCGGATC
Source organism: Streptomyces sp. NPDC048338 (assembly GCF_043201055.1). NCBI lineage: Bacteria > Bacillati > Actinomycetota > Actinomycetes > Kitasatosporales > Streptomycetaceae > Streptomyces > Streptomyces sp. NPDC048338. The sequence goes on from NZ_JBICYQ010000009.1 coordinate 185,487, forward strand.
ACCGGCCGGACGGCCCGTACCTGTGCGGGTGAACGGGCCGTCCGGAGGGTGCGACGGTGAGGCAGGAAGGCGCGGCGGCTCCGGAGCGGTCCCACCGGCACGGCGGGAAGCGGAACCGGCGGACCGGCGCCGGGACTCAGGCGTACGGGTAGAAGCCCGAGCCCGTCTTGCGGCCGAGACGACCCGCGTCCACCATGCGCTGGAGCAGCGGGGGAGCGGCGTACAGCGGCTCCTTGAACTCGCTGTACATCGAGTCGGCGATCGAGGCGATGGTGTCGAGGCCGATCAGGTCCGAGAGCTTCAGCGGGCCCATCGGGTGGGCGCAGCCGAACTCCATGCCGTTGTCGATGTCCTCGCGGCTCGCGATGCCCGACTCGAACATCCGGATCGCGGAGAGCAGGTACGGCACCAGCAGGGCGTTGACCACGAAGCCGGACCGGTCCTGCGCGCGGATCGCGTGCTTGCCCAGCACCTTCTCCGCGAACATCTGCGCCCGGCTGATCGTGCCCTCGGAGGTGGTGAGGGCCGGGATCAGCTCGACGAGCTTCTGCACCGGGGCCGGGTTGAAGAAGTGGATGCCGATGACCTGGTCGGGACGCGAGGTCGCCACGGCCAGCTTCACCAGGGGGATGGAGGAGGTGTTCGAGGCCAGGATGGCGTCGGGACGCGTCATCACCTGGTCGAGCACCTGGAAGATCTCGGTCTTGACCTGCTCGTTCTCCACGACGGCCTCGATGACGAGGTCGCGGTCGGCGAACTCGCCCAGGTCGGTGGTGAAGCTGAGCCGCGCCAGCGTCGCGTCCCGCTCCTCCTCGCTGATCTTGCCGCGTTCGGCGGCCTTCGTCAGCGAGTTGTGGAGCCGCGTGCGACCGATCTCCAGCGCCTCGCCGGTGGTCTCGGCGACCTTCACCTCGAGACCGCTGCGGGCACACACCTCCGCGATGCCCGCACCCATCTGGCCGCAGCCGACCACTCCGATGCGCTCAATGTCGGCCATGGAGTCCGTCACCTCGTGCCTTTCGCTCTTCTCTGGCGGCGGGCCCCGTGTGATTCCGGTGCGTCCGCCTCGACCCCACGACGTTACTCCGCATCTACCGATGATCGATCGCCCCGGGGTGGGCATGCTGTCCGGGTAGCTGTGACGTATCCGACACATGAGGGGTGACAAAGTGCGGCCTATCGGCAGAAGAGGGTTCGTGGCGGGCACCACGGGAGCGGCGCTCGCGGCCGCCGGACTGACCGGCTCCGCCCCGGCGGCCGCGGCCTCCGCGGCGGGCCGCGGGCTCCGGCGCAGGGAGTTCCGCGGCATGTGGCTGGCGACCGTCGCCAACCGCGACTGGCCCTCGCGCGCCGGGCTCACGGCCGAGGAGCAGCGGGCCGAACTCCTCGCCCACCTGGACACGGCCGTCGCACGCCGGCTCAACGCCGTCGTCCTCCAGGTCCGGCCGACCGCCGACGCCCTGTGGCCGTCGCCGTACGAGCCGTGGGCGCAGTGCCTCACCGGGGTGCAGGGCCGCGACCCGGGGTGGGATCCGCTGGGCACGGCGGTCGCGGAGGCCCACGACCGGGGTCTGGAGCTGCACGCCTGGTTCAACCCGTACCGCGTGGCGCATCACACGGACCCCACCCGCCTGGTGGCCGGTCATCCGGCCCGGCTGCACCCCGAGTGGGTCCTGCCGTACGGCGGGAAGCTCTACTACAACCCCGGTCTGCCCGAGGTGCGGCGCTTCGTCCAGGACGCGATGCTGGACGCCGTCCGCCGGTACGACGTCGACGCCGTCCACTGGGACGACTACTTCTACCCCTACCCGGTCGCCGGCCAGGTCTTCGACGACGACGCCGCCTACGCCGAGTACGGCGCGGACTTCCCCGACAAGGCCGCCTGGCGTCGGAACAACACCGATCTGCTGGTCTCCGAGACCGCCGCCCGGATCAAGGGGATCGGCCGGCACGTGGACTTCGGGGTGAGCCCCTTCGGGGTCTGGCGCAACGCCGCGACCGACCCCGAGGGCTCGGACACCAGCGCGGGCGTGCAGACCTACGACGACCTGCACGCCGACACCAGGAAGTGGGTCAGGGAGGGCTGGATCGACTACATCGCGCCCCAGCTGTACTGGAACATCGGCTTCGCCGCCGCCGACTACGCCAAGCTGCTGTCCTGGTGGGACGAGGTCGTACGGGACACCGGCGTCGGCCTCTACGTCGGCGAGGCGCTCTACAAGTGCGGTGACCCCGCGCAGCCCGCGGCCTGGCAGGACCCCGCGGAGCTGTCCCGCCACCTCACCCTGGCCGCTCGCCACCCCGGTGTGCGCGGACACTGCTTCTTCTCGGCGAAGGAGGTCGGCACCGACCGGAACGGCGCGATGGCGGCCGTGGTGGCCGACCACTACCCGACGAGGGTCCGCCCGCCGCGGTGATGCCGTCGTCCCCGGGCCAGGGGCGGCCCCGCACGGTCAGGCCCGGCGCCGTCGTCCGGCGCCGGGCGCTGTCCGGGCTGCTCTCACGCCTTCTCGTGGTGGCGTACGACGGTGTCGGGGCCCGGAGCCATCAGGGCCTCGTGGCCGTCGTCGTCGAATCGCACGCGGTACGGGGGAGTGCCGTTCTCGCCCAGTACTTCCATGACCTCGGCCGTACGGTCGTGCTGTCCGACGGTCCGGCCGTGCACCAGCAACGTGTCGCCCTTGCTCGCTTGCATCGGGGTTGCCTCCTCGCGGCCGGGCTTGTCGTACTTCGCAGTCTACGTCCGGGAGGGTGACCTGCGTCACTTCGGGGCGGGCCGTCAGCTCCGTGCCCGCTGGGTGACGGCGATGCAGAGGAGGACGGCGCAGGCGGCGACCGGAGCGGCGGGCGAGAGGTGCTCGCCCAGCAGCGACACCGACCACACCAGCGTCAGCAGCGGCTGCGCGAGCTGGAGCTGGCTGGCCTTGGGGATGCCGATCGCCGCCATGCCGCGGTACCAGACGTACAGGCCGAAGAACGTCGAGCCGGCGGCCACCCAGACCAGCCCGATCACGCCGTGGGCGGTGAGGCGCACCGGCTCCACGGCGAGCGCCACGGCCGAGCCCGCCACCATGACGGGCAGGCAGAGGACCAGTGCCCAGCCGATGACCTGCCAGCCGGGCATGAGCCGGGCGAGCCGCCCGCCCTCGGTGTAGCCGGCGGCGCAGACGACGAGCGCGCCGAAGAGGTACACGTCGCCGGCCGACAGGGATCCGCCGCTCTCCGCCAGGGTGAAGCCGATGACCACCCCCGCGCCGGCGAGCGCCGCGCACCAGAACGTGCGGGACGGCCGGCGGCCGGTGCGGAGGGCGGCGAAGGTCGCCGTGGTGAGCGGCAGCAGGCCGACGACCACCGCGGCGTGCGAGGTCGTGGAGGTCTGCAGGGCGAGGCTGGTGAGCAGCGGGAAGCCGACCACGACACCGCCGGCGACGACGGCGAGACCCGCCCAGTGACGCCGCTCGGGCAGCGGGACCCGCAGGGCGAGCAGGAACGCGCCCGCGATCAGCGCCGCGAGGGTGGAGCGCAGCGCGACCAGCGACCACGGGCCGAAGCTCTCCAGGCCCCAGACGGTGGAGGGGAAGGTGAGCGAGAAGGCGACCACGCCGAGACCGGCGAGAACGGTGCCGCCGGCCTGCGGGGAGCTGCCGACCGCTATCGTGCTGGGGCGAGTAGCGCTATCCTGTGCTGTCATGCACGAGCGTAGCAGTGTGGCTGAACTGGCAAAATCCCTGAAGGCGGAGCTCGACCGCTACTCACCAGGTGGGAAGCTGCCATCGAGTCGCGCTCTCGTCGAGCGCTATCGGGTCTCCCCGGTCACCGTCACCCGGGCCCTCGCGCGGCTCGCCGCGGAAGGGCTGGTCGTGACCCGGCCGGGAGCCGGTGCCTTCCGGGCCGAGCCGCGGACCGGCACACCGGCCGTCGGGGACACCTCCTGGCAGGAGGTCGCGCTCAGCGCCGACAGCGCCACCGAACTCGTCCCCCGGGCCGTCGACGCCTCCGGAGTGCTGGTCACCCTCTCCGCCCCGCCGCCGGGCATGATCGAGTTCAACGGCGGATACCTGCACCCCTCGCTCCAGCCCGAACGCGCCCTGTCCGCCGCACTGGCCCGCGCCGGCCGCCGGCCGGGCGCCTGGGGCCGGCCGCCCACGGACGGACTGCCCGAACTCCGCGAGTGGTTCGCCCGGGAGATCGGCGGCTCCGTCACGGCCGCCGACATCCTGATCACCGCGGGCGGCCAGTCCGCGATCACGACCGCGCTGCGCGCCCTCGCCGCGCCCGGCACCGCCGTCCTCGTCGAATCGCCCACCTATCCCGGCATGCTGGCGGTCGCCAGGGCGTCCGGCCTGCGCCCGGTGCCCGTCCCCACGGACGCCGACGGGGTCCGGCCGGACCTCCTGGAGGCCGCCTTCCGCGCGACCGGCGCCCGGGTCCTGGTCTGTCAGCCGCTGTTCCAGAACCCGACCGGGGCCGTGCTCGCCCCCGAGCGGCGCCGGGCGGTCGTCGCGATCGCCCGGGCCGCCGGCGCCTTCGTCGTCGAGGACGACTTCGCCCGCCGCCTGGTGCACGAGGACGCCGCCCCCCTGCCCCCGCCGCTGGCCGCCGACGACCCCGACGGGGTCGTCGTCCACGTCTGCTCCCTCACCAAGCCGACCTCCGCGAGCATGCGGGTCGGGGCCCTCGCCGCCCGCGGACCGGTCCTGGAACGTCTGCGCGCCATCCAGGTCGTCGACAGCTTCTTCGTGCCGCGGCCCTTCCAGGAGGCCGCCCTGGAACTGGTCGGCTCGCCCGCCTGGGGCCGCCATCTGCGCGCCGTGTCCCAGGAGCTGAAGAGCCGCCGGGACGTCCTGGCCGGCGCGCTCGCCCTGCACCTGCCCGAGCTGACGCTGTCGCACATCCCCTCCGGCGGCTACCACCTCTGGCTCCGGCTGCCCGACACCGTCCCCGAGTCCGCCCTCCACGCGACCGCCCTGCGCACGGGCGTCGCCCTCGCTCCCGGCCGCCCCTACTTCTGCGCCGAACCCCCCGCCGGCCACATCCGGCTGAGCTTCGCCGGTGTGGCGGGCCCGACGGAGATCGCCGAAGGCGTCCGCCGCCTGCGGGCCGCGGTGGACGAACTCGTGCCGTGAGCGGGGCGTAGGGCGGGGGCCGGGGCGTGACGGCGGGGGCCGGCGGCCGACGGGCGAGGCCGGCGCCGTGCGGCAGGGCGGCGAAGGGCCGGGCGCCGGCCCCGCCCCGTGTGCCCCCGGCGGTCAAATCCACCTGACAAGCGTGGCGACCCCTGGAAGCCTTCGCCCCATGAGCAACCCGACCACCAGCCCCGCCCTCACGCACGGCGCCCACGAGTTCTCCACCGACCCCGAGCGGCTCGACCGCGCCCGCGTCCACCACTGGCTCTCCACCGACGCCTACTGGGCCCTCGGACGGTCCCGCGACACCCAGGACCGGGCGATCGACGGATCCCTGAACTTCGGCGCCTACCACCGTGAGACGGGCGAGATGACCGCCTACGCGCGCATCGTCACCGACCGTGCCACCTTCGCCTGGCTCTGCGACGTCTACGTCGACCGGACCGCACGGGGCACCGGGCTCGGAACGGCCCTGGTGACGGCCGTACGCGACCACCTGGAGCCGTACGGCCTGCGCCGCGTCATGCTGGCCACCGCGGACGCCCACGGGGTCTACGAGAAGGTCGGGTTCCGGCCACTGCAGAACCCGGACAAGTGGATGGCTCTCGGGCTGAACTGACCCTCCCGTCCCCGGCCCCTTCCCGGCCGCGCGCACCGCCGCGCATATGCCCTCTTGACCTGCCACGCTTTCGGCCTCACGATCGCGCCCATGGGTCTTCGGGTCACGCTCGTCGCGGCGGCGCGCAGCTCCTCCCTGCTGGCCGAACGCTTCGACGACGACCGGCCGCTCGACGAGGCCGGCTGGTACGAGGTGCAGGTCGCCGCACACACACTGGTGCCACTCGGCTCGGCCGAGCTGCGCTACTGCTCCCCGACGCCCCGAAGCCGGGCCACGGGCACGGCCCTGGGGTACGCCCCGCTCGCCCAGCCCGCCCTGCGCGACTGCGACATGGGCCGGTGGCGGGGGCTCACCCTCGCCGAGGTCGCCGCCCAGGAACCCGCGGCCGTCGACGCCTGGCTCTCCGACCCGCGGACCGCGCCGCACGGCGGCGAGACCCTGCTCGCCTTCATCACGCGGATAGGGGGCTGGCTCGACACCCGGCCCGCGGAGGACGGCGCGATCGTGGCCGTCGCCGAACCCGCCGTCGTCCGGGCGGCCCTCGTGTACGCCCTGAAGGCGCCCCCGCCACGTACTGGAACGTCGACGTGCGTCCGCTGTCGACCGTCACCCTCACCGGCCGCCCCGGCCTGTGGCACCTCCAGCTCGCCGCGACGGCCGGCTGACCCGGGCGAGCGTGCACCGGCCTGCCGGCCGGAGGCCCGACGCCCTCGCCGGGTCCCGTCCGTACGGCGCGGCGCGGCCCCGCTCCTCGCCGGGTTCCTTCCGTACGGCGCGGCCCCGCTCCCCGCCGCGGCCGTCGGGCGGACCGGTCCGACCGGCTAGCCTGAGAGCACGATGAACCGTCTGACCACGTCATGGGGCGAGTTCCCCCTCACCCGCTTCCCCGCGGACCCGCGCGACCCCCTGCGCGCCTGGGACGCCTCCGACGAGTACCTGCTGGCGCACCTGGCGGAGACCGGCACGGACCTGTCCGGCACCGTCGCCGTCGTCGGCGACCGCTGGGGCGCCCTCGCCACCGCGCTCGCCGCCCGGCACCCCGCCGCGCTCGTCCAGATCTCCGACTCCTACCTCGGCCGGCGGGCGACGGCCGAGAACCTGGAGCGGGCCGGAGCCGGGCCCGACGCGGTCCGGCTGCTGACCACGCAGGACCCGCCGCCCGAGCGGATCGACGTGCTGCTCGTCCGCGTCCCCAAGAGCCTGGCGCTCCTGGAGGACCAGCTGCACCGCCTGGCGCCCGCCCTGCACGAGGGCACCGTCGTCGTCGGAACCGGCATGGTCAAGGACATCCACACCTCCACCCTCCGGCTCTTCGAGCGGATCCTCGGCCCCACCCGCACCTCGCTCGCGGTGAAGAAGGCGCGGCTGATCCACTGCACCCCGGACCCGTCGCTCGACCGGGGCACGAACCCGTGGCCGCACCGCTACGCGCTGCCCGCCGACGCCGGGACCGTGGCGGGCCGGACGATCGGCAACCACGCCGGGGTGTTCTGCGCCGACCGCCTCGACATCGGCACCCGCTTCTTCCTCCGCCACCTGCCGCAGGGGATCGGCAGCGCCCGGGTCGTCGACCTCGGCTGCGGAAACGGCGTCGTCGGCCTGGCCGTCGCGCTCGCCGAACCCGAGGCCGACCTGGTCTTCACCGACGAGTCGTACCAGGCCGTCGCCTCGGCCGAGGCGAACTTCCGTGCCCACGCCGAGCCGGGCCGCACGGCCGCGTTCACGGTCGGCGACGGCACGGCGGACCTGCCGGCCGGGTCGGTGGACCTCGTCCTCAACAACCCGCCGTTCCACAGCCACCAGGCCACCACCGACCGCACCGCCCGCCGGATGTTCACGGACGCCCGCCGCGTGCTCCGGCCGGGCGGCGAACTGTGGGTGGTGGGCAACCGCCACCTCGGCTACCACGTCACCCTGCGCCGCATCTTCGGCCGCTGCGACCTCGTCGCGAGCGACCCGAAGTTCGTGGTCCTGCGGGCGGTCAAGAGCGCCTGACGGAGGGTGCGGCCGGGTCGCCGGCCGCACCCTCCGGGGCTCAGCGGGCGGTGTCCAGGGGTGCCAGCGGACGCCACCGCACCGGCACGTCGCGCATGACCAGCACCGAGTCCAGTGCCGCGCTCCCCGGCGGGAAGCGGTCCGGATCGTCGAAGAACGAGGAGGAGGCCGAGGCCACCCGCCCGGCCTCGACGCGCCAGGCGTCCGTCTGCAACTGCATCCCGTCCAGGTGCGGGCCGTCGCTGGTGGCGGAGTAGCCCTTGCTGCCGCCCCGGAAGAACGCCGAGGCCTCGTCGAGATCCGCGAAGAGCCCGCTGCCGTCGAGGGTGCCGGTGATCTCGGCGGTCACGTCCACCCGGGTCGAGCCGTCCCGGGTCGCGAAGGCCACCCGTACGGTGTCGGCGGTCTCCGCCACCTGGAAGTCCGCGTGCCCGTGCTCGCCGGGGAACACCCGGCCCCCCGCCCAGCGGTTGACGCGGGACGCGGTGTCGCGCCGCGGGATGTACACGCCGGTCTCCACCCCGTCCGGGCCGTCCCACTCGACGGCGAAGCGGTGGGCCGCGTTCTCGCTGCGCAGACCGGTGACCGCCGGGGCCCAGACGGGCCGGACCGAGCCGAGCCGGAGCAGGCAGATCCCGGCGACGGCGCTGCCGCGGACCAGTTGCGGGCGAAGGCCGGCCGGCAGGTGGGTGGCGGCGACCTCGGGGTCGACGCGGTAGTTGACGAGGAGCCGCCGCTCGATGACGCTCGCCAGCCGGGGCGGAGTCCTCACGCGCCCGCCTCCTTGTCGCGCCACCTGGTGCGGCGCATCACGATCTGCTCCGGGCAGACGCTGCTCAGGAAGCGCCCCACGGAGGTCGCGAGCCGGTCCTCGGCGAGGGAGTAGAGGATGCGGTTGCCGTCACGTCGCTCGGTCACCAGCCCCGCCCCCTTGAGCACGCCGAGGTGCCGGGAGACGGAGGGCGCACTGATGGAGAACCGGCCGGCGATCTGGCCGGCCGCGAGTTCGCCGTCCCTGAGGTCCTCGAGGATCTGCCGGCGGGTGGCGTCGGCGAGGGCGCGGAAGACGCCGGCCTCGATGTCGTCCTGTGTGGGGTGTTCGGTCACGGGCCCATATTTAGCACATGAGCTAAACAGCTAAGTACGCAGGCCGGGGCGGGTGGTCCGGCCGACGGCGCTGCCCGGGACGGCGGGCCGCAGGCCGGGGCGGGGTCGTCACGAACCGGGTAACTCCCGGACGACCGCTCGCTCGCGCGCCGGATCCCCGGCTCCGGCCACGCCGCCCGGACCGGTCCGCGCGGCCCCGGACCGGCCCCCTCCCGCACCGGCCGCGGCATCCGCCCGGGGCCCGGTTGTGCCACCGCCCCGCACCCGGAGCCGGCCGTGGCGGACGAGCCGGGCCGCCTCCGCCGCCGTAAGGCCGGTGATCCGCGCGGTCTCGTCGAGCGGCAGGCCGAAGAGTTCGTGGAGCACGAAGGCGAGCCGTTCGTCCGGCGTCAGCGACTCCAGGACGACGAACAGCGCGAGCGTCACCGAGTCCGCTACGCCGTCCGGCGGCGCCTGCCCGCCCGCCCCGCCGGAGGCCGGACCCGGCCGGACCGCCTCCTCTCCGTACCCGTCGCCCGGGGATTCCCGCCCGTCCTCCCGCGGCCCTCCGCCCGCCGTCCGGGCCCGCAGCCGCGCGAGGCACACCCGGCCCACGGCCATCGTCAGCCAGCCGGCCACGTCCCCGACGCCCACCCCGGCACGGGCCTCGGCCAGGGCGTCCTCCGCCTCCCGGCGCGATCCGAGCATCCGCCGGGCGACAGCCCGCAGCCGCGCCTCATGGGCCCCGAACTGGCGGTCGAGGAACTCGTCGTTCCGCACGGGCCATCCCTCCTCGTCGTCCTCACCGGCTCGTCACCGGGATGACGTGTGCCGGGGCGGGGGTGTGACGAGGGGCCCGGCCCGCCCGCGGGCGGGTGGCGTAGGCCGGACCGGGACGCGGATCCTCAGCCGTGATGGGCGCCGGTGACGACGTCCCGGGCCACCTGCCGCCGCACGCCCGCGAGTTCGCCGTCGATCGCCGTCGCCGTCGCCGCGTTCACGGTGACGCGCGCCGGGAACGCCTCGCCCGCGGCCAGGAGCCGACGCCGCAGATGCGTCGGCGGGTGGGTCGAGTCCACCCGGTGCCCGCGCAGTTCGCCGACCCGGCGCAGCCGCTCGTACTCCCGCGCCGGCACGTTCTCGACCCATTCCGCGAGCCGCTCGACCGGGGCTCGCGCCGTCACCCCGCCGCCCCGGCCCGGGTCGGGCACAGGCAGAACGGATGCCCCGCCGGGTCGAGGAGGACGCGCCACCGGTCCCCGCCCGGCTGGACCTCCGGCTTCGTGGCGCCCTCCGCCAGGAGCAGGGACTCGGCCTCGTCGAGGTCGGGCACGTCGAAGTCGAGGTGGATCTGCTGCGAGGATCCGGGGTCGGGCCAGCGCGGGGCCCGGTGGTCGTCGACCCGCTGGAAGCCGAGGACGAGGCCGTTCTCGAAGACGAGGGCGGCGAAGTCGCCGTCGGACCGCGGGTGGGGCGCGAGCCCGGTGGCCCGCCGGTAGAAGGCGGCGAGTGCCTCGGGGTCGGGGCAGTCCAGGGTGATCGCCGTCATCGTCATGCGCGGGGTCATGGCCGCTCCTTGACCGTCGTCGTGCCGTGGGGTCGTCCTGATCCGGGCGACACTACGGACCCGGTTCCGCGCCCCGCGACCGGCTTTTCCGGCAGGAGCCGCGGGCGGACCGCCCGTCCTCGGGCCGAACCGGATCCGGAGCCCGGGCCGAGCGCGGACGGGGCCGGACGGGCCGACCGGGGCGCCCCGTCACCGCGCATGATCAGCCGCCGTGGAACACCTTTGCATAAAAGTGCGGTCGTGCGTATAGTCATGCCATCCATGAGGAGGGTTTCGATGACGGTACGAGCAGCAGTGGCAGGCGCGAGCGGGTACGCGGGCGGAGAGCTCCTGCGTCTTCTCCTCGCCCACCCCGACGTGGAGATCGGCACCCTGACCGGCCACTCCAACGCCGGTCAGCGGCTCGGCGGCCTCCAGCCGCACCTCCTTCCGCTCGCCGACCGCGTCCTCGCCCCGACCGACGCCGAGTCGCTCGCCGGGCACGACGTCGTGTTCCTCGCGCTCCCGCACGGCCAGTCCGCCGCCATCGCCGAGCAGCTCGGGCCCGACACGCTGGTCATCGACATGGGCGCCGACTTCCGGCTCGCGGACGCCGCCGACTGGGAGGCCTTCTACGGTTCCCCGCACGCCGGGACCTGGCCCTACGGCCTGCCGGAGCTGCCGGGTGCCCGCGCCGCGCTGGCGGGGTCCAAGCGGGTCGCGGTGCCCGGCTGCTACCCCACCGCCGTCTCGCTCGCCCTCTTCCCCGCGTACGCGGACGGCCTCGCCGAGCCCGAAGCCGTCGTCGTCGCCGCCACCGGCACCTCCGGCGCCGGCAAGGCACTCAAGCCGCACCTGCTCGGCAGCGAGGTGATGGGCTCCATGTCCCCGTACGGCGTGGGCGGCGGCCACCGGCACACCCCCGAGATGATCCAGAACCTGAGCGGCCCGGCCGGCGAGCGGGTGAGCGTGTCGTTCACGCCGACCCTCGCGCCGATGTCCCGCGGCATCCTCGCGACCTGCTCCGCCAAGGCGAAGCCGGGCGTGACGGCCGAGACCGTGCGGACCGCGTACGAGAAGGCCTTCGCCGACGAGCCGTTCGTCCACCTGCTGCCCGAGGGGCAGTGGCCGGCGACCGCGTCCGTCCAGGGTTCCAACGCCGTTCAGATCCAGGTCGCGTACGACGAGGCCGCCGGGCGGATCATCGCCATCAGCGCCATCGACAACCTCACCAAGGGCACCGCCGGCGGCGCGGTGCAGAGCATGAACATCGCCCTCGGGCTGCCCGAGGACACCGGACTTTCCACGATTGGAGTCGCTCCATGAGCGTCACCGCAGCGAAGGGATTCACGGCGGCGGGCATCGCCGCCGGGATCAAGGAGAACGGCAACCCGGACCTGGCCCTCGTGGTCAACACCGGGCCCCGCCGCGCCGCCGCGGGCGTCTTCACCTCCAACCGCGTCAAGGCCGCTCCCGTCCTCTGGTCCCAGCAGGTGCTCTCCACCGGCGAGTTGACCGCTGTCGTCCTCAACTCCGGTGGGGCCAACGCCTGTACCGGACCGCAGGGGTTCCAGGACACCCACGCCACCGCCGAGAAGGTCGCCGAGGTCCTCAGCGAGGCCGGCCCGGCCGTCGGTGCCGGCGAGGTCGCCGTCGCCTCCACCGGCCTGATCGGCCTCCTGCTCCCGATGGACAAGGTCCTCTCCGGGGTGGAGAAGGCCGCCGAGCAGCTCTCCGAGCACGGCGGCGAGAAGGCCGCCATCGCCATCAAGACCACCGACACCGTCCACAAGACCGCGGTCGTGACCCGGTCCGGCTGGACGGTCGGCGGCATGGCCAAGGGCGCGGGCATGCTCGCCCCCGGCCTCGCCACCATGCTGGTCGTCCTCACCACCGACGCCGACGTCGCCGCCGGGGACCTGGACGCCGCCCTGCGCGGCGCCACCCGGCTCACCTTCGACCGGGTCGACTCCGACGGCTGCATGTCCACCAACGACACCGTCCTTCTGCTGGCCTCCGGCGCCTCCGGCGTGACCCCCGAGGCCGCGGAGTTCACCGAGGCCGTACGGGCCGTCTGCGACGACCTCGCCCGCCAGCTCATCGGCGACGCCGAGGGCGCCAGCAAGGACATCCGGATCGAGGTGGTCAACGCCGCCACCGAGGACGACGCCGTGGAGGTCGGCCGCTCCATCGCGCGCAACAACCTCCTCAAGTGCGCCATCCACGGCGAGGACCCCAACTGGGGCCGGGTGCTGTCCGCCATCGGCACCACGCAGGCGGCCTTCGACCCCGACCTGCTCAACGTCGCCATCAACGGCGTCTGGGTCTGCAAGAACGGATCCGTCGGCGAGGACCGCGACCTGGTCGACATGCGCTACCGGGAGGTCACCATCACGGCCGACCTCGCCGCGGGCTCGGAGTCGGCCGTCATCTGGGCCAACGACCTGACCGCCGACTACGTCCACGAGAACAGCGCGTACTCGTCATGACGAGCACCACGCGGAAGCACACCGCGCTCCCCAAGGCCCAGACCCTCATCGAGGCGCTACCCTGGCTGACCCGTCATCACGGGAAGACCGTCGTCATCAAGTTCGGCGGCAACGCCATGATCGACGACGACCTCAAGGCCGCCTTCGCCCAGGACGTCGTCTTCCTGCGCCACGCCGGCCTCAAGCCGGTCGTCGTGCACGGCGGCGGTCCCCAGATCAGCGCCGCGCTCGACCGGGCGGGCCTGGTCAGCGAGTTCAAGGCCGGCCTGCGGGTCACCACGCCCGAGGCGATGGACGTCGTACGGATGGTCCTCGCGGGGCAGGTCCAGCGTGAGCTCGTCGGGCTGCTCAACCAGCACGGCCCGTTCGCCGTCGGCATGACCGGCGAGGACGCGCACACCATCACCGCCACCAAGCACCAGCCGGTCATCGAGGGCGCGCAGGTCGACATCGGCCGCGTCGGCGAGATCACCGCCCTCGACACCGGCGCCATCGAGGCGCTGCTGCAGGACGGCCGGATCCCGGTCGTTTCCTCCATCGCCCGCTCCCAGGACGACGGACATGTCTACAACGTCAATGCTGATACGGCGGCTGCGGCTCTCGCTGCGGCGCTGGGCGCCGAGACCCTGATGGTCCTGACCGACGTCGAGGGCCTCTACGAGGACTGGCCGAACAGCGACGAGGTCATCAGCCGGCTCACCGCGAGCCAGCTGGAGAAGCTGCTGCCCGACCTCTCCAGCGGCATGGTGCCCAAGATGGAGGGCTGTCTGCACGCCGTGCGCAACGGGGTCACCACGGCCCGCGTGATCGACGGCCGGGTCCAGCACTCGATCCTGCTGGAGATCTTCACCGACGAGGGCATCGGCACCATGGTCGTGGCCGACGGACAGGGGGAATCGTGAGCGGCAACAACACGGAACTGACCCAGCGGTGGCAGGGCTCGCTGATGGACAACTACGGCACGCCGAAGCTGTCGCTGGTGCGCGGCGCCGGAGTCCGGGTCTGGGACGCCGACGGCAGGGAGTACCTCGACTTCGTCGGCGGCATCGCCGTCAACGCCCTCGGCCACGCCCACCCGGCGATCGTCGAGGCCGTGTCCCGGCAGATCGCCACCCTCGGCCACGTCTCCAACCTGTTCGTCGCCGAGCCGCCCGTCGCACTCGCCGAGCGGCTGCTCCAGCTGTTCGGCCGCCCCGGTCGGGTCTTCTTCTGCAACTCGGGCGCCGAGGCCAACGAGGGCGCCTTCAAGATCGGCCGGCTGACCGGCCGGACCCACATGGTCGCCACCCAGGGCGGCTTCCACGGCCGGACCATGGGCGCGCTGGCGCTCACCGGCCAGCCGGGCAAGCAGACGCCGTTCCTGCCGCTTCCGGGCGACGTCACCCATGTGCCGTACGGCGACGTGGACGCGCTGCGCGCGGCGGTCACCGAGGAGACGGCGTTCGTCGTCATCGAGCCGATCCAGGGCGAGAACGGCGTGGTCGTCCCGCCCGTCGGCTATCTCCAGGCGGCCCGCGAGATCACCCGCGCCATCGGTACGCTGCTGGTCCTCGACGAGGTCCAGACCGGCGTCGGCCGGACCGGCCACTGGTTCGAGCACCAGGGGCACGACGGTGTGGAGCCCGACGTCGTGACGCTGGCCAAGGGTCTGGGCGGCGGGCTGCCGCTCGGCGCCACCGTGGCCTTCGGCGAGGCGGCCGACCTGCTGCGGCCCGGCCACCACGGCACGACCTTCGGCGGGAACCCGGTCGCCTGCGCCGCCGGTCTGGCCGTCCTGGACACGCTGGCCGCCGAGGGAGCGCTCGACCAGGTCAAGCGGCTCGGCGAGCGGTTGCGCGACGGAATCGAGGGTCTGAAGCACCCGTTGGTCTCCCACGTCCGTGGTGCGGGGCTCCTGCTGGGTATCGTGCTCACCGAGCCCGTCGCCGCGCAGGTGCAGCAGGCGGCTCAGGACGCCGGTCTCCTGGTGAACGCGCCCGCTCCCGATGTCGTACGGCTCATGCCGGCACTGATCATCACCGACGCGGAGGTGGACGCCTTCCTGGAGGCGCTCCCGGCCGTCCTCGACGGAGCGGTGCACGGGCAAGGACGAACCGGAGAATGAGACGACGATGACCGACGCGCAGCAGACCGGGAACTGGGGGTCCCCCCAGGCGGAGTCCGGGGCCGGGCCGTCCGTTCCGCAGACCCGCACCGCACGCCACCGCAGGATCGTCGACATCCTCAACCGGCAGCCGGTGCGCTCGCAGAGCCAGCTGGCGAAGCTCCTCGCGGACGACGGGCTGAGCGTCACCCAGGCGACGCTCTCCCGCGACCTCGACGAGCTCGGCGCGGTGAAGATCCGCAACACGGGCGGCGAGCTGATCTACGCGGTGCCCAGCGAGGGCGGGTTCCGCACCCCGCAGGCGCCGCTCGGCGAGTCCGCCAAGGAGGAGCGCATGCGGCGCCTCTCCGGCGAGCTGCTGATCTCCGCCGAGGCGTCCGCCAACCTGGTGGTGCTGCGGACGCCGCCGGGCGCGGCGCAGTTCCTCGCGTCCGCCATCGACCAGGCCGAGCTGCACGCGATCCTCGGCACCATCGCGGGCGACGACACGCTGCTGCTGATCTCCCGTGATCCGGCGGGCGGCCAGGCGCTCGCCGACCACCTGCTGCGGCTGGCGCAGAACGACCGGTAACGGGGGCCCGCGAGCCTCCGCGACGCGCGTCCGGGCCCGACGGCGGTCAGTACCGACCGATCGCCGTCGGACCTCCGCCGCCGGGCTCGCGGGTTCCCGCCCGGACTATTGACCCGGCCGGGGGAGCGGCGGCAGCGGGAGCGGCAGTCCGGGCAGGCCGTCGATGCTCGTCGAGATGTGCTCCTTCTTGGCGAAGTACGCGCTGAGGGAGGCGTCGTCCTCCCGTGCGAAGCGCCTGCCGTGCAGGTCGCGGTCCTCGTCGTAGGTCATGAACGGCACCCCGTACCCGCAGGAGTCCCGGATGAGCTCGGCCGTGACGAGGATGATCGCCCGCAGCCCGTGGAGCGTCGGGTCGATGGCGGGGAAGTGCGCCATGAGGTCCTCCCAGCGCGGGTCGTCCCGGAAGACGGGTTCGCCGCGGCCGTGGATCCGCACGATGTTCGGCGGTCCCTGGAAGGCGCACCACATGAGGGTGATGCGCCCGTTCTCCCGCAGGTGGGCGACCGTCTCGGCGGTGCTCCCCGCGAAGTCCAGGTAGGCGACGGTCCGTTCGTCGACGACGGCGAAGGAGCCGGTCAGGCCCTTGGGGGAGAGGTTGACGGTTCCGTCGCCGTCCAGCGGCGCGGTGGCGCTGAAGAAGACCGGCTGGGCCTCGATGAAGTCGCGGAGCCGTCCGTCGATGCGGTCATATGTTTTTCCCATGCGGGCCATTCTCGCGCCGTGCGCGGCGCCCGGCCCCGGCCGCCCCGACAGGCGGCCCCGGTCGGGGAGTTCAGGCGAGCCAGGCGCGCCAGACCTGCCGGAGGCGCGCCCGGCGCCCCGCCGGAGGCTGCCCCGGAAGCGCGGCCGCCGGGTCCGGCACCGGATCGGCGTCCTCGACGAGCCGCACGGCCGTCTCCGCGTGGACGGCCCCGCCGTGCGCGGCGAGCAGCCGCAGGGCGCGAGCCCGCACGTGCGGTGGCCGCTCCGGCCCGGTGAGCCGGGCGAGTTCGGCCGGCGGCAGCAGGGCGGCCACCGGCTCCAGCGTGCGTGCGGCCTCCCGCACGACGCCCGGCGCGGGGTCGGCCAGCAGCGGCAGCAGCCGTTCGCGGTCCCGCCCCGACACCTCGAAGGAACGCAGCCCCGCGACCGCCGACGCCCGTACCGCCGGGTCGGCGTGCGCCGTCAGCTCCCACAGCACCGGCATGTCCGTGCCGCGTTCCCCGCACTCGGCGAGTCCCAGTGGCGCCCGGCCCGTTGTCCGCGCCGGGTCCGCGCACCGGGCGCGGTACAGCGGCAGGGGATCCGTGCCGCCCTGCCGCAGCGTCCAGCGCGCGCAGGCCCGCACCATCGCCGACCGGTCGTACAGGAAGGGCTCCGCCTCGGGGGTGCGGCCCGCCCGGCGCAGCGCGGTGACGCCGGCCGCGCGGGTCCGCCCGGTCCGGCCCGCCAGGAGCCGGCCGAGGACCTCCTCCTCCGTCTCCGCCGTCATCGCCGCGATCGCGGCGTCGGAGGCCACGCCCTGGACCACCACGTCGTTGTCGGCAGAGGCGATCCGGGCCAGCCGGCCCGCGTCGAGGTGCCCGCGTGCGACGGCGACGCGCAGGGCAAGCCGCCGGGTGGCCCGGTCCCGGTTCAGCAGCAGCGAGGCGAGCGTCGCCTCGGGGCAGCCGCCCAGCAGTTCCTCCAGGAGCGCGCCGGCCGCGCCCCCGCGCCGGCGCCCGGCGACCCGAAGGATCACCGGGACCGTGACGGCGAGCGTGCGGGGCGCCGCGTCGGGCAGGGCGGTCCGCAGGACGCCCAGGGCCCGCTCGCGGACGGGAGGTGCCCAGTCGGTGGAACGGATCGCGACCAGCGGGAGCACGCCGGGGCGGGAGCCGGCGTGGCCGAGCGCGGCCTCCCGGATCCTGCCGTCGGGATCGCACAGGGCGAGGGCGAGTTCCGCCTCGCCGGGGCGGGATCCGAGGCGGGGCCCGCCGGACCCGGGGCGGGTCCACCACGGCGGGGGGAGGCCGGGGCGCCCGCGGGTGAGCCGGTCGTGCGGCGCGAGGACGCCCCGCGCGGACGCCTCGCGGACGGTCTCGTCGAGCTCCGTCCACGCGCGCGGGTCCGCGACGTCCAGGACGCGCGCCGGTCGCCGCCCGCGGGCGAGGCCCCGCGCCGCCTCGTATCTCTCGTTCTCGTCGCCGTGCATCCCCGGAGCGTAGGCGGCGGCCCGCCCGCCCCGCCCCTGGATTTCGCCCCGCCCGGGGCCGCCACCCCCACCTTTGACAAAACATACGGAGGACTGCATAGTTATACCCATCAGTGATTGCAAGGTAAGGAGAAACCCGTGACCGAGCGCGTCGTACTCGCCTACTCGGGCGGCCTGGACACCTCCGTCGCCATCGGCTGGATCGCCGAGGAGACGGGTGCCGAGGTCATCGCCGTCGCCGTGGACGTCGGCCAGGGCGGCGAGGACCTGGACGTCATCCGCAAGCGCGCGCTCGCCTGTGGTGCGGTCGAGGCCGAGGTCGCGGATGCCAAGGACGAGTTCGCCGAGGAGTACTGCCTCCCCGCGATCAAGGCCAACGCCCTTTACATGGACCGCTACCCGCTGGTCTCGGCCCTCTCCCGGCCGACCATCGTCAAGCACCTCGTCGCCGCCGCGAAGAAGCACGGCGCCGGCATCGTCGCCCACGGCTGCACCGGCAAGGGCAACGACCAGGTGCGCTTCGAGGCCGGCATCCAGGCCCTCGGCCCGGACCTGAAGTGCATCGCCCCGGTCCGTGACTACGCCATGACCCGGGACAAGGCCATCGCCTTCGCCGAGAAGGCGAACCTGCCGATCGCGACCACCAAGAAGTCCCCGTACTCCATCGACCAGAACGTCTTCGGTCGCGCCGTCGAGACGGGCTTCCTGGAGGACATCTGGAACGCGCCGATCGAGGACATCTACGAGTACACCGAGAACCCGGCCACCCCGCGCGAGGCGGACGAGGTAGTCATCTCCTTCAAGGAGGGCGTCCCGGTCGCCATCGACGGCAGGCCCGTCTCCGTCCTCCAGGCGATCCAGCAGCTCAACGAGCGCGCCGGCGCCCAGGGCGTCGGCCGGATCGACATGGTCGAGGACCGGCTGGTCGGCATCAAGTCCCGTGAGGTCTACGAGGCCCCCGGTGCGATCGCCCTGATCACCGCCCACCAGGAGCTCGAGAACGTCACCGTCGAGCGCGAGCTGGCCCGCTACAAGCGGCAGGTCGAGCAGCGCTGGGGCGAGATGGTCTACGACGGCCTGTGGTTCTCCCCGCTCAAGCGCGCCCTGGACGGCTTCATCAACGAGGCCAACCAGCACGTCACCGGCGACATCCGGATGACCCTGCACGCCGGCCGCGCCGTCGTCACCGGCCGCCGGTCGGAGGAGTCGCTGTACGACTTCAACCTCGCGACCTACGACTCGGGCGACACGTTCGACCAGTCCAAGGCCCAGGGCTTCATCGACATCTTCGCGCTCTCCGCGAAGATCGCCGCGAAGCGTGACCTCGCCTAGTCACGACTCGTTCCACAGCCGCCTCCCTGTTGTCCGCGGCAGGGAGGCGGCGCCATATCTCCACCCTTGTCTTGAGGAGCAGTAGCTGTGAGCAGCAACAACGGTGACGTCCGGCTCTGGGGCGGCCGGTTCGCCGACGGCCCCGCCGAGGCCCTCGCGAAGCTGTCCGCGTCGGTCCACTTCGACTGGCGGCTGGCGCCGTACGACATCGCCGGCTCCCGCGCCCACGCGCGCGTGCTCCACAAGGCCGGGCTGCTCACCGAGGACGAGCTGACCCGCATGCTCGCCGGTCTCGACCGGCTGGAGGCGGACGTCGCGGACGGCTCGTTCGTCGGCACGATCGCCGACGAGGACGTCCACACCGCGCTGGAGCGCGGCCTGCTGGAGCGTCTCGGCGCCGAGCTCGGCGGCAAGCTGCGCGCCGGCCGGTCCCGCAACGACCAGGTCGCCACCCTCTTCCGGATGTACCTGCGCGACCACGCGCGGATCATCGGCGGCCTGATCGCCGACCTCCAGGACGCGCTCGTCGGCCTGGCCGAGGCCCACCCGGACGTCGCCATGCCGGGCCGGACCCACCTGCAGCACGCCCAGCCGGTGCTCTTCGCCCACCACGTGCTCGCGCACGTCCAGTCCCTCTCCCGGGACGCCGAGCGGCTGCGCCAGTGGGACACCCGCACGGCGGTCTCGCCGTACGGTTCCGGCGCGCTGGCAGGCTCCTCCCTCGGTCTCGATCCGGAGGCGGTCGCCAAGGACCTCGGCTTCGAGCGCGGCTCCGTCGGCAACTCCATCGACGGCACGGCCTCGCGCGACTTCGTCGCCGAGTTCGCCTTCGTCACGGCGATGATCGGCGTGAACCTCTCCCGCATCGCGGAGGAGGTCATCATCTGGAACACGAAGGAGTTCTCCTTCGTGACCCTGCACGACGCCTTCTCCACCGGCTCGTCGATCATGCCGCAGAAGAAGAACCCGGACATCGCCGAGCTGGCCCGGGGCAAGTCCGGCCGGCTGATCGGCAACCTCTCCGGCCTGATGGCCACGCTCAAGGCCCTGCCGCTCGCCTACAACCGTGATCTCCAGGAGGACAAGGAGCCGGTCTTCGACTCCTGCGACCAGCTGGAGGTCCTGCTGCCCGCCTTCACCGGCATGATGGCGACGCTCACGGTCAACCGGGAGCGCATGGAGGAACTGGCGCCGGCCGGCTTCTCGCTCGCCACCGACATCGCCGAGTGGCTGGTCAAGCAGGGCGTGCCGTTCCGGGTCGCGCACGAGGTCGCCGGCGAGTGCGTGAAGGCGGCCGAGGCCGACGGCGTCGAACTGGACGGCCTGACGGACGAGCAGTTCGCCAAGATCTCCGAGCACCTCACCCCGGAGGTCCGCACCGTCCTCGACGTGCCGGGCGCGCTGGCCTCCCGCGACGGCCGGGGCGGCACGGCTCCGTCGGCGGTCGCCGCGCAGCTGGTGGAGGTCAAGGCCGACCTGGTGATCCAGCACGCCTGGGCCACCGCCAAGAAGTAGCCGCACCGCAGCACGTCACAGCGCCGCCGCCCAGTCCGCGAGCGCGTCGAAGTCCGGCCGGAGGAGTCCGAGCCGGGGGTCGACGTGCAGCAGCAGGGCGGCGGCGAGGTGGTTCTGCCCCACGTACTCGTGGTCGTACGGCGTGATGTCGTCGTCCACCCAGGCGAACGGCCGCCCCCGGGCGTACTCCAGGATGTACTGCGTCTTCCAGAAGGTCCCGCGAGGGGCCTTTCCGTGCATCTGCGGCCAGTCGATGAACGGCAGCTCGGGCAGTCCGAGGTGCGGCCCGATGAACGCGTTCGCCTCGCCCTTCCAGGTCGTCGCCCAGACCAGCTCGTACGCCCCGGCCAGCGCGAGCAGCTCGCCCCCGTGCGACGGATCGAGCCACACCCGCAGCGGCTTGGTCTCGCACCAGCCGTCCGGGCGCATGCGGTGCGTCGTGTACCCCTCCGGGCGGCGTTCGCGCTGCGCCGCATAGGGATTCAGCGGCCCGTCCACGTCGATCAGCAGCAGGGGCTTCGTCATGTGCACAGCATTCCTCTCAGCCTCCGGATGAGGCATCGATTTATTGAATGAGACATCCATGTCTCATTCGGTGTATGGTCGTCTCATGTCAGTGGACCGCACCCAGATGCTCCGCGCCGCCGCCGCGCTGCTCGCCCGGAAATCGACCGCCACCATGGACGAGGTCGCCCGGGCCGCCGGCATCGGCCGCGCCACCCTGCACCGGCACTTCGCCGGGCGGGACGCGCTGGTCAGGGCGCTGGAGGAGCTGGGCATCGAGGAGTTCGAGGCCGCGCTCGACGCGGCGGACCTCGACGAGGGGCCCGCCGACGAGGCGGTACGGCGACTCGTCGCCCGGGCCGAGCCCTGCGCGCAGTTGCTGGCCTTCCTCGTCACGGAGAACCAGCTCTTCGAGGGCGACCAGGTCAACGAGGGATGGGCCAGGCTCGACGCCCGGGTCAGCGCGCTCTTCCGGCGCGGCCAGGAGGAGGGCACCTTCCGGATCGACCTGACGCCCGCCTGGCTCACCGAGGCCCTCTACGGCCTCATCGGCACCTGCGCCTGGTCCGTGATGGACGGACGGGTCGCCGCCAAGGACTTCCAATACATGATCACCGAGCTGCTGCTCGGTGGCGCACGAAAGAGCGTGGAGAGATGAGCAGGACCCAGCTGACGAGCCCGACGACGGGGACGGAGGTGAAGAGCCCCGGCCGCTGGCTCGCGCTCTCGGTCCTCGTCCTGGCCGTCCTGCTGGTCGCGGTGGACGCCACCGTACTCGGTCTGGCGACCCCCGCGCTCAGCGAGGACCTGAAGCCGTCCGGCACCCAGCTGCTCTGGATCGGCGACATCTACTCCTTCGTCATCGCCGGTCTGCTGGTCTCCATGGGCTCGCTCGGCGACCGCATCGGCCGCAAGAAGCTGCTGCTGACCGGCGCGACCGCCTTCGGCGCCGTCTCCGTCCTCAACGCCTACGCCACCAGTCCCGAGATGATGATCGTGGCCCGGGCACTGCTCGGCGTCGCCGGCGCGACCCTGATGCCGTCGACCCTGGCCCTGATCCGCAACATCTTCCACGACCCCAAGGAGCGCAGCCTCGCCATCGGCATCTGGGGTGCCACGGCCTCGGCCGGCGCGGCCATCGGCCCCGTCGTCGGCGGCGCCCTGCTCCAGCACTTCTACTGGGGCTCGGTCTTCCTCATCAACCTGCCGGTCATGGCGGTCCTGGTGCTCGTCGGCATCAAGCTGCTGCCCGAGTCCAGGAACCCGGTCGCCGGCCCCTGGGACCTGATCAGCGTCGGCCTCTCCCTGGTCGGTGTCATCGGTGTCGTGTACGCGATCAAGGAGGTCGCCTCGCACGGCATGACCTGGGAGGTCGCGGCCGCCGCCGTCATCGGCGCCGCCTGCCTCCACGCCTTCGTCCGGCGGCAGTACGCGCTCGCCTCGCCGCTGCTCGACATGCGGCTCTTCAAGCACCGGGGTTTCTCCGGCGCGGTCCTGGCCGACCTGCTGACCGTCTTCGGACTGTCCGGACTGGTCTTCTTCCTCTCCCAGTTCCTCCAGCTCGTCCAGGGGCGTGAGCCGCTGGAGGCCGGCCTGGCCGAACTGCCCGCCGCGATCGGCGCGGTGGTGACCGGTCTGATCGCGGGCCGGTACGCCCGGCGCTACTCGGTCCGCACCGTCGTGGCCGGCGGTCTCGGTGCCATCGGTCTGGCCCTCGCGGTCATCACCCTGGTCCATAGGGAGACCGGGTATCCGCTGCTCGGCGCGGCCCTGCTGGTCGTCGGTCTCGGCGCGGGCTTCTCCTTCACCGTCACCGCCGACGTGATCCTCTCCAGCGTGCCCAAGGAGCAGGCCGGTTCGGCCTCCGCGGTCTCCGAGACCGCGTACGAACTGGGCGCGGCCCTCGGCATCGCGCTCCTCGGCTCCATCGTGACCGGCGTCTACCAGGGCTTCACCGCCCCGGCGGGCATTCCCGCGGACACCGCGGCGGCGGCCCACGAGTCGCTCGGCGGCGCCGTCGAGGCCTCCGCCGGCCTCGCCCCGGACACGGCTGCCGCACTGGTCTCCGCGGCACAGGAGTCCTTCGTCGACGGTCTGCGCATCGCGTCCGGCGTCGGCGCCGCGGTCCTGCTGGCGACCGCGGTCGCGGCCTGGTTCCTGCTCAAGGGCCAGAAGCTGGAAGAGGGCCTCGAACACTGACGGGCCCTGACGCCCCGGGGGCGGGGGGGCCCCGGGGGGGGGCCCCCCCCCCGCCCCCCGCGGCCCCCCCGGGGGCGCCCCCCCCCGCGGGGGGGGGGGGGGCGCCCGCCCCCGCCGCCCGCCCCCCCGCCCCCCCCCCCCCCCGGCCCCCCCCCCCCGGGGGGGGGGGGGCCCCCGGGGGGGGCCCCCCCCCCCGGGGTCCGTCCTGGCCGGCGGTCAGGCCGCCTTCGCCTTCGTGGCGTACATGTCCACGTACTCCTGGCCGGACAGCCGCATGACCTCGGCCATCACCGAGTCCGTCACGGCCCGCAGTACGTAGCGGTCCCGGTCCATGCCGTCGTAGCGGGAGAACTCCATCGGCTCACCGAACCGGACGGTCACCCGGCCCGGCCGCGGCAGCCCCGCGCCACCGGGCTGGATCTTGTCCGTGCCGATCATCGCGAACGGCACGACCGGCGCGCCGGTCATCAGTGTCAGACGCGCGATGCCGGTGCGGCCCCGGTACAGCCGGCCGTCGGGGGAGCGGGTGCCCTCCGGGTAGATGGAGAAGATCTTGCCCTCCTCCAGCACCCGGCGACCCGTCATCAGCGCCGCGACGCCGCCCCGGCCGCCGTCGCGGTCCACCGGGATCATGCCGACGCTGGTGAAGAACCAGGCCATCAGCCGGCCCTTGAAGCCCTTGCCCGTCACGTACTCGTCCTTGCCGATGAAGAAGACCGGGCGGTCCGTGCAGATCGGCATGATCATCGAGTCGATGAAGGTGAGGTGGTTGCCCGCCAGGATGACCGGACCCGTTCCCGGGATGTTCTCGACGCCCTCCACGCGTGGGCGGAACATCAGGCGCAGAATCGGTCCGAGCACAGCCTTGATGAGCGCGAGACGGGACAACGGTTCCTCCGGTGTCGAGGCGGTCGAAGCCTGAGCGGGGCCGAGCGGGCGGGGTGACGGTGCAGGTGAGGACGATACTCGCGGGTCACCGTCGTGCGCACATCGGGTTCACCGAGTGGATACGCAGTGTTGACGTGAGTTTTCGCCATGTTCGACCAGCGTCTGCCGCAGGTAAGGGGTGACTGCCTACGGTCGGAGCACCCGTCGGCAGGTGCGGGACATCACATCGGAGGAGCTTTCATGACACAGGGTGCGCGCCGGACTCCGGCCCGGCGGACGGTTCTCGGAGCGGCCGGCGCGGCCGTGCTCGGCGCCTCGACGGCGCTGCCCGCGGCCCCGGCACAGGCCGCCGGGTCCGCCGACGGGGCTCCGTCCGGCAAGGGCCGCGGGTTCCGCTCCCTCCCCGTCCCGACCGTCATCGCCCACCGCGGCGCCAGCGGCTACCGCCCCGAACACACCCTCGGCTCCTACCAGCTCGCCCTCGACCTCGGCGCCGACGTGATCGAACAGGATCTGGTGCCCACCAGGGACGGCCATCTGGTCTGCCGTCACGAGAACGACATCACCGGCACGACCGACGTCGCCGACCACCCCGAGTTCGCCTCCCGCAGGACCACCAAGTCGGTGGACGGGGTGTCCCTCACCGGCTGGTTCACCGAGGACTTCACCCTCGCCGAGCTCAGGACCCTGCGCGCGAAGGAGCGGATCCCCGGCACCCGCCAGGAGAACACCCTCTACGACGGCCGCTGGCGGATCCCGAGCTTCGAGGAGGTCCTGGAATGGGCGGACCGGGAGGGCCGCCGCCGCGGCCGCGAGGTCTGGCTGCACGTCGAGACCAAGCACCCCACGTACTTCCGCGCGCTCGGACTGGGCCTGGAGGAGCGGCTGGCGAAACTGCTGCGCCGCCACGGACGCCACCGCGCCGACTCCCCGGTCTTCCTCCAGTCCTTCGAGCCCACCAGCATCGAGCGCCTGGCCGGGCTGGTGCACTCGCCGCGCGTGGTCCTGCTGTCGGGAGCGACCACCCGCCCCTGGGACTTCGTCCAGGCCGGCGACCCGCGCACGGTCGCCGACCTGATCACCCCGGAGGGCCTGCGGGGCCTCTCCTCCTACGCACAGGGCATCGGCCCCACCCTGGACCTGGTCATCCCCCGGGACGCGTCGGGCCGGCTCGGCACCCCCACCACGCTGGTGCGCGACGCCCACGCGGCGGGGCTGATCCTCCACCCGTACACCCACCGCAACGAGAACAGCTTCCTGCCCGCCGACTTCCGTCGCGGCACCGACCCGACGGCGTACGGAGACGCCTTCGGCGCGCTGCGGACCTATCTGGCGACGGGCATCGACGGGATCTTCGCCGACAACCCGGACACCGCCCTGCTCGCGGCGGCCGACTTCCGGGCACGGTGACCCCTGCCGTCCCCGCCGGGGCCGTCCGCTCCGGGCAGGTCCGCCTCCAGGGCCTCCTCCGAGGACGGGCCGGCGGGGACGGCGCCCCCGCGGGCGGGTCACGGCCCGGCGGGGACGGACACCCGACCGGGTGGTTCGGGCGCCGGCGCGCAACCGTCCGGGGCCACCGCCCGTCGTGCCCGTCATGACCCACCCCGAACCCCACCTCCTGCGCACCCTCGCCCCGCTGCTCGCCGCGGAGTCCCGCGCCGAGGCCCCGGCCGCCGGGGTCGACGCGGGAGACCTCGAACAGGCCGTCTGGCTCAGGCTCCTGGAACGACTCCGGGCCGACGACGCTCCCAGCCGCCCCGCGGACTGGCTGCGGCGGGCCGTGCGCGCCGAGGCCCGCCGGGCCAGGCGGGCGGCACTGCGCGAACTCCCCTACCGCGAGGAGGAGGGGGCGGCCGAGCCCGACGCGTCGCCCGAGAGCTCCGCGCTGGTCTCCGAACGCCGCCGCGTCGTGCGTGCCGCCGTCCGCCGCACTCCGGGCCGCTGCCCCCGCCTGCTGGCCGCGATGCTCGACCCCGCCGACCCCACCTACCGGGAAATCGCAGGGGAGTTGGGTATCTCACAGGGCAGTCTGGGGCCGATGCGTTCCCGTTGCCTGGGATGCCTGCGCAGAATGCTCGCGGCAGAGGTTCCCGCTCCCCACCCGCGGGGAAGGGTGCGGTAGACCGATCGGCGGACAGGTGAGCGGGAGGCATGCGCACATGGGCATGAGCGTGACCATCTCAGCGGCGGACGCACAGGACGCGGAGCACATACTCAAGCTGCAGTACCTCTGTTACCAGAGCGAAGCCGAGCTCTACGGGGACTACTCGATCGAGCCCCTCACCCAGTCCCTGGACTCGCTCAAGGCCGAGATCGCCGAAGGCCACGCGCTCGTGGCCCGCCTCGGGGACGAGGTGGTGGCCTCCGTGCGCGGGCGGGTCGACGAGGCCGGCACGGTACGGATCGCGAAGCTGATCGTCCATCCCCGGATGCGGCGCCACGGCCTCGGCGGACGCCTGCTCGACGCCATCGAGGGGCACTTCGCCCACGACCCGGCCCCGACCGCCAAGCGCTTCCGCCTCTTCACCGGTCACCGCAGCGACGGCAACCTCCGGCTCTACCGCAGCCGGGGCTACGAGCAGGTGTCCACGAAGGAGGTCGGCCCGCGGCTCACGCTCGTGACCCTGGAGAAGGCCGCCTGATCCCTCCGCCGGAAACGGAGCGACCCGCGCCGTGAGGGGCGCGGGTCGGTACTCGGGGTCGTACCCCCGGTCAGGCGGTCTCGCGCGAGCGGCGCAGCCACCAGATCCCGGTCACCGGCAGCAGCACCGGGATGAAGAGGTAGCCGTACCCGTAGTCGGACCAGACGGTGGCGTCCGGGAACGCCGACGGATCGGCCAGCGTCCAGGTGCCCACGGTCAGCACGCCCACCAGTTCGGCGGCGCAGCACAGCAGCGCCGCCCTGCGGGCGGTCTCGCCGCCCCGTACCAGCGTGTAGGTGATGAAGGCGTAGACGACGGCCGCCACCGCCGACAGGCCGTACGCCAGCGGGGCCCGGTCGAACTCGGTCGCGATCTGGTAGATCGAGCGCGAGACCGCGCCGACCGACATCACGCCGTAGAGCCAGACCAGCAGCATCCCGGGGCCCTGCACCAGCCGCGTGCCGGGCGCGCGGCCGGTGCTCTCGTCCGTCGCGGTCATCTCAGCCCACCGTCCAGATGTCGTGGAGACGCACTTCGAGCACGGCCAGCACGACGGCGCCGGCCGCGACGGTCGCCGAGCCCCACCGGCTCCGCTCCGCCAGCGACATGAAGCCGGCCGCGGGCACCGCGCACAGGGCGCCCAGCAGGTACGCGATGAAGATCGTCGTGCCCTCCTCGGCCGTCCCGCCGCGTGTCAGCTGCACGATGCCGATGACCAGCTGGACCAGGGCGAGCACGGTCACCACGGCCATGCCGATGAAGTGCCAGTCCTTGGTCGGCTGGTCCCGGGTGAAGGCGAAGCCGCACCAGGCGGCGAGCGCGAGCGCGGCCACCGAGACCGCGACCGTCAGGGCGTCAAGCATGCGCCCGAGGGTATTACGGGCCGATAGGCCCGGTGCGCGCGCCCCCACCGACCCGGAGCCGGTCCGGAGCGGGCCCGTCCACCGCACCCGCGGGCCGCGCGCCCGGGCTCGGGGGACAGCGGGGCACGTACGCCGGCACTCGCCGCCTCCGGCCGCGGAAGTCCGTGAAGCCCCCGCCGACCGCCCGGCCGTGGCCTTGACCACAGACCCACGCCCACGGCCGGGCGTCCCGC
This sequence comes from Streptomyces sp. NPDC048338, assembly GCF_043201055.1. Classification (NCBI taxonomy): domain Bacteria; kingdom Bacillati; phylum Actinomycetota; class Actinomycetes; order Kitasatosporales; family Streptomycetaceae; genus Streptomyces; species Streptomyces sp. NPDC048338. The sequence continues at coordinate 213,372 of NZ_JBICYQ010000009.1, forward strand.
CCCGTGCGACCGCGCGCCCCGCGGCCGCGTCGGCGCAGGCCACACACGGGGGAGCGGGGGAGACGGCGGACGGGTGCCGGCGCCCGGCTGTCCGCATACTGTCTCAGCCATGTCCGCTATTCGGACACCCCCGTTCCGCCCTGTCAGGTGCGTGCTTTACTTGCAGCCATGACCACGACGAGCAGCCGCACCCTTGCGACCGAGGCGATCACGACGCCCGGTGCTCGTTGTATGTGTCGAATGTGCGCCTTCTGAGGGCCCCCGCCCGAGTCTCGCGCCCCGAAGCGAGACCCTGACGGCCGCGCCGATCCGCACCCGCCCGGTGTCGGACCGTGCCTGCCCCGCGCACGCGCTGCTCACGGTCACCCACCGAGCCGGCCGATCTGCGCCTGACTGTCCGAATGACGATGCCCCGTGCCCGGCGGACCCCGCGCCGCGCACTCGACAGTGACGGAAACCCCTGTGATCACCACTTCGGGCCTGACCAAGGTCTACGAGTCGCGAGGCCGCCAGGTCACCGCTCTGGACGGCGTCGACCTCCACGTCCGTGAGGGCGAGGTGTTCGGCGTGATCGGCCAGAGCGGCGCCGGCAAGTCCTCGCTCATCCGCTGCGTCAACCTCCTGGAGCGCCCCACCTCCGGCACCGTGACGGTCGACGGCGTCGACCTCACCGCGCTGGCCGCCCGCGGCCGCCGCGCCGGCAAGGACCTGCGCCGGGCGCGCAGCAGCATCGGCATGGTCTTCCAGCACTTCAACCTGCTGTCCTCGCGCACCGTGAAGGACAACATCGAGCTGCCGCTGGAGATCCTCGGCGTCCCCGGCGCCGAGCGCGGCCGCCGCGCACTGGAACTGCTCGACCTCGTCGGCCTCGCCGACAAGGCCAAGGCGTACCCCGGCCAGCTCTCCGGAGGCCAGAAGCAGCGCGTCGGCATCGCCCGCGCCCTGGCCGGCGAGCCCAAGGTGCTGCTCTCCGACGAGGCCACCAGCGCGCTCGACCCGGAGACCACCCGCTCCATCCTCCAGCTGCTGCGCGACCTCAACCGCCAGCTCGGCCTGACCGTCCTCCTCATCACGCACGAGATGGACGTCGTCAAGTCGATCTGCGACTCGGCCGCGCTCATGCAGAAGGGCCGGATCGTCGAGTCCGGCACCGTCAGCGAACTGCTCGCCACCCCCGGCTCCCAGCTGGCGGCCGAGCTGTTCCCGGTCAGCGGCGCCGCCACCGGCCCCGACCGCACGGTCATCGACGTCACCTTCCACGGCGAGGCCGCCACCCAGCCCGTGATCTCCCAGCTGTCCCGGACCTACAACATCGACATCTCGATCCTCGGGGCGGCGATGGACACGGTCGGCGGCCGGCAGATCGGCCGGATGCGGATCGAGCTCCCCGGACGGTACGAGGAGAACGTCGTCCCCGTCGGCTTCCTGCGCGAGCAGGGCCTCCAGGTCGACGTCGTCGACGAGGACGTCGTGTCCGCGCCCTCCGTCCTCCCCGCCCAGACCCTCGTCAAGGAAGGTGCCAAGTGACCTGGTCCGAGATGCAGCCCCTGCTGGAGCAGGGCACCGTCGACACCCTCTACATGGTCCTGTGGGCCACGGCGGTCACCGTCGCCGGCGGCCTGCCGCTCGGCATCCTCCTCGTCCTCACGGACAAGGGCGGCCTGCTGCAGAACACCGTGGTCAACAAGGTCGTCGGCGTGATCGTGAACATAGGCCGCTCGCTGCCGTTCATCATCCTGCTGATCGCCCTGATCCCCTTCACCACGTTCGTGGTCGGCACCTTCATCGGCCCCACCGCCATGATCGTCCCGCTCGCCATCGGCGCCATCCCCTTCTTCGCGCGCCTGGTCGAGACGTCCGTCCGCGAGGTCGACCACGGGCTGGTCGAGGCCGTCCAGTCCATGGGCGGCTCCGTGCCCACGATCATCCGCAAGGTGCTGCTGCCGCAGGCGCTGCCCTCGCTGGTCTCCGGCGTCACCACCACCGTGATCGTCCTCGTCGGCTACTCCGCGATGGCCGGCGCGGTCGGCGGCGAAGGGCTCGGATCCAAGGCCATCACCTACGGATACCAGCGCTTCGACACCCAGTTCATGCTGGTCACCGTCGTCGTCCTGATCGCGATCGTCACCGTCGTCCAGCTCATCGGCGACCTGGCCGTCCGGCTCCTCGCCCGCCGCGGACGCACCGCGTAACCCCACCGACTTCGTCATTCGAAGAACAGCAGCCCGGACTTGTTGTCCAGGCGTCCACCGCACCACCGGAAAGAGGCACTCTTCGTGCGCAAGAACATCAAGCTCACCGCCGGTTTCGCCGCCACCGCCGCCGTCGCCCTGGGTCTCACCGCCTGCGGCACCTCGTCCGACCCGTCCTCCTCCAAGGACGCGGCCGGCTCCGGCGACGCCTCGAAGCCGCTCGTCGTCGCCGCGTCCCCGACGCCCCACGCCGACATCCTCAACTTCGTCAAGGACAAGCTGGCCGCGAAGGAGGGCCTGAAGCTGGAGGTGAAGGAGTTCACGGACTACGTCCTGCCGAACACCGCCACCGAGTCCGGCCAGGTCGACGCCAACTTCTTCCAGCACAAGCCCTACCTCGACGACTTCAACGCGAAGAACAAGACCCACATCGTCCCGGTGGTCAACGTCCACCTGGAGCCGCTCGGCCTGTACTCCAAGAAGGTCAAGGACCTCAAGGACATCAAGGCCGGCCAGACGATCGCCGTCCCGAACGACACCACCAACGGCGGCCGCGCGCTCAAGCTGCTCGCCGACAACGGGCTCATCACCCTGAAGGACGGCGTCGGTTCGAACGGCAAGCTGTCCGACATCACGGACAAGAAGGGCCTGGAGTTCAAGGAGCTGGAGGCCGCCACCGTGCCCCGCGCCCTGAACGACGTGGACGCCGCGGTCGTCAACGGCAACTACGCCATCGAGGCCAAGCTCAACCCGGCCACCGACTCCCTGGTCCTGGAGAAGGCGGAGGGCAACCCCTACGCCAACTTCCTCGCCGTCAAGGAGGGCAGCGAGAAGGACGCCCGCGTGCAGAAGCTCGCCAAGCTCCTCAACTCGCCCGAGGTGAAGAAGTACATCGAGGACACCTACAAGAACGGTGCGGTCATCCCGGCCTTCGGCGCCGTCGCCAAGTAAGGCCCGCAGTAGAGTTCTTGTGACGAAGGCCCCCGCATCCCGTCCGGTGCGCGGGGCCTTCGTCGCCCCCGTCGCGCGGTGGCCCCGGCCATGCGTGACGGTGATGCATGCTGCATGCTGTGCGTTCACGGTCGATTCGGACGGTCCACGGCATGGAGCTGAGCATGACTACCACCTTTCCGGACATCTCCATCAACACGGATCGGTTGGTGCTGCGCCCGTACGAAGAGGCCGACATCCCCGCCTTCGTGGAGATGATGAACGACGAACTCGTCACCGCCTGGACCTCGGTGACACACCCTTACACCCGCTCGCACGCCGAGGACTGGGTGCGCAGGATCGCTCCTGCGGAACGGGTCGAGGGCCGCGGCATCGTGCTGGCCGTCACCGAGTTCCTCACCCAACGCCTCGTGGGCACCATCCGGTTGCGCGGCACGCACTGGCGCACGCTCGCCACCGAGGTGTCCTACGTGACCGCACCGTGGGCCCGCGGCGAGGGCTACGCCACCGAATCCGTGCTCGCCGTCGCCCAATGGCTCTTCCGCGACCGGAAGTTCGAGCGCATGGAGCTGCGCACCCCCGCCGACAACACCGCGGCCCAGCAGGTGGCGCAGAAGATCGGCTGCATCAGCGAAGGCGTCCTGCGCAACGCGTGGATAGCGCGTACCCAGACCGAGTCCGGGGAATGGACCGACATGCGGACCGACCTCATCGTCTGGAGCCTGCTCCCCGAGGACCTCGAAGGGGTGGCCGACCAGATGGCCGAGGCCGGATACTCCTCCTACACCGACTGGAGCTGACCCCCGGCACGGGCCTCTCCGGGCCGCCGCGCCGACGGATCCCGACGCACCCGCGAGCCCGCGACGGAGCATCCCCCGCCGGCCCCGCGAGCGACCCTCCCAGGTACGCTCGGCACGCCCCCGACCTGCAACGACATACCTCAGGAGACACGCGACGATGGCCGATCGGGTCACGGTGATCGGCTGGGACGGTTCGCCCCTCACCGCGGCGGCCCGGTCCGCGCTCTCCGCCGCCACGCTGGTGGCCGGAGCGGGTCACCACCTCACCCTGCCCGAGGTGCCGCCCGGCGCGGAGCGCATCCGCCTCGGCAGCGTCGACCTCGCCGCCCGCCGGATCGCGGGCCACCGCGGCACCGCAGTGGTCCTCGCCGACGGCGACCCCGGCTTCTTCGGCGTCGTCCGCACCCTGCGCGCCCGTGAGCACGGCCTGGAGGTCGAGGTCGTCCCCGCCGTCTCCTCCGTCGCCGCCGCCTTCGCCCGCGCCGGCATGCCCTGGGACGACGCCCGGATCGTCGTCGCCCACCAGCGGGACCTGCGCCGGGCCGTCAACGTCTGCCGCGCCCATCCCAAGGTCGCCGTCCTGACGTCCCCCGGAGCCGGGCCCGCGGAACTCGCCCTCCTCCTCGACGGCGTCCACCGCACCTTCGTCATCTGCGAGGCGCTCGGCACCGACCGCGAACAGGTCACCGTGCTCACCTCCGACAAGGCCGCCGACCACGTCTGGCGCGACCCGAACGTCGTCATCGTCATCGGCGGCACCACGACCGGCGGCCAGGGCGGCGGCTGGCTGATGGGCCACGAGACCCCGGCCGAACGCGGCTGGGCGCTGCCCGTGGAGGAGGACGACCCCGGCCGGGGCGACGGCCCCGCGCTGCGCGCCGCCCAGCTGGCCCGCCTCGGCCCCCGGGTCGGCGACCTGGTCTGGGACATCGGCTGCGGCGGCGGCGCCTTCGCCGTCGACGCCGCCCGCTTCGGCGCCGCCGTCATCGCCGTCGACGCCGACCCGGCCGCCTGCGCACGGACCGAGGCCGCGGCCCAGCGGGCCGGCGTCCGGCTGCAGACCGTGCCCGGTCGCGCCCCGCACGTCCTCGAACGGCTTCCCGAACCCGATGTCGTACGGATCGGCGGCGGCTCGGTCCCCGTCGTCACGGCCTGCACCGCCCGGCGGCCCGAGCGCATCGTCGTCCACGCCTCCACCCGGGACGAGGCCGAGGCGGTGGGCGCGGCACTGGGGGCCGGCGGATACGACGTCGAGTGCGTCCTGCTCCAGACCGTCGGGCTCGATCCCGAGGTCTGGACCGAGCGCGAACGCTCCGTGGTCTTCCTGCTCAGCGGCCGCAGGATCGACCGCGCCCCGTGACCGAACGGCCTCGCAGGGCCAGGTAGGCTGGCCGATTGTTGTACCGCACCGGGACGTTCGGCGTTTTGTTCGTCAATGTCGGGAAGTAGTGACCGCATTCGGTCGCGAATGTGGTGCGGAGCAGCGGGGGGACGCGCGACGTGGCGCAGTCCACAGCGCACCGAGGCGGATCGGCCTGCCACGATGGCGGAAGGCCGCGACAATGCTTGGGGTGCCGGCGCGTCATTCGTGCCGCACGGCGCGCACGCTCGTTCTTGTTGACGGGCGAAGGTCTGAAGGAGCACAACCGATGGGCGAGGGGTACGCATGACGGACACCGGCCAGGTCCCGGGCGAGGGGCTGCCGGAGAACGCAGGCATGGTCGAGCAGCCGGGCATCCCCGCTCCGGGCGCGTACACCTACCTGGACCCCTCCGAGAACGCAGCCGAGGACGACGACCTTCTTCTCATGCCGGGCGCCCAGGGCGCCTGGAGCGAGCACCAGCCGGGTGTCGTGCCCGCACCGCCGGTAGCCGTGCACGCCCCCGTGCAGGGCATGGTGCCCGGACAGGTGCCGCCCATGGTCGACCCGCTCACCGACCCGCTGGCGGGCCCGCTCGCCGACGCGCTGGCCGCCGCCCAGGCTCCTATGGGCCAGGCCACGCAGACGTCCCCGGGGACCCCGCCGCACGGTGTGCCGGCCGGTCACCTCTTGACCCCCGCCCACGGGATCCCGATGGGCGAGCCGGTCCTGTCCACCCCCGCCCACGGCGTTCCGGTGGCCGACGCCGGCCCGTCCACCCCCGCCCACGGCGTCCCCGCGGCGCCGCAGGAGCAGGTCGTCACCGACCACGGATACGAGCCCGGGATCCTGGACACCGGCGCCCACGAGGCCGCCGGCCGCGACTCCGGCTCGGTGGACCTCGGCGGCCTCCGTGTCACGCCGCTCGCCGCGTCCGTGACGCCGCCGCCCGCGCGCCGGCCGCTGCACCTCGGCCCGATCGCTCCGGAGAGCACCGGGGGCGTCGTGCGCTCGCTGGCCGACCGCGGTCCGGCCGCGTCGGTGCCCGCGCCCGTCGCGGCCCCGGTCGCCGTCACCGCGACCGGTCCGGTCCCCACCCGCGTACCGGGTCCGCCGACGACGGGCCCCGAGTACCTCGACGTCCCGCAGGACAGCCAGGAGCAGTCCGCGCCGCAGGGCGCGGTGCCGTGGGACGCGCAGCCCCAGGAACCCGTGGTCCGGCAGCCCGTCGCCGCAGAAACGGTCGGTCAGTTCGTCCAGGTCGAGGGCACCGTCCCGACCGCCCCGCACCTCGCGCCGACCCCGGTGGCCGAGGCCGCCGCGGAGCCGGTCGCGGAGGCCGCCGGGCCCGGGTCCCCGGCCGAGCCGGTCCAGGCCGCCGAGCCGTCCGTGGAGCAGCAGCCCGTCGCCGCCGAGGTGCCCGCCGCGGTGGAGGTGCCCGTCACCGACACCCCGGCGGCCGTTCCCGCCCCGCGCGACGGCGGCCCCACCACCGCCGCTCCGGCGTCCCCGGTCGAGGCCGAGGACGTCGTCGCGGACGCGCCCGCGGCCGACGGCGACGCGCCGGCGGCGGCCGACGTCCGCCCGGAGCCCGAGGCGCCGGCCGAGGACGTCGTCGAGCCGGTCGCCGAGGAGACACCCGTCGCCGAGGACGCCGCGCAGCCCGAGGCTCCCGCCGGGATCCCGGCCCAGCCCGAGGCCCCCGCCGTGATCCCCGAGCCGGCGGCCACGGTCGTCGAGCCCGAGGCTCCCGCGGTGCCGGCCGCCGAGGCGGCGGAGCCGGCGCGGGACGAGGCGGAGGTCCTCGCCGAGGCCGAGCCGGAGCCCGAGCCGGAGCCCGAGGCCGTCGTCGTGACCGCCGAGGCCCCGGCCGCCGAGGCCGAGCAGGCGGCGCCGACCGAGCAGGCGGCGCCGGCCGAGCAGGCCGGGGTTCCCGCGTCCGACGCCGGCGCCGAGGCGACGGAGGCCGAGCCCGTCGGAGCCCCCGCGCCCGGATACGACGACGCCGAGCGCGAGGCCGTGCTCCGCGTGATGCGCGAGCGCCGCGACATCCGCAACGGCTTCCGCTCCGACCCGATCCCGCACGAGGTGCTGCTCCGCGTCCTGGAGGCCGCCCACACGGCCCCCAGCGTCGGCCACTCGCAGCCCTGGGACTTCGTCGTCATCCGCTCCGCGGAGACCCGCCGGAGCATGCACGAACTCGCCCAGCGCCAGCGCGAGGCGTACGCCCAGTCGCTGCCGAAGGCCCGGGCGAAGCAGTTCAAGGAACTGAAGATCGAGGCCATCCTCGACACTCCGGTCAACATCGTCGTGACCGCCGACCCCACCCGGGGCGGCCGGCACACCCTCGGCCGCTACACGCAGCCGCAGATGGCGCCGTACTCCTCGGCCCTGGCCGTCGAGAACCTCTGGCTCGCCGCCCGAGCCGAGGGCCTCGGCGTCGGCTGGGTCAGCTTCTTCGACGAGCGCGAGATGGTGCGTGCCCTCGGCCTGCCCGAGCACCTGGAGGTCGTCGCCTACCTGTGCGTGGGCTACGTCGACGAGTTCCCGGAGGAGCCCGAGCTCATGCAGGCGGGCTGGTCCAAGCGCCGCCCGCTGTCCTGGGTCGTCCACGAGGAGACGTACGGCCGCCGCGCCCTGCCCGGCGAGGAGCCGCACGACCTGCTCCAGGAGACGATCTCCAACATCCGCCCGCTCGACGCCAAGGCGCTCGGCGAGGCGTGGGAGCGGCAGAAGCGCATGACGAAGCCCGCCGGGGCGCTCGGCATGCTGGAGATCATCTCCGCCCAGCTCTCCGGGCTCTCGCGGATGTGCCCGCCTCCGATCCCCGAGCCCGCGGCCGTCGCGATCTTCGCCGGCGACCACGGCGTGCACGCCCAGGGCGTCACCGCCTGGCCCCAGGAGGTGACCGGCCAGATGGTCGCGAACTTCCTCGGCGGCGGAGCGGTCTGCAACGCCTTCGCCAACCAGGTCGGCGCCGAGGTCTGCGTCGTCGACGTCGGTGTCGCCTCCGACCTGCCGTCGACGCCGGGGCTGCTGCCCCGCAAGGTCCGTGCCGGCACCGGCGACTTCACGACCGGCCTCGCGATGACCCGCGAGGAGGTGCTCGCGGCGATCGAGGTGGGCATCGAGACGGCCCGGGACCTGGTGGCGGCCGGCAACAAGGCGCTGCTCACCGGTGAGATGGGCATCGCGAACACCACCGCGTCCGCCGCGCTGATCTCGGTCTACACCGGGGTCGACCCGGTCGAGGTCACCGGTCGCGGCACCGGCATCAACGACGAGATGCACGCGCGGAAGGTGGACGTGGTCCGCCGTGCGCTCGACCTCCACAAGCCGGACCCGGCGGACCCGATCGGCGTCCTGTCGGCGATCGGCGGCCTGGAGCACGCGGCACTGGTCGGCCTGATCCTGGGCGCGGCCTCGCTGCGCACGCCGGTCGTCCTCGACGGCGTCTCGACGGGGGCGGCCGCTCTGGTGGCCCGGGCGATCGCGCCCGAGTCCCTGGCGGCCTGCATCGCGGGCCACCGCAGCGCGGAGCCGGGCCACGTGGCCGCCCTCAACAAGCTGGGCCTGCGCCCGCTGGTCGACCTCGACCTGCGGCTCGGTGAGGGCACGGGCGCGCTGCTGGCCCTGCCCATCGTGCAGAGCGCGGCCCGCGCGATGCACGAGGTGGCGACGTTCGACTCCGCAGGCGTGACGGAGAAGTAGGGACGCCCGCCACGGCCATCGGGTCCGGCTCGCACATGACCCGGACCCGGCACGACCCGGACCCACTCCGCTGGGCCCGGGTCGACTGCTGCCGCGGGGGAGGGGCGGCCCACGGCCGCCCGCCGTGGGTGCGGCGCCCCCGGCCCTCACCGCCCGGGAGTCTCCCGGCCCGCACCTCCCCGCTCCGGCCCACCGCCCCACCGGCCCCGCCGCCGGGAAGGGGACGTGGGTCACAGCCTGCCCACCCCCGGTGACCGATATCGTGGGCACGGGCCCTTCCACCGCCCCCACCAGCCGCTTCACCGCCGCAGCGGCCCCGCACACGCCCCGCCCCTCCGAGGAGCCGCACGCCCATGGCCGAACACGCCGAGCACGTCGAGCACCCCGCCTACCCCGTCGGTCTGCGCCTCTCCGGCCGCCGCGTCGTCGTCTTCGGCGGAGGCCAGGTGGCCCAGCGCCGTCTTCCCACGCTGATCGCCTCGGGCGCCGACATCACCCTGGTCTCCCCGTCCGCCACCCCCTCCGTCGAGGCCATGGCGGAGGCCGGCGAGATCACCTGGGTCAGGCGCCGCTACCAGGACGGCGACATCGCCGACGCCTGGTACGCCCTCGTCGCGACCAGCGACCCGGTCGCCAACGCCGCTGCCTCCGCCGAGGCGGAGCGGACGAAGACGTGGTGCGTGCGCTCCGACGACGCCGAGGCGGCCACCGCGTGGACCCCGGCGACCGGCCGCAGCGAGGGCGTGACCGTCGCCGTGCTCACCGGCCACGACCCCCGCCGTTCCGCCGCCGTGCGCGACGCGATCGTCGAGGGACTGCGGGACGGTTCGATCTCGGCCCCGCAGCACCGCTCCCGCGCGCCCTTCGTCGCACTGGTCGGCGGCGGACCCGGCGACCCGGACCTGATCACCGTCCGCGGGCGCCGGCTGCTCGCCGAGGCGGACGTCGTGATCGCCGACCGGCTCGGCCCGCGTGACCTCCTCAACGAACTCCCCCCGCACGTCGAGGTCATCGACGCGGCGAAGATCCCGTACGGCCGGTTCATGGCCCAGGAGGCCATCAACAACGCGCTCGTCGAGCACGCCAAGGCCGGCAGGTCCGTCGTCCGCCTCAAGGGCGGCGACCCCTTCGTGTTCGGCCGCGGCATGGAGGAGGCGCAGGCGCTGGCCGCCGAGGGCATCGCCTGCACCGTCGTCCCCGGCATCTCCAGCTCCATCTCCGTGCCGGGCGCGGCCGGCATCCCGGTCACCCACCGCGGCGTGGCCCACGAGTTCACCGTGGTCAGCGGCCACGTCGCGCCCGACGACCCGCGCTCGCTGGTCGACTGGGCCGCGATGGCCAAGCTCACCGGCACGCTCGTCGTCCTCATGGGCGTCGACAAGATCGGGAAGATCGCCGAGGCGCTCGTCGCCCACGGCAAGGACCCCGGCACGCCCCTCGCCCTGATCCAGGAGGGCACCACGGCCGCCCAGCGCCGGGTGGACGCCACGCTGGCCACGGTCGCCGAGACGGTCGTGGCGCAGGAGGTCCGGCCGCCCGCCGTGATCGTCATCGGAGACGTGGTCGGCGAGGGCCCCGGCAAGCTCGCCACGGGAGCCTCCGACAGTAACCAGGGGTAACCGAACCCCGCCCCACACATTGGCACCGCACCCCGGACAAGGCAGTATCACCTCGTGGCCGAACTCATCACCATCGACGATCCCGACGACCCGCGCCTGCGCGACTACACGGGCCTGACCGACGTGGAGCTCCGCCGCAGACGCGAGCCCGCCGAGGGGCTGTTCATCGCCGAGGGCGAGAAGGTCATCCGCCGGGCCCGCCAGGCCGGCTACGAGATGCGGTCGATGCTGCTCTCCGCCAAGTGGGTCGACGTCATGCGCGACGTCATCGACGAGGTCCCGGCGCCCGTGTACGCGGTGCAGCCGGACCTCGCCGAGCGCGTCACCGGCTACCACGTGCACCGGGGCGCCCTCGCCTCCATGCAGCGCAAGCCGCTGCCGACGGCCGTGGAACTCCTCGGCACGGCACGCCGGGTCGCCGTCATGGAGTCCGTCAACGACCACACCAACATCGGCGCCATCTTCCGCAGCGCCGCCGCGCTCGGCATGGACGCGGTGCTGCTCTCCCCGGACTGCGCCGACCCGCTGTACCGCCGCTCGGTGAAGGTCTCCATGGGCGCGGTCTTCTCCGTCCCGTACGCCCGCCTGGAGACCTGGCCCCGCGGCCTGGAGGCCGTCCGGGAGGCGGGCTTCAAGCTCCTCGCGCTCACCCCCGACGAGAAGGCGTCCCCGATCGACGTCGCGGCCCCGCACCGGCTGGAGCGGGCGGCGCTGATGCTCGGCGCCGAGGGCGACGGCCTGTCCGCGCAGGCGCTGCGCGCCGCCGACGAATGGGTCCGCATCCCGATGGCCCACGGCGTCGACTCCCTCAACGTCGGCGCGGCGGCGGCCGTCGCCTTCTACGCGGTCGCCTCCGGTCGGCCCCAGGACTGACTCACGGGTGCATGCGCGCCCCCTTGAGGACCTTGTCCACCGCGTTGCGCGGTCCGTACACAGCCGTCCCCACCAGGTCCAGCGCGCCCCTGCCCACGGCCCGGACGGCCGCCCGGTTGTCCCGGTCGTTGCCCGTGCCGAACAGGTCCGCGGTGAACACGGCCACCGGAAGCCCGCGCGACAGCGCGCGGGCGTGCGCGGCGGTGACCACCTCCTTCGTGCCCTCGAACACGAGCACCGGCTGCCGGAACATCGGCAGGTAGGCGGTGCCGTCGGCGTCCTCGTACGGCTCCCCGATCACCTCGGGCGACGCCGTGCCGAGCCCGCTGACCAGGAAGGCGGTCACGTTCAGCCGCTGCCAGGGCTCCAGGTCCTCGCGCAGCAGTACGGCGATCCTGGTCTCGAAGCGCACGGGCGGGCCCCCGCCCGCCGTGCGGTCCGTCGCCGTCGCCGTCGCTTCGTTCTCGTCCGTCGTTCTCATGGTTCGAGACTGCGGGAGCCGCCCCGTCCCCGTCTTGTACGTTCTTTGCATGACGTCCCGTGAGGAGATCTCCGCGTGGCGCCCGTCGGTCCCGGGCGTCACCGAGGTCTTCCACGCCCGTTTCACCGAGCACGCCTACCCGCTGCACGTCCACGACGACTGGACGCTGCTGATCGTCGACGACGGGGCGGTCCGCTACGACCTGGACCGCCACGAGCGCGGAACCCCGGACGGCACCGTCAGCCTCCTCCCGCCGTACGTGCCCCACAACGGCTCACCCGCCACGGCCCACGGCTTCCGCAAGCGGGTGCTGTACCTCGACATGACGCAGCTGGACGAGAGCCTCATCGGGCCGGCGGTCGACAGCCCCGACTTCGTCGACCCCGTCCTGCGCCGACGCGTCGGACAGCTGCACACCGCCCTCGCCCGCCCGGGCGAGGAGCTGGAGGCGGAGAGCCGGCTGGCCCTCATCGGCGGGCGCCTGAGGGCGCACCTGCGTCCCGCACCGGTGCCCGGCTCCCCGCCGGGCACGTCCGTCCGTGCCGGGGGTGTCGCGCACGACCTGCGCGACCTGCTCGACGCGCGCCTGCGCGAGGGGATCACCCTCCAGGAGGCGGCCTCCCTCCTCCACGCCCATCCGGCGCACCTCGTCCGCGCGTTCGGCGCGGCCTTCGGCATCGCGCCGCATCAGTACGTGACGTCCCGCCGGGTGGGCCTCGCCCGCAGGCTGCTGCTCGACGGCCGGACGCCGGGCGACGTGGCGATCGCCGCCGGCTTCTACGACCAGGCGCACCTCACCCGGCACTTCAAGCGCGTCTGGGGCGTCACGCCGGGCCGGTACGCCCGCACCGGGCGCGCGGGCGCCGCCCGGTCGGTGGTGGATCAGCCCTGAAGCGCCTGGGCCGCCGCGATGCCCAGCGCGACGACCAGCGTCACCACGACGAAGACGAAGAGCCGCTGGCGCAGCAGGCGGGGATTGGCCGGCCGGCGCCCGGTCGAGGTGGTCCGTACGCCCGGCCGGGAGGGGGCGGGCCGCCCGTTCGTGCGTGACTGGGCCGGACGTGATCCGCCGCCCGTACGGGGGGCGGACGGCCGGGACGCGGGTCCCTGGCCCTGGGTGCGGCCCTGGGTGGTGCGCTCGGTGTACCGCTCCGTCGGCCGGTTCTCCGCCGCCTGCTCGGTACGCTCCCGCTGCGCCGGCGGCCGCGCGGCCGGCAGCCCCTGCGCCTCGCGCGCGGCGATCTCCTTCAGCCGCATGGACAGCTGCAGGGTGCTGGGCCGCTCCTCCGGGTCCTTCGCCAGACAGGCCCGCACGAGCGGGGCCAGCGCGTCGGGCACACCGTGCAGCTGCGGCTCCTCGTGCACCACCCGGTAGAGCATGACCTCGGAACTGCCGTGCCCGAAGGGAGAGTCCGCCATCGCCGCGTACGCGAGGGTGGCGCCCAGGGAGAACACGTCCGTCGCCGGGGTGACGGCGGCGCCCCGTACCTGCTCGGGCGCGAGGAACCCGGGGGAGCCGACGGCCGTGCCCACGTGCGTGAGGGTGCTGGCACCGGTGGCCCAGGCGATGCCGAAGTCGATGATCCGGGGGCCCTTGGGGGAGAGCAGGATGTTCGACGGCTTGAGGTCCCGGTGGACGACCCCGGCCTCGTGGACGGCGACCAGACCCTCCGAGAGCGCCGCCCCGATCGAGGCGACGTCGGCGGCGCGCAGCGGGCCCTCCTCGGCGACGCGGTCGTGCAGCGAGGGGCCGGGCACGTACTGCGTGGCGAACCAGGGGCGGTCGGCGTCCAGATCGGCGGCGACCAGCCGGGCCGTGCAGCCGCCCCGGATGCGCCGGGCCGCGGACACCTCGCGGGCGAACCGCGAACGGAACTCCTGGTCCTCGGCCAGATCGGGCCGGATCACCTTCAGCGCCACCCGCTGCCCGCGCCGGTCGGACCCCAGGTAGACGACCCCCATCCCGCCCGCGCCGAGTCGCCGGTGGAGCCGGAACGACCCGACGATCCGCGGATCCTCGCGCCGGAGCCGCATCATCGCCATGTCCGTCCCCTCGTCCGTTCGACGAGGCACAGCTTACGTATTGGCGCCTCGGCGCGCTCATAGGCCGCGCCCTCGCGAACCCATCGATTGTCAGTGCTGAGGAGGACACTTGAGGAGTGGTCAGGACGCCGCCGTCGCCGGGCGTCGAGACCGCGGGATTTCCCAATGTCCGGTCACAGAAGGGGGATTGGATCGATGAAGGGTGATCGCGTGGAGATTGTCGTGGATGCGGGGGACACGACACGGACGTACGAAGTGGTGGCAAGCCGGGCGGGTCGCAGGGTGGAGACGGCGGTCCGTCGCGGGGTGGTGGAAGTGAGCGAAGTCACGCGTACCGGAGTGGTCGTCCGGACCGCCCGCTTCATGGCGAGCCGGGTGCTGGCTCTGGTCGAGCAGCCGGTACCCCTCCGGGAAGACCCTCAGTCATAGACCGGCGCCTCCACCCTGGGGAGTACGCCATGAGGGCGGGGGTCATCCTCCGGGAGGCCCGGAAGTCGGTACGCGGGCATGACGTCCGGGCCGCTCCCGCTCCCTAATGTTGAACTCAAGCGGCGGGGGCAGCACTCGTCCCCCGAGGTCACGCACCCGCCGCCCCAGGATTCGAACGGGAGAGGGCCCATGGCGTACACGGCATCGCGGATGAACACCCGTCCTTCGGGCCGCCGTCACCCCCTGGTGGCGACCGCCATGGTTCTCCCGCTCGCGGCCCTGCTCGTGGTCGTCTTCGGCGGCTGGGACGCGGTGGTCACTCAGGCGTCGTCCGTGGGCGTGATGCTGGGGCGCTGAGCGGCGCCCTGGATCCGGGTGAGCGGCCCGGGTCGGGGACATCCGGCCAACAACCCCGTGGGGACGGGGGTGCGGCGGACGACAGCGTGTGGCCGGTCAGCTGGGGAGCTGACCGGCCATCGCGCATTCCCGCCGCTGCTCCGTCCCGCCCCGCCCGCGTGGGCCCGCCGCCGTGCTACCGGGCATCCGCGAGCGGCCGCCCCGGCCGCCGCCGCCGGGAAGCCCGCCACCTCGCCGTCGTCGGCGGCGTACGCTCCCCGGGTGCTGCCCGACGACCTCGACCTGCTCCACGCGCTCGCCCGCGACGCCGCCCACACCGGCCGCGGCGGCTGCTCGTGTGTCACCGGCGTCCTCGCCGACCGGGACGACGGGACCGTCGTGCGGCACGGCGCCGTCGTCGTCAAGGCCCACGCGCCGGACACGGACCCCGCGGAGCACCGGGCCCGGATGGAGGTCGCCGCCCACCCGTACACGGACGGCATCCTGCTGCGCCCCCTCCCGCTCCCGGACCGGGCCGTCTCCGAGCGCATCCCGACCGCCTGGTCCTACGGAAGCCCCGTGGACCCCGCGGACCCGGACGCGGCCCCCTGGGAGGAGGCCGCCCGGCTCCTCGCCCGGCTGCATCTGACCCCGCCGCCCCCGCGCCTCCCGGCCATGCGCGCGCCCGTCAAGGCCGCCCTCGCCGTGGACCGCATGCGCCGCTCCGGCGCCCCCGCCCCGGCCGTCGACGCCGTCCTGCGAGCCTGGCGCACCGTGCCGGGGACGATCGCGGACACCGGCCACCTCTGCCACGGCGACTTCCATCTCGGCCAGCTGGTCCGGGACGGGGCCGCCGGCGCCGGACGCTGGCTCCTGATCGACGTCGACGACCTCGGCCGGGGCGACCCCGCGTGGGACCTGGCCCGCCCCGCCGCCTGGTACGCCGCGGGCATCCTGCCGCCGGACGTCTGGTCCCGCTTCCTGGACGCCTACCGCGCGGCCGGCGGCCCCGCGGTCACCCCGGCCGGCCCCGGCCCGCTGCCGGTCGCCGCACCGGCGGCCGGGGCAGACGACCCCTGGGTCCGGCTCGACGTCCCCGCACGCGCCCTGACGGTGCAGACCGCGGCGCTCGCGCTGGCCAAGTCCACCGCCGAGGGCCGCCCCCTCGACGAGGTGGAGGAGGTGATGATCGACACCTGCTCCCGAATCGGCTCCCTCCGAACCGAGTTGGCCCCGCCCGCGTCCGCATAGGGTGAAGGCACCTTTTCGAACGGCAGGGAGTTGAGCCGAGCATGCAGTGTCCCAAGTGCCATGCAGCGATGCACACGTACAACCGCAACGGCGTCCAGATCGAGCAGTGCAGCGGCTGCCGCGGGATATTCCTGGACTACGGCGAGCTGGAGGCCCTGACCCGTCTGGAGTCCCAGTGGGTGCAGCAGGCCCCGCCCGCCCCGGCCCCGCCGGCCTACCCGGCGCAGGGTGCCCCCGCCGCCCCCGCCTGGGGCGCGCCGCACCACGGCGGCCACCACGGTGGTCACTACCGCCAGCGCGGCTTCGGGCGCATGCTCTTCTCCTCCTGACCGGAGCGGGCACGAAGAAGCCCCCGGCCGCTCGAGGCGGCCGGGGGCTTCGTGTGGTGCGCGATACTGGGATTGAACCAGTGACCTCTTCCGTGTCAGGGAAGCGCTCTCCCGCTGAGCTAATCGCGCGGGTCGGTCCCAAACCATACAGGACCATGTGGTTGCTGCGTGCGCGATACTGGGATTGAACCAGTGACCTCTTCCGTGTCAGGGAAGCGCTCTCCCGCTGAGCTAATCGCGCGGGGATCCTTGCGGACCAGATCCTTACGGATCAGTGGACGATACTGGGATTGAACCAGTGACCTCTTCCGTGTCAGGGAAGCGCTCTCCCGCTGAGCTAATCGTCCTTGGAGGTGGAGACGGGATTTGAACCCGTGTAGACGGCTTTGCAGGCCGTTGCCTCGCCTCTCGGCCACTCCACCAGGAGTGAATACGGGGGTTCGGGAAGATCCCCCACATCGAGCGGACGACGAGATTCGAACTCGCGACCCTCACCTTGGCAAGGTGATGCTCTACCAACTGAGCCACGTCCGCTTGTCGTTTCCGTTCCGCTTGCGCGTCCCGGCGACGTGTTGAACTCTAGCGGATTCCTGGGCCAGCACAAAAACGCGTTTCCGCAGCGTGCTGACGTGCGTGCGGAGGTGAGGGCCCGGCCCGTCGCGCGGGAGCGTCCGCACGACGTTCACTCCCCGTGTCCTCGGGGTGGCTCGCCGCCGCCCCCGGCCGCGGCCCCGGCACCCTCTTCCGGGGCGTCCTAGACTCACATCCGTGCACTCCCTCGCTCCCATGGCCCGCTTCGGCGGCCTCGTCGCCACCGATCTGCGGGACGTCACCCGCGACCCCGAGGCCCTGGACTCGCGGGGCTTCTGGGCCGTCTCCGCCGACTTCGAAGGCCGTCTGACCTGCGCACGCTTCGGCGAGGTGCGCAAGGACCCCGTCCCCGCGCCCGTCCCCGGAGCCTGGCGCGGCCCCGCCGCCGGCGACTGGACCTCCTCGCTCGACCGGGCCGCGTACACCGAGGGGGTGCGCCGGATCCGGGCCCACATCGCGCGCGGGGAGGTCTACCAGGCGAACCTCTGCCGCGTCCTGTCCGCGCCCCTTCCGGACCCGGACCGAGCCGACGTCGACGCCCTGACGGCACTCCTGGCACGCGGCAACCCGGCCCCCTACGCGGGGACGATCCGGCTGCCCGCGCACGGCGTGGAGATCGCCACCGCCTCTCCCGAGCTCTATCTGCGCCGCGACCGCGAGGTCGTCACCTCGGGCCCCATCAAGGGGACCGGCCGCACCGCGGGGGACCTCCTGGAGAAGGACCACGCCGAGAACGTGATGATCGTGGACCTCGTGCGCAACGATCTGGGCCGGGTCTGCGCCACCGGATCGGTCTCCGTCCCCGAGCTCTGCGCCGTCGAGGCGCACCCCGGTCTGGTCCACCTCGTCTCCACCGTCCGCGGCGAGCTCGCGGAGGGGGCCGGCTGGCGCGGTCTCCTCGACGCCACCTTCCCGCCCGGCTCCGTCACCGGCGCTCCGAAGTCCAGTGCCCTGAGGATCATCGAGGCGCTGGAGACCGCCCCGCGCGGCCCGTACTGCGGAGGTGTCGGCTGGGTCGACGCCGACCGGCGCACGGGGGAGCTGGCCGTCGGCATACGCACCTTCTGGATCGACCGCGCCGAGGGGGTGCTCCGCTTCGGCACCGGTGCCGGCATCACGTGGGGCTCCGACCCCGAGCGCGAATGGGCGGAGACCGAGCTCAAGGCCGAGCGGCTCCTCGCGGTAGCGTCTGGCACGTACGAGGCGAGCGGAAAGGCCATCTCTCGATGAAACTCTGGGTCAACGGCGGACTGTACGACGTGGAGGAAGCCCGGGTGTCCGTCCTGGACCACGGGCTGACCGTCGGCGACGGGATCTTCGAAACGGTCAAGGCGGAGCGAGGCGAAACCTTTGCTCTCACCCTCCACCTGGAGCGCCTGACCCGTTCCGCCCGCGGCCTGGGCCTGCCCGACCCCGACCTCGACGAGGTACGGCGGGCGTGCGCCGCCGTCCTGGAGGCCAACCCCATCGAGCTCGGCCGGCTCCGCATCACGTACACCGGCGGCGTCTCCCCGCTGGGCTCCGAGCGCGGCGACGCCGGGGCCGGGCTCGTCGTGGCGCTGGGCGAGACCGGCCGCCGCCCCGACTCCACGGCCGTGATCACCGTGCCGTGGACCCGCAACGAGCGCGGCGCGCTCACCGGCCTGAAGACCACCTCGTACGCCGAGAACGTCGTGGCCCTGGCCAGGGCGCGCGAACAGGGCGCCTCGGAGGCGCTGTTCGCGAACACCGTCGGCCAGCTCTGCGAGGGAACCGGCTCCAACGTCTTCGTCGTGATCGACGGCCGGATCCACACCCCGCCGGTCTCCTCCGGCTGCCTGGCGGGGATCACCCGCGCGCTCGCCGTCGAGTGGACCGGCGCGCAGGAGACCGACCTGCCCCTCGACGTCCTGGAGAGCGCCGAGGAGATCTTCCTGACCTCGACGCTGCGGGACGTCCAGGCCGTCCACCGGGTCGACGGCCGCGAGCCGGCCGGTGCCCCGGGGCCCGTGACGGCCAAGGCGATGCGGGTCTTCGACGAGCGCGCCGCCGCCGACCGGGACCCGCGCCTCGCGTAAAAGCGGATGACGGACGGCCGCCGGGTGGGTACAACACCGGTGATGACCACCACCCTGCGGCCGGTCGAGCCGCTTCAGCAGACGCCCGACGGCGGCCGTTCGCGCACCTACGACGTCTGTGTGAACAGCCGTCGCGTCGGCTCCGTCCACCTCGCCACCGCGCCGGGCTTCGGCCCCGGCGCCGGAGAGATCACCGCCCTCGGCATCGACGAGCCGGACCGCCGCCGGGGCCGCGGCACGGTCGCGGCACTGGCCGCCGAGGAGATCCTCCGGGGCTGGGGCTGCGGCCAGGTCCATGTCTCCGTCCCCGCCGGAGCCGATGCGGCGCTGCGGATGACCACCGCCCTCGGCTACACCGAACGCAGCCGGAACATGGTCAAGGAACTGCCGGCCGAGCCCCCGGCGCTGCCGGAGGGCGTCGGTATCCGCCCCCTGGCCGAGGCCGAGTACGCGGCCTGGGAGGCGCGGGCCAAGGAGGGCTACGCGCAGAGCTGGATCGACCGGGGCGTGCCGGAGGACCAGGCGCGGGCCAAGGCCGAGGACAGCCACCGGACCCATCTCCCGCAGGGTCTCGCCACCCCCGGCGTCCGGATCAGCGTCGTGGTGCGGGACGGGCAGGTCGTGGGTCACCTCTGGACCGGCCGGATCGCCCTCGAACCCGGGACCATGGGGGCGTACGTCTACGACATCGAGGTCGACGCGGCCCAGCGGGGCCGGGGCTACGGGCGCGCCCTCATGCTGCTCGCCGAACGGGTCGCGATCGAGGCCGGGGACAGCCTGCTCGGCCTGCACGTCTTCGCGGGCAACACCCCGGCCCTCCGGCTCTACGAGTCGCTCGGCTACCGCACGACCCACGTCAACGGCTTCAAGCGGCTGGTCTAGGTCCTGTCCGGGCGATCTCCGATCAGGCCGGGAGCGCCCGGCAGGATCGGCAGGACATCCCGGGTTCCGGGGCCCGGTGCCGGGTTCAGCCGGCGAGCAGGCGGTCCGCGATCTCCTCGATGCGGGCGCGGAGCCCCTCCTGGCTCTTGCCGCCGTCCAGGCGCTCGCCGTCGATCACGTAGGTCGGGGTGCCGGTGACCTTGATCGCCTTGCCCTCGGCCTGGTCGGCGTCGACCACCAGGAGGTGCCGGCCGTCGATCAGTGCGGTGTCGAACTCCTCGGCGTCCAGGCCGAGTTCTCCGGCCAGCTCGACCAGCACCGGCTCCCCGCGCCCGTCCAGCTCCGCGGTCCTGGCCAGCAGCGCCTCCGCGTACGGCCAGCCCTGGCCCTGCTCGGCCGCCTCCTCGGCGGCCTGGGCGGCGGCGTACGCGTGCTTGTGCTTCTCCAGCGGGAAGTGCCGCAGCCGTACGTCGATCCGGTCGCCGTACTTCTCGCGCAGCGCGCGGACGTCGTCGAGCGCCTGGAAGCAGTCCGGGCACTGGAGGTCGAACCAGGCCTCCAGGACGACGGGGGAGGCGGAGGCGGTGGTGGAGTCACTCATGGGAGCAGTCTCCCAGCCGCGCGCCGCCCGGCCCAACCGGGACCCCGGGAGGAGATCGCCCCTCGGCCGACCCGGAGATCTCCCTGAGGTCGGCCCCGCGCCATGGCCCCGGACGGCCTGCCCGGTGCAGGATGGAAGGGACGTATCGCCCCTGCGCCAGGAGGATCGCATGCTTGCCGAGACCATTTGTTCCGCGGTGGCCGCGGCGGGCCTGGGCATCGCCGCGATCACGGCGTACCGCAGGCGGTTCCGGACCGCGGCCCGGATCGCCGCCTACTCGCTGGTACCGCTCGGCCTGGTCATGACCGGTGCCGTGGAGTGGGCCTTCGACACCGCCTTCAGCCCGATGGCCTGGGCCGGGTTCGGTGTGCTGGGCGCGGCCTGGCTGCTCTTCCTGTCGACCCGCGCCGTCGACCGCCGCCGTGGTGGCCGGAAGGCCGCGGACCAGGGCGGCCGTCCGGACCCCGTCGCGCCCGCCGCGTCCGCGCCCTCCCTGGGGCAGGGGCAGCGCGGTGCCGCCCCGAAGCCCAAGACCGCCGCCCCCGCAGAGGACTTCAGTGACATCGAGGCGATTCTGAAGAAGCACGGAATCTGACGCCGCGCGGTCGGCGCGGCGGCGGAGTATCCACGGAATGGGATGAACTCCCGCGTTCGTGGGGCGTGTTGCGGAGGGCTGTGACGCTCACCTGCGTCATCATCCCCCCGAGATGCCGGATACCTCGCGGGAACGAGTCCCCGCCCCCATGAAGGAGCCGCGCGGCTGTCTGTTCGCGCTCTCCCAGCCGCCGTTGATGATCTTCCTCGCGGTGATCGGCTGCCTTCTTCTGATGGCCGCCGTACACGACCTCTTCCTGCTGTGAGGCGGGCACCCGCGACCGCGTCGGCGCCCCTGGCGCGGCGCGGCCCCGACCGGCACCGGCGGCCGATCAGCCCGCGGCCTCCTTGCGGCGCGCCCGGTAGGCGGCCACGTGCAGCCGGTTGCCGCAGGTGCGGCTGTCGCAGTAGCGGCGCGAACGGTTGCGCGACAGGTCGACGAAGGCGCGGCCGCAGTCCGGCGCCTCGCAGCGCCGCAGCCGCTCCTGCTCCCCGGCCACCACGATGAAGGCCAGGGCCATGCCGCAGTCGGCTCCGAGGTGGTCGGCGACCGAGGCGCCCGGCGCGAAGTAGTGCACGTGCCAGTCGTAGCCGTCGTGGTCCGTGAGCTGCGGGGTGGTGCCCGCGGCGGCGACCAGCTGGTTGATCAGCGTCGCCGCGATCCGGGCGTCCGGCGCTCCGAAGACGGCGGTGAACCTGCCCCGTACGTCCCGCACGGCGCGCAGGTCGCGCTCGTCGAGCACGCCCACGTCGCTGATGTCGTGGGCGCGCACGAAGGTCCGCAGCGCATCGAGGTCCGCGAGTTCGTCGTCACGGTCGCCCTGCGGCGCGGTGTTCATCAGATCGACGACGGTGTCGAGGGCGATCCGGGTGTCGTGGGGGATCAGCACGATTCGCTCCCTGGCAGGCCGCGGGCGGGCGCCCGCGGAATTGCGCTGACTCTAGCGGCTCCGCCGCCGCCTGCCCGGAGCGGTCCGGAACCGGACGGGCTCGGCGCGGGGGCGTGGCCCGGACCGGCCCCGGCCCGCGCACGGCCCGGAAAACGGGCAACGGCGCCCCCGGCCGCGCCGGCTGCGCGGTGAGGACGCCGATGTCTGCCGTATGTGGTTGTCCGCGCGGCGCCGTCTCCCCGAGTCGGACGGCGCCGTGCGGCTCTCGGCCTGGCTCAGCTGTCGGCCAGGATGTGGGAGAGCTCCGTGTCGAGGTCGAAGTGACGGTGCTCGGTGCCCGGTGGCACGGCGGCGTCGGTCCGCTTCAGGAACGACTCCAGGGCCCTCGCCGGGGCCTCGAGCAGGGCTTCGCCCTCGGGAGAACTCAACGCGATGCAGACGACGCCCTGACCGTGGCTGCGCGACGGCCAGACTCTGACGTCGCCGGTGCCGGTGGGCCGATGCAGCCCCTCGGCGAGAAGGTCGCGGGCGAAGACCCACTCGACCGTCTCCTCGGCTCCGGTGTGGAAGGTGGCGTGCACGGCATAGGGATCGGCCGTGTCATACCGCAGGCCCGCGGGTACAGGCAGTGAGGACTCGCTCGACACAACGAGGCGCAGGTGCAGCTCGCAGCTGACCGTGGTGTTCATAAGCGCCAGGGCCTTTCGCTCAGTGTGCGCTCGGGGATTCGCACGTCGGCGAAATCGACATGCCACCTACGGTGCCGTTGTAAACCCCTCTGTCTGTTTTGTGATCGTTCAGGTAGCTCGTATGGGGGTGCGTGACCTCGGGTAATACCCCCATTCCGGTGACCGTCCGGAATCCGGTAAGTTGGGGTCATGAATGCGGAGAGTGACGAGCGGTCCGGGGAGCCCACGGCCGACGGTGAGGCCGAGCTCGGCTCCCGGGCCCCGGCCTTCATCAAGGCCCGACGGAGCCTGCACCTGAGCTGGCAGGTCGGCGTCTTCATCGTGGGGCTCGCGGTCGTCGGCGGCGGCATCGTGATGCTGCCCCTGCCCGGCCCCGGCTGGCTGGTCATCTTCGGCGGCATGGCGATCTGGGCGACCGAGTTCGTCTGGGCCCAGCTCGTGCTGCGGTGGACGAAGCGAAAGGTCACCGAGGCCGCCCAGCGCGCCCTCGACCCGAAGGTCCGCCGGCGCAACATCATCCTCACCACGATCGGCCTGGTGATCATCGCCGTGCTCGTCGGGATCTACCTCTGGAAGTACGGCTTCGTCATGCCGTGGAAGATCGACCGGTGACCCGGACACTGGTCCGGGGGACCCGCTGACATGGGGTAATGTTTGCGGTGCGCCCGGGCGATTAGCTCAGTGGGAGAGCGCTTCGTTCACACCGAAGAGGTCACTGGTTCGAACCCAGTATCGCCCACCACCCGGACCGAAGGCCCGGAGACGGAATCACGTCTCCGGGCCTTCGGCGTTCCCCGGCCGCGGTGTCCCGCGGCCGGGGAGTGACCGGTTCGGCTACCGCATGCGGCCCAGGCGCTCCCGAAGCCGGCGGGCGTCCCGCAGCCGCTGCTCGTACGTGGCCCCGACCCCCAGGAGCAGCAGGCCGGCCAGCGCCGGCGGCAGCCAGCGGGGCAGAGCCCCCACGGCCTGCACCACGTACGGGGCCAGCTCGTGCAGCCCGTCGAGGGCCAGGACCGTGCCGCCGAGCACCAGCAGTGCCTGGAGCCGGAAGCGGGCTCCGAGCAGGGTCACCGCCAGCGAGGCCACCCCGAGGATCAGCGGACGCGCCCAGTCGGGATCCGTCCAGGCGGCGAAGAGGCTCGGTACCAGCGTGACCGCCAGGCCCGGGGCGTACGCCGCCCAGGAGGACGCCTCCGGGTCGCGTCGCCGCCGGAGCACGCCGACCGCCAGGGCGGGGACGGTGACCGGAAGCGTGTACGCCTCCGGGGTCGTCACGTCCCACACCGCGAGGCGCACCCAGGTGGCGAGCAGGAACAGCGCCGCCGCCGCCCACGAGGCCGCCGGGCGCCGCTCGGGCCGGACCGCCGTCGCCGCCGCGATCACCCCGGCGAGCGCGAGCACGAGGGCGAGCACCGCCGGCCGGGAGACCGCGAGGCCGACCGCGAGCAGCCCCGCGACGGCGCCGGTCAGCTCCACCGGCAGCGCCACCGGATGCCGCCGGAGCCGCGCGCCGACGGCGGCGGTGACAGCCGGGACCACGAGCAGCGCCAGGGCCGCCAGGTGGGCCGGCAGCTCCGCGGCGGCGGTTCCCGCCATCACGAGCCCGGTCGCCGTGACGACCGCCGCGCAGGCGGCCACGGTCCGCCGGCCGCCCTCGGCCAGGAACCCGGTGACCGCGAAGAGCGCGGTCAGGAGCCCCAGCGCGGCGAAGGTCGCGGCGCGGGTGTCCAGCGCCGCCGCCGTCGCGCTCAGCGCGGACGCGAGACCGCAGGCGAACGCGGACCACGCGAGGACCTCGCGCGGCGGGGCCGGCGCGGTGGCCGTCGGAACGGGGCGGGGCCCCCAGCCCGGCCGGGACGCCTCCGGGCCGCCGTCCGCGCCGGCACCGCCGGCACCGGCCGTGCCCGGGGAGCGGGAAGGACCGGCCGCCGTGCCGGGGGTGTCCGCCGCGGCGGCACCGTCCACGGGGGGCCCGCCCGCCGACGGCCCCGCGGTGCCCGGCCCCCGGACCGGTGCGCGGAGCCCCCGGGTCGTCGGGTCCGGGCGGACCGCGACGAGCAGGGCCGCCGCGGTGGTCACGAGCTGGAGCGTCAGCGTCGCGCCGTAGGGGAGCCCCGGTGAGACGGGCAGCGAGGTCAGCAGGGCCCACGCCAGGAAGAGGGCGCCGCAGCGGGCCCACAGCCGCGGCACCGCCGCCAGGGCGGCCGTGCCCACGAGCAGGACCAGCGGGGCCGTCGCCGGGTACGAGGCGAGCACCGGCTCGGCGTGCGCGCCCGACCACACCTCCGTCGACCGCGCCGCCGGTGACAGCAGCCCCGCCACCACCGGGGGCAGCGCCCAGGCCACGCCCAGCGCGAGGACACCCGCCCCCGCGCCCGCCAGACCCCGCCGCACCGCGCGGGGCGCCGCCGACCGCAGCACCGCCGCCAGGGCGACCGCGCACAGCACGTACCCCGGCACCGTCCAGCCCTCGGGGGCGACCGCGCGCAGCACGCCGCCGGCCGCGGCGATCACCGCCAGTCCGGCCACCACGGCCGCCGCCTCCGCGAGCGGGGCCACCCGCCACGCCACGTACAGCGCCACCGCCGCGCCGGCGAGCAGCAGCGCGCCCGCCGGGATCGGCGACGTCAGCGACAGCCGGCCGCCCGTCAGCAGCGCCCAGCCGCCCAGGGCCAGGCCTCCGGCGCCCGCCGTGATCCGCACCGCCGCCGAGGTCGCCCGCAGTGCCACCGCCACATCCGCCGCGGCCGTCGCCAGCGCAGCCCAGGCCAGCGCCGACGGGCCGCCGTCCGCCGCCACCACACCCAGCAGCAGGGGGAGTTGGGTCGTCGCCACCGCCACTGGCAGGGGACCCCGCAGCCGTCCCCGGCCGTACGCCGCCCACGCCCCCGCGAGCACGGCCGACGCCACCGCCGCGTAGCCCACGGCGTCCGTGTCCGCCAGCGCCACCCGGTGCAGCGCGTACGCGTCGAGCACCATCAGCGCCATGCCCAGTGCCGCCACCGCCTCCGCCGTGGAGGCCAGGCCGCGGCGCAGCAGCGCCACCGGCGCGGCCAGCGCCGCCGAGGTCACCACGACGAGCACGGCCGCACGGCCGCCGATCCCCATCGAGCCCCAGCTCACCAGGGTGAAGGCGACCGCCGCGATCGTCAGCAGGGCGCCGCCCAGCGTCAGCAGGACGTTCTGCGCACTGCGCGGCGTCGAGTCCGCGAGCGGGCGGGAAGGGGCGGGCGGGCCGGCCGGTTGCGCGGCGGCCCGCGCCGCGGGTGCGGCGAGGACCTGCAGCAGCCAGGCCCGGCGGGCCAGCAACTGGGACCGTCGGGTGTCGAGTTGGACCAGCTCGCGGTCGACGAGCACCAGCTCGTCCGCGGGTGGCAGGGCGTTCTCCATATGCGGAGTGTGTCCCCGGACACACCGCGAGGCATGCGCGCGGATACTCATCTCCGGCCCTGAGTACCCCCACATGGGGGCACACTGGGGGCATGGACTGGTGCCGCTACCGCTTCCGCAGCGTCTGGCAGTTGGCCGCTCCGCCCGACGCCGTCTACGCCGTGCTCGAGGACGCCGGTGGCTACCCGCGATGGTGGCCCCAGGTCCGCGAGGTCGTGCCCGTCGACGAGGTCACCGGCACCGCCCGGTTCCGCTCCGTCCTCCCGTACGACCTCGTCGTCACCCTCGCGGCCCGGCGCCGTGAACCCGCGGCCCGCGTCCTGGAGGTCGACCTGGGCGGCGACCTGGAGGGCTGGGTGCGCTGGACCCTGACCGGCCACGGGGCCGGCACGCGGGCCGTCTACGAGCAGGAGGTCGAGGTCCGCAACCCGCTGATGCGCCGGTTCGCCGTCCCGGGGAGGCCGCTCTTCCTGGCCAACCACGCCCTGATGATGCGCGGCGGACGGCGCGGTCTCGCGGCACGGCTTCGCGCGGTTTGAACGAAACCCGCCGGGACCTGTATGGTTCAACCCGTTCCCGGGCGATTAGCTCAGCGGGAGAGCACTTCGTTCACACCGAAGGGGTCACTGGTTCGATCCCAGTATCGCCCACCGGGAGAGGCCGGTCCGTCAGAAGACGGACCGGCCTTCCGCATGCCGGGGCCCTGTCGCGGGATCCCGCGACAGGCGGGCGCCCCGGGGAGCGTCTCGTCGATCCTGCCGGGCCGGACGATCGACACGGCACCCCTACGCCGCCGTCCGCAGCTCCGGACGGAGCGGCCAGGCGGGATCCACCGCCTCCGGCGTCCCGTTGCGCGCGAACCACGCCTGCAGCCCGCGCGCCTGCGCCGCGTGCCACACGGCCTGCAGGGTGTGCAGCTCGGCCGGCGACAGACGTTCCAGCCGGGACGCGAAACGCCGCGCCACCGCCCGTACGACGTCCAGTGCGGCGGTCGCGTCCGCCGCCGCGTCGTGCGCGCCGTCCAGCTCCACCCCGTACTGCTCGCACAGATCCGTCAGCGTCCGGCGGCCCTTGCGGTACCGGTCCAGATGCTTGTCGAGCACCCGCGGATCCAGCACGCACAGCGGGGCGTTCCGGAGGTACCCGCCCAGCGAGGAGGCGCGGTGGCGGCGCAGCTCGCGGTCCAGGATCGTCAGATCGAAGGGCGCGTTCATCACCACCAGCGGCCGCCCCGCCGCGCACTGCTCGGCCAGAGCCCGCGCCAGCTCCTCCATCACCGGAGCCGGCCAGCGTCCGTTCCGCTGCAGATGATCGTCCGTCAGCCCGTGTACGGCGGTGGCGCCTTCGGGCACGGGCACGCCCGGATTGACGAGCCAGCGCGTCACCCGCGGGCGCCCGCCCGCCGTGTCCTGGACGACGAGGGCGGCCGAGACGATCCGGTCCTCCTCGACGTCGACTCCTGTGGTTTCCGTGTCGAATGAGGCCAGGGGCCCCTCGTACCAGTGCGTCATCCCCGAACTCCTCGCACCTGTGCGGCAGATGGCGATCCCTCTGCCCGAATCGGTGATACCCGGGCTGTTTGCGCCGTACGCGGGCCGGTGACAACACACATGACGGGGAAGGAAATCGACATGGCGCTCGCCCAGCCCGAATCGGGAGGGCTGCCGACCCAGCGGACAGCACCGCTCCGTGGCTCGCTCGCCACCACCGCCTGTATGGAGACGCTTCAGGTGGGGTACCTGCACGCGGTCGCGGCGGCGGCGGGCTGCTCGCTGTCGCAGCCGTTTCCGGACAACGGCATCGACTGGCACGTGAGCCACGGCGCTGCCGACCACACCGTGGACGACGAAGTGACCATCAAGGTGCAGCTCAAGTGCACCTACCAGCTACCGCCGAGAGTGCCCGGACCCGCGTCCGCGACGTTCTCGTTCACCCTCGACAACGAGCACCTGGTGAAGCTCGCGCGGACCCCGGTCTCGGTACACAAGATCCTGGTCGTGATGCTCGTGCCGCGCTCCCGGGAGGACTGGCTGCGTGCCGGGCACGACGGGCTCGACCTGCGGCACTGCTGCTACTGGATCAACCTGGCCGGCCATCCGGTCACGGGACGGCGCAGGACCACCGTGCGCATCCCGACGGCACGGATCTTCGACGACCGGGCGCTGTGCGAGATCATGGCCCGGGTCGGCGTGGGAGGGAGACCTTGATGCACCGGCCGATCGACGAGCCGGAGGGCGGGGCGGGCCACGGCCCGGCGTCCCCGTCCTTCCGGCCCCACCCCACCTTCGCCGAACTCCCGGGCTCCTGGAGCGCCGGGGCGGCCCGCCCCACCGGCCCCTGGAGCGACGCCGGCGGTCCGCCCGACCCCGGGCGCGTCGACCCGCTCGTCCTCGGCGCGCTGCTGGCACGCCACGGATGGCGGCGGCGCGGCGGGGCCCCGGGCCGCTACAGCCGCTGGACGCCGCCGGGGCCGGCCACCGCCACCGGCAGCCTGCTCGTGCCCGAGAGCCGCGCCTTCCCCGACTGCGAGGACCTCCTCGGGGAGGCCCTCACCGCGCTCGCCCGCAGCGCCGCGCCCTCGGCCCGCGAGGTGCTGGTCGGGCTGACCGTGCCCAGCGACGAGATCCGCTGGTGGCGCGACGTGCCGCCGGGACCCTCGGGCACCGTCCCCTGGGCCGTGCAGGAACAGTTCCGGTCGGCCGCCCGCCAGCTCCTCCTCGCGGGCGCGCTCGCCGTGCGCGGCCGGGCCGGCTACTACGGGGCCCGGCACCGCCGGCAGGCCCAGGCGTCCCTCGGCGCGGTCGTCGTCGGCGCCGCCCCCGACGGCCGGGGCCTGACCGCGTTCGTCCCCGTGGAGACCGGCCGGTCGATCGCCGTACGGCTCTACCACGCGCTCTACGCGGCCCGGGAGGCCGCGGACTACCAGCGGGCCACCGGAGGCACGGAGGCCTTCGACGCCGCGGTGACGGCCGGCGTGAGCCGGGAGCTGACCGAGGCCCTCGTCGCGCTCGTCCGCGGCAGCGAAGGGGCCCGGATCGCCTTGGAATGGGCGCCCGCCGCGGGGACCCCCGCGGGGTGCGCGGCACGGCCCGAGCCCGTCGAGTTCTCGGCCGGCGACCTGCCCGCCCTGCGCGAGGCCGGCGCCCGCTATCTGACCGACGAGCCGTCCGTCCCGGTACGGATCACCGGAGCGGTCGTCCGGATGCGCCGGTCCGGCCCGCGCGGCGAGGGCACCGTACGGCTGCGGGTGCTCGCCGGGGCCGAGGTGCCGCACGTCCGGGTGAGCCTGGACGAGGAGTCGTACCGCACGGCCGGCCACGCCCATCTGGTGGGTCTGCCGATCCGGGTCGTGGGCCGGCTGGAGAGCCGGGGCGGCTTCCGGCGGCTCACCGACGCCTCCGCGGTCGTCCCGGTGCAGGTGGACGAGGCCGAGCGGGACCGGCTGATGAAGTCGCTGCACGAGAACCTCGACTACTTCGAGGAGGCGTGCGGGCCGGGGGACTGACCACGGGGACGTTTCGCGGGCGGCCCCCCGGGCTCGGTACGATCGACGGCGACGCGGCACCTCGTCTCTGCCGCGCACCGTCGACGCCGGCACTTCGTATCTGCCCGCGCCCCAATGGAGAAGAGCACCAGTGTCTGAAGTCCGTGTGACCGTCCAGTCCGCCTCAGGAGCCGAGGATCGGGCGGTGAGCGCGGGCACCACCGCCGGCGCGCTGTTCGCCGACGACCGGTCCGTCATCGCCGCCCGGGTCGGCGGTGAGCTGAAGGACCTCACCTACGTCGTCGCCGACGGCGAGGTCGTCGAGCCCGTCGAGATCTCCTCCCCGGTCGGTCTCGACATCCTGCGCCACTCCACCGCGCACGTGATGGCCCAGGCCGTGCAGGAGCTCTTCCCCGAGGCCAAGCTGGGCATCGGCCCGCCGGTCCGGGACGGTTTCTACTACGACTTCGACGTCGAGAAGCCGTTCACCCCCGAGGACCTCAAGGCCATCGAGAAGAAGATGCAGGAGATCCAGAAGCGGGGCCAGCGCTTCTCCCGCCGTGTGGTGACCGACGAGGCCGCCCGCGAGGAGCTCGCCGACGAGCCCTACAAGCTGGAACTGATCGGCATCAAGGGCTCCGCCTCCAGCGACGACGGCGCGGACGTCGAGGTGGGCGGCGCCGAGCTGACCATCTACGACAACCTGGACGCCAAGACCGGCGACCTGTGCTGGAAGGACCTCTGCCGCGGTCCGCACCTTCCCACCACCCGGAACATCCCGGCGTTCAAGCTGATGCGCAACGCCGCCGCCTACTGGCGCGGCAGCGAGAAGAACCCGATGCTCCAGCGCATCTACGGCACCGCGTGGCCGTCGAAGGAGGAGCTGAAGGCCCACCTCGACTTCCTCGCCGAGGCCGAGAAGCGCGACCACCGCAAGCTCGGCAACGAGCTCGACCTCTTCTCCGTGCCGGACGAGATCGGCTCCGGCCTCGCGGTCTTCCACCCCAAGGGCGGCATCATCCGCCGGACCATGGAGGACTACTCGCGCCGCCGGCACGAGGAGGAGGGCTACGAGTTCGTCTACTCCCCGCACGCCACCAAGGGCGCCCTCTTCGAGAAGAGCGGCCACCTGGACTGGTACGCGGAGGGCATGTACCCCCCCATGCAGCTCGACGGTGGTACCGACTACTACCTCAAGCCCATGAACTGCCCGATGCACAACCTGATCTTCGACGCGCGCGGCCGGTCCTACCGTGAACTGCCGCTGCGCCTGTTCGAGTTCGGCACCGTGTACCGGTACGAGAAGTCCGGCGTCGTGCACGGCCTGACCCGGGCCCGCGGCTTCACCCAGGACGACGCGCACATCTACTGCACCCGTGAGCAGATGGCCGAGGAGCTCGACCGCACCCTCACCTTCGTCCTGAACCTGCTGCGCGACTACGGTCTGACCGACTTCTACCTGGAGCTGTCCACCAAGGACCCGGAGAAGTTCGTCGGCTCGGACGAGGTCTGGGAGGAGGCCACCGCGGTCCTCCAGCAGGTCGCCGAGAAGCAGGGCCTCCCGCTGACCCCCGACCCGGGTGGCGCGGCCTTCTACGGCCCGAAGATCTCGGTGCAGGCGCGGGACGCCATCGGCCGTACCTGGCAGATGTCGACCGTGCAGCTCGACTTCAACCTGCCGGAGCGCTTCGACCTGGAGTACACCGGCCCGGACGGCACCAAGCAGCGCCCGGTCATGATCCACCGCGCCCTGTTCGGTTCCATCGAGCGCTTCTTCGCCGTGCTCCTGGAGCACTACGCGGGCGCCATGCCGCCGTGGCTGGCCCCGGTCCAGGCGGTCGGCATCCCGATCGGCGACGCGCACGTCGAGTACCTGCAGGAGTTCGCCGCCGAGGCGAAGAAGAAGGGCCTGCGGGTCGAGGTGGACGCCTCCTCCGACCGCATGCAGAAGAAGATCCGCAACCAGCAGAAGCAGAAGGTCCCGTTCATGATCATCGTCGGTGACGAGGACATGGCCGCGGGCACGGTCTCCTTCCGCTACCGCGACGGCTCGCAGGAGAACGGCATCGCCCGCGACGAGGCGCTCGCGAAGCTGGCCGACGTGGTGGAGCGCCGCGTCCAGGTCTGACGCCCCCTAGGCTCAGCGGGCCCCCGGGTTCTCACCCGGGGGCCCTTCCTCGTCCTCCCGCCGGAACGTCTGGATCAGCCAGGACGAGAACGAACCGGTCACCGCTCCGAGCAGCGCCAGGCCGCAGGCCATCAGCCCGACCGCGGTGACCCGGCCCATCGGGGTCACCGGGGTCACGTCGCCGTACCCGACCGTCGAGAGCGTCGAGCACGCCCACCAGACCGAGTCGCCGAAGGTGACGATCGTGGCGCCCGGGGCGTCGCGCTCGAAGCGGTACACGGTGAGCGAGCCCGCGAAGCCCAGCAGGATCGACGTGAGACCGGCGTACGCCATGACGCGGGCGTAGAGCGTGAGCCGGGGCTTGTCCTGGCGGCGCTGGATGGTGTCGTAGGCCTTGACCACCCGCAGCGGGCGCAGCAGGGGCAGGATCAGGACCACGGTGTCCAGCAGGTGGGTGCGGACGAAGCGCAGCGGCCGCCGGCCGCTCAGCCACAGGCGGACGACGTAGTCCACGGCGAAGAGGACCCAGGCGGCGAGGATGAGCGCCAGGCAGAGGTCCCGCCAGCCCTGGGGGAGGCCGTGTCCCAGGATCAGGGTCGCGTACCCGGCGAGGAAGAGCGCGGACGCGACGGCGAGCGGCACCTCCATCCGTTCGTCCCAGCGGTCCATCCCCGGCGGCTTCTCGTCCATCGGATCAGCATCGCCGGAGCGATGAGATCCGCGCCCCGGCGACACGATCCGAACGGGCTAAGCAATATGCTGCACAGCATGACGATTGAGCCGGAGCAGCAGATCGGAGTGGGGACGCAGGACGCGTTCCAGCGCCTGTGGACGCCTCACCGGATGGCGTACATCCAGGGCGAGAACAAGCCCACCGGGCCGGGGGCCGAGGACGGCTGTCCGTTCTGCTCGATTCCGTCGATGTCGGACGAGGACGGTCTGGTGATCGCGCGCGGTGAGCGCGTGTACGCCGTACTGAACCTCTACCCGTACAACGGCGGGCACCTGATGGTGGTGCCCTACCGTCACGTCGCCGACTACACGGAGCTGGACGAGACGGAGACGGCCGAGCTCGGCGCGTTCACCAAGCGCGCCATGATCGCGCTGCGGGCCGCCTCCGGAGCGCACGGCTTCAACATCGGCATGAACCAGGGAACGGTCGCGGGCGCCGGCATCGCCGCCCACCTGCACCAGCACGTCGTGCCCCGCTGGGGCGGCGACACCAACTTCATGCCCGTCGTCGGTCACACCAAGGTGCTGCCGCAGCTGCTGGCCGACACCCGCAAGATGCTCGCCGACGCCTGGCCGGCGTCGGAGGGCACCGGCCGGGCGGCCGCTCAGGCGTCGTAGACGTCCGCCTTCTTGGGGCCCGGCTCCTGGACGGAGCCGCTCAGGATCAGCGAGCGGTTGGTGAAGCGCTCCGTGTCCACGCCGTGCTCGTCGAGCACCTTGATGGTGGCGGCGTGGACCGCGCGCATCACCGGGGTGGCCGCGCGGATCGCGTCGTCCGCCATGAAGCGGTGACGCCAGGGCTGCGCCGCCCAGGCGTGCCGCAGACCGAAGGGCTCGGGCAGGCTGAGCTTGCCGCCGAGGAAGTCCAGGACCGGCGGGAACCACGTGAGCGGCGCGCGCAGCGCCTTGCGGACGACCTCGTCGTCCTCCAGGAGCGGCAGGGTGATCTCCCGCGTCTCCCAGAAGCGCACGGTCTTGGAGACCTCCCTGGTCTTCGCCTTCGGCTTCGTGGTGAAGAGCGAGTGCACCGGACCCAGGGCGTGACCGGTGACCTCGACCCGCAGCGTGTGCAGCAGCGAGGTGACCGTGATCATCATGGTGAGGACGAGCTGGCCGTCCCAGAGGGTGAACTGGACGCCCAGGTAGTGGCGGTTGCCGCTGCCGAACTGCTGGTCGTTGCAGATGCGCTGTATCTCGTGCGGCTTCACCTGGAAGGCGACGATGTTCTCGCCCTCCGGGCGGGCGACCTCGTCGGCGCCCTCGCCGACGGGGGAGACGATCCAGTGCTTGACCGTCGGCTTCGGGAAGCCGGTCTTCAGCGAGCCGCGCTCGATCAGCTTGAGCTGGTCGTGGATCTGCCGGACGACGTCCCAGGCACGGAAGTCGTGGATCTCCCGGCCCTCCTTCGGGACGAGCTCCTCGGCCATGGTCCAGCTGCCCCAGCGGGTGCCCATGCCGAGTATGCCCTTGGGGCCGGCGTAGAAGACGACGTTGGACTGCTGCTCGGCGCTGAGCTTCTCCAGGGACTGCCGCAGCTCCTCGGCGGCCGTCTGGCCCGGGTCCTGCGGGACCGCCTCGGGGATCTTGGCGCCGATGCCGCCGCCGCTGAGCAGGGAGTCCCAGCGGGTGCGCAGGTCGCGGGCGGTGGACTCGCAGACGCGCTTGGCCAGCAGCCAGCCCACCACCGGGGCGACGATCATGGCGCGGAGGTAGACCGACAGGAAGCCGCCGAACGGCAGCTTGAGCAGGACGAGCACGGCGAGGAGGCCCACACCGACGAGGAGTGCCGTGCCCAGCAGGCTCGTGCGCCTGTTGTCGGTGCCGGCGAGGACGCGGCGCAGCTTGATGACGGCGAGCCACAGGAGCAGGCCGGGCAGGAAGAGCAGGCCGAAGACCAGCGTGATCAGGGTGAGCCGGACGTCGCGCTGCTTGCGGATCCGGGTGGCGGCCAGGCAGTGCTCCACCACGGGCTGCGGCTCGGTGCCGAAGGACTGGATCAGCGCCTTGCGGGCGCCGCCGAGCATCCGCACCTGCACGGCCCGGGAGAAGGCCTCACCGAGGTCGGGCTTGAAGAGCGAGAACCACTTGCCCTCCTTGACGCTCGACCGGTGCCAGTCGTTGTTCGCCTTGAGGATCTCCTCGACCGGGCTGTCGCGGTACGCGGCGGAGGCCAGGGCATGGGTCGCCGCCGTCTGTCCGTCCGAGCCCTGGAGGGGGATCTGCGCCCCGGGTCCAAAACTGCCGATGCTCACTGCCGCCCCCATCGCCGCCTGCCCGCGGGGTCACCGGGTGTCCCTCTGCGGGCTGTTCCCCACGATCGCGCCCCGCACACCTTCCGAACTGGGCACCACAGCGTAACCGGGTACAGGTGGATGCGTCACGGTACGACCGAATGCCGCCCCGGTGAACCGGAGTCGAGGGGCGGCATTCGCTGTCGGTCCGTCAACTACGAGCCTTTTTCGGCCTTTTCGCGGATCCGGTCCGCCAGCTGCGGCGGCATGGCCTCGTGCCGGGCGTAGGCGCGGTCGAACCGACCGGTCCCGTGCGACACGGACCGCAGGTCGACCGCGTACCGGCCGATCTCGATCTCGGGCACCTCCGCGCGGACCACCGTGCGTCCCGGCCCGGCCTGCTCGGTGCCGACGACCCGGCCCCGCCGGCCGGACAGGTCGCTCATCACCGGCCCCACGTACTCGTCCGGCACCAGCACCTGCACCTCGGCCACCGGTTCGAGGAGCTGGATGCTCGCCTCGGCCGCCGCCTCGCGCAGGGCCAGCGCGCCCGCCGTCTGGAAGGCCGCGTCGGAGGAGTCGACCGAGTGGGCCTTGCCGTCGCGCAGCGTGACCCGCACGTCGACGAGCGGGTACCCGGCGGCGACCCCGCGCGCCGCCTGCGCCCGTACGCCCTTCTCGACGGACTGGATGAACTGGCGCGGCACGGCACCGCCCACCACCTTGTCGACGAACTCGATGCCGCTGCCCGCCGGGAGCGGTTCGACGTCGATCTCGCAGATGGCGTACTGGCCGTGGCCGCCGGACTGCTTGACGTGCCGGCCGCGCCCGGCCGACGCGCCGCCGAAGGTCTCGCGGAGCGCCACCTTGTGCGGCACGGCGTCGACCTGGACGCCGTAGCGGTTGCGCAGCCGTTCCAGGGCGACCTCCCGGTGGGCCTCGCCCAGGCACCACAGGACGACCTGGTGGGTGTCCGGGTTCTGTTCGAGACGCATGGTCGGGTCCTCGGCGACCAGCCGGGCCAGGCCCTGCGACAGCTTGTCCTCGTCCGCCTTGCTGTGCGCCTCGATGGCGAGCGGCAGCAGCGGGTCGGGCATCGGCCACGGCTCCATGAGCAGCGGATCGTCCTTGGCGGAGATCGTGTCCCCGGTCTCCGCGTGACCGAGCTTGCCGACACAGGCGAGGTCGCCGGCGATGCAGTGGCCGAGCGAGCGCTGCTGCTTGCCGAAGGGGGAGGTCAGCGCGCCGACCCGTTCGTCGACGTCGTGGTCCTCGTGGCCCCGGTCGGTGAGGCCGTGCCCGGACACGTGGACGGTCTCGTCCGGGCGCAGGGTGCCGGAGAAGACCCTGACCAGCGAGATCCGGCCGACGTAGGGGTCCGAGGCGGTCTTGACGACCTCGGCCACGAGCGGGCCGTCCGGGTCGCAGGTGAGCGGGGGACGGGGCGTGCCGTCCGGGGTGGTGACGGCGGGGGCCGGGCGTTCCAGGGGCGTGGGGAAGCCGCCGGTGATCAGTTCCAGGAGTTCCACGGTGCCCAGGCCCTGCTTCCCGCCGTCGGCGGCCGGGGCCGCGGCCAGGACGGGATGGAAGGTTCCCCGGGCGACGGCCTTCTCCAGATCGTCGACGAGCGTCTTGACGTCGATCTGCTCGCCGCCGAGATAGCGGTCCATCAGGGACTCGTCCTCGCTCTCGGCGATGATCCCCTCGATGAGCCGGGCGCGGGCCTCCGCGATGAGCGGGCGCTGCGTCTCGTCCGGGGGGTTCTCCAGCCGGGTGCCCGTGGAGTAGTCGAAGATCCGCTCCGAGAGCAGCCCCACGAGGCCGGTGGTGTGCGTGTGCCCGTCGGGCGCCTCGGGGCCGTGCACGGGCAGATAGAGGGGGAGCACGGCGTCGGGGTCGTCGCCCCCGAAGATCCGGCCGCAGACGGCCGTGAGCTCGGCGAAGTCGGTCCGGGCGGTGTCCAGGTGGGTCACCACGATCGCGCGGGGCATGCCGACGGCCGCGCACTCCTCCCAGACCATGCGGGTCGCGCCGGCGACGGCGTCCGCCTCCTGCGCGGCCGAGACGACGAAGAGGGCCGCGTCCGCGGCGCGCAGACCGGCCCTCAGCTCCCCGACGAAGTCGGCGTATCCGGGTGTGTCGAGGAGATTGATCTTGCATCCGCCCCATTCGACCGGGACGAGGGAGAGCTGTACGGAACGTTGCTGGCGGTGCTCGATCTCGTCGTAGTCGGAGAGCGTCCCGCCGTCCTCGACGCGGCCGGCCCGGTTGACCGCTCCCGCGGTCAGCGCGAGTGCCTCGACGAGCGTCGTCTTGCCCGATCCGCTGTGGCCGACCAGTACCACGTTCCGTACGTCCGAGGGCCGGTCGGCCGTCGGGGCCCTGCCGGCGGCTCCGGGGTGGGTGTTCGCCTTGTCGCCCATGATGTTCCTCCCGATCGCTTGCACGGTGAGGTGGGGGGCGCGGGCGCGGGGGAGTGGCGGCGGCGTGTCGCGGAGGGCTCCGGCGATGCCCGCGGTGGTCCTTCGAGCTTTGCACCGTCGTCACGGTGCGTCCATACGTCGTACGTGCGAGGGCGTCCGGCGGGGTCGCGACGCGGCGGGGCGGGTGCCGACGGTGTGGCGGGGTGGTCCTGGCTACGATGGGTGAGCCGGTGGTCATAGGGGCCGCGCGGCCACCGAACCTCGGGAAGGCCATGCTGAACAAGTACGCGCGTGCATTCTTCACGCGTGTCCTCACACCGTTCGCCGCGTTTCTGCTCCGCCGGGGCGTCAGCCCCGACGCGGTCACGCTCGTGGGCACGGCCGGAGTGATGGCGGGGGCACTGGTCTTCTTCCCCAGGGGCGAGTTCTTCTGGGGCACGATCGTCATCACCCTCTTCGTCTTCTCCGACCTCGTCGACGGCAACATGGCCCGGCAGGCCGGGATCTCCAGCCGCTGGGGCGCGTTCCTCGACTCGACGCTCGACCGGGTCGCCGACGGCGCCATCTTCGGCGGCTTCGCGCTCTGGTATGCGGGAACGGGTGACGACAACATCCTGTGCGCGGTCTCCATCTTCTGTCTGGCCAGCGGTCAGGTCGTCTCGTACACGAAGGCGCGTGGCGAATCGATTGGCCTGCCCGTCGCGGTCAACGGCCTCGTCGAGCGGGCCGAGCGGCTCGTGATCTCGCTGGTGGCGGCCGGACTCGCCGGACTGCACGCGTTCGGCGTGCCCGGGATCCAGATCCTGCTGCCGATCGCCCTGTGGATCGTGGCGGTGGGCTCCGCGGTGACGCTGGGGCAGCGAGTGGTGACGGTACGGCGTGAGGCCGCGGAGGCCGACGCGGCCGCCGCCCGGGGGAGCGAGGCGACGTCATGAGCGGGATCAGGGACCGGTTGACCGACGGCCTGTACGGGCTGGGCTGGGCGACCGTCAAGAAACTGCCGGAGCCGGTCGCGGCCGGCCTCGGGCGGCGGATCGCCGACATCGCCTGGAAGCGGCGCGGCAAGAGCGTGCTGCGTCTGGAGTCCAACCTCGCGCGCGTGGTGCCGGACGCCACGCCCGAGCGGCTGGCCGAGCTGTCCCAGGCCGGCATGCGCTCGTACATGCGCTACTGGATGGAGTCCTTCCGGCTGCCCACCTGGAGCAAGGAGCGCGTCGAGGACGGCTTCGACATCAAGGGCGTCCACTACCTCGAGGAGGGCCTCGCCTCCGGCCGGGGCGTCATCCTCGCGCTGCCGCACCTGGCCAACTGGGACCTGGCGGGCGTGTGGGTGACCCGCTCGCTCGGCGTGCCCTTCACCACCGTCGCCGAGCGCCTCAAGCCGGAGACGCTCTACGACCGGTTCGTCGCCTACCGCGAGTCCCTGGGCATGGAGGTCCTGCCGCACACCGGGGGCTCCGCCTTCGGCACCCTGGCGCGGCGGCTGCGGGCCGGCGGTCTGATCTGCCTGGTCGCCGACCGCGACCTGTCGGCGAACGGCACGGAGGTCACCTTCTTCGGCGACACGGCGCGCATGCCGGCGGGACCGGCGATGCTCGCCCAGCAGACCGGCGCGCTGCTGCTGCCCGTGACGCTCTGGTACGACGACTCCCCGGTCATGAAGGGCCGGATCCACGCGCCCGTCGACGTCCCCGAGGCGGGGACGCGGGACGAGAGGACGTCCGTGATGACACAGTCGCTGGCCGACGTCTTCGCCGCCGGCATCGCCGACCACCCGGAGGACTGGCACATGCTGCAACGACTGTGGCTCGCGGACCTGGAGCCGCGCGGGGAGGACGGACCGGCGTGAGGATCGGCATCGTCTGCCCCTACTCCTGGGACGTGCCGGGCGGCGTCCAGTTCCACATCCGCGACCTGGCCGAGCACCTGATCCGGCTGGGGCACGAGGTCTCCGTCCTCGCTCCCGCCGACGACGAGACGCCGCTCCCGCCGTACGTCGTCTCGGCCGGCCGTGCCGTGCCGGTGCCGTACAACGGCTCCGTGGCGCGGCTCAACTTCGGCTTCCTGTCGGCCGCCCGGGTACGGCGCTGGCTGCACGACGGCACCTTCGACGTCATCCACATCCACGAACCGGCCTCCCCCTCGCTCGGCCTGCTGAGCTGCTGGGCGGCGCAGGGGCCGATCGTGGCCACCTTCCACACCTCGAACCCGCGCTCCCGGGCGATGATCGCCGCGTACCCGATCCTCCAGCCGGCGCTGGAGAAGATCAGCGCGCGGATCGCGGTCAGCGAGTACGCGCGGCGCACGCTCGTCGAGCACCTGGGCGGCGACGCCGTCGTCATCCCCAACGGCGTCGACGTCGACTTCTTCGCGCGGGCCGAACCGAAGAAGGAGTGGCAGGGCGGGACGCTCGGCTTCATCGGGCGCATCGACGAGCCCCGCAAGGGCCTGCCGGTGCTGATGCGCGCCCTTCCGAAGATCTTCAGGGAGCGGCCGGAGTCCCGGCTCCTCATCGCCGGCCGGGGTGACGAGGAGGAGGCCGTCGCCTCGCTCCCGCCCGAGATGCGGGACCGGGTCGAGTTCCTCGGGATGGTCAGCGACGAGGACAAGGCACGGCTGCTGCGCAGCGTCGACGTGTACGTGGCGCCCAACACGGGCGGCGAGAGCTTCGGAATCATCCTGGTCGAGGCGATGTCGGCGGGCGCACCCGTCCTCGCCTCCGACCTCGACGCGTTCGCCCAGGTGCTGGACCAGGGCGCGGCGGGCGAGCTGTTCGCCAACGAGGACGCCGACGCGCTGGCCCGCGCGGCGATCCGGCTGCTCGGCGACGAGGAGCGGCGCACGGAGCTGCGGACGCGGGGCAGCGCGCACGTCCGGCGGTTCGACTGGTCGACGGTGGGCGCGGACATCCTGGCGGTGTACGAGACGGTCACGGACGGCGCGGCCTCGGTGGCCGCGGACGAGCGCACCGGCCTGCGGGCGCGGTTCGGCCTGGCCCGCGACTGAGCCGGGCCGCGTCCGGCGGCGGCCGGGCGCCCCGGGGCCCCGCGAGGGACCGGCCCCGGGGCGTCTGGTTCGCGTGCCCCGGGCCTGGCAGGCTCGGGGCATGACCACGACGACCGTGCGGCTCCTCGACCTCGGCCACCTCACCCGGCCCGCGCACGAGTGGGGCGGCGACCACGGGCGCGTCGAGCCCGTGCTGGCCTATCTCGTGCGCCATGCCCGAGGGGTCCTTCTCTTCGACACCGGGATCGGGGCCGGGTCCCCGGAGACGGATGCGCACTACCGTCCCGTCCGCAGGCCGCTGCCCGTGCGCCCCGGCGACGTCGACCTGGTCGTCAACTGCCACCTGCACTTCGACCACATCGGAGGCAACCCCGCCCTCGCCGGCACGCCCGTCCTCGTCCAGCGCAAGGAGCTCGCGACCGCCCGGGCCGGCGGCCACACCATCGACGCGCTGCTGGACGGTGTGCAGCACGAGGAGATCGACGGCGAGCACGAGATCGCGCCCGGCGTCCGGATCGTGCCCACCCCCGGCCACACCGAGGGCCACCAGTCGCTCTTCGTCGACCAGGGCGACCGGGTGACCGTGCTCGCCGGCCAGGCGTACGACTTCGCCCACGAGTTCGGCGTCCCCCACCACCCCTGGCTCGACCGCCTCGCCGAGCTCGCCGACGGCCGGCCCGCTTCCGTCCTGTTCGCGCACGACCGTGCCCGCCGCGAAGGCGTGCTGCCACCGCCCCGGTAGCCTGTGCGCCCGTGACCGAAACCCTGATCTGGACCGTCGTCGCGCTCATCGCGATCGGCATGTACCTCAGCTGGACCGCAGGACGGCTCGACCGGCTGCACTCCCGCATCGACGCCGCCCGCGCCGCACTCGACGCCCAGCTGCTGCGACGGGCCTCGGTCGCCCAGGAACTGGCCACCTCCGGCGTGCTCGACCCCGCCGCCTCGATCGTGCTGTACGAGGCCGCGCACGCGGCCCGCCAGTCCGAGGAGGACCACCGCGAGGTGGCCGAGAGCGAGCTGAGCCAGGCGCTGCGAGCCGTCTTCGGGGAGCCCGAGCAGGTCGACGCCGTACGGCGGGCGCCCGGCGGCGAGGAGGCCGCCGGGGAACTGGCGGCGGCCGTCCGCCGCGTCCCCATGGCCCGCAGGTTCCACAACGACGCCGTGCGCGCCGCCCGGGCGCTGCGCCGCCACCGCAAGGTGCGCTGGTTCCGGCTCGCGGGACACGCGCCGTTCCCCCTGGCCTTCGAAATGGACGACGAACCGCCTGTCGCCCTTGC
The DNA here is from genome assembly GCF_043201055.1 of Streptomyces sp. NPDC048338. NCBI lineage: Bacteria > Bacillati > Actinomycetota > Actinomycetes > Kitasatosporales > Streptomycetaceae > Streptomyces > Streptomyces sp. NPDC048338. The sequence goes on from NZ_JBICYQ010000009.1 coordinate 254,725, forward strand.
CGATCGTCCCGCCTGAGGCGCCCGGCCTGGGAAAACGATCCACCGGCTGAATATTGGCCCTTGCTGTGGCCTGGTGGTGCCCTGTTTCCTCTCTCTTGTCTCAACACCGCTTTCACGAGTGAGGTCGCAGTCGTGTCCACCACGCTTCCCAACACCCCCCAGTCCGCAGAGTCCTCGGCGATTGGCACCTCGCGCGTCAAGCGCGGCATGGCCGAGCAGCTCAAGGGCGGCGTGATCATGGACGTGGTCAACGCCGAGCAGGCGAAGATCGCCGAGGACGCCGGCGCCGTGGCCGTCATGGCCCTGGAGCGCGTCCCCGCCGACATCCGCAAGGACGGCGGCGTCGCCCGTATGTCCGACCCGAACATGATCGAAGAGATCATCGGCGCGGTGTCCATCCCGGTCATGGCCAAGTCCCGCATCGGCCACTTCGTCGAGGCCCAGGTCCTGCAGTCCCTCGGTGTCGACTACATCGACGAGTCCGAGGTCCTGACCCCGGCCGACGAGGTCAACCACTCCGACAAGTGGGCCTTCACGACCCCCTTCGTCTGTGGCGCCACCAACCTGGGCGAGGCCCTGCGCCGCATCGCCGAGGGCGCGGCCATGATCCGCTCCAAGGGCGAGGCCGGCACCGGCAACGTCGTCGAGGCCGTCCGCCACCTGCGCCAGATCAAGAACGAGATCGCCAAGCTGCGCGGCTTCGACAACAACGAGCTGTACGCCGCCGCCAAGGAGCTGCGCGCCCCGTACGAGCTCGTCAAGGAGGTCGCCGAGCTCGGCAAGCTGCCGGTCGTGCTGTTCTCCGCCGGTGGTGTCGCCACCCCCGCCGACGCCGCGCTGATGCGCCAGCTCGGTGCCGAGGGCGTCTTCGTCGGCTCCGGCATCTTCAAGTCGGGCGACCCGGCCAAGCGCGCCGCCGCCATCGTGAAGGCCACCACCTTCTACGACGACCCGAAGATCATCGCGGACGCCTCCCGCAACCTGGGCGAGGCCATGGTCGGCATCAACTGCGACACCCTCCCCGAGACCGAGCGCTACGCCAACCGGGGCTGGTGATGACCACTCCCGTGATCGGGGTCCTGGCACTCCAGGGCGACGTGCGGGAGCACCTGATCGCCCTGGCCGCGGCCGACGCCGTGGCCAGGCCGGTCCGGCGCCCCGAGGAGCTGGCCGAGGTCGACGGTCTCGTCCTGCCGGGCGGCGAGTCCACCACCATCTCCAAGCTGGCCGCGCTGTTCGGCCTCATGGGGCCGCTGCGTGAGCGCATCGCCGCCGGCATGCCGGTCTACGGCACCTGCGCGGGGCTGATCATGCTCGCCGACAAGATCCTCGACCCGCGCTCGGGTCAGGAGACCTTCGGCGGCATCGACATGATCGTCCGCCGCAACGCCTTCGGACGGCAGAACGAATCCTTCGAGGCCGGCGTCACCGTCGCCGGGATCGAGGACGGACCCGTCGAGGGCGTGTTCATCCGCGCCCCCTGGGTGGAGTCCGTCGGCGCCACCGTGGAGGTGCTCGCCGAGCACGGCGGCCACATCGTCGCCGTACGACAGGGCAACGCCCTGGCGACCTCGTTCCACCCCGAACTCACCGGCGATCACCGCATGCACGCACTTTTCGTCGACATGGTGCGCGCGGCGGGGTGACTCGGCCCCGGTAGGATCTCTGGGGTTCGTTCAGTAATGGGTTACGCGAAGGAGACAGGCAGATGTCCGGCCACTCTAAATGGGCTACGACGAAGCACAAGAAGGCCGTGATCGACGCCAAGCGCGGCAAGCTCTTCGCGAAGCTGATCAAGAACATCGAGGTCGCCGCGCGGACCGGCGGTGCCGACATCGACGGCAACCCCACCCTCTTCGACGCCATCCAGAAGGCGAAGAAGAGCTCCGTCCCCAACAAGAACATCGACTCCGCGGTCAAGCGCGGCGGTGGTCTCGAGGCGGGCGGCGTCGACTACGAGACGATCATGTACGAGGGCTACGGCCCGAACGGTGTCGCGGTCCTCATCGAGTGCCTCACCGACAACCGCAACCGCGCCGCCTCCGACGTCCGCGTCGCCATGACCCGCAACGGCGGCTCCATGGCCGACCCGGGCTCGGTCTCGTACCTGTTCAACCGCAAGGGCGTCATCGTGCTGCCCAAGGGTGAGCTGACCGAGGACGACGTCCTCGGCGCGGTGCTCGACGCGGGCGCCGAGGAGGTCAACGACCTGGGCGAGAGCTTCGAGGTCATCAGCGAGGCCACGGACATGGTCGCGGTCCGCACCGCCCTCCAGGAGGCCGGGATCGACTACGACTCCGCCGACTCCAACTTCGTCCCGACCATGCAGGTCGAGCTCGACGAAGAGGGCGCGCGCAAGATCTTCAAGCTGATCGACGCGCTGGAGGACAGCGACGACGTGCAGAACGTCTTCGCCAACTTCGACGTCAGCGACGAGGTCATGGAGAAGGTCGACGCCTGATCCGGGCATCGACACCGGATCCGGGCCTCGCCGCCCGATCCGGAGGCCGGCCACCACGGGCCGACGGGGACACACCCCCGTCGGCCCGTCGCCGTTCGTGCGGCATTGTCGGTGCGAGCCGATAGCCTGCACGAACAGATCAGCGAAGACGGGTCCAGGGAGGGGCAGCGTGCGCGTTCTCGGGGTGGACCCCGGCCTGACCCGGTGCGGTGTCGGCGTCGTCGAGGGCGTCGCCGGCCGGCCCCTGGCCATGCTCGGCGTCGGCGTGGTGCGGACCGCGGCGGACGCGGACATCGGCGTCCGGCTGGTGGGCATCGAGCGTGGCATCGAGGAGTGGCTCGACCGCTTCTCGCCCGAACTGGTGGCCGTGGAGCGGGTGTTCAGCCAGCACAACGTCCGTACGGTCATGGGCACGGCCCAGGCCAGCGCCGTCGCGATGCTCTGTGCCTCGCGGCGCGGCATCCCGGTCGCCCTGCACACCCCCAGCGAGGTCAAGGCCGCCGTCACCGGCAGCGGACGTGCCGACAAGGCCCAGGTCGGCGCCATGGTGACGCGCATCCTGCGGCTCTCGGCCCCGCCCAAGCCGGCCGACGCCGCCGACGCGCTCGCCCTGGCCATCTGTCACATCTGGCGGGCCCCCGCCCAGAACCGCCTGCAGCAGGCGGTCGCCCAGCACGCCTCCGCACTGAAAGGCCGCACCCGATGATCGCCTTTGTGAGCGGCCCGGTGGCCGCCCTCGCCCCCAGCACCGCCGTGATCGAGGTCGGCGGTGTGGGGATGGCCGTGCAGTGCACGCCGAACACCATCGCCGGGCTGAGGATCGGTCAGGAGGCGCGCCTCGCCACCTCGCTGGTCGTCCGCGAGGACTCCCTCACCCTCTACGGCTTCGCGGACGACGACGAGCGGCAGGTCTTCGAACTCCTCCAGACCGCCAGTGGCGTCGGCCCCCGCCTCGCCCAGGCCATGCTCGGCGTGCACAGCCCGGACGCCCTGCGTCTCGCCGTCGCCACCGGCGACGAGAAGGCGCTGACCACCGTCCCCGGTATCGGCAAGAAGGGCGCCCAGAAGCTGCTGCTGGAGCTCAAGGACAAGCTCGGCGCCCCGCTGGGCAGCAGCGGCCTGGTCGGCACCCAGCGGGCCGCCGCCGCCGGGCCGCCGCCGTGGACCGAGCAGCTGACCGCCGCGCTGATCGGGCTCGGGTACGCCTCCCGCGAGGCGGAGGAGGCGGTGACGGCCGTGACCCCGCAGGCCGAGGCCGCCCTCGCCGAGTCCGGGTCGGCCCCCGTCCCGCAGCTGCTGCGCGCTGCCCTGCAGACGCTCAACCGCGCCCGATAGCCGCGACGGCCCGCGCCACCCGCCGACCGGGCGGAACGCGGGGCGGGCGGCGCCGCCCGCCCCCACGACCGCCGAGAGACCACCGCACCACACCGAGAAGGCAGACACCGTGAACTGGGACGACGAGACGGCACCGGCAGCCGAGGACCGGATCGTCGGCGCCTCGGCCGAAGGCGACGACCAGGCCGTCGAGGCGGCTCTGCGCCCCAAGGACCTCAGCGAGTTCGTCGGCCAGGAGAAGGTCCGCCAGCAGCTCGACCTGGTCCTCAGGGCCGCCCGCCAGCGCGGCGCCACCGCCGACCACGTCCTGCTCTCCGGTGCCCCCGGCCTCGGCAAGACCACCCTGTCGATGATCATCGCGGCCGAGATGAACGCCCCGATCCGGATCACCTCCGGCCCCGCCATCCAGCACGCCGGCGACCTCGCCGCGATCCTCTCCTCCCTCCAGGAGGGCGAGATCCTCTTCCTGGACGAGATCCACCGCATGTCCCGGCCCGCCGAGGAGATGCTCTACATGGCGATGGAGGACTTCCGGGTCGACGTGATCGTCGGAAAGGGTCCCGGCGCCACCGCCATCCCCCTGGAGCTCCCGCCCTTCACGCTGGTCGGCGCCACCACCCGGGCCGGCCTCCTGCCGCCCCCGCTGCGCGACCGCTTCGGCTTCACCGGCCACATGGAGTTCTACGAGCCGGCCGAGCTCGAACGGGTCGTCCACCGCTCCGCCGGACTGCTCGACGTCGAGATCGACACGGCCGGCGCCGCCGAGATCGCCGGCCGGTCCCGGGGAACGCCCCGTATCGCCAACCGGCTCCTGCGCCGCGTCCGGGACTACGCCCAGGTCAAGGCGGACGGCGTGATCACCCGCGAGATCGCCGCCGCCGCCCTCGGTGTGTACGAGGTCGACGCCCGCGGACTCGACCGGCTCGACCGCGCCGTCCTGCAGGCGCTCCTCAAGCTCTTCGGTGGCGGACCGGTCGGTCTGTCCACCCTCGCGGTCGCGGTCGGGGAGGAGCGCGAGACGGTCGAGGAGGTCGCCGAACCCTTCCTCGTACGCGAGGGACTACTGGCGCGTACGCCCCGTGGCCGGGTCGCCACTCCCGCGGCATGGGCGCATCTCGGACTCGTTCCGCCGCAGGCCGGGGGCACGGGAGCGGCGGGAAGCGGACAACAGGGGCTCTTCGGGGCGTGACGGCGCGCATACTCGCCGGGGCAGGAACCACGGTGCGATCCTGGACGTTGTTCCATCGATGCGGACTCGCCTAGACTCCGCCGATGCCGCCCTTTCCGGTCGGCGCGCCCACCCCCGAAGATCAGGCCGCGGTTTCTCCGCGACCGTGCGAAGGAAACCCGTCCCGTGAGCATCGTGACCCTCCTCCCCTTCATCGTCCTCATCGGGGCCATGTTCCTGATGACCCGCTCTGCGAAGAAGAAGCAGCAGCAGGCGGCGCAGATGCGCAATGAGATGCAGCCCGGCACCGGCGTACGGACGATCGGGGGGATGTACGCCACCGTCAAGGAGATCGGCGACGAGACCGTCCTCCTCGAGATCGCGCCGGGCACGCACGCGGTCTACGCCAAGAACGCGATCGGCGCAGTGCTCGAGGACGCGGAGTACAACCGCATCGTCCACGGCGACGACGACACCGTCGTGCCGGACGACGCCTCCTCGCTGACCGAGGCCGACGAGGCGGCCGAGGCCGCCGGCACGGACGAGACCGCCAAGGCCGACCTGACCAAGAAGGTGGACGCGGCCGAGGCCGACACCGAGGTCAAGGCCGACACCGAGGTCAAGAAGGACGGCAAGGCCGACGGCGAGACCGACGCGAAGTAGTCGCGGCCGGGGATCGCGGTGAACGCCCACCGGCGTCCGCGATCCCCGGGACGGTTCCACGTCTGCGGGGGCAGGTCCCCACACATACTCAGTGGCCGCACCGCGCACACCCGGCGCGGTCCGGTTGGACAGGGAGAAACGACAAGGTGGCAGCACCGAAGAAGGGCCGAAGGCCGGCGGGGGGACAGGGCAGGCCGGGGCGTGCCCTGGCACTGATCCTGATCGCCATGGTCGCGCTCACCGGCGGGATGTTCTGGTCGGGTCACACCACGCCGCGTCTGGGCATCGACCTCGCGGGTGGTACCTCGATCACGCTCAAGGCGAAGGCGGACCCCGGCAAGGAAAGCGCCGTCAACGAGACCAACATGAACACCGCGGTCGGCATCATCGAGCGCCGTGTCAACGGTCTGGGCGTCTCCGAGGCCGAGGTCCAGACCCAGGGCCTCGAGAACATCATCGTCAACATCCCCAAGGGTGTCGACGAGAAGCAGGCCCGTGAGCAGGTCGGTACCACCGCCCAGCTGTACTTCCGGCCCGTCCTGACGTACGCGCCGTCCGAGCAGCCGGCGCCGAACGCGAGCTCCTCCGCGTCCCCGAAGCCCACGGCTTCCGGTGCGACCGCGGACAAGGGCAAGGACGACGGCAAGAAGGACGAGAAGTCCGCCACTCCCTCGTCGAGCGCCTCCACCCAGGGCCGCGCGGTCTCCGAGGCCCTCAAGGCCCCGAGCCCCACGCCGACGCCGAGCGGGTCCGCCTCGTCGAAGCCGAAGACCTCCGCGAGCCCCGAGGCCACGCCCTCGGTGGACCCCGCGACCGCGGCGCTCCAGAAGAAGTTCGAGACCCTGAACTGCCTCGACCCCAAGCAGCGCGCTGCCGCGGGTGAGGGCGTCCTGCCGACCGACACCACGGTCGCCTGCGGCAAGAACAGCGCCGGCCAGTGGGAGAAGTACATCCTCGGCCCGGCCGAGGTGGACGGCAAGGACGTCGACGACGCCAAGGGCGTCTTCGACCAGCAGCGCGGCATGTGGATCGTCAACATGGACTTCACGAGCAGCGGCTCGAAGAAGTTCCAGAAGATCACCGGCAAGCTCTCGCAGCAGCAGGAGCCGCAGAACCAGTTCGCGATCGTCCTGGACGGCGAGGTCGTCTCGGCGCCCTCGGTGCGCCAGACGCTGAGCGCCAGCGCCGAGATCTCCGGCAGCTTCACCCAGAAGTCCGCCCAGGACCTGGGCAACATCCTGTCGTACGGCGCCCTGCCGCTGTCCTTCGACACCCAGAGCGTCACGACCGTGACCGCCGCCCTCGGTGGCGAGCAGCTCGAGGCGGGTCTGATCGCCGGTGCGATCGGTCTGGCCCTGGTCGTCCTGTACCTGGTGGTCTACTACCGCGGCCTGTCGCTGATCGCCCTGCTCAGCCTCCTGGTCTCGGCGATCCTGACCTACGTGATCATGGCCCTGCTCGGCCCGGCCATCGGCTTCGCGCTGAACCTGCCGGCCGTCTGCGGCGCCATCGTGGCCATCGGTATCACCGCGGACTCGTTCATCGTCTACTTCGAACGCATCCGCGACGAGATCCGCGAGGGCCGCACGCTCCGCCCGGCCGTCGAGCGCGCCTGGCCGCGTGCCCGTCGCACGATCCTGGTCTCCGACTTCGTGTCGTTCCTCGCCGCCGCCGTGCTCTTCGTGGTCACCGTCGGCAAGGTCCAGGGCTTCGCGTTCACGCTCGGCCTGACCACCCTGCTCGACGTGGTCGTGGTGTTCCTCTTCACCAAGCCGGTCATGACGCTCCTGGCGCGGACCAAGTTCTTCGGCAACGGCCACGCGTGGTCCGGCCTGGACCCGAAGCGGCTCGGCGCCAAGCCGCCGCTGCGTCGCGCCCGCCGTGCCTCCGCCCCCATCGACCCGAAGGAGGCGTGAGATGTCGAAGCTCGGAAATCTCGGCGCCCGGCTCCACCGTGGTGAGGTCGGCTACGACTTCATCGGGAACCGCAAGATCTGGTACGGCCTGTCGATCCTGATCACCATCACGGCCATCCTCGGCCTGACGGTGCGCGGCCTGAACATGGGCATCGAGTTCCAGGGCGGCGCGGTCTTCACCACCCCGAAGACGTCCGTGTCGGTCTCCCAGGCCCAGGAGTACGCGGAAGAGGCCGCCGGCCACGACGCGATCGTCCAGGGACTCGGCAACGGCGGCCTGCGCATCCAGGTCGGCGGCCTGGACACCGCGAAGTCCGACCAGGTCCGCACGGAGCTGGCCAAGGACCTCGGCGTCACCGAGGACAAGATCGCCGCGGAGCTGGTCGGTCCCAGCTGGGGCGAGCAGATCGCCGCCAAGGCGTGGACGGGCCTCGCGGTCTTCATGATCCTCGTGGTGATCTACCTCGCCATCGCCTTCGAGTGGCGGATGGCGGTCGCGGCGCTCATCGCGCTGATCCACGACATCACCATCACCGTCGGCATCTACTCGCTCGTCGGGTTCGAGGTCACGGTCGGTACGGTGATCGGTCTGCTGACCATCCTCGGATACTCGCTCTACGACACGGTGGTCGTCTTCGACTCCCTCAAGGAGGGGACGAAGGGGATCACCAAGCAGACCCGCTGGACGTACAGCGAGATCGCGAACCGCTCGATCAACGGCACCCTGGTCCGTTCGATCAACACGACGGTCGTGGCCCTGCTGCCGGTCGCCGGCCTGCTGTTCATCGGTGGCGGCGTCCTGGGCGCCGGCATGCTGAACGACATCTCGCTGTCGCTGTTCGTCGGCCTCGCGGCCGGTGCCTACTCCTCGATCTTCATCGCCACCCCGCTCGTCGCCGACCTCAAGGAGCGCGAGCCGGCCATGAAGGCCCTCAGGAAGCGCGTGCTCGCCAAGCGCGCGAACGCGGCGGCCAAGGGCGAGCCCCTGGACGTCGACGAGCGCGACGACTTCGAGGACGAGGCCGCGGTCGTGGGCCAGCGCGCCCGTCGCGGCGGCCGTGCCCCGGAGCACCGCGGATGACCGCCGACATCCAGGACACCGCAGGACTGCTGCTCAGCCGGATCCGTGACGTCCCCGACTACCCGAAGCCCGGTGTGCTGTTCAAGGACATCACGCCGCTGCTCGCGGACCCGGAGGCGTTCGCGCTCCTGACCGACACCCTCGCCACGCTGTGCGCCACGCACGGCGCGACGAAGATCGTCGGCCTGGAGGCACGCGGCTTCATCCTCGCCGCGCCGGTCGCCGTCCGCGCGGGCCTGGGCTTCGTCCCGGTCCGCAAGGCCGGCAAGCTGCCCGGCGCGACGCTGAAGCAGGCGTACGAGCTGGAGTACGGCACCGCCGAGATCGAGGTGCACGCCGAGGACCTGGCGGCGGGCGACCGCGTCATGGTCATCGACGACGTCCTCGCCACCGGCGGCACGGCCGAGGCGTCCATCGAGCTCATCCGGCGGGCCGGCGCCGAGGTCGCGGGTGTCGCGGTCCTCATGGAGCTCGGCTTCCTGCCCGGCCGGGCCCGGCTGGAACCGGCCCTGCGCGGCGCCCCGCTCGAGGCGCTGATCACGGTCTGACACCGTGCGGCGGCGACGCCGTACGGAACGGGGCGCCCCGGGGATCTCCCGGGGCGCCCCGGTCGTTCGCCGGGTATGCCCCGGTACGCGGCCCTTCCCGTACGTGGCGGGCGTCTCACGCACCGCGCGCGTGAGCACTGCGGCTCCCGGGTCGATACCATGGGCTTTCCGGGCCTGACCGGGGACCCGGTACCGCACGAGGAGCGCTCTTGCCAGACGAGGCCCAGCCACTCTCCGCCGCGAAGCCCGAGCAGCAGGCCGAGAAGCCCGCGGCGGGACCCGCCACGCCCCAGGACAAGCCCGCGGAGAACAGGCCCGCCCCCGTGGCCTCCGCGCCGGCCCCCGCGCCCAAGCCCGCGCCGGCCCCGCCGACCCGTTCCGGCGGCTCCTCCAACCGCGTGCGCGCGCGCCTCGCCCGGCTGGGCGTCCAGCGGTCCTCCCCGTACAACCCGGTCCTCGAACCGCTGCTCCGGATCGTCCGCTCCAACGACCCGAAGATCGAGACGGCCACCCTGCGCCAGGTCGAGCGGGCCTACCAGGTCGCCGAGCGCTGGCACCGCGGCCAGAAGCGCAAGAGCGGCGACCCGTACATCACGCACCCGCTCGCCGTCACCACCATCCTGGCCGAGCTGGGCATGGACCCGGCGACGCTGATGGCCGGGCTGCTGCACGACACCGTCGAGGACACCGAGTACGGCCTCGACACCCTGCGCCGTGACTTCGGCGACCAGGTCGCCCTGCTCGTCGACGGCGTCACCAAGCTGGACAAGGTCAAGTTCGGCGAGGCCGCCCAGGCCGAGACCGTGCGCAAGATGGTCGTCGCCATGGCCAAGGACCCGCGCGTCCTGGTCATCAAGCTCGCCGACCGCCTGCACAACATGCGCACCATGCGGTACCTCAAGCGGGAGAAGCAGGAGAAGAAGGCCCGCGAGACCCTCGAGATCTACGCGCCCCTGGCCCACCGCCTGGGCATGAACACCATCAAGTGGGAGCTGGAGGACCTCGCCTTCGCGATCCTCTACCCCAAGATGTACGACGAGATCGTCCGGCTCGTCGCCGAGCGCGCGCCCAAGCGTGACGAGTACCTCGCCATAGTGACCGACGAGGTCCAGTCCGACCTGCGCGCCGCCCGCATCAAGGCCACCGTCACGGGCCGGCCCAAGCACTACTACAGCGTCTACCAGAAGATGATCGTCCGCGGCCGCGACTTCGCGGAGATCTACGACCTGGTCGGCATCCGCGTCCTCGTGGACACGGTCCGCGACTGCTACGCGGCCCTCGGCACCGTCCACGCGCGATGGAACCCGGTCCCCGGCCGGTTCAAGGACTACATCGCGATGCCGAAGTTCAACATGTACCAGTCGCTGCACACGACGGTCATCGGCCCCAACGGCAAGCCCGTCGAGCTGCAGATCCGCACCTTCGACATGCACCGCCGGGCCGAGTACGGCATCGCGGCGCACTGGAAGTACAAGCAGGAGGCCGTCGCCGGTGCCTCCAAGGTGCGCGCCGACGTGCCGAAGAAGACCGGCAAGGACGACCACCTCAACGACATGGCGTGGCTGCGCCAGCTGCTCGACTGGCAGAAGGAGACCGAGGACCCCGGCGAGTTCCTGGAGTCCCTGCGCTTCGACCTCTCGCGCAACGAGGTCTTCGTCTTCACCCCCAAGGGCGACGTCATAGCGCTGCCCGCCGGGGCGACCCCCGTCGACTTCTCGTACGCCGTCCACACCGAGGTCGGTCACCGCACCATAGGAGCCCGGGTCAACGGGCGGCTCGTGCCGCTCGAGTCGACCCTCGACAACGGCGACCTGGTCGAGGTCTTCACCTCCAAGGCGGCCGGCGCCGGACCCTCCCGCGACTGGCTCGGCTTCGTCAAGTCCCCCCGGGCCCGCAACAAGATCCGCGCGTGGTTCTCCAAGGAGCGCCGCGAGGAGGCCATCGAGCAGGGCAAGGACGCCATCGCGCGGGCCATGCGCAAGCAGAACCTGCCGATCCAGCGGATCCTCACCGGCGACTCGCTGGTCACCCTGGCCCACGAGATGCGCTACAGCGACATCTCCTCGCTCTACGCGGCGATCGGCGAGGGCCACGTCACGGCCCAGTCCATCGTCCAGAAGCTCGTCCAGGCCCTCGGCGGCGAGGAGGCCGCGAACGAGGACATCGCCGAGTCCGCACCGCCCTCGCGCAGCCGTGCCAAGCGCCGTTCCAGCGCCGACCCCGGCGTGGTCGTCAAGGGTGTCGAGGACGTCTGGGTCAAGCTGGCCCGCTGCTGCACCCCCGTGCCAGGAGACCCGATCATCGGATTCGTCACCCGCGGCAGCGGCGTATCGGTTCACCGCAGCGACTGCGTGAACGTCGACTCGCTCTCCCGCGAGCCGGAACGGATCCTCGAGGTCGAGTGGGCACCGACCCAGTCGTCGGTCTTCCTGGTCGCCATCCAGGTCGAGGCCCTGGACCGCTCCCGGCTCCTCTCGGACGTCACCCGCGTCCTGTCGGACCAGCACGTCAACATCCTGTCGGCGGCCGTCCAGACCTCCCGCGACCGCGTCGCCACCTCGCGCTTCACCTTCGAGATGGGCGACCCGAAGCACCTCGGGCACGTCCTGAAGGCGGTGCGCGGAGTGGAGGGCGTGTACGACGTCTACCGGGTCACCTCGGCCCGCAGGCCCTGACCCGGACCCGCACGACCCCGGCCCCGGCGACGGGCCACGGAAAGGGGCCCCGGTACCTCGCGGAGGTACCGGGGCCCCTTTCCGTGGAGCGGGCGGCGGAGGATCAGCCGCCGAACTCCTGCAGACCCTTCAGCGCCTGGTCGAGGAGCGCCTGGCGGCCCTCCAGCTCACGCGCCAGCTTGTCGGCCTTGGCGTCGTTGCCCGCCGCGCGGGCCGTGTCGATCTGCTTCTGCAGCTTGTCCACGGCGTCCTGCAGCTGGCCCGTCAGACCCGCGGCACGCGCGCGTGCCTCCGGGTTCGTCCGGCGCCACTCCGACTCCTCGGCCTCCTGGAGCGCGCGCTCCACCGCGTGCATCCGGCCCTCGACCTTCGGGCGGGCGTCGCGCGGCACGTGGCCGATGGCCTCCCAGCGCTCGTTGAGGGAGCGGAAGGCCGCCCGGGCCGCCTTCAGATCGGTCACCGGCACCAGCTTCTCGGCCTCGACCGCGAGTTCCTCCTTCAGCTTGAGGTTCTCGGTCTGCTCCGCGTCCCGCTCGGCGAAGACCTCGCCGCGTGCGGCGAAGAAGACGTCCTGGGCGCCGCGGAAGCGGTTCCACAGGTCGTCCTCGTGCTCGCGCTGCGCACGGCCCGCGGCCTTCCACTCCGTCATCAGCTCGCGGTAGCGGGCGGCCGTCCCACCCCAGTCGGTGGAGTTCGACAGCGACTCGGCCTCGGCGACCAGCCGCTCCTTGGCCTTGCGGGCGTCCTCGCGCTGCGCGTCCAGCGAGGCGAAGTGCGCCTTGCGCCGCTTGGAGAACGCCGAGCGGGCGTGCGAGAAGCGGTGCCACAGCTCGTCGTCGGACTTCCGGTCGAGCCGGGGCAGGCCCTTCCAGGTGTCCACGAGGGCGCGCAGACGCTCGCCGGCGGACCGCCACTGCTCGCTCTGCGCGAGCTCCTCGGCCTCCTTGACCAGCTCCTCCTTGGCGGCACGCGCCTCGTCGGTCTGCTTGGCCTTCTGGACCTTGCGCTCCTCGCGGCGCGACTCCACCGTCTCCACCAGCTTGTCGAGCCGGGTGGTGAGCGCGGCGAGGTCACCCACGACGTGGTGCTCGTCGACCTGGTGCCGGATGTGGTCGATCGCGGCGGTCGCGTCCTTGGCCGAGAGGTCGGTGGTCTTCACCCGCTTCTCGAGGAGGCCGATCTCGACAACCAAGCCCTCGTACTTGCGCTCGAAGTAGGCCAGAGCCTCCTCGGGACTGCCGGCCTGCCACGATCCGACGATCTTCTCGCCGTCGGCGGTACGCACGTACACGGTGCCCGTCTCGTCGACGCGGCCCCACGGGTCGCTGCTCACAGCGCCTCCTCCACATGATGCCGACGAGGGGGTTGTGCCCCCTGGGCATCGTCCACAGTTTCCTGACGGGCCTCGCCCGTCTTCCACAGCGCGAGACCCGGCCCGCACTGCACAACGCCAATCTAGGCGAACGGCCGCCCGGCTGTCCGCTCTCAGCGCGACCGAAATTGAACGGTCGCGCTGCGCGTCACTTCTTGACGACGGTGGCCTTCTCGACGGTGACGGCCTTCTTGGGCGCGCCGTCCTTGGCGCCGCCCTCCACGCCGCCCGCGGCCACGTCCTTCACGACCGCGAGGCCGACCGCGTCGATCGTGCCGAAGGGGGTGTAGCTCGGCGGCAGCTTGGTGTCCTTGTAGACGAGGAAGAACTGGCTGCCGCCGGTGCCGGGCTGGCCGGTGTTGGCCATCGCCACCGTGCCGGCCGGGTAGGTCACCGCGCCGTCGGCGCCCGCCTTGCCCAGCGCGCCCAGGTTCTCGTCCGGGATGGTGTAGCCCGGGCCGCCGGTGCCGTCGCCCTTCGGGTCACCGCACTGCAGGACGAAGATGCCCTCCGTGGTGAGCCGGTGGCACTTCGTCCCGTCGAAGTACTTCTTGTCCGCCAGGTGCTTGAACGAGTTCACCGTCCGCGGGGTCTTCGCCGCGTCCATGGCGAAGGAGATCTCGCCCAGGTTCGTCTTCAGGGCCATCGTGTACGTGGCCTTCTGATCGATGGACAGCTTGGGCTCGGGCGCCTTCGACTCGGTCTCCGTGGGCTCCGGGGTGTTGCTCGGCGCCGCGTTGTCCGCGCCCTTGTCCTTGTCGTCCGTCAGGGCCACCGAGGCGTACACCGCGCCGCCCGCGGCGATGACCACGGCCAGCGCGGCCGCGATGACGGTGTTGCGGCGCCGTGCCTTCTGGTGCGCCTCCTGCCGCCGCTGCTGCTGCCGCTGGTACTTCTCCCTGGCGAGCTGCCGCCGCCGCTGATCGCTGCTGACCACCGGGTCTGCTCCTTGTCGCTCGTATGTTCCTGCCCGGGCCGGGTGTGCCCGTACCGTATACGGGTTGGCTGTGGAATACGCAGCGCCGGTAGGCTCTGAGCTGTCGCCTTTCGACAAGGCGGCCTTCCCGTCGGACGACACACTGAGGACGATCGTGCTTATTGCCGGGTTCCCCGCCGGGGCCTGGGGGACCAACTGCTATCTGGTCGCCCCCGCCGCAGGCGAGGAGTGCGTGATCATCGACCCGGGCCACCAGGCCGCCCAGGGAGTCGAGGAGACGCTCAGGAAGCATCGGCTCAAGCCCGTCGCCGTCGTGCTCACCCACGGCCACATCGACCATGTCGCCTCGGTCGTCCCGGTGTGCGGAGCCCATGACGTGCCCGCGTGGATCCATCCCGCCGACCGCTACATGATGAGCGACCCGGAGAAGGCCCTCGGCCGCTCCATCGGGATGCCGCTCATGGGTGAGCTGACCGTGGGCGAGCCGGACGACGTGCACGAGCTCACCGACGGCGCGAAGCTGGACCTGGCCGGTCTGGAGTTCTCCGTCGCGCACGCGCCCGGTCATACCAAGGGGTCGGTGACCTTCCGGATGCCCGAGAGCACGGAGATCCCCTCCGTGTTCTTCTCCGGGGATCTGCTGTTCGCCGGCTCCATCGGACGCACCGACCTGCCCGGCGGTGACATGGACGAGATGCTCGAATCGCTGGCCCGCGTGTGCCTGCCGCTCGACAACTCGACCGTGGTGCTGTCGGGACACGGTCCCCAGACGACCATCGGCCAGGAGCGCGCCACGAACCCCTATCTGCGGGACGTGGCCGCCGGCCTCGGGAGCGCGAAGGCTCCCCGACGAGGAATGTGACGAAGATCCACGTGAGCACCTTCAAGGCCCCCAAGGGCACGTACGACCTGACCCCGCCCCGCTCCGCCACCTTCCTGGCGGTGCGCGAGGCGATCTCGGCCCCGCTGCGGAACTCCGGGTACGGCTACGTCGAGACCCCCGGCTTCGAGGACGTGAAGCTGTTCTCCCGCGGTGTCGGCGAGTCCACCGACATCGTGACCAAGGAGATGTACACCCTCACGACCAAGGGCGGCGACGAGCTCGCCCTGCGGCCGGAGGGCACCGCGTCCGTCCTGCGCGCCGCGCTCCAGGGCAACCTGCACAAGCTCGGCAACCTGCCGGTCAAGCTCTGGTACTCCGGCTCGTACTACCGCTACGAGCGGGCCCAGGCGGGCCGCTACCGCCACTTCTCGCAGGTCGGCGCCGAGGCGATCGGCGCCGAGGACCCGGCCCTGGACGCCGAGCTGATCATCCTGGCCGACCAGGCCTACCGTTCGCTGGGCCTGCGGAACTTCCGCATCCTGCTGAACTCCCTGGGCGACAAGGAGTGCCGCCCGGTGTACCGCGAGGCCCTCCAGTCCTTCCTGCGCGGCCTCGACCTCGACGAGGAGACGCTGCGCCGCGCCGAGATCAACCCGCTGCGCGTGCTCGACGACAAGCGCGAGTCCGTGCAGAAGCAGCTGGTGGGCGCGCCGCTGCTGCGCGACTACCTGTGCGACGCCTGCAAGGCGTACCACGAGGAGGTGCGCGGACTGGTCGGCGCCGCGGGCGTCGTCTTCGAGGACGACGAGAAGCTGGTCCGCGGTCTCGACTACTACACGCGCACGACCTTCGAGTTCGTCCACGACGGTCTGGGCTCCCAGTCCGCGGTCGGCGGCGGCGGGCGCTACGACGGCCTCTCCGAGATGATCGGCGGCCCCGCGCTCCCGTCGGTCGGCTGGGCCCTCGGCGTGGACCGCACGGTCCTCGCGCTGGAGGCGGAGGGCGTCGAGCTCGACCTCCCCGCGGCCACCAGCGTCTACGCGGTGGCGATCGGCGACGAGGCGCGCCGGGTGCTCTTCGGCAAGATCACGGAGCTGCGCAGGGCCGGCGTGGCGGCGGACTTCTCCTTCGGCGGCAAGGGCCTGAAGGGTGCGATGAAGGACGCCAATCGCTCCGGCGCCCGCTACACGGTCGTCGCCGGCGAGCGCGACCTCGCCGACGGTGTCGTCCAGCTCAAGGACATGGAGTCCGGCGAGCAGAGCGCGGTCGCCCTCGACGAACTGGTCGAGGCGGTCCGGGCGAAGCTGGCCTGACCACGGCGTAGGCCCGAGGGGCTCCGGACCGCGACCGCGGCCCGGAGCCCCTCGGGCGTCCCGGCGGGGAGTGGCCCTGCCCCCGTCCCGCTCCGCTCCCGGGGGCGGGTTTCCTGCCGTCCGGCTCAGCCGTCGAGCAGCCCGTGCCGCAACGCGCTCGTCACCGCCGCCGTGCGGTCGTCCACCCCGAGCTTGCCGAAGGTCCGCAGGAGATGGGTCTTCACCGTCGACTCCCCGATGTGCAGCCGGCGCCCGATCTCGGCGTTCGTGCAGCCCTCCGCGACCAGCCGGAGCACCGCCCGCTCGCGTTCCGACAGCCGCGGGCGCTCCGGTCTGGCCCGGAGCTGGTCGACCAGACGGGCCGCCACCGACGGGGCCAGGACGGTCTCGCCGCGGGCCGCCGCCCTGATCGCGTCGGCGAGCTCGCCCCGGGCCAGGTCCTTCAGCAGGTACCCCGCCGCCCCCGCCTCGACGGCCCGCAGGATGTCCCCGTCCGTCTCGTAGGTGGTCAGCACGATCACCCGGCACGGCAGTCCCGCCGCCGTGATCCGCCGGATCGAGTCGACACCCCCGCCCCCCGGCATCCGCAGGTCCATCAGCACGATGTCGGGCCTGAGCTCGGCGCACAGCGCCTCCGCGACGGGCCCGCTGGACGCCTCGCCGACCACGTCGAGGCCGGGTTCGGCGGCGAGCATGCCGCGCAGCCCCTCCCGCACGACGGGATGGTCGTCGGCGAGCAGGACCCGGATGGGGGAGAGGGGTGTGGTCATGCGGAACTCCAGGCAGGGACGGGCAGTTCGACGGTGACGATGGTGCCCTGGCCCGGACCGCTGCGTACGGCCGCGGCCCCGCCGACCTCCGTCGCGCGCGCCCGCAGTCCGCTCAGCCCGTATCCCCCGTGCGGTGCCGCGGGATCGAACCCGCGCCCCTCGTCGCGTACGGAGAGGAGCAGCGACCGCTCGGCGTAGTGCAGGGACACGGAGACGGCGGCCGAAGGCCCGGCGTGCTTGCGGGCGTTGGACAGTGCCTCCTGGCAGGAGCGCAGGGCGACCACTTCGAGGGCGGCCGGCAGGGCGCGTTCGGTTCCGGTGACGGTCAGGGCCGCGGCCGCCTCGTGACGGCCGGTCAGGCGGCGCAGGGCCTCGGCGAGCGAGCCGCCCGCGAGGTCCGCCGGGGCGCCGTCCGCGACCAGGGCGCGCGCCTCGGCGAGGTTCTGCCGGGCGGTGTCCGCCATCAGGTCGAGGTGGCGCCGGGCCCCCTCGGGGTCCCGGTCCAGCTCCGACTGCACGGCCTGCACCAGCATCAGCAGGCTGGTGAATCCCTGGGCGAGGGTGTCGTGGATCTCCCGGGACAGCCGTGCCCGCTCCGCCAGAGCGCCGTGCTCCGCCGACAGCCGGGCGACCTCCTCCCGGCTCGCGTCCAGCTCCGCGATGAGCCGGCCCCGCTCCTCGCTCTGGTCCACGACCCGGATGATCCAGGTGCCGAGCACGACCGAGAAGCAGCAGGTGACGGCGGCGAAGACGGAGTTGAGGAAGACGTCGGCCGCCGCGGGCCGCCACACCAGCGCCCAGCCGGCCACCGGCACCAGATTGACGACGGTCACCGCGAGCCGGGCGGAGCCGACCCGCAGCAGCA
Organism: Streptomyces sp. NPDC048338; assembly: GCF_043201055.1. Taxonomy (NCBI): domain Bacteria; kingdom Bacillati; phylum Actinomycetota; class Actinomycetes; order Kitasatosporales; family Streptomycetaceae; genus Streptomyces; species Streptomyces sp. NPDC048338. The sequence goes on from NZ_JBICYQ010000009.1 coordinate 272,652, forward strand.
TGAAGCACTGTGGCACCAGCAGGAAGGCGGCCAGCCGGGTCTCCCCGACCAGGACCGCCGCCGTCAGGTACACCGCGAGCGCCCCCGCGAGGTACCGCCGCACGGCGGCGGTGTCGTCCTGCCGGCCGGACACCATGAGCGGCCGGCCCGCCAGCAGGTACCAGGGCACCAGCAGGCAGAAGACGCCGGCGGCCGCCAGCCGGACGTGCCACGCCGGGTGCTCCGCGCCGAGCGCGAAGGCCAGCGTGCCCACCCAGACGACGGCGAAGTACACGTCCCAGTTCCAGAACGTCCGGTCGTGGACGTCCGAGTCCCGGGCACCGGCGGGCTCGCTCATGCGTCGTCGCGGTTCTTCCAGCGGAATGTCAGCAGGCACAGCAGCAATCCTCCGACGCACCACGCGCCCAGGACCAGGGCGATGCGGCCGAATTCCCAGCTGCCCGCCGGTTCCAGCACCGCCGCCGCGTCCGGCAGGAACACCCCGCGCAGCCCCTGCACCATCCACTTCAGCGGGAAGACCGAGCCGACGGTCAGCATCCAGTCCGGCAGCGCGTCCACGAGGATGTACACCCCCGAGATGAACTGCAGGACCAGGAAGGGCAGGACGACCACCGAGGTGGCGCTCCTCGCCGACCGGGGCACGCTGCTGATCGCGATGCCCAGCAGCGAACAGCCCGTCAGGCCGAGCAGGAAGATCCAGGCGAAGGTCAGCCAGCCCGTCAGGTCGCCCGGCAGGTCGACGTCGTACAACGTGGTGCCGAAGGCGAGCAGCACCGCCGTCTCCAGCAGGCAGGTGACGAGGACCAGCCACACCTTGCCGAGGAAGTACGCGGCCGGGGGCATCGGCGTGCCGCGCAGACGGCGCAGCTGCTTCTCGTCCCGCTCGACCGCGATCGAGATCCCCAGCGACTGGAAGCTGGTCGACATGATGCCGGCGGCGATCATCGACGCCACGTAGTGCTGGGCGGCCGTCGTGCCCGTGCCCTCCATCTCGTCGCCGAAGATCGACGCGAAGAGGAAGAGGAAGACGATCGGGAAGGCGAAGGTGAAGACCACCTGCTCGCGCATCCGGAAGAACTGCTTCAGCTCCAGCGCGCCCCGGCTCAGCCCGAGGGACCAGGCGAGCGCCCAGGTGCCGCGCTCCGTGCGTCCCCGCGCGGCGGCCTTCGCCGCGGCGCCCTGCTTCGTCGTCGTGGCGGTCATCGGGCCACCTCCTGTCCGGTCAGGCGCAGATAGACGTCCTCGAGCGTGGGCCGGCCGATCGCCAGCCCGGGGATCTCGCCGTCGAAGCGCGCCATGAGCGCGGCGACGGTGCGGGTGGGCGTGACCGTGTCCTCGCTCCGCGGCGAGCCGTCGGCCTCGGTCCAGGAGACCGTCGCGCCGGAGCCGTGCTCGTCGCGCAGCCGGTCGGGCGGTCCCTCGGCCACCACCCGGCCGGCCGAGACCACCGCGAGCCGGTCCGCGAGCGCCTCCGCCTCCTCCAGGTAGTGCGTGGTGAGCAGGATCGTGGTGCCCTCGGCCGCCAGCCGCCGGATCAGCTCCCAGAACTGCCGGCGGGCCGCCGGGTCGAATCCGGTCGTCGGCTCGTCGAGCAGCAGCAGCTCCGGTCCGCCGATCACCCCGAGCGCCACGTCCAGCCGGCGCCGCTGGCCGCCTGACAGCGCCTTGATCCGGCTGTCCGCCTTCTCCGCCAGGCCGACCAGGGCGATCGTCTCCTCCGGGTCCCGGGGCGAGGGGTAGTAGCGCGCGAAGTGCCCGACCGTCTCCCGCACCGTCAGCTCGGCCGGCGCCGACTCGTCCTGCCAGACGATGCCGACCCGCGCGCGCCACGACCCGTTCCCCTCGGCCGGATCGGCGCCGAGCACCGACACCTCGCCCGCGTCGCGGGACCGGTGTCCCTGGAGGATCTCGACCGTGGTGCTCTTGCCCGCCCCGTTGGGGCCCAGGATGCCGAAGACCTCGCCGTGGCGGATGCCCAGGTCGAGACCGTCCACCGCGGTGACGTCGCCGTACCGCTTGCGAAGCCCCCGTACCCGTACCGCGAATTCCGTGTCCGTGTCCGTCATGGGTCGAGCGTCCTGCGGAATGCGGGATTCCCTGCCCGTCCACCGGTCCCTCTTATGTCCACCGAACGGTGGACAGCGGCACCCGTGCGGCAGAATGACCGTGCCCAGAGGCAGGCAGCGAGCGACGGAACGGCGGATATGACGAACGCAGCGGTTGACCAGGTGTCCGGGGAGCGCGACGGCCGCACGATCGGGGCGAGCCGGGCCTTCGCCTGGCTGCTGGTGATCACCGGCGCCGCCGGGCTGCTCGCCGCATGGGTCATCACGATCGACAAGTTCAAGCTGCTGGAGGACCCGAACTTCACGCCGGGCTGCAGCCTGAACCCGGTCGTCTCCTGCGGCAACATCATGAAGAGCGACCAGGCGTCGGTGTTCGGCTTCCCGAACCCCATGCTCGGCCTCGTCACCTACGCCATGGTCGTCGCGATCGGCGTCGCGCTCCTCGCCGGCGCCCGCTACCGCCGCTGGTACTGGCTCGGCCTGAACGCCGGCACGCTGTTCGGCGTCGGGTTCTGCACCTGGCTGATGCAGCAGTCGCTGTACGAGATCAACTCGCTGTGCCTGTGGTGCTGCCTGGCCTGGGTCGCCACCATCGTCATGTTCTGGTACGTCACCTCGCAGAACGTCCGCTCGGGGGTCATCCCGGCTCCCCGGGGCCTGCGGACCTTCTTCGACGAGTTCACCTGGGTGCTGCCGGTGCTGCACGTCGGGATCATCGGCATGCTGATCCTGACCCGCTGGTGGGACTTCTGGACCAGCTGAGGCCGGACCGGCCCCGCCGGGCGGTCCGGGTCCGGGTCCGGCCCGGCGACCCGCGCCCAGGACGCCCCTCGCGGGCCGGTCCGCCGGGCGGGGTTGTCGGTGCCCTGACTTAGGCTTCATCACTGTGGAGCCCGACCTCTTTACCGCAGCCGCCGAAGAACGCCAGGAGAAGGACCCGTCCAGCAGCCCCCTGGCCGTCCGGATGCGCCCGCGCACCCTGGACGAGGTCCTCGGCCAGCAGCATCTGCTGAAGCCGGGATCACCGCTCCGCCGCCTGGTCGGCGAAGGCGGCGGCGGACCGGCCGGCGCCTCGTCGGTGATCCTCTGGGGGCCGCCCGGCATCGGCAAGACGACCCTCGCGTACGTGGTCTCCAAGGCCACCAACAAGCGTTTCGTGGAGCTCTCCGCGATCACCGCAGGCGTCAAGGAGGTCCGCGCCGTCATCGACGGGGCGCGGCGGGCGGCCGGCGGCTACGGCAAGGAGACCGTCCTCTTCCTGGACGAGATCCACCGCTTCTCCAAGGCCCAGCAGGACTCGCTGCTCCCGGCGGTGGAGAACCGCTGGGTGACGCTCATCGCGGCGACCACGGAGAACCCCTACTTCTCGATCATCTCCCCGCTGCTCTCGCGCTCCCTGCTCCTCACCCTGGAGTCGCTCACCGACGACGACCTGCGCGACCTGCTGCGGCGGGCCCTGACGGACGAGCGCGGGCTCGGCGGGGCGGTCACCCTGCCCGAGGACGCCGAGGCGCACCTGCTGCGGATCGCCGGAGGGGACGCCCGGCGGGCGCTGACCGCCCTGGAGGCGGCCGCGGGCTCGGCCCTCGCCAAGAGCGAGCAGGAGATCACCCTCCAGACGGTCGAGGAGACCGTCGACCGCGCCGCGGTGACGTACGACCGGGACGGCGACCAGCACTACGACGTGGCCAGCGCGCTGATCAAGTCGATCCGCGGCTCGGACGTGGACGCGGCACTGCACTACCTGGCCCGGATGATCGAGGCGGGGGAGGACCCCCGGTTCATCGCCCGGCGCCTGATGATCTCGGCCAGCGAGGACATCGGCCTCGCCGACCCGACGGCCCTGCCGACGGCCGTCGCCGCGGCCCAGGCCGTCGCGCTGATCGGCTTTCCGGAGGCCGCGCTCACGCTGAGCCACGCCACCATCGCCCTCGCCCTGGCCCCCAAGTCGAACGCGGCGACCACCGCGATCTTCGCGGCCCGGGCGGACGTACGGAACGGCCTGGCCGGTCCGGTCCCGGCGCACCTGCGGGACGGCCACTACAAGGGCGCGGCCAAGCTCGGCCACGCGCAGGGGTACGTGTACCCGCACGACGTGCCGGGCGGCATCGCCGCTCAGCAGTACGCCCCGGACGCGGTCCACGGCAGGCGGTACTACGAGCCGACGCGCTACGGCGCGGAGGCGCGATACGCGGACGTCGTGGAGAAGGTCCGCGAGCGCCTGAAGGGCGACGGCTAGGGGCTTCGTCCGGATCGGGGCCGGGGTCGGGCGGGGCGTCGCCTCCGCCGAGGAGCGGGCGCCGCGGGGATGCGGGCCGGCGACCCCTGACGGTCAGGAGCGGCCGGACCGGGCCGCGTCGAAGAGGCGGTGCATCTCGCGGCGCAGGCCGGAGACGTCCCGTACCGGCTCGGGGAAGTCGAAGCGCGCGTCGAAGCACTGCCGGGGTCCGGAGGAGAAGCGGACCCGGAGGCCGAACCGGTCCAGGGCCAGCGGTGCCACGTCGCGCGTCGGGGCCATCGCGGCCGAGCGCGCGCCGAGCAGGCCGCTCAGCGCGCGCACCTGCTCGCCGTGTGCCGCGTGCAGGTGCTGGAGGAGCTCGGTCTCGTGGGCGTGCAGCGGGTCGGGAGCCGCCGCGGCGAACGCCTCCGCGTCGACCGGGGAGGCGCCCCACAGGTCGTCCACGCTCGCCTCGCCCACCTCGAGGCGCAGCATCATGCTGCCGGGCTCGGCGACCCCGGGCAGGCAGGTCAGCCAGCCGGAGACCCAGGCCCGCCCCCGGATACGGTGGGGGACGGAGACCGGCGCCACGTCCGTGAGCTCCAGCACGACGGCCAGCTCGTCGTCCTGGGCGTGGGTCGCGGCCCGCACCGGCGGTGCGTCGGCCGGGAACAGCAGGAGGATCTCGCCGTCCGGGCCGATCGCCCGGGCCTGGGGGGTCAGCTGCTCGGGGCGGGCGGCCGAGGCCCCCGGGACGAGCAGCACCGCGGAGCATGTACTCTGTACGAGAGTTCGTGTGCGCTCGGCTGCTGACGGCATCCGTGCGATTTCAAGCCCGCTGGGACGCGGCTGACCATGAGCTGATCGGACCTCCGTCACATCGATGCCATCCAAGGATGAAGCATCGTTCTTTGTGCTGCTGTCTGTGATGCGCGTGGTGTTCCCAGGGCGAGACATGCGATCTCCTTGAGTAAGGTGAGCCTAACCTAACCTACAACGGAGGTCTGGAGAACGTGCCTAACCAGTCGCGTCCCAAGGTCAAGAAGTCGCGTGCGCTCGGTATTGCGCTGACGCCGAAGGCTGTCAAGTACTTCGAAGCCCGCCCGTACCCGCCGGGCGAGCACGGCCGTGGCCGCAAGCAGAACTCGGACTACAAGGTCCGTCTGCTCGAGAAGCAGCGCCTGCGTGCGCAGTACGACATCAGCGAGCGCCAGATGGCGCGCGCCTACGACCGCGCCAAGAAGGCCGAGGGCAAGACGGGCGAGGCGCTGGTCGTCGAGCTCGAGCGTCGCCTCGACGCCCTGGTCCTGCGTTCGGGCATCGCCCGCACCATCTACCAGGCCCGCCAGATGGTCGTGCACGGTCACATCCAGGTCAACGGTGGCAAGGTCGACAAGCCGTCGTTCCGCGTCCGTCCCGACGACGTCGTGATGGTCCGCGAGCGCTCGCGCGAGAAGCCGCTGTTCCAGGTCTCCCGCGAGGGTGGCTTCGCCGCCGACGGTGAGACCCCGCGCTACCTGCAGGTCAACCTGAAGGCCCTGGCCTTCCGCCTCGACCGCGACCCGAACCGCAAGGAAATCCCGGTCATCTGCGACGAGCAGCTGGTCGTCGAGTACTACGCCCGTTGATCCAGGCGTAGGAGCTCCGCGCACCTCGCGGTCTTCAGCCCGCCGCTTCCCCGCCCTTTCCGGTGGGGGAGCCGGCGGGCTTCCGCGTGTCCGGGACCGTCGTACGGAAGGGGCGCGGATACGCGGGCCCCCTCGCGCCCGTGGCCGGATCCCGTCGCAGCAGTGCCCGCTCCACCGCGACGTGCAGCGGGAGGCCCATCCCCTCGCGCAGGGACGCCGCGTAGCGCTCCACCCCGAGCCGCCGGCCCGCCTCGCGCTCGCACAGCGCGCGCGGCCCGCCGAAGGACACCGAACCGAACAGCCGCAGACCCACCGCGTCCCACATCGGGATCGTGGCCCCCTGCAGGACCGCGGCCTCCGCCGCGTCCCCCTCGCTCGCCGTCACCAGGGCCAGCAGCTCGATCGCGAGGACCAGCCCCACCAGGTCGTGGAAGGCGTGGTCGATGGTGATGCACTCGGACAGCAGCCGGCGCGCCTCGCCGTGGTCGTCCCTGGTCCACGCCGCGTAGGCCAGCACATAGAGCGCGTACGCCCGGGTCCAGCGCTCGCCGCGCTCCTCGCAGATCTCCCGGACCTCCTCGCACAGCGCCACCGCGCTCTCCAGATCCCCCTGGAACACCCGGGCCATCGCCAGCTCGACCTGGCCCATCAGCACGTTGCTGTTCAGCTCGCCCAGTTCCCGGTACGCCGCCAGCGCCTCGCCGATCAGCCGCTCCGCCCGGGGCATGTCGTCCGAGAGCAGCGCCAGGCAGCCCATCCGGTGCGTGGCGTACGCCTGCGCCAGCCGGTTCCCGGTGGCCCGCGCCCGCTCGCCGCACTCGTGGAGCGCCGCCACCGCCGCCGTGCCGTCCCCCTGCAGGATCGCCACGTAGCCGAGCACCCACAGGGCCTTCAGCCGGGCGTCCTCGTGCTCCGAGCCGAACGCCAGCGCGCGGTCGAGCCAGTGCCGGCCCTCCGAGAGCCGCCCGCAGCCCGCCCAGTAGAACCACAGCGTGCCCGCCAGATGCTGCGCCAGATGCGCCTCGTCCGGCTGCTCCAGACACAGCTCCAGGGCCGCCCGGAGGTTGGGCAGCGCGACCTCGGTGCAGGCCGCGACCTCGGCCTGCCGCGGGCTGAACCACTCCAGCTCGCACCAGGTCGCCAGCCCCATGTACCAGTCGCGGTGCCGGCGGCGCATCCGCTCGCCGTCCTCCAGCTCCGCCAGCCACTGCGCCCCGTACGCGGCGATCGTGCCCAGCATCCGGTAGCGCGGCCCCGCGGGCGTGTCCACCCGCGACACCAGCGACTGCGCGAGCAGCTCGCCCAGCACCTCCAGGACCCGCTCGGCCGGGAGATCGGGGCCGCCGCAGACGTACTCCACCGCGTCCAGGTCGAAGGGCCCGGCGAACACCGAGAGCCGCGCCCAGAGCAGCCGCTCCTCGGGCGTGCACAGCTCGTGGCTCCAGCCGATCGCCGTGCGCAGCGTCTGGTGGCGGGGCAGGGCGCCGCGGGTGCCGGCCGTGAGCAGCCGGAAGCGGTCGTCGAGCCGGTGCAGCATCTGCTCGACCGTGAGCAGCGGCATCCGGGCGGCCGCGAGCTCCAGGGCCAGCGGGATCCCGTCGAGCCGCCGGCACAACTCCCGTACGGCGGCGGAGTCCCCGTCCGTCGCGGCCGGCGGGGCCGATCCCGTCGCCGCGACCCGTTCGGCGAACAGGGCGACCGCGTCCTCGTCGCCCATCGGCGGCAGGGTGAAGACCGCCTCCCCGTCCAGCCGCAGCGGACGGCGTCCCACCGCCAGCACGGTCAGCCCGGGGCAGGCGGTCAGCAGGTCCCGGAGCAGCGGGGCGCACGCCTCGACGAGGTGCTCGAAGCCGTCCACGACCAGCAGCAGCCGGCGGTCGGACAGGTCCTCCACGAGCAGTTCGCGCGGCGCGCGCAGCGTGTGGTCCGTCAGGCCCAGTGCCTCGACCAGGGCGTGGGCCACCAGGCCCGGATCCCGCAGCGCCGACAGCGCGGCCACCCGCACCCCGTCGGCGTGCCGCCCTTCCGTCCCGGCGGCCACGGAGAACGCCAGCCGCGTCTTGCCGACGCCGCCCACGCCCACCACGGTGACCAGGCGGAATTCACCGAGCAGCCGGGCCAGTTCGCCCCGCTCGCCCGACCGTCCGACGAACCGGTTCAGCTCCGCGGGGAGGTTGCTCCTTCGCATGGGACACGGAGCGTACCCAGCCGCACGCGCTCCGTACAATCGGATCGCGCGATCCCCCTCCCACGAGCGGCGATGCCCGCCGTAATGCGGTACGGCGCAAGACCACGGGCGCGATAGGGTCGGAGGACGACTTTTGGCAAGGGCCCGACGACAGCAGAGAGTGGTGCGGAGTGACCGGTGGAGAGGTTGCCGGGATCCTGGTGGCCGTGTTCTGGGCGATTCTCGTCTCCTTCCTCGCCGTGGTGCTGGTGAGGCTGGCGCAGACGCTCAAGGCGACCACCAGACTGGTGGCTGACGTGACCGAACAGGCGGTGCCGCTGCTCGGCGACGCCTCCGCGACCGTGCGGTCGGCGCAGACGCAGCTCGACCGGGTCGACGCGATCACCTCGGACGTCCAGGAAGTCACCTCGAACGCCTCGGCACTCTCGACCACGGTCGCCTCCACCTTCGGCGGTCCGCTCGTGAAGGTCGCCGCGTTCGGCTACGGCGTGCGCAAGGCGCTCGGCCGGAACCGGGACGGGGCGCCCCAGGCGCCCTCGCCACGTGCCGTCGTCGTCGGTCGCACGGTGCCGCCGGCGCGGCGCCGGAAGCAGAAGGGCTGAGCCTCGATGTTCCGCCGTACGTTCTGGTTCTCCGCCGGCGCAGCCGCCGGCGTGTGGGCCACCACCAAGGTCAACCGGAAGCTCCGGCAGCTGACGCCCGAGAGCCTCGCCGCGCAGGCGGCGAACAAGGCGGTCGAGGCGGGCCACCGTCTCAAGGACTTCGCCCTCGACGTCAGGGCGGGCATGGCCCAGCGCGAGGCCGAACTCGAGGAGGTGCTGGGCATCGAGGCACAGCCCGGGCGGGAACTCCCCGCGCAGCGCCGTCTCCTCGCCCTCGACGAGCCGCCGCAGCGTTCCCCGCAGAACCCCACGCACATCCCACGCACGATCCCGTACAACCGGAATGAGGACCACTGATGGAGTCGGCTGAAATCCGCCGCCGCTGGCTGAGCTTCTTCGAGGAGCGCGGTCACACCGTCGTCCCTTCGGCGTCGCTCATCGCGGACGACCCGACTCTGCTGCTCGTCCCCGCGGGAATGGTGCCGTTCAAGCCGTACTTCCTCGGCGAGGTCAAGCCGCCGTTCTCGCGCGCCTCCAGCGTGCAGAAGTGCGTCCGGACGCCGGACATCGAAGAGGTCGGCAAGACCACCCGCCACGGCACGTTCTTCCAGATGTGCGGCAACTTCTCCTTCGGCGACTACTTCAAGGAAGGCGCCATCAAGCTGGCCTGGGAGCTGCTGACCACCTCGGTGGAGCACGGCGGCTACGGGCTGGACCCGGAGCGGCTCTGGATCACCGTCTACCAGGAGGACGACGAGGCCGAGCAGATCTGGCGCGACGTCGTCGGCGTCCCCGCCGAGCGCATCCAGCGCCTCGGCAAGAAGGACAACTACTGGTCCATGGGCGTCCCCGGACCCTGTGGCCCGTGTTCCGAGATCAACTACGACCGCGGCCCCGAGTTCGGCGTCGAGGGCGGCCCGGCCGTCAACGACGAGCGGTACGTGGAGATCTGGAACCTGGTCTTCATGCAGTACGAGCGCGGTGAGGGCTCCGGCAAGGACGACTTCCCGATCCTCGGCGAGCTGCCGTCGAAGAACATCGACACGGGCCTCGGCCTGGAGCGCCTGGCGATGATCCTCCAGGGCGTCCAGAACATGTACGAGACGGACACCCTCAAGGTCGTCATCGACAAGGCCACCGAACTGACCGGCGTCGACTACGGCAAGTCCCACGAGAGCGACGTCTCGCTGCGCGTGGTCGCCGACCACATGCGCACCTCCGTGATGCTCATCGGCGACGGCGTGACCCCCGGCAACGAGGGCCGCGGCTACGTCCTGCGCCGCATCATGCGCCGCGCCGTCCGCAACATGCGCCTGCTCGGCGCCACCGGCCCGGTCGTCCAGGACCTCGTGGACACCGTCATCGGGACGATGGGCGAGCAGTACCCGGAGCTCGTCACCGACCGCAAGCGCGTCGAGACCGTCGCCCTCGCCGAGGAGGCCGCGTTCCTCAAGGCCCTCAAGGGCGGCACCAACATCCTCGACACCGCCGTGACCGAGACCAAGTCCGCCGGCGGCACGGTCCTCTCCGGCGACAAGGCGTTCCTGCTCCACGACACCTGGGGCTTCCCGATCGACCTCACCCTGGAGATGGCCTCCGAGCAGGGCCTCTCCGTGGACGAGGACGGCTTCCGCCGCCTGATGAAGGAGCAGCGGGACCGCGCCAAGGCCGACGCCAAGGCCAAGAAGACCGGCCACGCCGACGTCACCGCCTACCGGGAGATCGCCGACACCAGCGGCGCCACCCAGTTCACCGGTTACACGAACACCGAGGGCGAGAGCACCGTCGTCGGCCTGCTGGTCAACGGACTCCCGTCGCCGGCCGCCTCCGAGGGCGACGACGTCGAGGTCGTCCTCGACCGCACCCCCTTCTACGCCGAGGGCGGCGGCCAGATCGCCGACCAGGGCCGGATCAGGCTGCACAGCGGCGCCGTCATCGAGATCCGCGACGTCCAGCAGCCGGTCCCCGGTGTCTCCGTGCACAAGGGTTCCGTGCAGGTCGGCGAGGTGACCGTGGGCTCCACCGCCTACGCGACCATCGACGTGCGCCGCCGCCGGGCCATCGCCCGCGCCCACTCGGCCACCCACCTCACCCACCAGGCGCTGCGCGACGCCCTCGGCCCGACGGCCGCCCAGGCCGGTTCCGAGAACCAGCCCGGCCGCTTCCGCTTCGACTTCGGTTCGCCGAACGCCGTTCCCGGCGCCGTCCTCACCGACGTCGAGCAGAAGATCAACGAGGTCCTCTCGCGCGAGCTGGAGGTCCACGCCGAGGTCATGCCGATCGACGAGGCCAAGCGCCAGGGCGCCATCGCCGAGTTCGGCGAGAAGTACGGCGAGAAGGTGCGTGTCGTCACCATCGGCGACTTCTCCAAGGAGCTGTGCGGCGGCACGCACGTCGGCAACACCGCCCAGCTGGGTCTGGTGAAGCTGCTGGGCGAGTCCTCCATCGGCTCCGGCGTGCGCCGGATCGAGGCCCTCGTCGGTGTCGACGCGTACAACTTCCTCGCCAAGGAGCACACGGTCGTGGCCCAGCTCCAGGAGCTGGTCAAGGGCCGCCCCGAGGAGCTGCCGGAGAAGATCTCCGCCATGCTCGGCAAGCTGAAGGACGCCGAGAAGGAGATCGAGAAGTTCCGCGCGGAGAAGGTCCTCCAGGCCGCCGCCGGTCTCGTCGAGGGCGCCCAGGACATCCGCGGCGTCGCCCTCGTGACCGGTCAGGTCCCGGACGGCACCGGCGCCGACGACCTGCGCAGGCTGGTCCTCGACGTGCGCGGGCGCATCTCGGGCGGCCGTCCCGCCGTCGTCGCCCTGTTCACCACCGCCAACGGCAAGCCGCTGACGGTCATCGCCACCAACGAGGCGGCCCGTGAGCGCGGTCTCAAGGCCGGCGAGCTGGTCCGCACGGCCGCCAAGACCCTCGGCGGCGGTGGCGGCGGCAAGCCGGACGTCGCCCAGGGCGGCGGTCAGAACCCGGAGGCCGTCGGCGAGGCCATCGCCGCCGTCGAGCGTCTCGTGACGGAGACGGCGTGACGATGCGCCGCGGTCGCCGTCTCGCGATCGACGTCGGGGACGCCCGGATCGGGGTCGCCTCGTGCGACCCCGACGGGGTCCTCGCCACCCCGGTGGAGACCGTGCCGGGACGTGACGTCCCGGCCGCCCACCGGCGGCTGAGGCAGATCGCCGAGGAGTACGAACCGATCGAGATCGTGGTCGGCCTCCCTCGCTCCCTCTCCGGGGGCGAGGGGCCGGCCGCGGCCAAGGTGCGGGCCTTCGCCCAGGTGCTGGCCCGGGGGGTCGCCCCCGTCCCCGTCCGGCTGGTGGACGAGCGGATGACGACCGTGACGGCGGCCCAGGGGCTGCGGGCCTCCGGTGTGAAGTCGAAGAAGGGCCGGTCCGTCATCGATCAGGCCGCCGCTGTGATCATCCTTCAGAACGCTCTTGAGTCCGAACGGGTATCAGGTAATCCGCCCGGCGAGGGCGTCGAAGTGGGCACCTGATCGCGATACGGTAACGTTCCGCGCGATGCGGCGGCATTCGAACAACTGCCGCACTACGTAGAGGCGGACCGTCCGGACGTCTCGCGGCTGTTTGGGGATCGATGACTGAGTATGGCCGGGGCTCCGGCTCCGAACCGTGGCATCCCGAGGACCCGTTGTACGGGGACCAGGGATGGGGAGGCCAGCAGCAGCAGTACCCGCAGCAGGCGCAGTACGACCAGCAGGACCCGTACGGCCAGGGTCAGGCCCAGGGGCAGGGGCAGCCTCAGGGCCAGGCCCAGGGCTACCACCCCCAGTACCAGCAGCCGCAGCATCCCGAGCAGCAGGCGTACCAGCAGCATCAGCAGTACAACGATGCCCAGTACAACGATCCTCGGTACGCCGATCCCGCGTACGGCGACCAGACCTACGGCGGGCAGCAGCAGGGCGCGTACGGGCATCAGCAGGGGCAGCAGGGCCAGGGCTACGACACGCCCGGGTACCCCGCACAGCAGTACGACACGAGCTGGGAGACGGGCCAGGCGGCGATGCCGTACGGCGTCACCCCCGCCGATCCCTACGGGGGCCAGAGCCCGGACCTCTATGGCACCCCGGAGGCGTACCCGCCGCCGCAGCCCCCCGGCCGACGGCAGGCACCGCCCGCCCGGCCGGCCGAGCCCGAGCCGGCGACCGACTGGGACGCGGAGGTCCCGGAGGAGGAGAAGCACCCCTTCTTCACCGGCGAGGACGACGGCGACGACGAGTACGACGACGACCCGGCCGAGTCCCGCTCGCGCACGGGCGGCCGTGAGCGCCGCGGCAAGGACAAGGGCAAGAAGAAGAGCAGGAACGGCTGCGCCTGCCTCGTCGTCGCGCTCGTCCTCGCGGGCGGCGTCGGCGGCGTGGGCTACTTCGGCTACCAGTTCTGGCAGGGCCAGTTCGGTGCGGCGCCCGACTTCGCGGGCGCGGGCTCCGGCTCGGTCGAGGTCGAGATCCCGAAGGGCGCCGGCGGCTACGAGATCGGCAACATCCTGAAACGGGCCGGCGTCGTCAAGAGCGTCGACGCCTTCGTCTCCGCCCAGGGCAAGAACGCCAAGGGCAACACCATCCAGGCGGGCGTGTACACGCTGAAGAAGGAGATGTCCGCGGAGAGCGCCGTCTCGCTGATGCTGAACCCGGCGAGCCAGGCCAACTTCGTCATCCCCGAGGGCCGCCGCAACGTCTGGGTCTACGAGCAGATCGACAAGAAGCTCGAACTCGAGGCCGGCACCACGCAGGGCGTGGCCAAGGCGCAGGCCGCGAAGCTCGGCCTGCCGGCCTGGGCCGCCGGCCATTCCAAGCTCAAGGACCCGCTGGAGGGCTTCCTCTTCCCCGCGAGCTACCCGGTCGCCAAGGGCCAGAAGCCCGAGGACGTGCTGCGCAAGATGGTCGCGCGGGCGAACCAGGAGTACGCGAAGTTCGACCTGGAGGCCAAGGCCAAGGAGCTCGGCGTCAAGGGACCGTGGGAGCTCGTCACGATCGCGAGCCTCGTCCAGGCGGAGGGGACCTCGCACGACGACTTCCGGAAGATGGGCGAGGTCGTCTACAACCGCCTGAAGCCGGGCAACGTGCAGACCAACGGCATGCTCGAGTTCGACTCCACGTACAACTACGTGAAGAACCAGAGCAAGCTCGACCTCAGCCTCGAGGAACTGCGGAAGTACGACAACCCGTACAACACGTACTACTACCGCGGGCTGCCGCCCGGCCCGATCGGCAACCCGGGGGCCGAGGCCATGCAGGGTGTGGTCAACCCGACGCACGACGGCTGGTACTACTTCATCTCCCTCGACGGGAAGTCGTCCAAGTTCACCAAGACCAACGCCGAGCACCAGAAGCTGGTCGAGCAGTTCAACAAGTCGAGGAAGAACTGATGCCCGCACCACGGCGCGCAGCCGTCCTCGGCTCCCCGATCGCCCATTCGCTCTCCCCGGTGCTGCACCGGGCCGCGTATGCCGCGCTCGGGCTCACGGACTGGTCGTACGACCGCTTCGAGGTGGACGAGGAGGCGCTGCCCGGCTTCGTCGCCGGTCTGGACCCCTCATGGGCCGGGCTGTCGCTGACCATGCCGCTCAAGCGGGCGATCATCCCGCTGCTCGACGGGATCAGCGACACGGCGGCCTCGGTGGAGGCCGTGAACACGGTCGTCCTCACCGAGGACGGCCGCCGGCTCGGCGACAACACGGACATTCCCGGCATGATCGCGGCCCTGCGCGAGCGGGGCGTGGAGAAGGTGGAGTCCGCCGCCGTCCTCGGCGCGGGCGCCACCGCGTCCTCGGCGCTGGCCGCTCTCGCCCGGATCTGCTCCGGCCCCGTCACCGCGTACGTCCGCAGCGAGGCCCGGGCGGCCGAGATGCGGGGCTGGGGTGAGCGCCTGGGAGCGGACGTCCGCACCGCCGACTGGGCGGACGCCGCGGAGGCGTTCGCCGCGCCGCTGGTGATCGCCACCACCCCGGCCGGGACCACCGACGCGCTCGCGGCGCAGGTGCCGGACGCGCCCGGCACCCTCTTCGACGTGCTCTACGACCCCTGGCCGACCGCGCTCGCGGCGGCCTGGGAGGAGCGCGGCGGAGCGGTCGTCGGCGGCCTCGACCTCCTCGTCCACCAGGCCGTCCTGCAGGTCGAGCAGATGACGGGGCGCGCGCCGGCGCCCCTGGCGGCGATGCGGGCGGCGGGCGCCGCCGCGCTGCCCTCCGCCCACTGACCCCGGCATCCGCCGCACACCGGTCCGGCGCCCCCGTCGAACCGGTGTGCTGCGCTCCGATGATTGCCCGGGCTTCTCGTTCCGCATCGTCCGACTAATGGACCGGCTATCAGGTCGGGGCCCCGGACGTGGGAGGATCGAGGTCGGCGGGCCAGGGCCGCGCACCCGGTCGTGCCGTTGCAGTGCCAGGCGCGAGCATGAGGAGCATCGTTGAGCAGGTTGCGTTGGCTGACTGCGGGAGAATCCCACGGACCCGCCCTGGTCGCGACGCTGGAGGGCCTTCCCGCCGGCGTCCCGGTCACCACTGAGCTGGTGGCCGACCACCTCGCGCGGCGGCGTCTCGGCTATGGACGCGGCGCGCGGATGAAGTTCGAGCAGGACGAGATCACCTTCCTCGGCGGCGTCCGCCACGGGCTCTCGCTCGGTTCCCCGATCGCCGTGATGGTCGGCAACACCGAGTGGCCCAAGTGGGAGAAGGTCATGTCGGCGGACCCGGTCGACCCCGCGGAGCTCAAGGAGACGGGCCGCAACGCGCCCCTGACCCGGCCCCGCCCCGGCCACGCCGACCTCGCCGGCATGCAGAAGTACGGCTTCGACGAGGCCCGGCCGATCCTGGAGCGCGCCAGCGCCCGGGAGACCGCCGCCCGCGTCGCCCTCGGCGCCGTCGCCCGCTCCTTCCTCAAGGAGGCCGCGGGCATCGAGATCGTCTCCCACGTCGTCGAGCTCGCGGCGGCCAAGGCCCCGTACGGCGTCCACCCGACGCCCGCCGACGTGGAGAAGCTCGACGCCGACCCGGTCCGCTGCCTCGACGCCGACGCCTCGAAGGCGATGGTCGCCGAGATCGACCAGGCCCACAAGGACGGCGACACCCTCGGCGGCGTCGTCGAGGTCCTGGCCTACGGGGTGCCCGTCGGCCTCGGCTCCCACGTCCACTGGGACCGCCGGCTGGACGCCCGGCTGGCCGCCGCCCTCATGGGCATCCAGGCCATCAAGGGCGTCGAGGTCGGCGACGGCTTCGACCTCGCCCGGGTGCCCGGATCGCAGGCGCACGACGAGATCGTCACCACTCCCGAGGGCATCAGGCGCACCTCCGGCCGCTCCGGCGGCACCGAGGGCGGCCTGACCACCGGCGAGCTGCTGCGCGTCCGCGCGGCGATGAAGCCCATCGCCACCGTCCCGCGCGCGCTGGCCACCGTCGACGTCGTCACCGGCGAGGCCACCCAGGCCCACCACCAGCGTTCCGACGTCTGCGCCGTGCCCGCCGCCGGCATCGTCGCCGAGGCCATGGTCGCGCTCGTCCTCGCGGACGCCGTCGTCGAGAAGTTCGGCGGCGACAGCGTCCCGGAGACCCGCCGCAACGTCCGGTCGTACCTCGACAACCTGCACATCCGGTGACGGCTCCCGTGCCGCACGGACCGCTGGTCGTCCTGGTCGGGCCGATGGGCTCCGGCAAGTCCACGGTGGGCGCGCTCCTGGCCGAGCTGCTCGGCGCGCCCTACCGGGACACCGACGCCGACATCGTCGCCGCCCAGGGGCGCGAGATCTCGGACATCTTCGTCGAGGAGGGCGAGGAACACTTCCGCGCCCTGGAGCGGGCGGCCGTCCGCACCGCGGTCGCCGAGCACGAGGGCGTCCTCGCCCTCGGCGGCGGCGCGATCCTGGACGCCGGCACCCGTGAACTCCTCAGCGGCCTGCCCGTCGCCTATCTCTCGATGGACGTCGAGGAGGCGGTCCGCCGTGTGGGCCTCAACACCGCGCGGCCGCTGCTCGCCGTCAACCCGCGCCGCCAGTGGCGCGAGCTGATGGAGGCGCGCCGCCACCTCTACACCGAAGTCGCACGCGTCGTCGTCACCACCGACGACCGCACCCCCGAAGAGGTCGCGAGCGCGGTCCTCGACGCACTGGAGCTGAAGAAGGACGTATGACGGACCAGGAAGTCACCCGCATCGAGGTCGGCGGTTCGGCGGGCACGGATCCGTACGAGGTGCTGGTCGGCCGGCAACTGCTCGGCGAGCTCCCCACCCTGATCGGCGGCAAGGCCAAGCGCGTCGCCGTGATCCACCCCGAGGCGCTCGCCGAGACCGGCGAGGCACTGCGCGCCGACCTCGCCGACCAGGGCTACGAGACCGTCGCCATCCAGGTGCCGAACGCCGAGGAGGCCAAGACCGTCGAGGTCGCGGCCTACTGCTGGAAGGCGCTCGGCCAGACCGGCTTCACCCGCACCGACGTCATCGTCGGCGTGGGCGGCGGCGCGACCACCGACCTGGCCGGCTTCGTCGCCGCGAGCTGGCTGCGCGGCGTGCGCTGGATCGCCGTCCCGACGACCGTGCTGGCCATGGTCGACGCGGCGGTCGGCGGCAAGACGGGCATCAACACCGCCGAGGGCAAGAACCTCGTCGGCGCCTTCCACCCGCCCGCCGGCGTGCTGTGCGACCTCGCCGCCCTGGACTCGCTGCCCGTTCACGACTACGTCAGCGGCCTCGCGGAGATCATCAAGGCCGGCTTCATCGTCGACCCGGCGATCCTCGACCTCATCGAGGAGGACCCGCAGGCCGCCCGTACCCCGGCCGGCCCGCACACCGCCGAGCTGCTCGTCCGCTCGATCAAGGTGAAGGCCGAGGTCGTCTCCGGCGACCTCAAGGAGTCCGGCCGCCGCGAGATCCTCAACTACGGCCACACCCTCGCGCACGCCATCGAGAAGAACGAGCGCTACAAGTGGCGGCACGGCGCCGCCGTCTCCGTCGGCATGGTCTTCGCGGCGGAGCTCGGCCGGCTGGCCGGACGGCTCGACGACGCCACCGCCGACCGGCACCGCAGCGTCCTGGAGTCGGTCGGCCTGCCGCTCACCTACCGGGGCGACCAGTGGCCCAAGCTGCTGGAGACGATGAAGGTGGACAAGAAGTCCCGCGGCGACCTGCTGCGCTTCATCGTCCTCGACGGGCTCGGCAAGCCGACCGTGATGGAGGGCCCCGACCCGGCCGTGCTGCTCGCCGCCTACGGCGAGGTGTCCGCGTGAGCGAGCTCCGGCGGGTCCTCGTGCTGAACGGCCCGAACCTCGGCCGGCTCGGCTCCCGCGAGCCCGACATCTACGGCGCCACGTCGTACAAGGGCCTGGTCGAGTCCTGCCGGGCCCTCGGCGAGGAGCTGGGCTTCGACGTCGACGTGCGCGAGACCAACGACGAGGGCGAGATGATCCGCTGGCTGCACGAGGCGGCCGACGGATCCGTGCCGGTCGTCCTCAACCCGGGCGCGTTCACGCACTACTCCTACGGGATGCGCGACGCGGCCGCCCAGCGGACCGCGCCGCTGATCGAGGTGCACATCTCGAACCCGTACACGCGGGAGGAGTTCCGGCACACCTCGGTCGTCGCGGCCGTCGCGACCGGGACCATCGCCGGCTTCGGCATCGGCTCCTACCGGCTCGCCCTGCGCGCGCTCGCCGAGGAACTCACCGCCTGACGCACCCGAGGCGGCCTCCGGGCACGTCGAACCGCCCCCGCCCGTTCCCTTGTTCGGGGCCGGGGGCGGTAACGTTCCCCGGAGTATCGGCCGTACGAGACGGAGTGGCGCCGGATGCAGCACAGCGTGGGGGCTCCGTTGCCACCGCCCGAACAGCACGGATGGGCCTCGGGCGGGCCGGGAGGACACCACCCCGTGCCCCCCGCGCCCCCGCACGGGCACCAGCCTCCGCCCCCTCCGCAGCCGGCCGCGCCGCATCAGGCGCCGCCCGGTCCGCCGCCGGCCCCGGGCTGGGTTCCCGGCCCGGTCCCGCCGCACGCCGGCCCGCCGCACGCCCCTGCCTCCCGCCCGGGCGCCGCGCATCCGGCCGGCCCGCCCGCCGGTGACGCCACCGGGTACGTCCAGCTGCCGCCGGTCCCGATGCCGGCCGCGCCGCCCGCCGAGCCCGGCACCGGAGCCGCCACCCTGGCCGTCCTGCTGATCGGCCCCGCCGGAGCGGGCAAGACGACCGTCGCCCGGCACTGGGCCCGCAGCCGCCGCGTGCCCACCGCGCACATCAGCCTCGACGACGTGCGCGAGTGGGTGTGCTCGGGCTTCGCGGACCCGCAGTCGGGCTGGAACGAGCACTCCGAGGCCCAGTACCGCCTGGCCCGCCGCACCTGCGGCTTCGCCGCGCGCAACTTCCTCGCCAACGGCATCTCCTGCATTCTCGACGACGCCGTCTTCCCCGACCGGCCGGTCGTCGGCCTCGGCGGCTGGAAGCGGCACGTCGGCCCGGGCCTGCTTCCCGTCGTGCTGCTGCCGGGTCTGGAGATCGTCCTGGAACGCAACGCCGAGCGCAGCGGCAACCGGCGCCTCTCGGACGAGGAGGTCGCCTCCATCCACGGCCGTATGGCGGGCTGGTACGGCTCCGGGCTGCCGATCATCGACAACTCCAAGTACGACGTGGAGACCACCGCCCGCGTCCTGGACGAGGTGCTGGCGCGTTCCATAGCGAGCCCGCCCACCTGGTAGCCGCGGCGAGCCCGCCCACCTGGGTGCCGCCCGGCCGGACCGGCCCCGGTGCCGGGCGGGCCCGCGTCGGTCGTCGAGGAGCGCCGCCGGCGTCCGGTGCGCAGAGGCCGTCCGCGTCGCCGGCCACCCGGGCGATCGCGCGTACCGGGCCGTCCGCCGCACCGCTCACCGGACCCGCCCGCGTCGCCGGCCGTCCGCCGGCCGGGCACCCTGGACGAACCGCGGGGGCGAGGCGTCCGGACGCCTCACCCGTGGCCCGGTCGGCGGCGCTGAGCAGGACGGGCCGTCCGGCCCGTCCTAGGCTCGGAACATGTCAGAGGTGTATGCGGACCGTCGAGTGCGGCTGCGCGACCGGTGCGCGGCGGCCGGCAGCCCGGCGGCCCTGGTCTCCCGCCCCGCCAACGTCCGCTATCTCGCGGGCGGTTCGCCCCTCGGGTCCGTCCTCCTGGTCGGACCGGACGAGGACGTCCTGCTCTGCCCCGTCGCGCCCGGCGGCGATCCCGCCGACGGGCGGCTCGACGAACGGCTCCGGCAGGCCGTGCTGCCCGCGGGCGGCGGTGATCCGGCCGTCGCGGCCGTGGACTTCGCCCGCAAGGCCGGAGCGGACGCCCTCGCCGTCGAGGAGCACCATCTGACGGTGGCCCGGCACCGCGCGATGGGGTCGGTCGCGCCCCGGCTGCGCCTGGCCGACCTCGGCGGGGCCGTCGAGCAGCTGCGGATCGTCAAGGACGAGGACGAGATCGCCTGCCTGCGGATCGCCGCCGAGATCGCCGACCAGGCGCTCGGGGAGCTCCTCGAGTCGATCCTGGTCGGGCGGACCGAGCGCCATCTCGCCCTGGAGCTGGAGCGCCGGCTGGTCGACCACGGTGCCGACGGCGCCGCCTTCCCGACCTCCGTGGCCACCGGCCCGAACTCGGGCCGGGGCGGCCACCGGCCCTCAGACCGCCGGGTCGAGGAGGGCGATTTCCTCTCCGTCTGCCTCGGCGCGAACTACCGCGGCTACCGCTGCGAGATCGGCCGCACCTTCGTCATCGGCACGACGCCGGCGGACTGGCAGATCGAGCTGTACGACCTCGTCTTCGCCGCTCAGCGGGCCGGACGCGAGGCGCTGGCCCCCGGGGCCGAGTGCCGCGACGTGGACCGCGCGGCCCGGCAGATACTGGCCGCGGCGGGCCACGGCGAGGCCGTTCCGGCCCTCACCGGCCACGGTGTCGGTCTGGAAATCGACGAGGACCCGCAGCTCGCACCCTCGGCCATGGGTAAACTGGACGCTTGTGTGCCGGTCACCGTCGAACCGGGGGTCCACCTCCCGGGCCGGGGCGGGGTCCGGATCGATGACACGCTCGTCGTGCGCCAGGAGGCGGACGGCGGACCCGAGCTACTCACCATTACGACCAAGGAGCTGCTCGCGCTCTAGGGCGCGCACGCCTCTCTGGTCCCACGTCAGTCCAGGAGATTCCGCAACCGTGGCTTCCACGAACGACCTCAAGAACGGCATGGTGCTCAAGCTCGACGGGGACCAGCTCTGGTCCGTCGTCGAGTTCCAGCACGTCAAGCCCGGCAAGGGCCCGGCCTTCGTGCGCACCAAGCTCAAGAACGTGCTCTCCGGCAAGGTCGTCGACAAGACGTTCAACGCCGGCGTGAAGGTCGAGACGGCCACCATCGACCGCCGCGACATGCAGTTCTCGTACATGGACGGCGACTACTTCGTCTTCATGGACATGCAGACCTACGACCAGCTGCACGTCGACCGCAAGTCCGTCGGCGACGCCGCGAACTTCCTGATCGAGGGCTTCACCGCCTCGGTCGCGCAGCACGAGGGCTCGGTGCTCTACGTCGAGCTCCCCGCCGCCGTCGAGCTCACCATCCAGCACACGGACCCGGGCGTCCAGGGCGACCGCTCCACCGGTGGCACCAAGCCGGCCACGCTGGAGACCGGCCACGAGATCCAGGTCCCGCTCTTCATCACCACCGGTGAGAAGATCAAGGTCGACACCCGCTCGAGCGACTACCTCGGCCGGGTGAACAGCTAACCGTGGCTGCCCGGAGCAAGGCCCGTAAGCGGGCCTTCCAGATCCTGTTCGAGGCCGACCAGCGCGAAGCGTCCGTGCAGGAAGTGCTCGCCGACTGGGTGCGGCACGCGCGGTCCGACGACCGCCAGCCGCCGGTCAACGAGTTCACGATGGTGCTGGTCGAGGGATACGCGGACCACGCGAACCGGATCGACGAGCTCATCGCCACCTACGCGGTGGACTGGGACCTGGACCGGATGCCCGTCGCGGACCGGAACATCGTCCGGCTCGGCGCGTACGAGCTGATCTGGCTGGACGAGACCCCGGACGCGGTGGCGATCGACGAGGCGGTGCAGCTCGCCAAGGAGTTCTCCACCGACGAGTCCCCGTCGTTCGTGAACGGCCTGCTGGGCCGCTTCAAGGACCTGAAGCCGCGCCTGCGCCGGGACGCCTGAGAGGCGATCTCCCGGCATACGAAGGGGCCCGCAGCACTCGGTGCTGCGGGCCCCTTCGTATGCCCGGACACGGCCCCTCGCGCTGCCTCCTGGGGCCGCGGGGGTCTGTGCTACCTCCTGGGGCCCGCGGGGCTCCCAGAGCCTCCTGGGGCCAGTGGGGCGCGAGCCGGGACCGGGGCCAGGGCCCCGAGCCGGGCCGGGCGTGAAAAGACCGCCAGGGTGACGGAAGGCCCGCAGGCCTTCCGTCACCCTGGCGGCAACGTTTCTGCTGAGTGTTCAGCGGGTGTGGTTCAGCTGTCCTCGTGAGCCACGGCGCGGCGCGCGTCCGCGTCCAGCACCCCCCAGCTGATGAGCTGCTCGGTCAGCACCGACGGCGACTGGTCGTAGATGACGGCGAGCGTGCGCAGGTCGTCCTGGCGGATCGACAGCACCTTGCCGTTGTAGTCACCGCGCTGGGACTGGATGGTCGCTGCGTAACGCTGCAGCGGACCGGCCTTCTCCTGCGGGACGTGGGCCAGGCGCTCCAGGTCCAGAACCAGCTTCGGCGGCGGCTCGGCGGCCCCGCCGGGGGTCGTGCCGGGCAGGAGCTCCTGCACCGGGACGCCGTAGAAGTCCGCCAGCTCGGCGAGGCGCTGCACGGTCACCGCACGGTCGCCGCGCTCGTACGAGCCGACCACGACGGCCTTCCAGCGGCCCTGGGACTTCTCTTCCACACCGTGGAGGGAGAGGCCCTGCTGAGTGCGGATCGCGCGGAGCTTGGCCCCGAGCTGCTTTGCGTATTCGCTGGACATATAGCTCCCCGGACGCTGTGACAACGTGCGGCTCCGCCGCGTGGCTGGTAACTCACTGTGAGGTTACGCAGCGTTACTTGGCTCCGTCAAGCCGAATGGTCCGTACCGGCCCCTCCCGAGGGACGGCGCCCGGAGGGTCGGCAGGGTGGTGAGCAGGGCACTCGCCCGCCCCTGGTAAAGTCGAGGACGCAATTCCGACGTCCTTTAAGATCCGTCCCGTGAGGCGGAGAAGGAGGTCCGTTTCATATGGACGCACCGCAGCACGACACGCAGCAACCTCTCGACGAGGCCCGCCCCGTTCTGGAGGGCCCCGACATCGCACGGGTCCTGACCCGTATCGCCCACGAGATCGTCGAACGCGCCAAGGGCGCCGACGACGTGGTCCTCCTCGGCATCCCGACCCGCGGCGTCTTCCTCGCCCGCCGGCTGGCCGACAAGCTCGCCGGGATCACCGGACGCACGATTCCGGTCGGTTCCCTCGACATCACGATGTACCGCGACGACCTGCGGATGAAGCCGGCCCGCGCCATCGGCCGCACGGAGATCCCCGCCGACGGCATCGACGGCCGCCTGGTCGTCCTCGTCGACGACGTGCTCTTCTCCGGACGCACCATCCGCGCCGCCCTCGACGCCCTCGGCGACATCGGCCGCCCCCGCGCCGTGCAGCTCGCGGTCCTGGTCGACCGCGGCCACCGGGAACTGCCGATCCGCGCCGACTACGTCGGCAAGAACCTCCCCACGTCGCTGCGCGAGACGGTCAAGGTGCAGCTCGCCGAGGAGGACGGTCGCGACACCGTGCTGCTCGGCGGCAAGCCCGCCTGACCCGACCGGCACCACCGGCGGGTCCCGGGGCACACCCCTGCGCACCCGCATGTCCGACGGACCTTCTGGGGGCCACCCCGGACCCCCGACCTCCCCACCCCGGAGAGACATCCCGATGATGCGTCACCTCATCTCGGCCGCCGACCTCACCCGCGACGACGCCGTCCTCATCCTCGACACCGCCGAGGAGATGGCCCGGGTGGCCGACCGGCCGATCAAGAAGCTGCCCACCCTGCGCGGCCGCACGATCTGCAACCTCTTCTTCGAGGACTCCACCCGCACCCGGATCTCCTTCGAGGCCGCCGAGAAGCGCCTCTCCGCCGACGTCATCAACTTCGCGGCCAAGGGATCCAGCGTCTCCAAGGGCGAGTCGCTCAAGGACACCGCGCAGACCCTGGAGGCGATGGGCGTCGACGCCGTCGTCATCCGGCACGGCGCCTCCGGCGCCCCCTACCGCCTGGCCACCTCCGGCTGGATCGACGCCCCCGTCGTCAACGCCGGCGACGGCACCCACCAGCACCCCACCCAGGCCCTGCTGGACGCCTTCACCATGCGGCGCCGGCTCGTCGGCCGCGACGCCGGGCTCGGCAAGGACCTGGCCGGCCGGCGCATCACGCTCGTCGGCGACATCCTGCACAGCCGGGTCGCCCGCTCCAACGTCGACCTGCTGCACACCCTCGGCGCCGAGGTCACCCTGGTGGCCCCGCCCACCCTGGTCCCGGTCGGCGTCGAGACCTGGCCCTGCGAGGTCAGCTACGACCTCGACCGCGTGCTTCCGAAGTCCGACGCGGTGATGATGCTGCGTGTGCAGCGCGAGCGGATGAACGCCGCCTTCTTCCCGACCGAGCGCGAGTACTCGCGCCGGTACGGGCTCGACGGCGACCGGATGGCCAAGATGCCCGAGCACGCCATCGTGATGCACCCCGGACCCATGGTCCGCGGCATGGAGATCACCGCCGAGGTCGCCGACTCCGACCGCTGCACGGTCGTCGAGCAGGTCGCCAACGGCGTCTCCATCCGCATGGCGGTCCTCTACCTGCTTCTGGGCGGAAACGACTCCGCCGTCACCCACACCCGTACCGAGGAGAGCAAGTAACCATGAGCAAGATCCTTATCCGGGGTGCGAAGGTGCTGGGCGGCGAGGCCCAGGACGTCCTGATCGACGGCGAGACGATCGCCGAGGTCGGCACCGGCCTGTCGGCCGAGGGCGCGACCGTGATCGAGGCCGAGGGGCGGATCCTGCTGCCCGGGCTGGTCGACCTCCACACCCACCTGCGCGAGCCCGGCCGTGAGGACTCCGAGACCGTCCTCACCGGCACCCGCGCCGCCGCGTCCGGCGGCTACACGGCCGTCTTCGCCATGGCCAACACCTTCCCGGTGGCCGACACGGCCGGCGTCGTCGAGCAGGTCTACCGCCTCGGCAAGGAGCACGGCTACTGCGACGTGCAGCCGATCGGCGCCGTCACCGTCGGCCTGGAGGGCAAGAAGCTCGCCGAGCTCGGCGCCATGCACGACTCCGCCGCGGGCGTCACCGTCTTCTCCGACGACGGCAAGTGCGTCGACGACGCCGTGATCATGCGCCGCGCCCTGGAGTACGTGAAGGCCTTCGGCGGCGTCGTCGCCCAGCACGCCCAGGAGCCCCGCCTGACGGAGGGCGCCCAGATGAACGAGGGCGTCGTCTCGGCCGAGCTCGGGCTCGGCGGCTGGCCGGCCGTCGCCGAGGAGTCGATCATCGCCCGCGACGTCCTCCTCGCCGAGCACGTCGGCTCCCGCGTCCACATCTGCCACCTCTCCACCGCCGGCTCCGTCGAGATCGTCCGCTGGGCCAAGTCCCGCGGCATCGACGTCACCGCCGAGGTCACCCCGCACCACCTGCTGCTGACCGACGAGCTGGTCCGCTCGTACAACCCGGTCTACAAGGTCAACCCGCCGCTGCGCACCGAGCGTGACGTGCTCGCCCTGCGCGAGGCCCTGGCCGACGGCACGATCGACATCGTCGCCACCGACCACGCCCCGCACCCGCACGAGGACAAGGACTGCGAGTGGGCCGCCGCCGCCATGGGCATGGTCGGCCTGGAGACCGCGCTCTCCGTCGTCCAGCAGACGATGGTGGAGACCGGGCTGCTCGACTGGGCCGGCGTCGCCGACCGGATGTCCGTCACGCCCGCCCGGATCGGACGGGCCACCGGACACGGACGCCCCGTCTCGGCAGGTGAGCCCGCGAACCTGACGCTGGTGGATCCGGCATACCGTGGAGCCGTGGACCCCGCGGGCTTCGCCTCCCGCAGCCGCAACACCCCGTACGAGGGCCGCGAGCTGCCGGGACGCGTCACCCACACCTTCCTGCGGGGCCGGGCAACGGTCGTGGACGGGAAGCTGGCGTGACACCTCTCATCGCATTCGCTGCGGAACAGAAGTCGGCGGAGGTGACCGACTGGGCCGGGCGGCTCGGCTGGGTCGCCGGACTGCTCCTCTTCGTCGCCTTCGTCTACTGGCTGATGCGCCAGGGATGGAAGTGGCGCGGCAGCCTCCAGTCGGACCTCCCCGCCCTGTCCGCCGTGCCGGAGACCGCCGGTGACGCCACACTGACTCTCAGCGGGCGCTACCACGGCTCGACCACGGCCGGGCAGTGGCTCGACCGGATCGTCGCCCACGGCCTCGGCGTCCGCAGCCGGGCCGAGCTCCGTCTGACCGACGCCGGGATCGAGGTCGTGCGCCCCGGCGCGAACGACTTCCTCATCCCGAAGGCGGCCCTGCGCGAGGCCCGGCTCGACAAGGGCATCGCCGGCAAGGTCCTCGCCGAGGGCGGGCTGCTGATCGTCACCTGGGCGCACGGCGACAAGCTCCTCGACTCAGGCTTCCGGTCCGACCGCGCGGCGGAGCACGCCGCCTGGGTCGAGGCCGTCAACTCCATGAACCAGATCAATCCGACGGAAGGCATCGCACGATGACGACCTCCATCCAGGGAGCGGCCTCGCAGAGGCACAAGGCCGCGCCCGCCGTACTCGTCCTGGAGGACGGCCGCATGTTCCGCGGCCGCGCCTACGGGGCCGTGGGGGAGACCTTCGGCGAGGCCGTGTTCTCCACCGGCATGACCGGCTACCAGGAGACCCTCACCGACCCGTCCTACCACCGGCAGGTCGTCGTGATGACCGCGCCGCACGTCGGCAACACCGGAGTCAACGACGAGGACCCCGAGTCGCAGCGGATCTGGGTGGCCGGCTACGTCGTCCGCGACCCCGCCCGGGTCCCGTCCAACTGGCGCTCCCGCCGTTCGCTGGACGAGGAGCTGGCCGCCCAGGGCGTCGTCGGCATCTCCGGCATCGACACCCGCGCCCTCACCCGCCACCTGCGCGAGCGCGGCGCCATGCGCGTCGGCATCTTCTCCGGCAACGCGCTGCCCGACGAGGGCACCATGCTCGCCGAGGTCCGCCAGGCCCCCGAGATGAGCGGTGCCGACCTCTCCGCCGAGGTCGCCACCAAGGAGACCTACGTCGTCCCGGCGATCGGCACCAAGCGGTTCACCGTCGCGGCCGTCGACCTCGGCATCAAGGGCATGACCCCGCACCGGATGGCCGAGCGCGGCATCGAGGTCCACGTCCTGCCCGCCACGGCCACCGCGGAGGACGTCTACGCCGTCCGGCCCGACGGCGTCTTCTTCTCCAACGGCCCGGGCGACCCGTCCACCGCCGACGGCCCCGTCGCCGTCATGCGCGAGGTCCTCAGCCGCCGCACGCCGCTCTTCGGCATCTGCTTCGGCAACCAGATCCTCGGCCGCGCGCTCGGCTTCGGCACGTACAAGCTGAAGTACGGCCACCGCGGTATCAACCAGCCGGTGCAGGACCGCACCACCGGCAAGGTCGAGGTCACCGCGCACAACCACGGCTTCGCCGTCGACGCGCCCCTCGACAAGGTCTCCGACACCCCCTTCGGGCGTGCCGAGGTCTCCCACGTGTGCCTGAACGACCAGGTCGTCGAAGGTCTCCAGCTGCTCGACCAGCCGGCCTTCTCCGTCCAGTACCACCCCGAGGCGGCCGCGGGCCCGCACGACGCCGCGTACCTCTTCGACCGTTTCGTATCCCTGATGGAGGCCGAGCGTGCCTAAGCGCACCGATATCCAGTCCGTCCTGGTCATCGGCTCCGGCCCGATCGTCATCGGCCAGGCCGCCGAGTTCGACTACTCCGGCACCCAGGCCTGCCGCGTGCTCAAGGCCGAGGGCCTGCGGGTGATCCTGGTCAACTCCAACCCGGCCACGATCATGACCGACCCGGAGATCGCCGACGCCACCTACGTCGAGCCGATCACCCCCGAGTTCGTCGAGAAGATCATCGCCAAGGAGCGCCCGGACGCCCTCCTGCCCACCCTCGGCGGCCAGACCGCGCTCAACACCGCGATCTCCATGCACGAGCAGGGCGTGCTGGAGAAGTACGGCGTCGAGCTCATCGGCGCCAACGTCGAGGCCATCAACAAGGGCGAGGACCGCGACCTCTTCAAGGGCGTCGTCGAGGCCGTCAAGGCCAAGATCGGCTACGGCGAGTCCGCCCGCTCGGTCATCTGCCACTCCATGGAGGACGTCCTCCAGGGCGTCGACACCCTCGGCGGCTACCCCGTCGTCGTCCGCCCCTCCTTCACCATGGGCGGCGCCGGCTCCGGCTTCGCCCACGACGAGGAGGAGCTGCGCCGCATCGCCGGCCAGGGCCTCACGCTCTCCCCGACCACCGAGGTGCTCCTGGAGGAGTCCATCCTCGGCTGGAAGGAGTACGAGCTGGAGCTGATGCGCGACAAGGCCGACAACGTCGTGGTCGTCTGCTCCATCGAGAACTTCGACCCGATGGGCGTCCACACCGGTGACTCGATCACCGTCGCGCCGGCGATGACCCTCACCGACCGCGAGTACCAGCGTCTGCGGGACATCGGTATCGCGATCATCCGCGAGGTCGGCGTCGACACCGGCGGCTGCAACATCCAGTTCGCGATCGACCCCGAAGACGGCCGGATCATCGTCATCGAGATGAACCCCCGCGTCTCCCGCTCCTCGGCCCTCGCCTCCAAGGCGACCGGCTTCCCGATCGCCAAGATCGCCGCCCGGCTCGCCGTCGGCTACACGCTGGACGAGATCCCGAACGACATCACGGAGAAGACCCCGGCCTCCTTCGAGCCCACGCTCGACTACGTCGTGGTCAAGGCCCCGCGCTTCGCCTTCGAGAAGTTCCCCTCCGCCGACTCCACGCTGACCACGACCATGAAGTCGGTCGGCGAGGCCATGGCGATCGGCCGCAACTTCACCGAGGCGCTCCAGAAGGCCCTGCGCTCCCTGGAGAAGAAGGGCTCGCAGTTCGCCTTCACCGGCGAGCCGGGCGACAAGGCCGAGCTGCTGCGCGAGGCGGTCCGCCCCACCGACGGCCGGATCAACACCGTCATGCAGGCGATCCGCGCCGGCGCCACCCCGGAGGAGGTCTTCGACGCCACGAAGATCGACCCGTGGTTCGTCGACCAGCTCTTCCTGATCAAGGAGATCGCCGACGAGCTGGCCGCCACCGAGAAGCTCGAACCCGAGCTCCTGGCCGAGGCCAAGCGCCACGGCTTCTCCGACGCCCAGATCGCCGAGATCCGCGGCCTGCGCGAGGACGTCGTCCGCGAGGTCCGGCACGCGCTCGGCGTCCGCCCGGTCTACAAGACGGTCGACACCTGCGCCGCCGAGTTCGCCGCCAAGACTCCGTACTTCTACTCCTCGTACGACGAGGAGAGCGAGGTCGCCCCGCGCGAGAAGCCCGCCGTGATCATCCTGGGCTCCGGCCCGAACCGCATCGGCCAGGGCATCGAGTTCGACTACTCCTGCGTCCACGCCTCCTTCGCGCTCAGCGACGCGGGCTACGAGACCGTGATGGTCAACTGCAACCCGGAGACCGTCTCCACCGACTACGACACCTCCGACCGGCTCTACTTCGAGCCGCTCACCCTGGAGGACGTCCTGGAGATCGTCCACGCCGAGACGCTGGCCGGCCCCGTCGCCGGTGTCGTCGTGCAGCTCGGCGGCCAGACCCCGCTGGGCCTGTCGCAGGCGCTCAAGGACAACGGCGTGCCGGTCGTCGGCACCTCCCCGGAGGCGATCCACGCCGCCGAGGACCGCGGCGCCTTCGGCCGCGTGCTCGCCGAGGCCGGTCTGCCCGCGCCCAAGCACGGCACCGCGACCACCTTCGCCGGCGCCAAGGCCATCGCCGACGAGATCGGCTACCCGGTCCTCGTCCGCCCCTCGTACGTGCTCGGCGGCCGCGGCATGGAGATCGTGTACGACGAGGCCCGCCTCGAGTCGTACATCGCCGAGTCCACCGAGATCAGCCCCACCCGGCCGGTCCTGGTCGACCGCTTCCTCGACGACGCCATCGAGATCGACGTCGACGCCCTCTACGACGGCACCGAGCTCTACCTCGGCGGCGTCATGGAGCACATCGAGGAGGCCGGCATCCACTCCGGCGACTCGGCCTGCGCCCTGCCCCCGATCACCCTCGGCGGCTTCGACATCAAGCGCCTGCGCGCCTCCACCGAGGCGATCGCCAAGGGCGTCGGCGTGCGCGGCCTGATCAACATCCAGTTCGCGATGGCCGGCGACATCCTCTACGTCCTGGAGGCCAACCCGCGCGCCTCGCGGACCGTGCCCTTCACCTCGAAGGCCACCGCCGTGCCGCTGGCGAAGGCCGCCGCCCGCATCTCGCTGGGCGCCACCGTCGCCGAGCTGCGCGCGGAGGGCCTGCTCCCGAAGACCGGCGACGGCGGCACCCTGCCGCTCGACGCGCCGATCTCCGTCAAGGAGGCCGTGATGCCGTGGTCGCGCTTCCGCGACGTGCACGGTCGCGGCGTGGACACCGTCCTCGGCCCGGAGATGCGCTCCACCGGCGAGGTCATGGGCATCGACGCGGTCTTCGGCACCGCCTACGCCAAGTCGCAGGCCGGCGCCTACGGCCCGCTGCCCACCAAGGGCCGTGCCTTCATCTCCGTCGCCAACCGCGACAAGCGCTCGATGATCTTCCCCGCCCGCGAGCTGGTCGCCCACGGCTTCGAGCTGCTGGCCACCTCCGGCACCGCCGAGGTCCTCAAGCGCAACGGCATCAACGCCACGATCGTGCGCAAGCAGTCCGAGGGCGAGGGCCCGAACGGCGAGAAGACGATCGTCCAGCTGATCCACGACGGCCAGGTCGACCTGATCGTCAACACCCCGTACGGCACGGGCGGCCGCCTCGACGGCTACGAGATCCGTACGGCGGCGGTGGCCCGCAGCGTCCCCTGCCTCACCACGGTCCAGGCGCTCGCCGCGGCCGTCCAGGGCATCGACGCGCTCAACCACGGCGACGTGGGCGTCCGCTCCCTCCAGGAGCACGCGGAACACCTGATCGCGGCCCGCGACTAGGTCCTGTCCGGGCGATCTTTGAGGACCGGCCCGCGGCGTCGGATGTGGTGTATCGCAAGGCGGAGGATCGCCCTCGTACTGGGCGTACTCGGGCGACTCCGACAACGCCGCGAGACGCCGCAGCCGTCGTCGCGGGCCTGAGAAGATCGCCCGGACAGGACCTAGGTCCTTCGTCGGGATCAGGCCGAGCCCGGCAAGATCCCGACGAGAGGCACCAGCAGCCCCGGACGAAGCAGGGGGGACACCGGCAGGACCCGCGGTGTCCCCCTCTTCATGAGCAGACCTGGATCTGAACAGACATGTACAAGTTCTTCTTCGACCTCGTCTTCAAGCGCATGGACCCGGAGCAGGCCCACTACCTGGCCTTCCGCTGGATCCGGCTGGCGGCCCGCGTCCCGGTCCTGCGGACCTTCGTCGCCGCCGTCCTAGCGCCCCGGTACAAGGAGCTGCGCACCGAGGCCCTCGGCCTGCGGATGCACGGCCCCTTCGGTCTCGCGGCCGGCTTCGACAAGAACGCCGTCGCCATCGACGGCATGTCCATGCTCGGCTTCCACCACGTCGAGATCGGCACGGTCACCGGCCAGGCGCAGCCCGGCAACCCCAAGAAGCGGCTCTTCCGGCTGGTCCCCGACCGCGCCCTGATCAACCGCATGGGGTTCAACAACGAGGGCTCCGCCGCCGTCGCCGCCCGCCTGAGCGCCCGCGTGCCGGTCTTCAAGACGGTGGTGGGCGTCAACATCGGCAAGACCAAGGTCGTCCCGGAGGCCGAGGCGGCGGGCGACTACGTCACGTCCACCGAGCGCCTGGCCGCCCACGCCGACTACCTGGTCGTCAACGTCTCCTCGCCGAACACGCCCGGCCTGCGCAACCTCCAGGCCACCGAGTCCCTGCGCCCGCTGCTCACGGCGGTGCGCGAGGCGGCCGACCGCACGGTCACCGGCCGCCGCGTCCCGCTCCTGGTCAAGATCGCCCCCGACCTGGCCGACGAGGACGTCGACGCGGTCGCGGACCTGGCCCTGGAGCTCGGTCTCGACGGAATCATCGCCACCAACACCACCATCGCCCGCGAGGGCCTCGGCCTGAAGTCCGACCCGGCCCTGGTCCAGGAGACCGGCGGTCTGTCCGGAGCCCCCGTCAAGGAGCGCTCGCTGGCCGTCCTGCGCCGCCTCCACGCGCGGGTCGGCGACCGGATCACCCTGGTGGGCGTCGGCGGCATCGAGAACGCCGAGGACGCCTGGCAGCGCATCCTCGCCGGTGCCACCCTGATCCAGGGATACAGCGCCTTCATCTACGAGGGTCCGTTCTACGCCCGCGCGATCCACAAGGGCCTCGCCGCCCGCCTGGCGGCCTCCCCGTACGCCACCCTCGCCGAAGCCGTCGGCGCCGACACCCGAAAGGCCGCGCAGTGAACGCCCTCCCGCACCGCCCCGCATCGACGCCCTCCGGGCGGCCCCCGACGTTCGGTGCCCGCCTCCGCTCCGCCATGGACGAGCGAGGGCCGCTCTGCGTCGGCATCGACCCGCACGCCGAGCTGCTCGCCTCCTGGGGCCTGAGCGACGACGTCGCCGGCCTGGAGCGCTTCTCCCGGACCGTGGTCGAGGCCCTGGCCGACCAGGTCGCCGTCTTCAAGCCGCAGGCCGCCTTCTTCGAACGCTTCGGCTCCCGGGGCATCGCCGTGCTGGAGCGCACCGTGGCCGACGCCCGGGCGGCGGGCACGCTCGTCCTCATGGACGCCAAGCGCGGCGACATCGGCTCCACCATGGCCGCCTACGCCGAGACCTTCCTCCACAAGGACTCGACCCTCTTCTCGGACGCGCTCACCGTCTCGCCCTACCTCGGCTACGGCTCGCTGCGGCCGGCGGTGGACCTGGCGCGCGAGAGCGGCGCGGGGCTGTTCGTCCTGGCCCTCACCTCCAACCCGGAGGGCGCGGAGGTCCAGCGGGCGGTACGCACCGACGACCCGGCCGGCCTGACGATCGGCGCGACGATGCTGGCGCACCTGGCGGCGGAGAACGCGGGGGAGACCCCGATGGGCTCCTTCGGCGCGGTCGTCGGTGCCACCCTCGGCGATCTCTCGTCCTTCGACCTCGACATCAACGGCCCCCTCCTGGCCCCCGGCATCGGCGCGCAGGGCGCGACCGCGGCCGACCTTCCCGCGGTCTTCGGCCCGGCGGTCCGCAACGTCGTCCCGAACGTCAGCCGCGGGGTCCTGCGGCACGGTCCGGACGCGTCCGCGCTGCGGGCCTCGGCGGAGCGGTTCGCGCACGAGATCCGCGAGGCCGTCGGCGCCTGACGGGACCCGATCCGCCGGCCCGGCGGAGGGCTCCGGCCCGCTTTCTGCCAATCCGCAGGTCGGAGCTGTCTCACTCCTTGGTAAGAACTTGGCCGAAAAGCCGGTCCTTATGCCGGAAATGTCCTGGTCGGTCGATGCTGACCAGGACTTTTCGTCTGTTCTCGCTGACTGGAGAGGCGCGGGCCGCTAGTCTCCGGGGCAGAGTCAGCGTTCAACGGCGCAAGCGTTGTCCGCTGCTCCACTGGTGTGGGGCGACCAGCCTCCTCACCGGTCCGTATCCGACAGTTCGACATCCGAGGTGACGTAGGCGTGGCTCTTCCGCCCCTTACCCCTGAACAGCGCGCAGCCGCGCTCGAAAAGGCCGCCGCGGCTCGCCGGGAGCGGGCCGAGGTCAAGAATCGACTCAAGCACTCCGGCGCCTCCCTCCACGAGGTCATCAAGCAGGGCCAGGAGAACGACGTCATCGGCAAGATGAAGGTCTCCGCGCTGCTCGAGTCCCTGCCCGGCGTCGGCAAGGTCCGCGCCAAGCAGCTCATGGAGCGGCTCGGCATCTCCGAGAGCCGGCGCGTGCGCGGTCTCGGTTCCAACCAGATCGCCTCCCTGGAGCGCGAGTTCGGCAGCACCGGTTCCTGAGCCGGGGTGGCCGTCCCAGGCACTCCCGTAAAGCTGGAATAATCGCTGCATGGCAGCAGAGGTACGTCCGCGGCTGACCGTGCTCTCCGGCCCCTCCGGGGTGGGTAAGAGCACGGTCGTCGCTCATATGCGCAAGGTCCACCCCGAGGTCTGGCTCTCGGTGTCGGCCACGACACGAAAGCCGCGACCCGGCGAGAAGCACGGCGTCCAGTACTTCTTCGTCACGGACGACGAATTCGACAAGCTGGTCGCCAACGGCGAGCTCCTCGAATGGGCCGAGTTCGCGGGCAACCGCTACGGCACGCCCCGCCGTGCCGTCCTGGACCGGCTGGAGGCCGGCGAGCCGGTCCTCCTGGAGATCGACCTCCAGGGCGCCCGGCAGGTCAAGGAGTCCATGGCGGAGGCGCAGCTGGTCTTCCTGGCCCCGCCGAGCTGGGACGAACTGGTCCGCCGGCTCACCGGCCGCGGCACCGAGTCGCCCGAGGTCATCGAGCGCCGGCTGGAGGCCGCCAAGGTCGAGCTGGCCGCGGAGGCCGAGTTCGACACCACCCTGGTCAACACCTCCGTCGAGGACGTGGCGCGCGAGCTGCTAGCCTTGATGAACGTTGTTTGATCGATTTTTGATCGCCTGGACCTGATCACTCCGGATCAGCTCACCCAGAAGTTTCTTCGGAAGGCTAGAGCGTGTCCTCTTCCATCACCGCGCCCGAGGGCATCATCAACCCGCCGATCGACGAGCTGCTCGAGGCCACCGACTCGAAGTACAGCCTCGTGATCTACGCGGCCAAGCGCGCGCGTCAGATCAACGCGTACTACTCGCAGCTCGGCGAGGGCCTGCTCGAGTACGTCGGTCCGCTCGTCGACACCCACGTCCACGAGAAGCCGCTCTCGATCGCCCTGCGCGAGATCAACGCGGGTCTGCTGACCTCCGAGGCCATCGAGGGCCCGGCGCAGTAAGCACGTATCGCTTTTCACCACAGGCCCGGCGGAACATCCGCCGGGCCTGTGGTGTCTCATGGAGTCGTACGCATCCGAGTGCGGGGAGTGAAGTTGAGCGCCGTGGCAAAGCCGAAGGTCGTCCTGGGGGTCAGCGGCGGGATCGCCGCGTACAAGGCCTGTGAGCTGCTGCGGCGGCTGACCGAGTCGGGCCACGACGTCCGCGTCGTCCCGACCGACTCCGCCCTGAACTTCGTCGGCGCCGCCACCTGGTCCGCCCTGTCCGGCAACCCCGTCTCCACCGAGGTCTGGGAGTCCGTCCACGAGGTCCCGCACGTGCGGATCGGCCAGGCCGCCGACCTCGTCGTGGTCGCCCCGGCCACCGCCGACATGCTCGCCAAGGCCGCCCACGGCCTCGCCGACGACCTGCTCACGAACACGCTGCTCACCGCCCGCTGTCCGGTCGTCTTCGCACCCGCCATGCACACCGAGATGTGGGAGCACCCGGCCACCCAGGAGAACGTGGCGACCCTGCGCCGCCGCGGCGCCGTCGTCATCGAGCCCGCCGTCGGCCGCCTCACCGGCGTCGACACCGGCAAGGGCCGGCTGCCCGACCCGGCCGAGATCTTCGAGGTCTGCCGACGCGTCCTCGCGCGCGGAACGGCCGAGCCCGACCTGGCGGGCCGGCACGTGCTGGTGACCGCCGGCGGTACCCGCGAGCCCCTCGACCCCGTCCGCTACCTCGGCAACCGGTCCTCCGGCAAGCAGGGCTACGCCCTGGCCAGGGCCGCCGCCGCCCGCGGTGCCCGGGTCACGCTCATCGAGGCGAACACCGGCATCCCGGACCCCGCGGGCGTCGACGTGGTCCACGTCGGCACCGCCGTCCAGCTGCGCGAGGCCGTCCTGAAGGCGGCCGGTGACGCCGACGCCGTGGTGATGGCCGCGGCCGTCGCCGACTTCCGCCCCGCGGCCTACGCGGCCGGAAAGATCAAGAAGAAGGACGGCGTCGAGGCGCCCACGGTCGAGCTCGTCCGCAACCCCGACATCCTGGCCGAGATCTCCGCCGAGCGCGCCCTGCCCGGCCAGGTCGTCGTCGGCTTCGCCGCCGAGACGGACGACGTATTGGCCAACGGTCGGGAGAAACTCCGCCGCAAGGGCTGCGACCTGCTCGTCGTCAACGAGGTGGGGGAGCGCAAGACCTTCGGATCCGAGGAGAACGAGGCCGTGGTGCTCGCGTCCGACGGTGCGGAGACCGCCGTGCCCTATGGACCGAAGGAAGCTCTCGCCGAGACGGTCTGGGATCTGGTCGTTCCCCGCCTGCGTCCCGCCGTCGCGTAGGATTCCCGAGACTCTTCTTCCGGAGTTCACCGTCATGGGTGGCTGAGAATCCGGTGGAACCGGCCGCGGCCGGGCGGACGGGGCGGGTGTACGCGAGGAGCGAGGGCCGGAAATCGGCCGTGATCAGGCTCCCATCTTGCGAGACACCTGGCCCAATGCCCGATCGTGACCGATAGACTGGTCTCGGTACGACGCGGGGCGCAGCCCCCTGCCGTCCGACCTTGTTCAGCCAGCAGCCGCTGCAACCATTGGGAGCGTTGTGTCCCGTCGTCTCTTCACCTCGGAGTCCGTGACCGAAGGTCACCCCGACAAGATCGCTGACCAGATCAGCGACACCATCCTCGACGCACTCCTCCGTGAGGACCCCACCTCGCGCGTGGCCGTCGAGACGCTGATCACCACCGGCCTCGTGCACGTCGCCGGTGAGGTCACGACCAAGGCGTGGGCCGACATCCCCACCCTGGTCCGCAACAAGATCCTCGAGATCGGGTACGACTCCTCGAAGAAGGGCTTCGACGGCGCGTCCTGCGGCGTCTCGGTCTCCATCGGGTCGCAGTCCCCGGACATCGCTCAGGGCGTCGACACCGCCTACGAGAAGCGGGTCGAGGGTGACGAGGACGAGCTCGACAAGCAGGGCGCCGGCGACCAGGGCCTGATGTTCGGCTACGCGTCGGACGAGACCCCGGAGCTCATGCCGCTCCCGATCTTCCTCGCGCACCGCCTCTCGCGCCGCCTCACCGAGGTCCGCAAGAACGGGACCATCCCGTACCTGCGCCCCGACGGCAAGACCCAGGTCACCATCGAGTACGACGGCGACAAGGCCGTCCGCCTCGACACGGTCGTCGTGTCCTCGCAGCACGCCTCCGACATCGACCTCGAGTCGCTGCTCGCCCCCGACGTCCGCGAGTACGTCGTCGAGCACGTCCTCAAGGAGCTGCTCGAGGACGGCATCAAGCTGGACACCGACGGCTACCGCCTGCTGGTCAACCCGACCGGCCGCTTCGAGATCGGCGGCCCGATGGGCGACGCCGGCCTCACCGGTCGCAAGATCATCATCGACACCTACGGCGGCATGGCCCGCCACGGTGGCGGCGCCTTCTCCGGCAAGGACCCGTCCAAGGTCGACCGCTCGGCCGCCTACGCCATGCGCTGGGTCGCCAAGAACGTCGTGGCCGCCGGCCTCGCCTCGCGCTGCGAGGTCCAGGTCGCGTACGCGATCGGCAAGGCCGAGCCCGTCGGTCTCTTCGTCGAGACCTTCGGCACCAACACGATCGAGACCGAGAAGATCGAGAACGCCATCGGCGAGGTCTTCGACCTCCGCCCGGCCGCGATCATCCGCGACCTCGACCTGCTGCGCCCGATCTACTCGCAGACCGCGGCGTACGGCCACTTCGGCCGCGAGCTTCCCGACTTCACCTGGGAGCGCACGGACCGCGTGGACGCGCTGAAGAAGGCCGCCGGCGTCTAGGGCCTGTCGTCAAAGTAGCGCCGGTCGGGAGCCCGGTACCCCGCAGGGGGTGCCGGGCTCTCGCGTATCCGCCCGCCGGAGCCTCGCCGGCGCCCGGCCCGGCCGCCGGCGCACACCGGCTTGTCGGAGCGGTCTGGTAGGAATTCAGCTGTGAGCAGCGAGAACGAGAAGTCCGAGGAGCCGGCCGACGAGCCGCCCGAGCAGCTCGCGCTCATCCGGGAGACCGTGCGCACGGCGAAGGTGCCGCGGGCCAAGCCCCGGACCTGGCGCGGCGCCGCGCTGGCCAAGGAGCTGCCCGTGGCCCGGGTGGTGGTCAACAAGGGCGTGCTCCACCTCGACCAGTTCTTCGACTACGCCGTCCCGGAGGAGCTGGACGCCGTCGCGCAGCCCGGCGT
Organism: Streptomyces sp. NPDC048338; assembly: GCF_043201055.1. Lineage (NCBI taxonomy): Bacteria > Bacillati > Actinomycetota > Actinomycetes > Kitasatosporales > Streptomycetaceae > Streptomyces > Streptomyces sp. NPDC048338. The sequence goes on from NZ_JBICYQ010000009.1 coordinate 310,591, forward strand.
CCGGGTGCGGGTGCGCTTCGGGGCCGGCAACCACCAGGTGCGCGAGGGCCGGCGCGAGGGCGGACGCCTCATCGACGGCTTCCTCGTCGAGCGGCGGGCGGAGTCGGACTACCGGGGCGCCCTCGCCGCCCTCGCCGACGTCGTCTCCCCGGAGCCCGTCCTCAGCCCCGAGCTGCTCGGCCTCGCCCGGGCCGTGGCCGACCGCTACGCCGGCAGCCTGGCCGACGTGCTCCAGCTGGCCGTCCCGCCGCGCAGCGCCCGGGCCGAGGCCAGGCCCTCGCCCGACCCGCTGCCCCCGCCGACGGCTCCCGAACCCGGTACCTGGGCGCGCTACGGACAGGGACCGGCCTTCCTCGACGCCCTCGCCCGCGGCGGTGCGCCCCGGGCCGTGTGGAACGCCCTGCCCGGGCCGTACTGGGCCGAGGAGCTGGCCCGCGCGGTCGCGGCCACCCTCGCGTCCGGCCGCGGCGCCCTCGTCGTGGTCCCGGACGGGCGTGCCGTCGGCCGGGTCGACGAGGCGCTCACACGGGTGCTGGGCGCCGGCCGGCACGCCGTCCTGACGGCGGAGACCGGGCCGGAGAAGCGGTACGCCCAGTGGCTGGCCGTCAGGCGGGGCGCGGTACGGGCGGTGGTGGGCACCCGGGCCGCGATGTTCGCGCCCGTACGGGACCTCGGCCTCGTCGCCATCTGGGACGACGGCGACGGCAGCCACAGCGAGCCGCACGCCCCGCAGCCGCACGCCCGCGACGTGCTGCTCCTGCGCGCCGCCCACGACGGGTGCGCGTTTCTGCTGGGCGGCACGAGCTGCACCGTCGAGGCCGCCCAGCTGGTGGAGAGCGGCTGGGCCCGGCCGCTGGCCGCGAACCGCGATCAGGTGCGGGCCGCGGCCCCGCTGGTGCGCACGGTGGGGGACACGGACCTGGCCCGCGACGAGGCCGCGCGGGCCGCGCGCCTGCCCACGCTGGCCTGGCAGGCGGTACGGGAGGGACTGAAGACGGGACCCGTGCTCGTCCAGGTGCCTCGCCGGGGCTACGTACCGCGCCTCGCCTGCGAACGCTGCCGCACCCCCGCGCGCTGCCGGCACTGCGCGGGACCGCTGGAGGCGCCGGAGCAGCGGGAACTGCGCTGCGGATGGTGCGGCCGGGGCGCTCCCGACTGGCACTGCGTCGCCTGCGGGTCGACCCGGCTGCGCGCCCAGGTCGTCGGCGCGCGGCGCACGGCGGAGGAGCTCGGCCGGGCGTTCCCGGCGGTGCCCGTCCGCACCTCGGGCCGGGACCACATCCTGGACACCGTGCCGGGACGGCCCGCGCTGGTGGTCTCCACACCGGGCGCGGAACCCGTCGCCGAGGGCGGCTACGCCGCGGCGCTGCTGCTGGACGGCTGGGCCATGCTCGGCCGCCCCGACCTGCGGGCGGGCGAGGAGGCCCTGCGGCGCTGGATCGACGCGGCCTCGCTCGTACGCGGCCAGGGGGACGAGGGCGCCGGCGGGGTCGTGGTGATCGTCGCGGAGCCGACGCTGCGGCCGGTGCAGGCGCTGGTGCGCTGGGACCCGGTCGGCCACGCGCAGCGGGAACTGGCCGAGCGGGCGGAGCTGGGCTTCCCCCCGGTCTCGCGGATGGCCGCGGTGTCGGGTCCGCCGGAGGCGTTGGAATCCTTCCTCGCGACGGCCGAACTGCCGCACGACGCCGAGGTGCTGGGCCCGGTGGCACTGCCCGTCGTCCGGCCCGGCGGACCTCGGCGGCCCGGCGACACCCCGCCGGGGGAACAGTGGGAGCGGGCGCTGGTCCGGGTGCCGCCCGGCAACGGCGCCGCGCTGGCGGCGGCGCTGAAGAAGGCTCAGGCCGGCCGCCTGGCCCGTGGCGGAGGCGAACCGGTGAGGGTCCGGGTCGACCCGCCGGACATCGGCTGAGGCGTGCGGGCGGCGGCTCGTCGCCCACCCGGGAACGGGGAGACCCGACCCGACTTGCCCGGCCCGCCCGGCCCGGACATGGCTCGGCCGCCCCGCTCCGCTGGAGCGTGGGCGGCCGGAGAGCGCGTGTCAGCCGTTGCGGGGGCCGGGGAAGGCAGGCGGGCGGGGTTCCTCGCGCAGCGACTGGGTCGCGGGCGTGGGCTGCGGCGGCATCGCGCGGGCGGACGGGACCACCGGGAGCGTGCGGGTCGTGCCAGGCTCGGACGCGAGGTCCTGCTCGACGGCGCCGCCACCCTGCTGGGGCGCGCGCCGGGCACCGTAACGGCGGTGGACGGCCTGCTTGGTGACCCCGAGGGCCGAGCCCACCGCGTCCCAGGAGAACCCCAGCGAACGGTCGAAGTCGACGGCCGCCGTCACCAGTGTCTCGACGCTGTCCCGCAGTTCCTGCGCCAGCCGCACCGTCGGCGCGGGCGCCCGTCCGTACACGACGAAGCCCGTCGACGGGCCGGAGCGGCGGGGGCGGTAGACATTGCCCAGTTGGGCCGTGAGCGTGCGCAGTGCGTCCACCTGCCGCCGGACCCGCTCGATGTCCCGCACCAACAGGTGCAGACTTGCCCGGGCCTGGGCGTCGTGGGTTGCGTGGTCGGCCATGTGCAAGCCTCTCGAACCGGCGTGTCAAGGGGAGCGGGCCACGGCGAACAGCGGCCCGTGTCGGTCAATCTCTCTTGACCAACGCGCCACCCGTGGTCAGGTCACGCTGCGGGGGCGTATCCGCATATGCGCGGAGCGCCCACGTGCCCGTACGCCCCCTCGCGCCCCGGCCCGGGCGGGTCCTCGACGACAGCTCCGGGGGGCCGTCCCGGCATCCGCCGTGCGCCCGCCGGGGATGACGGGCCAGCACCTAGACTGGTGCGTCGCCGCATTCCGCCCCGAGACAGACAGGCAGTCAGCCACTGATGAAGCTCGTCTTCGCAGGCACCCCCGAGGTCGCCGTACCCGCCCTGGACGCCCTGATCGCCTCCGGACGGCACGAGGTCGCCGCCGTCGTCACCCGACCGGACGCGCCGGCGGGCCGCGGCCGGCACCTCGTGGCCAGCCCGGTCGCCCAGCGCGCGGAGGAGGCCGGCATCGAGGTGCTGAAGCCGGCGAAGCCGCGGGACGAGGACTTCCTGGCCCGGCTGCGCGAGATCGCCCCGGACTGCTGCCCCGTCGTCGCCTACGGAGCGCTGCTGCCCCGCGTCGCCCTCGACGTCCCCGCCCACGGCTGGGTCAACCTGCACTTCTCCCTGCTGCCCGCGTGGCGCGGCGCCGCCCCGGTCCAGCACGCGGTGCTGGCGGGCGACGAGGTGACCGGCGCCTCGACCTTCCAGATCGAGGAGGGCCTCGACTCGGGACCGGTGTACGGCGTGATCACCGAGGACGTCCGGCCCACCGACACCAGCGGCGACCTGCTCACCCGGCTCGCCTTCGCGGGCGCCGGGCTGCTCGCCGCGACCATGGACGGCATCGAGGACGGCAGCCTGAAGGCCGTGCCGCAGCCGACCGACGGCATCACCCAGGCGCCCAAGATCCAGGTCGAGGACGCCCATGTGGACTGGAAGGCCCCGGCCCTGCGGGTGGACCGGCTCGTACGGGCCTGCACGCCGGCCCCGGGCGCCTGGACCCTCTTCCGCGGCGAGCGCCTCAAGCTGATCCAGGCCCACCCGGTGCCGGACCGCACCGACCTGGCGGCCGGCGAGCTCGCGGCCGGCAAGAACAACGTGTTCGTCGGCACCGGCTCGTACGCCGTCGAGCTGCTCTGGGTCCAGCCGCAGGGGAAGAAGCCGATGCGCGCCGCGGACTGGGCGCGCGGTGTCCGGATCGCCGCGGGGGAGCGGGTCGGGGTCTGACACCGGTCGGGAGGTCCCGCTCGGCACTCCGGGCGGACGGCTCCGGACCGCCCCTGGGCCCTGTCCGGGCCCGGTTCCTGTCCGGAGCCTCCCACCGGCCGCCCGTGGACGGGAGGCGGGTGGGAGGGCCGGTGGCACGGACGTAGGCTGGGAGGGTTCGACCTTCTCACTTCGTCAGCGGAGCACCTTTTGAGCGAGCAGGCCCAGCGCCGTACCCCGCGCACCCCCAAGCCGTACCGGCGCCCCAAGAAGGATCCCGTGCGGATCCTCGCCTTCGAGGCGCTCCGGGCGGTCGACGAGCGGGACGCGTACGCGAACCTGGTGCTTCCGCCGCTGCTCAAGAAGGCGCGTGAGAAGGAAGGGCCCGAGAAGTTCGACGGGCGGGACGCGGCGCTGGCGACCGAGCTGGTCTACGGGACGCTGCGACGCCAGGGCACCTACGACGCGATCGTCGCGGCCTGCATCGACCGGCCGCTGCGCGAGGTCGACCCGCCGGTGCTCGACGTGCTGGCGCTCGGCGCGCACCAGCTGCTCGGGACGCGCATCCCGTCGCACGCCGCCGTCTCGGCCAGCGTCGAGCTGGCCCGGGTGGTGCTCGGCGACGGCCGGGCCAAGTTCGTGAACGCCGTGCTGCGGAAGATCGCGCAGGACGACCTCGACACCTGGGTGCAGCGGGTCGCGCCGCCCTACGACAAGGACGCCGAGGACCACCTCGCGGTCGTCCACTCCCACCCGCGCTGGGTGGTGTCCGCGCTCTGGGACGCCCTCGGCGGCGGGCGGGCCGGCATCGAGGACCTCCTGGAGGCCGACAACGAGCGGCCCGAGGTCACCCTGGTCGCCCGGCCGGGCCGCGCCACCACCGACGAGCTGCTCGGCGAGGACACGTTGCCGGGCCGCTGGTCGCCGTACGCCGTGCGCCTCGCCGAGGGCGGCGAGCCGGGCGCCATCGAGGCCGTCAGGGAGGGCCGCGCCGGCGTCCAGGACGAGGGCAGCCAGCTGGTCGCCCTCGCGCTCGCCGCGGCGCCCCTGGAGGGGCGTGACGAGCGCTGGCTGGACGGCTGTGCCGGACCCGGCGGCAAGGCCGCGCTGCTCGGCGCGCTGGCCGCGGAGCGCGGGGCCGTCCTGCTGGCCTCGGAGAAGCAGCCGCACCGCGCCCGGCTGGTCGAGCGGGCGCTCGCCGGCAACCCCGGCCCGTACCAGGTCATCGCCGCGGACGGCACCCGCCCGCCGTGGCGCCCCGGATCCTTCGACCGGGTCCTGATGGACGTCCCCTGCTCCGGCCTCGGCGCGCTGCGCCGCCGTCCGGAGGCCCGCTGGCGCCGCCGTCCGGAGGACCTGGACGGCTTCGCCCCGCTCCAGCGCGGGCTGCTGCGGGAGGCGCTGCAGGCCGTCCGCGTCGGCGGGATCGTCGGCTACGCGACCTGCTCGCCGCACCTCGCCGAGACCCGGGTGGTCGTCGAGGACGTCCTCAAGGGCCGCGGCGGGCCGGCCGCCGAGGCCGAGTGGGTCGACGCCCGGCCGCTGATGCCGGGAGTGCCCGCCCTCGGCGACGGCCCCGACGTCCAGCTGTGGCCGCATCTGCACGGCACGGACGCCATGTATCTGGCCCTCCTGCGCCGCACGGCCTGACGGCGGACGCCCCGCGCGGCGGCGAAAGGCCGGGATTGCCCGGCCTGTCACGCCCGCGGGTCCCGTCGGATCGCACGGAACCGCACACGAAACGCCTCCGCGGCAAAGAAGTGCCCAAGGACATGGCAGGCTTGGCACATGGCGCAGATCAATCCCAGCATCCTGTCCGCGGACTTCGCCCGGCTCGCCGAGGAGGCGAAGGCCGTCGACGGGGCCGACTGGCTGCACGTCGACGTGATGGACAACCACTTCGTGCCCAACCTGACCCTGGGCGTGCCGGTGGTCGAGTCGCTCGCGCGGGCCACGGACACGCCGCTGGACTGTCACCTCATGATCGAGGACCCCGACCGCTGGGCCCCGCAGTACGTGGAGGCCGGGGCCGGGTCGGTCACCTTCCACGTCGAGGCGGCGGCCGCGCCCGTGCGGCTGGCGCGGGAGATCCGGGCCAAGGGTGCGCGCGCCTCGATGGCGCTCAAGCCGGCGACGCCGATCGAGCCCTTCGAGGACCTGCTCCCCGAACTCGACATGCTGCTGATCATGACGGTCGAGCCCGGCTTCGGGGGCCAGTCCTTCCTCGACATCGTGCTTCCCAAGATCCGCCGCACCCGTGAGCTGATCTCCAAGCACGGCCTGGAGCTGTGGCTCCAGGTCGACGGCGGCGTCGCGGAGTCCACCATCGAACGCTGCGCCGAGGCCGGCGCCGACGTCTTCGTGGCCGGTTCGGCCGTCTACGGCGCGGCGGACCCGGCCGAGGCCGTGCGCTCGCTGCGGGCCGCCGCGGAGTCCGCGACCGCGTCCGCGGCGTGGGCGTGTGGCCACTGAGCCGCGGGCAGATGAACGCGGCCCGTCGGAGCGTCGACAGGCCTGATCAAGGACCGCCGTATCTGACAGGATGAACGGTGAGTCCAGAGTGTGAACAGCAGTATGTGAACCACTCGTGCGTGAGCAGTATGTGAGCAGCGGTACGTGAACAGCAGTGAGGAGATCGCGGTGGCGGGTATCTCAGCGGGACGGTCAGCCCTGCGGATGGGACCCGCGGAGCTGGTGCAGGCGGCGGCCATGGCCCGCCGCTTCTACCTCGAGGGCAAGTCCAAGATCCAGATCGCCGAGGAGTTCGGCGTCAGCCGCTTCAAGGTGGCCCGGGTCCTGGAGACCGCCCTCGAACGCGACCTCGTACGCATCGAGATCCGCGTACCCGCGGAGCTGGACGCCGAGCGCTCCGACGCGCTCCGCGCCCGCTTCGGGCTCCGCCACGCCGTCGTCGTCGAGTCCCCGGCGGAGGGCGAGGACGAATCGCCCGACCCGGAGAACCTCGGCGAGGTCGCGGCCGACCTGCTCGGCGAGCTGGTCACCGAGGGCGACGTCCTGGGCCTGGCCTGGGGCCGCTCCACCATCCACATGGCGGCGGCGCTCGACCGCCTGCCGCCCTGCACGGTCGTGCAGCTCACCGGCGTGTACGACGCCGGGACGGCGGAGCGCGGCTCGGTCGAGGCGGTACGGCGCGCCGCCCAGGTCTCGGGCGGCGAGGCGCACCCCATCTACGCGCCCATGCTCCTGCCGGACCCGGCCACCGCCGCCGCGCTGCGCAACCAGACCGGCATCGCCCGGGCCTTCGAGTACTTCGACAAGGTCACCGTCGCCTGCGTCTCCATCGGCTCCTGGGAGCCGGGCATCTCGACCGTGCACGACATGCTCACGGACGAGGAGCGCGCGCACTACGCCTCCCTCGGCGTCGCCGCCGAGATGTCCGCGCACCTCTTCGACACCGAAGGACGCCGGGTGGGCCGCGACCTGGGCGAGCGCTGCATCACGGTCGAGGCGGACCGGCTGCGCCGGATCCCCGAGGTCGTGGCCATCGCCGGCGGCCAGCGCAAGGCGGCGGCGATCGGGGCGGTGCTCCGCTCGGGCCTCGTCACCAGCCTGGTGACCGACCGCGCCGCGGCGGACCACCTCCTGACGGAGGCCCCGGGGCCCCGTCCCGCCCTGGACCGCAAGGACCCGGACGGCGTCTGACAGCCGAGGGGGCGGGCGGCCGGCCGCCCCCTTCTCCGTCCCCGTGGCAGGCGGGCCGAACGGCCTCCGCACCCCGCGTACGCGCCCCGCGCCGAACGGCCTCCTCCGGCCTGCGGGACCGAAGGGCGGCCCGTAGATTCGGGGCATGCTGCTCCGGCCCGCGCGCGGGCTCCTCGCGCTCCTCCTCTGCCTCGGGGTGCTGGCCGGCTGTTCCTCCGCCGCGGACGGCGGCGCCTCGCGGAGCAGCGCCACCGCGGAGCGCACCCCCACGCTCCGGGCCACGCCTCCACCGCGGGCCACCCCCACCCGGCCGGACCCGGCGCGGTCCGCGACCGTGCCCGGACGCGTCTCCGGGCTCCCCGCCGTCCCGGTCGCCGAGCTGCCCGCCGAAGCCCGGGCGACCCTGCGCCTGATCGAGCGGGGCGGGCCCTTCCCGTACGGCAAGGACGGCGCGACGTTCTCGAACTTCGAGCGGATCCTCCCGCGCCGCGAGCGCGGCTACTACCGCGAGTACACCGTCCGCACCCCCGGCGAAAGCGACCGCGGCGCCCGCCGCCTGGTCACCGGCCGGGGCGGCGAGACCTACTACACGGACGACCACTACGAGACCTTCCGGGAGGTCGTGCCCGATGACACCCGATGACGTGCTGCGCGACGCCGTCGTCCTCGACCTCCACGGGGTCCTGGACAAGAGCGCCTTCATGGACCGCTGCGCCGCCGCACTCGGTCTGCCCGCCTGGTTCGGGCGGAACTGGGACGCCCTGGCCGACTGCCTCGGCGACCTCCCCGGCCCGGTCTCCGTCGTCGTCACCCGGTGGCAGGAGTACGCCGACGCCCGCCCGCGCGACTGGTCGATCGCCGAGGAGGTCTTCGCGGCGGCGGTCGACGCGAGCCCCTCCGGCCTCATGGTCCTGCTCGCTCTTGGAGGTTCCCCCAAGAGTGATGCCGGAAGCCTCGGATGAAACGCTCTGGACTGGTATGCCTACCACCGTGGGACAATGAACTACGTGCTTTTTCCCCTGGCTGAAATGCCTAGGGGCCACTCCGAACGACTGGATGTTCAGCACGTGCGTTTCCTCAATGACGTCAAGCCGCCGTACGACCTGACGTACGACGATGTGTTCATGGTGCCGAGCCGCTCGGCCGTGGGTTCCCGCCAGGCCGTGGACCTCGCCTCGCCCGACGGAACGGGCACGACGATCCCGCTGGTCGTGGCCAACATGACCGCGATCGCCGGCCGCCGGATGGCCGAGACCGTCGCCCGTCGCGGCGGCATCGTCGTCATCCCCCAGGACATCCCGATCGAGGTCGTCACCGACGTCGTGTCGTGGGTGAAGAGCCGCCACCACGTCCTGGACACCGCCATCGAGCTCGCCGAGCACCAGACCGTGGCCGACGCGCTCTCCCTGCTGCCCAAGCGCGCCCACGACGCCGGTGTCGTCGTCGACGAGGACCGCCGCCCGATCGGTGTCGTCACCGACGCCGACCTTTCCGGAGTGGACCGCTTCACCCAGCTGTCCGAGGTCATGTCCAAGGACCTGCTGCTCCTCGACGCGGACATCGACCCGCGCGAGGCCTTCAACATCCTGGACCAGGCCAACCGCCGCTACGCGCCGGCCGTGGACGGGGACGGGCGCCTGGTCGGCATCCTCACCCGCAAGGGCGCGCTCCGCGCGACCCTCTACACCCCGGCCACCGACGCCAAGGGGCAGCTGCGCATCGCCGCCGCCGTCGGCATCAACGGCGACGTGGCGGGCAAGGCCAAGCAGCTCCTCGACGCCGGTGTGGACACCCTCGTCGTCGACACCGCGCACGGCCACCAGGAGTCGATGATCGCCGCGATCAAGGCCGTGCGGGGGCTCGATCCGCACGTGCCGATCGTCGCGGGCAACATCGTCGCCGCCGAGGGCGTGCGCGACCTCATCGAGGCGGGCGCGGACATCATCAAGGTCGGTGTGGGCCCCGGCGCCATGTGCACCACCCGCATGATGACCGGTGTCGGCCGCCCGCAGTTCTCGGCCGTCCTCGAATGCGCCGCCGAGGCGAAGAAGTACGGCAAGCACGTCTGGGCCGACGGCGGCGTCCGGCACCCGCGCGACGTGGCCATGGCGCTCGCCGCCGGCGCGTCCAACGTGATGATCGGCTCCTGGTTCGCCGGCACGTACGAGTCCCCGGGAGACCTCCAGCAGGACGCCCACGGCCGGCTGTACAAGGAGTCATTCGGCATGGCCTCGGCCCGCGCCGTGCGCAACCGCACGAGCGAGGAGTCGGCGTACGACCGGGCGCGCAAGGGCCTCTTCGAGGAGGGCATCTCGACCTCCCGGATGTTCCTCGACCCGGCCCGTCCGGGCGTCGAGGACCTGATCGACTCGATCATCGCGGGTGTCCGCTCCTCCTGCACCTACGCCGGTGCGGCCTCTCTGGCCGAGTTCGAGGAGAAGGCCGTGGTCGGCATCCAGAGCGCCGCCGGCTACGCCGAGGGCAAGCCGCTGCACGCGAGCTGGAGCTGAGCCGCTGAACCCGCCGGCGGGGCGGACGGGCCCGGTGGCCCGTACGCGCCGCTCGTGACCGTACGCGGCCCGGGCACGCCGCCGGGCCGCGCGGGAGCGCACAGGGCCCCTGGGAACCTCTCCCGGGGGCCTTCGCCGTTCCCGCAGGGCCCGGCACCCGGTACCCGGCGCCGCGCGCTCCCGGCGACGGCCCCACGGTCGTCGCCGGGAGGGTCGCCCGGGCGGATCCCCGCCGTCCCCGTTCAGGCGCCTTCGCGTCGTGCCCGGGGCGGGCCGGACGCCTCGACGTAGCCCGCCCGCCGCAGCGCCCCGGCCACGGCCGACGCGAGGCGGGCGTGGCCGCGGTCGTTGGGGTGCAGGCCGTCGGCGAGGTCGTCCGGGGTGAGCAGCGGAAGGCCCGGCAGCAGCGTGAGCCGCCCGTCGCCGTCCGCGACCAGGTCCCGGGCCGCGTCCTCCATCGCGGCCCGGAGCTCGCCGAGGGTGGCCCCGAGGGCGTTCCCGGTGGTCTCGGCCGCCGGGCGCAGGACGGGGGAGAGGAGCAGCAGCGGGGTGTCCGGATGTCCCTGGCGCACCAGCGTGACGAACGCCCGGGTCGTCTCGTAGAGCAGCGACGCCGAACACGGCACCGCTGCCCAGCAGTTGGTGCCGAAGGCCAGGGTCAGCAGGTCGCCGGGCAGGCTCGCGAGCTGCTCGGCGAGCGGCAGTTCGCCGCGCGCGCCGCCCGCGAACCCGAGGTTGACCGTGTCCAGCCCCAGTTCCCGGCCCGCCGTGGCCGGCCAGGAGTACGCGGGCCGCGTCGACCACCAGCCCTCGGTGATCGAATCGCCGTGCACCAGCCAGCGCGGTCGGCGGGGCGCCGGGGCGAGCGAGCCGCCGTCCGGGCGCAGGCCCAGGACCACGGGGGCCTGGCTCTCCGGCAGGTGGACGGTGAACGAGCCGCCGCCGGGCGGCAGTCGGAGGGTGACGGTCGACTCCTCCACGGGATCGGTGAAGACCTCGGCGACGCACTCGCCGCCCCGCCACAGGGCGAAGCAGTGGCGCAGCTCGCGCAACGCGTCCCCGCGGCCGGGGACGGCCGCGCGGTAGCGCAGCTCGACCGCCCGGGTGCCGGGCGCCGCCTCGAACTCGACGCGTACACCGATGGGCAGCGCGGCGCGCTCGGCGGTGTCCCACGGCAGCCGCGCGAGGTCCGCGGGATCGGCGCGCACGGCGCGTCCGTGGTCGAGCCAGGCGGTGCCGCGCAGGAAGGGTTCCGGGTCGAGCCAGCCCACCGAAGCCTCCGTTCGGGAAGACGCCGAGGGGTCGCACAGTGCGTGATGGGGCATGAGGAGTCAATGCACAGGGACCGGGGGGTTCACACCCCCAATGTGTCGATTCATGCGGTGGGGCGCAATGTTTCCCCGTCTGTTCCGCCAGCGCGCAATGATCATCTACTCATGCGCAACAACCCTGCATTACGGATGCGAAGCACCGGGCTCTAGCATCGTGCTTCGTACCAGGAGTGGCGGCGACCGCCTGCTCGGCGGTCTCCACCCCTCGCGGGCTGCTCCGGCATGCCCGCGCTCCGCCGCGGTCGTCGCGCCCCCGACAGGCAGCGATCAAGGAGCCCCCGCAGTGCTGGATCAAGGCGCAGCCCCGCCGGCCACCGAGCCGACCGTCCCCAAGGCGTCCGCGCTCTCCGCCCTCACCCGGCGCAAGCCGGTGGAAGCCCTGGTCGAGGAAGGTGGCAAGGGCGAGGGCGGCAGCCTTCGCCGGTCCCTCTCGATGTGGCAGCTGACGATGATCAGCATCGGCGCCACCCTCGGCACCGGCATCTTCGTGGTGCTCGGCGACGCCGTGCCGCAGGCGGGTCCGGCCGTCACGCTGGCCTTCGTGATCGCGGGCCTCACGGCCCTCTTCTCCGCCCTCTCGTACGCGGAGCTGGCCGGCACCATCCCGGTCGCCGGCTCCTCCTACTCGTATGCGTACGCAACGATGGGTGAACTGGTCGCCTGGGTCTGCGGCTGGTGCCTGGTCCTGGAGTACGGCGTCTCCGTGGCCGCCGTGGCCGTCGGCTGGGGCGAGTACGTCAACGAACTTCTCGACGGCACCATCGGCGTCACCATCCCCGACGCGCTCTCCTCCGCGCCGGGCGAGGGCGGCATAGTCAACCTGCCCGCGCTGGTCGTGGTCCTGCTCGCCATGGTCTTCCTGCTCGGCGGCGCCAAGGAGTCCGCCCGCGCCAACACGATCATGGTCGTCGTGAAGATCGCCGCGCTCGTGCTCTTCTGCACCATCGGCTTCATGGGCTTCAAGTCCGGCAACTACGCCGACTTCATGCCGCTCGGCATGGCCGGCGTCAGCGCCGCGGGCGCCAGCCTCTTCTTCTCCTACATCGGCTTCGACGCCGCCTCCACCGCGGGCGAGGAGGCGAAGAACCCGCAGCGCGACCTGCCGCGGGCGATCATGCTCTCGCTGATCATCGTCACGGCCCTCTACGTCCTCGTCGCCGCCGTCGCCGTCGGCGCGTGGAACTGGAAGGACTTCGAGGGCTCCGAGGCCTCGCTCGCCGCGATCATGAACGATGTCAGCGGTCAGGCCTTCTGGGGCACGCTGCTCGCCGCCGGCGCCGTCATCTCGATCGCCAGCGTGGTCCTGACGGTCCTCTACGGCCAGACCCGCGTCCTGTTCGCGATGTCCCGCGACGGTCTCGTCCCGAAGGTCTTCGGCAAGGTCAGCCCCAAGACCGGCACCCCCCGCGTCAACACCGTGATCGTCTCGCTCTTCTGCGGCGTCCTCGCGGCGGCGATCCCGCTCGGCGAGCTCGTCGACGCCACGAGCATCGGCACCCTGTTCGCCTTCGCCCTGGTCAACATCGCGGTGGTCGTGCTGCGCCGGACGCGCCCGGACATGAAGCGCACGTTCCGGGTGCCGCTCGGCTGGACCTTCCCGATCCTCGGCTTCGGCTTCTGCGTCTACAACATGTTCAGCCTCGGCACGACGACCTGGGTCGTCTTCGGGTGCTGGATGGCCGTGGGCCTCGTGTTCTACTTCCTGTACGGCATGCGCCGCTCCCGACTGGCCTCCGCAGAGAAGTGATCCGCCCGTAGTGCGACTCAACGACCTCGACGAACGCATCGTCCACGCCCTGGCGGAGGACGCCCGTCGCTCGTACGCCGACATCGGCTCGCTCGTCGGGCTCTCCGCGCCCGCCGTGAAGCGGCGCGTGGACCGGCTCCGCGCCGAGGGCGCGATCACCGGCTTCACCGTACGGGTGGACCCGGCGGCGCTCGGCTGGGAGACCGAGGGGTTCGTCGAGATCTACTGCCGCCACAACACCTCGCCGGACGACATCCGGCGAGGTCTGGAGCGGTATCCCGAGGTGGTGTCCGCGTCGACCGTCACCGGTGACGCGGACGCCGTCGTGCAGGTCTTCGCCTCGGACATGCGCCACTTCGAGCGGGTCCTCGAGCGCATCGCGGGCGAGCCGTTCGTGGAGCGCACCAAGTCGGTGCTGGTGCTCTCGCCGCTCCTGCGGCGCTTCTCCTCCGGCTCGCCCGCGTAGGACACCCTGGGCGGGTTCGGGTCCTCCGGGCGGCGAAGGGCGGTGCGGGCCGTGGTTCCCGCACCGCCCTTCGCGCCCTTCGCCCACCCCGGGGTCACTCCGTCGGGTACTCGAGCCGCCAGGGCAGTACGTGGAAGTCGCCCGTCCCCGCCCGGACCTTCTCGAACGGGGCCGTGCTCATGCAGGGGGGCAGTTCCTTGTACTCCTCCCTGGTGATCCAGTTGTAGCCGAGCCGGTCGTGCCGGCCGTCGTCGTGGACGGAGATGCCGACCCGCTTGTTCCGGAAGCCGTCCACGTCCGTCTCGGTGACGACGCCCGTGACGACCGCCACCTTGCCGCCCGTGACCAGGCAGTCCACCTCGGCCACCGCGTAGCCGCCCTTGCCGTCCTTGTAGTGGCTGAACCGGATCGTCCCGGTGGCGGCCTCCGGATCCTTGTTGTCCTTCGCCGCCAGATGCGCGTCGAACGAGAAGGTGATGTCGTCCCCCGCCGGGCGGTACAGCTTCGCGGTCCCGGTCAGCGCGGACGCCTCCCGGCTGCCGCCCCTCCCGTCGCCCGAGGCGACGGCGGAGCTCGCGGCCCCGGCGGTGATCAGCAGTGCGGCGGCGACGGCGGCGATCTTCGTACGGCGGTTCATGTCGGTCCTTTCGGCAGGTCAACCGGACAGCCACCACTCTTCCGCCCGGCCCGTCCCCGGGCGTCAGGCCGGGGAACGGTCCCGCCTCCGCCGCGCGGCGGGGAGGGCGTAGCCCCCTGGGACCAGGGGGCGCGCAACGAATCACCGCCCCACCGGGTGATCGCGCAACGCATCGACGGTCGGTCCGCAACGGTCGCGCCTTGTCCCGGGAGAGTCCGGAACCGTACCGTTTTTGACGTCTTCCCCTTCGCTCCGGACCCCCGAGGATCGCCCATGCCCGCGCTGCGCACCGCCCTGCTCCAGAGCTCCGGTGAGCTCGGTGACGTGGCCGCGAACCTGAAGCTCCTCGACGAGGCCGCCGCCCGCGCGGCCGCCGCCGGGGCCGGGCTCCTCCTCGCTCCCGAGCTGTTCCTCACCGGGTACGCCATCGGCGCCGACCTGGCCCGTCTGGCCGAGCCGGCGGACGGCCCCTCCGCCCGCGCGGTCGCCGCCGTCGCCGTGCGCCACGGCCTGGCCGTCGGCTACGGCTACCCCGAGCGCGACACCGAGCGGCACGGAGTCCTGTACAACGCCGCCCAGGTGTTCGGCGCCGACGGCGAGGTGCTCCTGCACTACCGGAAGACCCACCTCTACGGCGCCTTCGAGCGGCAGTGGTTCACCCCCGGAGACGACAGCGTCGTCCAGGCGGAGCTCGGCGGCCTCACGGTCGGCCTGATGATCTGCTACGACGTCGAGTTCCCGGAGAACGTGCGGGCGCAGGCGCTGGCCGGTACGGACCTCCTCCTCGTACCGACCGCGCTCATGCACCCCGCCGAGGTCGTCGCCGAATCGGTCGTCCCCGTGCGCGCCTTCGAGAACCAGATGTACGTGGCGTACGCCAACCGGGCCGGCACGGAGGGCGAGTTCGAGTTCGTCGGACTCTCCACGCTCGCCGGCCCCGACGGCACCGCCCGGGCCCGCGCCGGCCGCGGCGAGGACCTGGTGCTCGGCGACGTCGACCCCGCCCTCCTGGCCGCCTCGCGGACGGACAACCCGTACCTGAGCGATCGCCGTCCCGGCCTCTACGGCTCCCTCGCCGTCTGACCCCGGCCCGCCCCGCCCGTCTCCCTCCCCAGTCTTTCCCCGCAAGGAGTCCGTACCCCATGACGTCCACGGTGCCCACCGCCGTCCAGCACACCGACGCGCAGCCGCCGATCACCATGTTCGGTCCGGACTTCCCGTACGCCTACGACGACTTCCTGGCCCACCCGGCCGGTCTCGGCCAGATACCCGCGACCGAGCACGGCACCGAGGTCGCCGTCATCGGCGGCGGGCTCTCCGGCATCATCGCCGCGTACGAGCTGATGAAGATGGGCCTCAAGCCCGTCGTCTACGAGGCCGACCAGATCGGCGGCCGGCTGCGGACCGTCGGCTTCGAGGGCACCGGCACCGACGGGCTGACCGCCGAGATGGGCGCCATGCGCTTCCCGCCCTCCTCCACCGCGCTCCAGCACTACATCGACCTGGTCGACCTGAAGACCTCGCCGTTCCCGAACCCGCTCGCCGAGTCGACCCCGTCGACCGTCGTCGACCTCAAGGGCGAGTCGCACTACGCCGAGACGGTCGACGACCTGCCCCAGGTCTACCGCGACGTCGCCGCCGCCTGGAACGCCTGCCTGGAGGAGGGCGCCGACTTCTCCGACATGAACCAGGCCATGCGCGAGCGCGACGTCCCGCGCATCCGCGAGATCTGGTCGAAGCTCGTCGAGAAGCTCGACAACCAGACCTTCTACGGCTTCCTGTGCGACTCGGAGTCCTTCAAGTCCTTCCGGCACCGCGAGATCTTCGGTCAGGTCGGCTTCGGCACCGGCGGCTGGGACACCGACTTCCCGAACTCCATCCTGGAGATCCTCCGCGTCGTCTACACCGAGGCCGACGACCACCACCGCGGCATCGTGGGCGGCTCCCAGCAGCTGCCGCTGCGCCTGTGGGAGCGCGAGCCGGAGAAGATCGTCCACTGGGCGCCCGGCACCTCGCTGCGGTCCCTGCACGAGGGCGACCCGAAGCCGGCCGTGACGCGGCTGAACCGCACCGCCGGCAACCGGATCACGGTCACCGACGCCTCCGGCGACATCCGGACGTTCCGGGCGGCGATCTTCACCGCGCAGTCCTGGCTGCTGCTGTCCAAGATCGCCTGCGACGACTCGCTCTTCCCGATCGACCACTGGACCGCGATGGAGCGGACCCACTACATGGAGAGCTCGAAGCTCTTCGTGCCGGTCGACCGGCCGTTCTGGCTGGACAAGGCCGTCGACGACGAGGGGAACCCGACGGGCCGCGACGTCATGTCGATGACCCTGACCGACCGGATGACCCGCGGCACGTACCTCCTGGACGACGGCCCGGACAAGCCGGCCGTGATCTGCCTGTCGTACACCTGGTGCGACGACAGCCTGAAGTGGCTGCCGCTGTCCGCGAACGAGCGGATGGAGGTCATGCTGAAGTCGCTCGGCGAGATCTACCCGAAGGTCGACATCCGCAAGCACATCATCGGCAACCCGGTGACGGTGTCCTGGGAGAACGAGCCCTGGTTCATGGGCGCGTTCAAGGCCAACCTGCCGGGTCACTACCGCTACCAGCGGCGCCTGTTCACCCACTTCATGCAGGACCGGCTGCCCGAGGACAAGCGGGGCATCTTCCTGGCCGGCGACGACATCTCGTGGACGGCCGGCTGGGCCGAGGGCGCCGTGCAGACCGCGCTGAACGCCGTGTGGGGCGTCATGCACCACTTCGGCGGCGAGACGGACGCCACGAACCCGGGCCCGGGTGACGTGTACGACGAGATCGCCCCGGTGGAACTTCCGGAGGACTGACCCCGTTGGGGGAGTGGGGCGGACAGTACCGGTGCGCGAGCGGCCGCGAGAGCGGTCAGCCGCACCGTGCGAGCGGCGTCAGCAGCATCCGCCCCACCAGACCCACCGACCGGTCGAGGCGTTCCCGGAACTCCTCGGCCAGGTCGGGCAGTCCACGCAGCTGCCACAGCGAACGGGCGGCGAGCCAGGCCCCGTCGCGGGCCCGGTCCAGGCTCCAGCAGCCCAGCAGGTGCGTCAGCGGGTCCGCGACCTCCAGCAGGTCGGGCCCCGGCATCAGTTCCTCGCGGATGCGCTCCTCCAGCAGGACGAGGATGTCGCCGACGCGGTCGAACTCGTCCTCCAGCTCCGCGGGCGCGCAGTCGAGCGTCCGGCAGCTGTCCACCACGGCCAGCGCCAGGTCGTGCCCGATGTGCGCGTTGATCCCGGCCAGGGCGAACTGCAGGGGGCGGACGCCGGGGTGCCGCCGGTACTGGAAGAGCGGCCGCCAGCAGGCCGGGGCCGGGCAGCCGGTGGCGACCGCGTCGACCACCTCCAGGTACCGCTCCGCGAATCGGACGTCGAGGGTCGCGGCGGCCCGCCGGTCGGCGAAAGTGCCCGCCTCGATGGCGTGGCCGATCTCCTCCGTCACCGTCAGGTAGACCCGGTTGAACACCGCCACCCCGTCGGCGGGGTGCCAGGTGGAACGGAAGCTCCGCATCCGGTCCACCACGGGGTCGACCGCCGTGAACTGCCCGATGTACCCCGTGCCGGTCTGCTGGGTCTGCGCCATGAGGGCAGCGTTCCAGCAGCCGGGCCCGCAAGGGAGCATTCCGGGCCGGGCTTGACCGGAACGGGCGAACGGGACGCCCGCCGGCCGGCCGGTCCGTCCGTCCGCACCGGGTTCGGTCCCGGCCCCGGCCCTACGGCTTGCCTCCGCCCTCGTCGGCGCCCTCGTACGAGCTGGTGCCGGCGTCCAGCAGCGGTTCCTGCTGCTTGAGGTGTGCCGGGGCGAAGGCCCGCAGGACGTGGTAGCCGGTGATCACCACGATCGTGCCGAGCGCGATGCCGCCGAGCTCGAAGGTGTCGGTGAAGGTCAGCTTCACGCCGCCGACGCCGATGATGATGCCCGCCGCGGCCGGCACCAGGTTGAGCGGGTTGCGCAGGTCCACCCCGGCGTTGGTCCAGATCTGGGCGCCGAGCAGGCCGATCATGCCGTAGAGGATCACGGTGATGCCGCCGAGGACGCCGCCGGGGATCGCGGCCACGACCGCGCCGAACTTCGGGCACAGGCCGAACAGCAGCGCGAAGCCGGCCGCGGCCCAGTAGGCGGCCGTGGAGTAGACCCGGGTGGCGGCCATCACGCCGATGTTCTCGGAGTACGTGGTGTTCGGCGGACCGCCCACCGCGGTGGAGAGCATCGAGGCGGCGCCGTCCGCGGCGATCGCGGTGCCGAGCTTGCCGTCGAGGCGGTCGCCGGTCATCTCGCCGACCGCCTTGACGTGACCGGCGTTCTCCGCGACCAGCGCGATCACGACGGGCAGCGCGACCAGGATCGCCGACCACTCGAAGCTGGGCGCGTGGAACGACGGCAGGCCGATCCAGTCGGCCTGCGAGACACCGGAGAGGTCGAGCCGCCAGTGGTCGGTGACCTGGCCGCTCGCGGACATCGAGTGGATCTTGCCGAAGACCAGGTCGAAGACCCAGGAGACGGCGTAGCCGAAGACGAGGCCGAGGAAGATCGCGATGCGGGACCAGAAGCCCCGCAGGCAGACGACGGCGAGACCGGTGAAGAGCATCACCAGCAGGGCGGTCCACTGGTCCTGCGGCCAGTACGTCGAGGCGGTCACCGGCGCGAGGTTGAAGCCGATCAGCATGACGACGGCGCCGGTGACGATCGGCGGCATCGCCGCGTGGATGATCCGGGCGCCGAACCGCCGTACGGCCAGACCGGCCAGGAAGAGCACCCCGCCGACCACGAACACCGCGCCCGTGACCGTCGCGCTCGTGCCGCCGGAGGCGCGGATGGCCGCGGCGACACCGACGAACGACAGCGAGCAGCCCAGGTAGCTGGGGACCGTGCCCCGCGTCGCGAGAAGGAAGATCACCGTGGCGACGCCGGACATCATGATCGCGAGATTGGGGTCGAGCCCCATCAGGACCGGGGCGACGAACGACGCCCCGAACATCGCGACCACGTGCTGGGCCCCGAGGCCGACCGTACGGGGCCAGGAGAGGCGCTCGTCCGGCCGGACGACGGCGCCCGGAGCGGGTGTTCGCCCGTCGCCGTGCAGGGTCCAGCGCACGCCGAGGTTCATGGGGTGGCTCCAGTTCTCCGGTTCCGGCGGCCGTGTCGTGGCCGCAAAAGATCAGCCACATGGTAGTGCGCCGCTGGTCAGCGGGGTTCCGGACCTCCCGTGCCCTGGCCGGACGGTCCCGCCCGGCCCGCGAGCCGGACGGCGCCGCCCACCGGACGGGAAACCCTACGAGACCTGGCCCGAGCGGGTCGCCCGGCTCGCGCCGCCCTCCTTGCCGGGCGCTCCGGCAGCGGCCCGGACGCCGTCGGCCGGCACGTCGGCGCCGGACGCCGGGCGGGACGCCTGGCGGAGCACCCCGGCACCGACCACCAGGCCGAAGGTCAGCAGGGTGACCAGGCCGAAGGAGACCATCAGGGAGGTCGCGTCGGCGATGCCCCCGATCGCGGAGGGGGCGATCAGCCCCGAGGTGTACGTGATGGTGGCGACGCCGGCGATGGCCTGGCTCGGGTTGGGGCCGCTGCGCCCCGCCGCCGCGAAGGCGAGCGGGACGACGACCGCCACCCCGAGGCCGATGAGCCCGAAGCCGGCCATCGCGACGGCCGGGTGCGGGGCGAAGACCACGAGCAGCCCGCCGGCGGTCGCCGCGGCACCGCCGACCCGCACGGTCCGTACGGCGCCGAACCGGTCCACGACCCGGTCGCCGACCAGCCGGGCGACGGCCATGGTCAGCGCGAAAGCGGTGGTGGAGGCGGCCGCGACGCCCGCCGACGAGCCCAGCTCGTCGCGCAGGTACACCGCCGACCAGTCCAGGCTGGCGCCTTCGGCGAAGACGCCGCAGAAACCGATCGCCCCGATGATCAGGGCCGACTTCGGCGGCAGGGAGAAGCGCGGGGGCGGCTCCTCGTCCGGCGAGCTCTGCAGGTCGAGGACGCCCTGGCAGCAGACGAGGCCGAGGGCGGTCAGGACGATCGCCCCGGTCAGGTGGTGGAGCCGGGCGTCCGCGCCGAGGTGCGCGGCCACCGTGCCGGCCGCGGAGCCGATCAGGGCGCCCACGCTCCACATGCCGTGCAGGCTCGACATGATCGACTTGCGGAGACGGTTCTCCACCTCGACGCCCAGGGCGTTCATCGCCACGTCGGACATGCCGGCGGTCGCGCCGTAGACGAAGAGCGCCGCGCACAGGCCGTAGATGTTCGGGGCGAGGGACGGCAGGGTCAGGGACAGGGTCCACAGGGCGAGCAGGCCGCGCAGGGCGGTACGGGCACCGAAGCGGTGGCTGATCGCACCGGCCAGGGGCATCGCGAGCGAGGCGCCGATCGCGGGGAAGGCCAGGGCGAGTCCCAGCTGTCCCGCGCTGACGCCGGCGTGGTCCTGGATCCACGGGACCCGGGTGGCGAAGCTCCCGGTGACCGCGCCGTGGACGCAGAAGACGGCGGCGACGGCGAAACGCGCGCGTCGCAGCCGCTCGGTACCGAAGACGGTCTCGCCCGCCATGTGCCCTCCCTCGTCGTGGTGCGCCGTAAACTATCAGGAACCCTGCCTGATAAATAGTTGGGCGACGGAACCGACGCTCGAAAGTCTGAGAGGATCCCGGCATGCCCGCATCCCCGAGCACCGCCCGGGCCATCAACGACCGGCTCGCCCTGCGACTGCTCCAGGACGAGGGGCCGCTGACGGCGACTCAGCTGAAGCACCTGACCGGACTGTCCCGGCCCACCGTCGCCGACCTCGTCGAGCGGCTGAGCGGATCCGGACTCGTCCGCGTCGTGGGGGAGTCCGGCGCCGCCCGGCGCGGCCCCAACGCCAAGCTGTACGGGATCGCCGCCGACCGCGCCCATCTCGCCGCCCTCGACGTGCGCACCCGATCCGTCTCCGTCGTGGTGGCCGACCTGCTGGGCAACACGCTCGGCGAGGCGTCCCTGCCGGTCGGGGACGGCACGGCGACGGGCCCCGCCGTGGAACAGGCGGCCGCCCTCCTCGAACGCACGGCCAAGGAGGCCGGCATCGAGGCCCTGCACAGCGTCGGGATCGGCGCGCCCGGGCTCATCGACCCGGCGACCGGCCAGCTCAACGACTCCTCCGGGCTGCCGGCATGGCACCGGCGGCTGGTGCCCGCCCTCCAGGAACGGCTGCCGGCGACCGTCCTCGTCGAGAACGAGACCAACCTGGCGGCCGTCGCCGAGCAGCGGGTGGGGGCGGTGCGCGACCGCGACACCTTCGTGCTGCTGTGGCTCGGTCAGGGCGTCGGCGCGGCCGTCGTCCTGGACGGGCGGCTGCGGCGGGGAGCCTCCGGCGGCGCGGGCGAGATCGGCTTCCTGCCCGTGCCGGGCACCTCGGGCCTGCCCTCGGCCGGGGACTGCGCGGGCGGCTTCCACGAGCTGGCCTGCGTGGCGGCGGTCGACGCCCTGGCCGTACGGCACGGACTGGACCCCCTTGACGCCCTGGCCTCGGGCGACGGCCCCTTCCTCGACGAGCTGGCGGACCGCCTCGCCGTCGGCGCCGCGGCCGTCGTCTCGGTGCTCGATCCGGGCTGCGTGGTCCTCGGCGGCGAGACCGGCCACGCCGGCGGTACCGCGCTCGCGGCCCGGGTGGAGGAGCGCCTGGCCCGGCTCTCACCCCTGCGCACCGAGGTCCGGCCCACCGCGCTGGGCGACACGGCGGTGCTGCGCGGCGCCCTGCTGGCCGCCCGCGACGCGGCCCAGGACGAACTCTTCGGCCCCGCGGGCCTCGACCACGCCGGACAGGCCGGGCTCACCCCTTAGGTCGTGTCCGGGCGATCTTCGAGGACCGGCCCGCGGCGTCGGATGTGGTGTATCGCAAGGCGGAGGATCGCCCTCGTACTGGGCGTACTCGGGCGACTCCGACAACGCCGCGAGACGCCGCAGCCGTCGTCGCGGGCCCGAGAAGATCGCCCGGACAGGACCTAGGGGACGCTCCCCGGTCCGCCGCCGAAGCGCGCCGCCAGGAACTCGTCGAACGTCACCCGGCCGACCGCCGACTCCGGGGCGAGGTGGCCGCCGTGCCGCAGACCCCGGTACGCCTTGCCCGCCAGCGGCACCTCCACCAGCCGCCGGGTCCGGCCGCTCGCCTTGAGGTACGCGGCCGCCAGATCCGGGAGGCTCAGGATCTCCGGACCGCCCATGTCCGCCACGCGTCCGAGCGGACCGCCGGCCGCGAGCTCCGCGAGGCGGGTCGCGGCCTCGGTGACCTCCAGCGGCTGGTCCCGCACCCCCTTGGGCAGCAGCATCACCGGCGGCTTGGCCAGGCCCTGCAGCAGCCGGAGGATCAGGTCGTGGAACTGGGTCGTGCGCAGGAGGGTCCAGCCGAGTCCGGACTGCTGGATCATCCGCTCCACGGCGTACTTCGCGCGGTAGTAGCGCAGCGGCACCCGGTCGACCCCGACGATCGAGATGTACACGAGGTGCGGTGCGCCGCCGGTCCGGTGCGCGGCCTGGATGAGCTGCCGCGCCGCCTCCTCGTCGCCCTTCACGATGTTCGTGCAGTGGACGACGGTGTCCACGCCGTCGAGCGCGCGGTCCACCAGGGGGCCGCCGCGCCGCAGGTCGACGGCGTACGGAGGGGAGTGGCGGCTCAGGACGCGCACCTCGTGCCCGTCCGCCCGCAGCCGCTCGCACACGGGGCGGCCCAGCGTGCCCGTCCCGCCGGTCACCAGGATCGTGGTCATGTCTCCAGCGTGAACGCCTTCGCCGCGGCCCGCACACGCGGGCCGCGGCGATCGCGGGGGAGGACCCGGCGGCGGCAAGGGCCGTGAGAACCGCCGCCGGGCGTTCTTCAGCGGGCCGGGCTCCCGGTGCGCCGGCGGTTCACCGGTGCACCGGGGCGGCCGGCGTCAGCAGGCGCCGAGGTCCTTCCAGACGCCCCAGTCACCGGTCGTGCCCGGCTCCTCGTTCTGGGTCCACCACTGGGCCTTCCACTTGTGGCCCTTGTGGGAGACCTCGGTGCCGCCGTTGTAGACCGTGCCGGCCACGTACGCCGGAGCCGTGCAGCTGCCGGTGGGCGGAGTGGTCGGCGGCGTCGTCGGCGGGGTGGTGGGAGGCGTGGTCGGCGCGGTGGGCGTCGGGGTCGGCGTCGAGCCGCCCGGCTCCACCGTCGTCGTGCCGCGCGCCAGGTCACCGGCGAGCGCGTAGGTGGTGCCGTTGACGGTCACCGTCCAGTTCGACGGCGTGGAGACGGGCAGGTAGTAGTTGAACGCCAGGTCCACCGTCGCGCCCGGGGCCAGCGACTGCCAGGCCGGGAGCTTCAGGGAGACCCGGTGGAAGTCGCCCTTCAGGCCGCCCACGTTGCTGCCCGTGTGGTCGCTGCTGATGACCTTCGTGCCGAAGCCGGACTGGTCGGAGGCGTTGCCCGGGGACGAGGTCGCGTAGTCGAACCGGAACTCCGTGCCGCCGGGCAGCGCGGTCTGCGTGTTGTTGGTGATCCGGATCTTCGGGGTGATCGGGTAGTTGGAGTCGCCGAGCTTGAACTCGGTGAACTCCACGCCCACGTTCACGGCCTGCGTCGGCAGCGTCGCGTCGGACTTCTTCGCGCCGTACGGGGTGGCCGCCCTGAACTTGTCGTACATCAGCGAGGTGAGCGTGGAGCCCATCTCGTACTGGCCCTTGGCCGCGTTCCAGGCGTAGTCGCCGGCCATCTCCCAGATCATCGTGCCGCCGATGCCGCGGTTCACCACGTAGTCGGCTTTCGCGGCGATCGACTGCTCGTCCTCCGTGGAGAGGAAGACCTTCTTCTGCGCGTTCCACAGCCACGGCGCGACCAGCGTCGCGTCGTACTTGCGGGCGTAGGTGCCGGTCAGCGTGGTGTTCGCGGGGAAGCCGTACCGGGTGACGTAGTCGCCGACGATCCCCTTCTCGAGGTTCTTGGCGTGCCACATCGGGTTGGAGCCCGCGGGGGACTCCACGCCGTTGGTGTCCTTGTCGTGCCAGAGGTTGTCGATGCCGACGGCGCCGTCACCGCACTTGGTCAGACCGGAGCCGGCCGGGCAGGTGGTCGCGGTGGCCTTGCCCCACAGGCCGTCCGTGCCGCCCTGCACGTTCTTGTGGCCGCGGGTGTAGTACGGCAGGCCGATGTTGATCCGGCCGGCCGGCATCGAGCCGCGGAAGTAGTGGTACGCCCAGTCGGTGTTCAGGTAGCCGATGCCGCCGTACTGCGAGGAGCCGTAGACGTTCGCGGCGGCCAGCTCGCCGTCCTTGCCGTCGTCGAAGAGCGAGGCGTTCGGCCCGACGTACTCGTTCCAGGCGCCGTGCAGGTCGTAGGACATGATGTTGACGTAGTCCAGATACTTCTGCATCTGGAAGGTCTCCATGCCGCGCAGCAGGTAGCCGGAGGAGGGCGCGGCGACGGTCAGCAGGTAGTGCTTCCCGTCGGCGGCGCCGGCCCGGTCGAGCTTCTCGCGCAGCGACTTCATCAGCACCGCGTAGCTCTGCACGAGGCCCGCGCGGCGGGCGTTGGCCAGCTGCCAGTCCAGCGGGTTGCCCGCGTCCTTCATCGTCGTCGGGTACTCGTAGTCGATGTCGACGCCGTTGAAGCCGTACTTCTTGATGAAGGCGACGGCCGAGTCCGCGAACGTGTCGATCCCGGCCTGGTTGACCGAACCGTCGGCGTTGGTGGCCATCGAGTAGAAGCCGCCGGAGTTCACCCGGGCGCCGTTGTCGTCGAAGTAGCCGCCGGTCTCCGCCCAGCCGCCGACCGAGATCAGCGTCTTCACGTCCGGGTGCTGCTTCTTGAATTTGTTCAGCAGGTTGAAGTGGCCCTTGTAGGCGAAGGCCGGGTCCATCTCCGCGCCGGCGACACCGGGCCAGGTCATCCCGGTGGCCGCGTTGTTCGGGCCGTCCGTGCCGACGGAGAGCTTGTTGTCGGAACCGATGTGGCCGAACGCGTAGTTGATGTGGGTGATCTTGTCCCACGGGATGTTGTTGGCCAGGTAGGCGGGCTCGCCGTTCTTGCCGGTGCGCCAGCCGGTGAAGTAGCCGATGACCCGGCGCTGGTGGTCGGCACCCATCTTCTCGCGGCCCTCGGCGTCGTAGACCGAGCAGTAGGGCACGTCGACGCCGGGGGTCTTGTACAACCCGTCGGGGCGACAGGACTCGTTGTCGGCCGCGTACGAGACGCCGCCGGAGAGCGAGCTGATCAGCAGCCCGGCGACGGCCGCGCCGGACGCGAGCAGCGAGGCTCTCGCCTTCGTGGGGGACAACACGATCGGTTTCCTCCTGAATGGGGGTACCACCACGCCCCCAGGGCGTAGGGGGAGTGGGCCGAACACAACGAACAAGGGGGTGGGTCGTGTTGGGCCCGTGGAGTGCGCACGCCGGCGGGCCGTACCTCGGAGGTGACACGGAGATTAAGAGGACTAGACCAGTGCGTCAATAGGTCTGGACCATTTGGCGTGGATGTGAGGTGCACACGGCATGTTGTGAGCCAGGCCACAGGGCCTCGCCCGCATGGCCGACGATCGTCCGTGGCACACTGGCCCTGTATCAGCAGCAGCGCACTCCGGGGTCGGTGTAATTCCGAACCGGCGGTATAGTCCGCGACCCGTCCGCAGCCAGCGGCCGGTTGACCAGGTGAGATTCCTGGACCGACGGTGAAAGTCCGGATGGGAGGCAGTGCGCGGCGGGCGACCCCTCACGGGGCCGTCGGCCGTATTCCGCTGGTCGCGACGGCCGGATCCTCCGGCCGGCAGCCGGTCTCGCCGGCGATCGCGGCGATCGGTGTACGCGCCCTCGGCGTTCCCGGTGCGAGGTGTCCCACCCGCTCTGTCGTCATCGACAGCCCCGGAGTCCGTGCCCGAAGAGGCAGGAGGACCCGGTGGCCGAGCAGGCCGAAGTGAACGCCATGCGCCGAGCCGTCGCGCTCGCCGCCCGCGGACTCGGCTCCACCAGCCCCAACCCGGTCGTCGGCTGCGTCATCCTCGACGCCTCCGGACACCAGGTCGGCGAGGGGTACCACCAGCGCGCCGGCGGACCCCACGCCGAGGTCCACGCCCTGCGCGCGGCCGGTGTCCTGGCCCGCGGCGGCACCGCGTACGTCACCCTCGAACCCTGCAACCACACGGGCCGCACCGGCCCCTGTGCCCAGGCCCTGATCGACGCCGGGATCGAACGCGTCGTGTACGCGGTCGCCGACCCGAACCCGCAGGCCACGGGTGGTGCGGACACCCTGCGCGCGGCCGGCGTCGAGGTCGTCGGGGGCCTGCTGGAGGACGAGGCCGAGGCGGGCAACATCGCCTGGCTCACCTCCGTGCGCCGCGGCCGGCCGTACGTCCTGTGGAAGTACGCCGCCACCCTCGACGGCCGGATCGCCGCCTCCGACGGCACCTCCCGCTGGATCTCCTCCGCCGAGTCCCGCGCCGACGTCCACCGGCTGCGCGCCGAGGCCGACGCCGTCGTGGTCGGCTCCGGCACCGCCCGCGCGGACGACCCCCACCTGGCCGTGCGCGACGTCGAGGGCGCCGTCCAGCCCCTGCGGGTCGTCGTCGACACCGAGGCGCGCGCCGTACGGCCCGGTGCCCGGATCCTCGACGACGCCGCCCCCACCCTGATCGCGATCGCCGAGGACGCCGACACCTCGCTGACCGACGTCGTGCGGCTGCCGCGGGCCGACCGCGGCCTGTCCGTGCCCGCCCTGCTCGCCGCCCTCCACGAGCGCGGCGTCCGCTCCGTGCTCCTCGAAGGCGGCCCGACGCTCGCCGCCGCCTTCGTCGCCGCGGGAGCCGTCGACCGGGTCGTCGGCTACCTCGCCCCGGTCCTCCTCGGCGCCGGCCCGAACGCCCTCGCCGACGCCGGAATCACCACCCTCGCCGACGCGTTGCGGCTCGATGTGACCGAGACCGTGCGCATCGGACCCGACCTGCGGATCACCGCCACCCCCGTCACCCCTGCCACTGCCAAGGAGCGCTGAGCGTGTTCACCGGAATCGTCGAAGAACTGGGTGAGGTCACCGCCGTCGAGCGGCTGGCGGACGCCTCCCGCTTCCGCCTGCGCGGCCCCCTGGTCACGGAAGGCGCCAAGCACGGCGACTCCATCGCCGTCAACGGTGTCTGTCTCACGGTCGTCGAGTTCGGCAACGGCGAGTTCACCGCCGACGTGATGGCCGAGACGCTTCTGCGTTCCTCGCTCGGCGCGCTCGAGGTCGGCTCCCGGGTCAACCTGGAGCGCCCGATGGCCGTCGGCGACCGCCTCGGCGGACACATCGTCCAGGGCCACGTCGACGGCACCGGCTCGATCCTCGACCGGACCCCGTCGGAGAACTGGGAGATCGTCAGGATCGCCCTGCCCGCGCACCTCTCCCGCTACGTCGTCGAGAAGGGCTCCATCACCGTCGACGGCGTCAGCCTCACCGTCGTCGAGGCCGCGGACGACTGGTTCAGCATCAGCCTCATCCCCACGACCCTCGCCCTGACCACGCTCGGCATCAAGCGGAGCGGTGACCCGGTCAACCTCGAGGTCGACGTCATCGCCAAGTACGTCGAGCGGCTGCTCGGCCCGAACGCACGGGAGAACGTCAAGTGAACTGGCTCAACTCCGAGGCGTTCACCGTCCTCGACCAGCACATCATGTGGTCCGACATGATCGGCAACACGATCGGTCTGATCGCCCTCGCGCTCGGCTGGCGCCGCTCCATCCTCACCTGGCCCGCCCAGCTGCTCTCCGGCGTGATCCTGGTCGGCGCCTACGCCTCCGCCCACCTCAGCGGCGGCGTCGGCAAGCAGCTCCTGGTCATCGGCGTCGCCGCCTGGGGCTGGTGGCAGTGGAACCGGGGCAGGCAGCAGGCCCAGGACGGCTCCATCGCCGTCCGCTTCGCCACCTGGAAGGAACGCGGACTGCTCCTGGCGGGCGCGGCCCTCGGCACCCTCGCCGTCGGCGGTCTGTTCACCCTCTACCCGTCGCTCTCCTGGAGCCCCTGGGCCGACGCGTACATCTTCGTCGGCACCCTCGTCGCGATGGTCGCCCAGGCCCGCGGCCTGGTCGAGTTCTGGTTCGCCTGGCTCCTGGTCGACCTGGTCGGCGTGCCCCTCGCCTTCAACAGCGGCCTGGCCTTCTCCGGCCTGGTCTACGTCATCTACTTCGCCCTCGTCATCTGGGGCATGCGCGACTGGTGGCTCCGGACGCGCACGACCTCCGCTCTGGAAGGAGCCACGGCATGAGCGCGCTTCCGCTCTGGGACGCCACCGACCTGTCCCTGGACCCCGTTGAGCAGGCCGTCCGCGACATCGCCGCGGGCCGCCCCGTCGTCGTCGTCGACGACGAGGACCGCGAGAACGAGGGCGACCTCGTCATCGCGGCCGAGAAGGCCACCCCCGAGGTCGTCGCCTTCATGATGAGCGAGTGCCGCGGCCTGATCTGCGCCCCCATGGAGGGCGACGAGCTGGAGCGCCTCGAGCTCCCGCAGATGGTCGAGCACAACACCGAGTCGATGCGCACGGCCTTCACCGTCTCCGTCGACGCGTCCACCGCCCACGGCGTCACCACCGGCATCTCCGCCGCCGACCGCGCCACCACCCTGCGCATGCTGGCGAGCGGCACCCACGAGGCGTCCGACTTCGTCCGGCCCGGCCACATCTTCCCGCTGCGCGCCAAGCCCGGCGGCGTGCTGGCCCGCAACGGCCACACCGAGGCCGCGGTCGACCTCGCCCGGCTCGCGGGCCTGCGCCCGGCCGGCGCCATCGTCGAGATCGCCGGCGAGGACGGCGTCATGCTGCGCCTGCCCGAACTGGTCCCGTTCGCCCGCAAGCACGGCCTGACGATCATCTCGATCGAGGACCTCATCGCCTACCGCCGCTCCTCCGAGCCGACGGTCCGCCGCGAGGCCGAGGTCCAGCTGCCCACCGCGCACGGCGAGTTCACCGCGTACGGCTACCGCTCCACCGTCGACGGCGTCGAGCACGTCGCCCTCGTCCACGGCGAGATCGGCGACGGGGAGGACGTCCTGGTCCGGGTCCACTCCGAGTGCCTGACCGGCGACATCTTCCACTCGCTGCGCTGCGACTGCGGCCCCCAGCTGGAGGCCTCCATGGACCGGATCACGGAGGCGGGCCGCGGCGTCGTCGTCTACCTGCGCGGTCACGAGGGCCGCGGCATCGGCCTGCTCTCCAAGCTGCGGGCCTACGAGCTCCAGGAGCGGGGCCGCGACACCCTCGACGCCAACCTGGAGCTGGGCCTGCCCGCCGACGCCCGCGACTACGCGGCCGGTGCGCAGATCCTCGGCGACCTCGGTGTCCGCAGCCTCCGGCTGATGACCAACAACCCCGACAAGATCGCCGCCCTCACCCGGTACGGCCTGAACGTCGAGGGCCGCGAGCCCATGCCGGTCCAGGCGGGCGAGCACAACCTCCGGTACCTGCGCACCAAGCGGGACCGGATGGGGCACGACCTGCCCTGGCTGGAGGCCGGCCCGGCGTCCACCTGCGGCAACCAGTAGCCCACCCCGCCCCAACCGCGGAGACCACTCCGCGCGCAGTACCCACCGAACAGCACACCAGGCACAGAGAAACCGAGCAGGGAGAGACATGAGCGGCAAGGGCGCACCCGTCCTCAGCGTGAAGAACTGCAGCGACCTCCGGGTCGCGGTCATCGCGGCGCAGTGGCACGAGAAGATCATGGACGGCCTCGTCGACGGCGCCCTGCGCGCCCTGAGCGAGCTCGGCATCGACGAGCCGACCCTGCTGCGCGTCCCCGGCAGCTTCGAGCTGCCCGTGGTGGCGAAGGTACTCGCCGGTCGCGGCTACGATGCCATCGTCGCGCTCGGCGTCGTCATCCGTGGCGGAACCCCGCACTTCGAGTACGTGTGCCAGGGCGTGACCAACGGCCTCACCCAGGTCTCGATCGACACCGGCGTACCCGTCGGCTTCGGCGTCCTGACCTGCGACACCGAGGAGCAGGCCCTGGACCGGGCCGGCCTCGAGGGTTCGAACGAGGACAAGGGCCACGAGGCCGTCACCGCCGCCGTCGCCACCGCGACGACGCTGCGCACGGTCAGCGAACCCTGGCGCTGAGCCCGCCCACCACCCGGCGGAGGCACTGCGCGCCCGCTCGGTAGCACCCCGTACTCTTAGGACCATCATGGCGAACAAAACCTTCGAAGAGCTCTTCGCCGAGCTCAAGCACAAGGCCGAGAACGGCGACCCGGCCACCTCCCGCACCGCGGAACTGGTGGACAAGGGAGTCCATGCCATCGGCAAGAAGGTCGTCGAGGAGGCCGCCGAGGTCTGGATGGCCGCCGAGTACGAGGGCAAGGAAGCCGCCGCAGAGGAGATCTCGCAGCTGCTGTACCACGTCCAGGTGATGATGGTCGCCCGCGGGATCTCGCTCGACGACGTCTACGCCCACCTCTGACGGGTCCGGCCCCGACGCCCACCGCACCACCTCCAGGCAACTCCCAGAAAAGGAAGCCCACCTCATGCTGCGCATCGCCGTCCCCAACAAGGGTTCCCTCTCCGGACCTGCGTCGGCCATGCTCCATGAGGCCGGCTACCGCCAGCGCAAGGAGTCCAAGGAGCTCGTCGTCATCGACCCGGAGAACGAGGTCGAGTTCTTCTACCTCCGGCCGAAGGACATCGCGATCTACGTCGCCTCCGGCAAGCTCGACATCGGCATCACCGGCCGCGACCTGCTCCTGGACTCCGGCGCGAACGCGGCCGAGATCCTCCCGCTGAACTTCGGCCGCTCCACTTTCCGCTACGCCACCCGGCCCGGCACCGCCCAGGGCCCGGAGGACTTCGGCGGGATGACGATCGCCACCTCCTACGAGGGCATCGTCGCCAAGCACCTCGCCGACCAGGGGATCGACGCCTCCGTCGTGCACCTCGACGGCGCCGTCGAGACCGCGATCCAGCTGGGCGTCGCCCAGATCATCGCGGACGTCGTCGAGACGGGCACCTCCCTGCGCAACGCCGGCCTGGAGGTCATCGGCGAGCCGATCCTCCGGTCCGAGGCCGTCGTCATCCGCCGCGAAGGCGCCGACGAGGACCACCCGCAGGTCCAGCAGTTCCTGCGCCGCCTGCAGGGCGTCCTGGTCGCCCGCTCGTACGTGATGATGGACTACGACTGCCGCGCCGAGCACCTGGAGCAGGCGGTCGCCCTCACCCCGGGCCTGGAGTCGCCCACGATCTCGCCCCTGCACAACGAGGGCTGGGTCGCCGTGCGTGCCATGGTCCCGGCCAAGGAGGCGCAGCGGATCATGGACGACCTGTACGAGCTCGGGGCCCGGGCCATCCTGACGACCGCCATCCACGCCTGCCGCCTCTGACCGGCGCCGCAGGCAGACCCCAGGCAACACGGCGCGAAGGAACCGAGCGATGTCCGACCCCACCCTGCCCGCCCTCCCGGTCACCTTCCGGCCGGGCCGCACCCGGGCGGTCCTGCTGACCGTCGGCGCGGCGATGTTCGCCGTCATCACCGCCGTGGCGCTGATGCTGGAGAAGCTCGGGCCGGGCGAGCGGGCCAGCTTCATCCTCACCGCGGCGCTGTTCCTCGGGGTCCTCGCGATGCTCAGCCGTCCCAAGGTCGTCGCGGACGACCACGGCGTCACGGTCGTCAACATCACCCGGACCCGCCGGCTGGCCTGGGCCGAGATCCTGCGGGTCAACCTCCGGCCCGGCGACCCCTGGGTCTTCCTGGACCTGAGCGACGGCACCAGCATGCCGGCCCTCGGCATCCAGCCCGGCATCGCCAAGGAGCAGGCCATCCGCGACGCCCGGGCGCTGCGCGCCCTGGCCGACAGCCACGGCACCGGGCCGGACACGCGCTGAGTCCCCCATACGGGGCCGACCCCCTGCCCAGGCGGCGGTCGGCGTGACTACTCTGGAGGCGGTGGTGCCGAGCGGCGCCACCGCCTCGCGCGTGCAGGGCCGCTGCCGCGGCCCGCGAGGCCACCCTGCGACCCGAGGAGTGACTCCCTCCAGCAATGGACGGATCGTCCGGTAGTACCTGCGCCGCCCCCTCCATGGAGGCGGCGGCATGATCATCCCTCTCCTGCTGCTCGCCGCAGCCCTCCTCCTGATCCTGGCCAACGGCTTCTTCGTGGCCGCCGAGTTCGGCCTCGTCACCGTCGAACGGGCCGAGGCCGAACGGGCCGCCGCCGACGGCGACCGACGAGCCCGTACGGTGGTCAAGGCGCTGCGCGAGCTGTCCTTCCAGCTCTCCGGCACCCAGCTGGGCATCACGATCACCTCCCTCGTCGTCGGCATGCTCGCCGAGCCCGCGCTGGCCGGCCTCCTCGACGGCCCCCTGACCGCCACCGGACTGCCCGAGGGCGCCGTCTCCGGGATCTCGGTGGTGATCGGCATGCTGCTCGCCTCCGCCGTCCAGATGGTGATCGGCGAGCTCGTCCCCAAGAACTGGGCGGTCTCCCGACCCCTCCAGGTGGCCCGCTTCGTGGCCGGCCCGCAGCACGTCTTCTCCGCCGCCTTCCGGCCGGTGATCGCGCTGCTCAACAGGGTCGCCAACCGGCTCGTCCGGCTCCTGGGCGTCGAGCCCGCGGAGGAGCTCGACTCCGTACGCACCCCCGGCGAGCTGGTCTCCCTCGCCCGCCACTCGGCGCTGGCCGGCACCCTCGAACAGGACACCGCCGACCTGTTCGTCCGCACGCTCACGCTGGGCGGCCTCACCGCCCAGCACGTGATGACCCCGCGCGTGAAGGTCAGCGCGCTGCAGTCGGACGCCACCGCGGCCGACGTCGTCAACCTCACCCGCGCCACCGGTCTGTCCCGCTTCCCGGTCTACCGCGAGCGCATCGACGAGATCGTCGGCATGGTCCACCTCAAGGACGCGCTCGCCGTGCCCCCGCACGAGCGGCTGCGCACGCCCGTGGGCCGGATCGCCGTCGC
The DNA here is from genome assembly GCF_043201055.1 of Streptomyces sp. NPDC048338. NCBI lineage: Bacteria > Bacillati > Actinomycetota > Actinomycetes > Kitasatosporales > Streptomycetaceae > Streptomyces > Streptomyces sp. NPDC048338. Next base: position 343,651 of record NZ_JBICYQ010000009.1, read on the forward strand.
CCCGCTGCTGGTGCCCGAGACCCTGCCGGCCCAGGCGCTCCTGGAGCGGCTGCGGCGGGAGCAGCCGATCGCCGTCGTCGTCGACGAGTACGGCGGCACGGCCGGGGTCGTCACCCTGGAGGACATCGTGGAGGAGCTCGTCGGCGAGGTCCGCGACGAGCACGACGCCGCCGCCGACGAGCGGCCGGAACTGGCCGTCGTGGCCGCCGGCGAGGACGGCAACCCCGCCTGGGAGGCGGACGGCTCCTGCCGGGTGCACACCCTGCACCGGATAGGGCTCGACGTGCCCGACGGCCCGTACGAGACGGTCGCCGGGCTCGTCGCCGACCTCCTGGGCCGGATCCCCGCCCCCGGGGACCGCGCCGAACTCCCCGGCTGGCGGCTGTCGGTGCGGCAGGTCGACCGGTTCCGCGCCGAGCGGGTGCGGATCGTCCGGACGGCCGATCAGCCCCTCGTGCCGGAGGCGGTGCGATGAGTCTGCTCCAACTGCTGTTCGCGGCCCTGCTGGTGGTCGCCAACGGCTTCTTCGTGGGCGCCGAGTTCGCGCTCGTCTCCGTACGCCGCAGTCAGATCGAACCCCTCGGGGGGAAGCGGGCCCGCCAGGTGCTGCACGGTCTGGAGAACCTGCCGCAGATGATGGCGGCGGCCCAGTTCGGCATCACCGTGTGCTCGCTGACCCTGGGCGCGGTGGCCGAGCCGACCGTGGCCCGGCTGCTCGAACCCGTCTTCCACGCGCTGCGGGTGCCGGACGGCCTGATCCATCCGCTCGGGTACGTCGTCGCGCTCGCGGCGGTGGTCTTCCTGCACCTCGTCATCGGCGAGATGGTGCCGAAGAACCTCGCGATGGCGGCCCCGGAGCGGACCGCGTTGTGGCTGGGGCCGGGGCTGGTGGGCTTCGCCCGGCTGTGCCGGCCGGTGACCGCCGCCCTGGGCGCCTGCGCCCGCCTCGTGCTGCGCGCCTTCAAGGTCGAGCCGAAGGACGAGGTGGAGGCGGTGTTCACCAGTGCCCAACTCGGGCGTCTGGTCGAGGACGCGGGCCTGGCCGGACTGATCGGCCCGGTGGAGCAGGAGCGGCTGGAGGACGCCCTGGAACTGGGCAGCCGCCCGGTGACCGACGTCCTGATCGCCCCGGCGGAGCTGGTCACGGTCCCGCCGTCCGTCACTCCGCGGGAGATCGAGGAGCTCACCGTCCGCACGGGCTACTCGCGGTTCCCGGTGTGCGCCGGCGGACGCGGCGGCTACATGGGCTTCGTGCACGTCAAGGACGTCCTCGACCTGGAGGACCGGGAGCGGGCGGTGCCCCAGCACGTCTGGCGCCCGATGGCGACCGTACGGGCCGAGCTGCCGCTCGACGACGCCCTGACGGTGATGCGCCGCGCCGCCACCCACCTCGCCCGGGTCGTCGATGTCTCGGGCCGGGTGCTGGGCCTGGTGGCTCTGGAGGACGTCCTGGAGATGCTGGTGGGCGAGGTCCGCGACCCCGCGCACCGCGAGGATCCGCTGGTCGCGGTGCGGCCCGTGGGGGTCCAGCGCCCGGAGCGGTCGGCACGGCGCGCGGAGGATGCCCGAGGGCGGCCGCCGGCAGGGCTGTCGACCGCGGACGGTGCGCCCTCCGAGGCCGAGGTGCTGACCGGCTGACCCCGGAGGGTGCCGTCGCCGGCCGAGGGCCCGACGGGCGCGGGCCGGCGAACGGGCCGCCGGGGCTCTCGTGACGACCGACGGCTTTCCGGTCGCACGGGCCCCGGCCGGACCGTCCTCAGAGGCTGCGCGCGGTGATGTCGCCGTGGGAGGTCGTCGCGCGGATGTCGAGCGCGGCGGTGCCGTCGCTCTTGAGGGCGTTGGCGACGCGGCCGTAGCCGGTGCCGGCGTCCAGCGCGGCCGAGACGCCCGCGGCGGCGGCCACCGTGATGTCGCCGGACTCGGTGCGGAGCACGACCGTGCCGCCGACGGCCTCGGCGATCCGGATGTCGCCGCGCGAGGTGGTGATCTCGGAGGGGCCGCCCAGCCGGCCGACCTCGACGTCGCCGTCGACCGCGGTGAGGCGGACGCTCGCGGCCTCGTCGATCCTGATCCGGCGGTACGCGCCCTCGAAGGCGACGTCGCCGAGGCGGCCGACGCCGTGGAGCTCCGCCGCGGCGGCCTTGGCCTCGACGCGGGAGCCGGCGGGCAGCCGGACGGTGACCTCCAGGGATCCGGTGGCACCGACGAGCCGCTTCTCGGAGGCGGGGGTGTGGATCCGCAGGACTCCGTCGGCGTAGGCGATGGTGGTCCGCTCGGCGCTCGTGACGTCGGCGCTCTTGGAGGGGTCGGCGGGCAGGACCTCGACGGTGGTGTCGGCGCGGTCGTCGGCGACGATGCGGACCCGGCCGGCGGGGATGTCCAGGACGGCGGAGATCGGGGCGGTGGTGTCGAACTTCTGCATCGTGCTCTCCTGTGCTCGCTCGTTGTTTCTGACATTGGAAAAGCTACGTTGCTTTCTAGTTCTTGGCAACATGCTCGTTGCGTAGAATCCGGATAACGCCAGCTAGAGGCAAGGATTCTGTTGCAACGGCTCTGCTCGTAATGCAACGCAACAGGGTCGATCATTGCAATGAGTGAGAAGTGAACGCTATAGTGGGTCCAGGCGACACCACGAACGAGCACCAGGGAGACCGCGATGCCGGGAGGCAGGCTCACTCAGCAGGAACGTCAGCAGATCGCGCTGGGGCTGGCGGACAGCCTTCCCTACGCCGAGATCGCGAGACGTCTCGATCGTCCGACCTCGACGATCACGCGTGAGGTCATGCGCAACGGCGGCCCCACCGGCTACCGCTCCGACCTGGCCCACCGCGCCACCGAGCGGCGCGCCCACCGTCGCCGGTCCGCGCCCGCCCGAGGGCCGGAGTCGGCCCCCCTGCCGCACGGACGCGAGGCCGAGGCCGTGGCGGAGTACGAGGAGACGCTCACCACCGTCCTCATGAGCTCGGGCGTGCCCAAGATGGCGGCGCGGGTGCTGACGAGCCTGTTCACCGCCGACGCGGGCAGCCTCACCGCCTCCGAGCTCACCCAGAAGCTCCAGGTCAGCCCGGCGTCGATCTCCAAGGCGATCGCCTTCCTGGAGAGCCAGAGCCTCGTCCGCCGGGAGCGCGACGAACGGCGTCGCGACCGCTACGTCGTCGACGACGAACTCTTCTTCCAGGCGACCATCGCCAGCGCCCGGGCCAACGACGAGCTCGTGAAGACAGCACGGCTGGGCGTCGCCGTACTCGGCCCCCAGACCCCTGCCGCCAACCGGCTGGAGAACATCGCCCGCTTCCTCGACTTCATCAGCGAGAGCATCACCCGGGCCGCCGAGCAGGCCCGCGAGGTCCTCCACACCAAGCCCGTCCCGGCCCCGGACGACGCCCCCGCGGATCCCGCCGGGGCCTGAGCCCTGCGGGGACCCGGCCCCGGACCGTGCGCCCCGCGGCGGACGGGGCGGCCCTGCTCCCCTCCGTGTGGTCTCGGAAGCACGGCGCGTTCGGCGCGGCCGCCCCTGCTCAGCCGCGCCATGCGGCCAGCGCCGCGGTCACCGCGGCGGCGAGGGTGAGCACGGCCGCGAACGCGCAGGCCGCCTGCCGGAGGGCGGCGGGGTAGCCGGCGCCCTCGATGCGCGCGAGCTTCCCCGCGCCCGCGCCGGCCAGCAGGGCGATGACGACGACGAGTGCGGCGGCGAGCAGGGCGACGAAGGTGGTCACGGCGATCTCCCCGTATCGGGTGGGTGTGGACGTGACCGAACTTTCCGGAATCGGCGTTCGCCGGGGTTCACCGGAACGAAGATGGACGAAGGTGAACACGGCTCGGGGGACGGTCAGGTGCGCGGGGACGAACGGACGGCGCGGAGCGCGGCGTTGCGGGAACTGCACGAACGACTCGAGGACGGGCGGGCCCGCAGCCGGCTGACCTTGGACCAGCTCGTCGTCCGGGCGGAGCGCGGCCGCACGACGGTGTGGAAGGCGTTCCGCGAGGTGCCGTCGGCCGAGACCGTCGCCGCCCTGGCCCGCGTGCTGAGGCTGCCCGCCGACGAGCTGCTGGCGCTGCGCCGCGCCGCGGCCGGGGAGGACGTCCGGGAGGAGCCCGGGCCGGGTATGCCGATCGGCGACTGCGATCCCCACGCGCTGGAGGTCCACCCGGCGGGGCCGGACCGGGAGCGGTGCGCGCTGCCGGGCTACGTCCGCCGGGCGCACGACGCGGCGCTGGACCGGGTGGTCCAGGACGCGATCGGGGGACACAGCCGGATGGCGGTCCTGGTCGGTACGTCCTCGACGGGGAAGACACGGGCGTGCTGGGAGGCGGTCCAGCCTCTCGCCGCGCACGGGTGGCGGTTGTGGCATCCCTTCGACCCGACCAGGGCGGCGGCCGCCCTCGACGCCGTGCACCGGCTCCGCCCACGGACGGTGGTGTGGCTGAACGAGGCCCAGCACTATCTGGGCGACACCCGGCTCGGCGAGGAGATCGCCGCTTCGATCCACACCGTGCTCACCGACCCCGAACGCGCGCCGGTCCTCGTGCTGGCCACCCTGTGGCCGGTGTACGAGCGTGCGTACCGGGCGGCGCCCACGCCCGGAGGGCCGGATCCGCACACCCGGGCCCGTGAACTCCTGGCCGGCCGTACGGTCACCGTGCCGCCCCGCTTCGACGCGCAGGCGTTGAGCGACGCCCATGCCCTGGCCGAGGCGGGCGACCGGCTGTTGAGCGACGCCCTCGTCCGAGTCTCCGACACCGGGGAACTCACCCAGGACCTCGCGGGCGCTCCGGAACTCCTCGACGCCTTCGAGCACGGCACCCCGGCCGCCCGCGCGCTGCTGGAGGCCGCGATGGACGCCCGCCGCCTCGGCGTCGGCCTGCATCTTCCCCGTGCCTTCCTCACCGAGGCCGCCCTCGACTACCTCGCGGACAGCGACGACGACCTTCTCGCGGAGGGCTGGGACGACGCCGCCTACGCCGAACTCGGCCGGCACGTCCACGGAAGGCAGGCACCCCTGCGGCGGGTCCCCGTCCGCCCCCGCCTCCGTCCCCCGGGCGCCGCCGTGGACCCCGGCGCCGGGTCCAGCCCGCCGGCGGGATCCGTGTACCGGCTCGCCGACTACCTGGAGCAGCACGGCCGCAGCGTCCGGCGGCCGCTCTGTCCCCCCGCGTCCTTCTGGCACGCCACCCACGCCCACCTCAGCCACCCCGACGAGCTCGACCGCCTCGCCCAGGCGGCCGGGGCCCGTCACCGCCTCCAGTGGGCGCACCACCTCAGCCGCTCGGCAGCCGAGCGCGGCAGCGCCTCCGCCCTCGTCCGCCTGGCGCAGGCGTGCGCGGAGGCGGGGGATCACACGGCGGCCGAGGCACTGGCCCGCCGGGCCGCCGGAGGGGGCCGGGCCGAAGCCCTGGTCGAACTGGCCACGATCCGCGCGCGCGACGGCGACGCGGGAGGCGCCGAGGCCCTGCTCGGCGCAGCCGTACGGTCCGGATCGGCCATGGCCCGTGTGGATCTGATGCTGAGACGGGAGGCGGCCGGCGACGAGGAGGGCGCGGAAGCCGAGGCCCGCCGCGCAGCCGAGGCCGGGAACGTCCGCCCACTCCTCCTCCTCGCCCGCGTGCGGGCGAAGACCGGAGGCAGGGAGAGTGCCGAACCGCTGTTCCTGGAGGCGGCAGCCCTGGGCGACCGGAGCAATGCCCCCGCATACCTGGCCCGTGTGCGCTTTCGGGCCGGGGACCAGGAGGGCGCCGAAGCCGTCATCCGGGAGTCCGCGGAAGCGGGAGACCCGCACGCCATGTGCACCCTGGGCGAGCTGCGTGAGCGGGCCGGGGACCGGAAGGGAGCCGAGGAACTTCTCCAGCGCGCCGCCGCCGCGGGCGACCTCACCGCCGTCGGGCACCTGGCTCTGATACGCGAGCGCGCCGGGGACCGGGAGGGCGCCGAGGAGCTCGCGTTCCGTGCCGGCCGGCACGCGCTTCTCCGTCTGACGGAGACCCGGGAGGAGGCCGGTGACCGGACGGGCGCGGAGGCCGTGGCCCACCGAGCCGCACGAGCGGGGCACACGTACGTGTACGTCCTCCTGGCCGGGATGCGGGAGAAGGCCGGGGACCACCAGGGTGCCGACGCCCTCGCTCGCGAGGCCGTGCTCGCCGGCCACACCAGGGATCTCGTCGCGCTCTTCGACACCTGGCACAGGAGCCCGGAACGCGTGGAAGGAGCCCTCCACGAGGCCGCCGCCGCCGGCGACTACGGCGCCCTCAGCCACCTGGCCCTGATGCGTGCGCGGGCCGGGGACCGGGAGGAGGCGGCGACCCTGGCCCGCCGGGCGGTGGACACCGGTGACGGCGCCGTCGGCGACTTCTGGGGGAAGATCCGCAGGGATCTCTGGCCCCACGGGCTGGATCCCGAGGGGACGCCCACCGCACCCTGGTCCGCGACGAGCGCCTGACAGGTCCGGGGTGCGGCACCGGAAAGCGCCGGAGCCCCGCCCGGGCCCGCTCCGGCCCGCCCCGGCCCGCCGTCAGGGCCCCGTCGGATCCTGCCGGCCCCGGGCGGACGGTCCCCGCCCCGACAGGACCTCCCCGTACGCCTGCATGAGGTCGGCGAGCCGCAGCGTGGCCAGATCGTCCCGGGTGGGCGTGCCGGGGTAGCCGGCGAGCCGCAGATCGCGGTACGCGCAGGACTTCTCGTACAGGGTGCGCAGGAAGCGGCCGTTGCCCAGCTCGTCGATCCAGCCCTGGTCGACGACGTGCCCGCTGATCGAGCGGAGCTCGTCCAGCGCCTCCTCGTCCCAGCGGTCGCCGTTCGCCGCCGCCAGCACCTCGCCGATCGCGGTGAGTTCGAGCGGCCGGTAGGAGGGGAAGTCCACCCGCGTGGTGAAGCGTGAGGAGAGTCCCGGATTGGTGGCGAGCAGCCGGTCCATCCCCTCCGGGTAGCCGGCCAGGATCACCACCAGGTGGTCGCGGTTGTCCTCGGCGCGCTTGAGGAGGACCTGGAGGGCCTCGTCGCCGTAGGCGTCGCCCTTGCTGTAGCCGGTGTTGGACAGCGAGTACGCCTCGTCCACGAAGAGGACTCCGCCGATCGCCGAGTCGATCAGCTCGTTCGCCTTGACCGCGGTCTGCCCGAGGAACTCGCCCACCAGATCGGCCCGTTGGGCCTCCACCAGATGATCGCCGCCGAGCAGGCCGAGTGCGTAGAAGACCCGGCCCAGGATCCGGGCCACGGTGGTCTTCCCGGTGCCGGAGGGGCCGGAGAAGACGAAGTGCCGTTTCGGCGGCTGGACGGGCAGTCCCTGCCCCGCCCGTAACCGGGCCATCTCCAGCTGCGCCGAAAGCGCCTTGACCTGCCGTTTCACCGGCTCCATCCCGACCATGCGCTCCAGCTCGGCCAGCGCCTCGGCCAGCAGGACCGGGTCCGTGGGGCTGGCGGGGAAGCGCGGCGGCGCGGGCTGGACCGGGAGCACCGCCTTCTGCCGTACGGAGTCCGGGGGCTCGGGGGATGTGCCCGAGGCTGCCGGAGGCGCCGGGTCCGGGCCCAGGCGCAGTCCGTCGGAGGCGGGCCCCTCGGCGTCGCCCTGCGCCGCCTCGACGGTGTCCTGGCCGAGTCCGCCCAGGGTGACGGCGGCGAGCCCGGCGGTCTCGTCCGGCCCGAAGCCGTCGTACTCGGCGATCGCCGCGAGCCGGGCCGCCGTGTCCATGAAGGCCGGATCGATCCGGTGCACCGCCCGGTAGAGGGGGAGTGCGGCGGCACTGCGCCCGGTGCCCTCGTGCGCCCGGGCCAGCCAGTACCGCAGTTCCTTGCGCTGGGGCTGCTCGCTGCGGCAGCGCATCAGGGCCGCCGAGAGCAGCGGTTCGGCCTGCCCGTACATCTCCAGCCGGACCCGGGCCATCCCGCCGAAGAGGCCGGACTCGATGCCCAGCAGCGGGTCGTTCACCAGGGGCTCGGTGTGCCGGACCAGCTGGTCCCAGTCCTTGACCAGGTACGACCGGCAGGCGTGCAGGAAGCGGACCTGCGGGTCGGTGTCGATCGGCGGCAGTCCGGCCAACGCCCGGTCGAGCTCCGGCACATGGCGTCCGTCGAGCCAGTGCGAGGCGTGCGCGAGCAGCAGGTCGCGGGTGCTCTCGAGGACGGGCTGGACCCACCAGCCCAGCCAGTACCAGGAGTTCAGGGTCCGGCGGTGCCGGGCGCGCTGCTCGCCGAAGCGGTCGCGGTTGCGGTACATCCGCAGCAGCGCCGTCGTGGTGTCCACCCGGAGCGCGTGCAGACCGAGCCAGCCGTCCGCCATGCCGGGGTCGATGCGTACCGCGGTCCGGAACTCCTCCTCGGCCTGCGGATAGGCGCCCATCGTGTAGGCGTCGACTCCCCGCAGCCAGGCGAGCTCGGCCGGGGCATGTCCGCCCTGCGTGCCGATGTCCATCGGGTCCCCCACAAAACGTGTCCCCGTAGTTGTCCCGGGGGGCGGGCGCCCGCCGGACTCCGTACACAACCGCGTTCCCACGGACGGGATTTGACCGCACCGAGGGCATCGTACCTGCGCAGAGGGGGCGCGACGAAGGAGAAGTGCATGATCCGGCGGCGATAACCCTGGGTGAGCATCGGGGTTCGCGGCGGCGCGGAGAAGGGGCGGATCGGGGCAGAACGAAGCCCCCGATCACGGGGGAACAACCGGGGGCTTCGCGTCCGCGGCGGCTCCGTAAAGCCGCACATTGAGAACGTAAGACCTGTACGGCCCTTGGGTCAAGCAGAGTTGAGGCACTTGCGGGCGTCGAGTTCCGGCCCGTCAGTGAGGTGGCAGCGAACGATCACGGTGGGTGACGAGGAGGTCCGAGTGTGGTGCCACAGCGGGCCCTGGAAGCCACTCGTATCCCTCCTGGCACTCACGTATCAGGGCGTCGGCGAAGGGGCGCGAGGGGTCGGCCGCGAAATGGCGCGACTCGGCCACCGTCCAGCCGTCCCAGAAGGCGGACTGGGCCGGTCCGTCGCGCCGCCGGCCGCGTGCCCACGACTCCCCGGCGTCCCGCTCCATCCACAGCAGCGCCGCCAGGTGCGGGCGCAGCGTCCGCCGGCCCGCACCGACGCCCTCGACGAGGACGACCGGCGCCGGGGGGAGGGCGCGAGGCGGCCCGAAGACCCGGAGATTCCAGTCGTACGGGTGGTAGCGCGCGGCCTCGCCCCGGGAGAGCGGGCCGATCACCTGCTCCCGCATCCGCCCCGTCCACGCGAACAGCTCCGCGTGGGTGGCGAGGTCGTCGAGATGGAGGACCGGGGCGGCCAGCAGGTGGGCGAGCCGGCCGGCGAAGGTGGACTTCCCCGAGCCGGCGTGACCGTCGACCGCGACCAGCCGTACCGGCCCGCAGGACGGCGGCAGGCGGCGCAGCGCGTCGGCGGCGCGGTCGAGGTGGTTCATGGAGGCAAGGGTAGGTGACCGTCCCTCTGCGGCGGTCGCCGCAGGTCAGCCGCGTACGAGTGCCAGTGGTCGAGACCAATATTGGTCCGGCGACGCGGGCCGAATCGCTGGCAGAAGCCCGCCGGGAACCGCGATAGTGGTCCCCGCCCGGCACGCACCGCACCGCACGAACGCGCCCAGCGCCCCCGTGCACCCACGCACCCGCCCGCCCGACAGGTCCCGGCCGCTCCTCCCTCGGCGCATCGCGCCGCCCGGGGCGTTCGTGGTACCCGCCCGCCTCTGCCGTTCTCCGACTGGGGGTCACCGCCCATGACCAGCTCCACCCCGCGCAGAACCGTCCTCGCCGCCGCCCTCGCGGCCGCCGCGGGCACCGCCGCGGCCACCGCGCCGCCGGCAGCCGCCACGGACCGGGCCGCCGCGGAGTCCGCCGTGGACCCGGCGGCCGACCCCGCCGCGCCCCGCCTCGTGGACAACCGCTTCTGGACCTCCTACACCGACTGGCGCTGCGGCGGCTCCCACGGCACCCGGGCGATCGCGGGCCACCGCCCGGGCCTCGTCATCGGCACGCCGGCCGGCCGCACCGACTACGCCGACCCGCACACCGGGACGACCTCCACCTGGGAGTACGCGAGCTGGACCTCCCCGGTGCACACCTCCCGCGTCCCGGCCACCGAGGTCATCGCCTCCTGGAACGCCGACACCCCGGCCGGCACCTGGATCCAGATCGAACTGTCCGGCACCTACCACGACGGGACCGCCACGCCCTGGTTCGTGATGGGCCGCTGGGCCGCGGGTGACACCGACATCCGGCGTACCTCCGTCGACGACCAGAGCGACGGCCGCAGCTCGATCTGGACCGACACCTTCTCCGTCGACGACGCGTCGAGCGGGCTGCGCCTGGTCTCCTACCGGCTGCGCCTGACGCTGTACCGCACCCCGGGCACCGACCTGACGCCGACGGTCTGGCGGCTGGGCGCGATGGCCTCCGACATCCCCGACCGGTTCGAGGTCCCGGCCTCGGCGCCCGGCCTCGCCCGCGAGCTGACCGTCCCGCGCTACTCGCAGAACGTCCACGTCGGCCAGTACCCCGAGTACGACAACGGCGGCGAGGCGTGGTGCAGCCCGACCTCCTCGCAGATGATCATCGAGTACTGGGGGCGCCGGCCCGGCCCCGAGGCGCTCGCCTGGGTCGACCCGGCCTTCGGCGACCCCCAGGTGTGCCACGCGGCGCGCTTCACCTTCGACTACCAGTACGAGGGCTGCGGGAACTGGCCCTTCAACGCGGCCTACGCGGCCACCTACCAGGACATGAACGCGGTCGTCACCCGCCTCGGCTCGCTGACCGACCTGGAGACCCTGGTCCGGGCGGGCATCCCGGCCATAACGTCGCAGTCCTTCCGCAAGGAGGAGCTGACCGGGGCCGGGTACGGCACCTCCGGTCACCTGATGACCGTGATCGGCTTCACCGCGGAGGGCGACGTGATCGCCAACGACCCGGCCTCGCCCGGCAACGAGGCCGTGCGCCGGGTCTACCGGCGCCGCGAGTGGGAGAACATCTGGCTGCGGACGAAGCGGTACAACGCGAGCGGCAAAGTGGTCTCCGGCACAGGGGGTGTCTGCTACCTCTACTTCCCGGACCGGCCGACGCCCGCCCAGCGCAAGGCATTGGCGGCCGTCGGCGTCCGCTGACGCGTGCGGGCGGCCGCGGTGCCGTGAGGAACGTCTCCACCCCGCGCCGCCCTCCTCGGGCAGGGTGGTGGCCATGACCGCCACCACCCACTCCGCCGCCCGCACCCGCGCCCGCACGGGTGGCCCGAAGGACAACGGCCCCCAGGTGCTCGAACACGTGCTGGGCTGGACCCTGGTCGTGCTCCTCGCCGTGCTCGTCACCCGCGCCGGACTGATGTGACCCCGGGGCGGGCCTCCCCGGCGCCCGCCCCCTCCCGGCGCCTGCCCCGCCCGCCCCGCCACCCGCCCCCCGTCACTGCCGCCCCCGCAGCGGCGGCCGTCACAGGCGCCCGCTGCGGCCGGTCCACGGCAGGCGTGTGACCCGCACCCGCCGAACGGGCATACTCCCCGCGCCACAGCCGCCGGTCCGCCTCTCCCGCGATCCGTCGGAGGCAGCATCGGCGCAGAGCCGAGTACCGGCGACGCCCGCCCCACCCCGGCGCGCGCCGCCGCAGCGCCCGACAGGGAGGAGTGCGCCGCCATGCCCGACCGTGCCGCCCAGACCGTGGAACGCCTGCTGCCCACCGAGGAGGCCGGGGAGCTGCTCGCCCTGGTCCGCGACATCGCGGTGCGGGAGATCGCTCCCGCCGCCGCCGAGGAGGAGGCCGCCGGACGTTTCCCCCGCGAGGTGTTCACGCTCCTCTCCGAGTCCGGCCTGCTGGGCCTGGTGTACGACGCCGAGTACGGCGGCGGGGGCCAGCCGTACGAGGTGTACCTCCAGGTGCTCGAGGAACTCGCCGCCGCCCGGCTCACCGTGGGCCTCGGGGTCAGCGTCCACACCCTGTCCTGCCACGCCCTCGCGAACTTCGGCACCGCCGAGCAGCGGACCGCCCACCTCCCCGCGATGCTCGGCGGCGGGCTGCTCGGCGCGTACTGCCTCTCCGAGCCCGCCTCCGGATCGGACGCCGCCTCGCTGCGGACCAGGGCCGTCCGGGACGGCGACGACTGGGTGATCACCGGTACCAAGGCGTGGATCACCCACGGAGGGATCGCCGACTTCCTCACGGTGATGGCCCGCACCGGCGGCGAGGGGGCCCGGGGGATCACCGCGTTCCTGGTGCCCGGGGACGCGCCGGGCGTCGATGCCGCCCCTCCCGAGCGCAAGATGGGTCTGAAGGGCTCGCCCACCGCCCAGCTGCACTTCGACGGAGTGCGGGTCCCGGACGCGCGAAGGATCGGCGAGGAGGGGCAGGGCTTCGCGATCGCGCTCTCCGCCCTCGACTCGGGCCGCCTCGGCATCGCGGCCTGCGCCGTGGGGGTCGCGCAGGCGGCGCTGGACGAGGCCGTCGCGTACGCGCGGGAGAGGCGCCAGTTCGGCCGGCCGATCGCGGACTTCCAGGGGCTCCGCTTCCTGCTCGCCGACATGGCGACCCGGATCGCGGCCGGGCGGGCGCTGTACCTGGAGGCGGCGCGGATGCGGGACGCGGGGCGCCCCTTCGCGCGGCAGGCGGCCATGGCGAAGCTCTTCTGCACGGACGCGGCGATGCAGGTGACCACGGACGCCGTGCAGGTGCTGGGCGGCTACGGCTACACCGCGGACTTCCCGGTCGAGCGCTACATGCGCGAGGCGAAGGTGCTCCAGATCGTGGAGGGCACCAACCAGATCCAGCGGATGGTCATCGCACGTCACCTCGCCGGACCAGAGTCCCGCTGACGCCGCTGACCCGTACGGTGCGGTTCGCCCACACCGGAGCCGCGGCGAGCCGGTTCCATTCCTGGTCGCTGCGGCCGGGCAGGGTCCGGCCATGGCTGGCCCAGTGCCGGACGAGCGCGCGGTAGATGGGCGGGTCGGCGTACGCGGAGTTCGCTTCGGCCTGCTGCGGAACCGATTCTTCGACGCCCGGGTCGACCAGGCGCCTCCGTCCGTAGCCGCTCGGGGTGGTGTAAAGCGAGGTCATGCCCGGCTCAACGCGGCCCGGGGGGAAGGGGTCACCGCCGCGGGGATTCGCGCGCGAGTTCGCGGGGTTCCCCCGCGCCGGTGACATCCGGCGGGCCCGGCCCGCTCCCCGGGAGCGGTGCCTGCACGGCTCTGGTCTCCCGAGCAGTTTCTGACGTACCGTCAATTCCCGCTCGCCGACCAGGAGGTCCGCCGTGTCCGACGACCGGCCCGTCGCGCTCGACGAATACCCCGTGCACCAGGCCCCGCTCTCGATGAAGCACCACGTGAGCGGCGACCGCAACGCCTACGACCGCTGCATCTTCCACGTCTTCGACCACCGGGGCCGTGCCCTGCTCATCGCCGGCCTCGGCGTCTACCCCAACGCCGGGATCGTCGACGCCTACGCCACCCTCCGCGTCGGCGACCGGCTGCACGCCGTCCGCGCCTCCGACGCCCTCGGCGACGACCGCACGGACCTCGCCGTCGGGCCGCTGCGCATCACCGTCGACGAACCCCTCAGGACCCTCACCCTGCACTGCGACCCCGACCCGGACGACCCCGACGGGCTCTCCTTCGACGTCACCTGGACCGGTGACTTCCCCGCCGTCTGGGAGCCGCACCACACCCAGCGCCGCGGCGGCCGGCTCGTCCTCGAAGGCCGCCGCTTCGTCCAGGCGGGCCACTGCACGGGCACCGTGCGGGCCGGGGGCGAGGAGTTCGCCGTCACGCCGGGGGACTGGACCGGCACGCGCGACCGCAGCTGGGGCGTACGGCCCCTCCCGGGCGAGGAACCCGGCCGCGCCGACGAGTTCCGGCCGGAGGGGTTCCACTGGCTCTGGATCCCGATGCGCTTCGAGGACCGCTTCCTGATGGTGATCGCCCAGGAGGACGCCGACGGCTACCGCACGCTGAACGAGGCGGTCCTCGTCCGCGACGGGCGGCGCGACGTCCAACTCGGCTGGCCCCGCACGGAGATCGTCTACCGGCCCGGCACCCGGCACCCCGAGCGCGCCGTCGTCCACCTCACCGACCCCGCGGGGAAGCCCCTGGAGATCGGCGTCGAGATCCTGGCCTCCTCGCCGCTCGCGATCGGCGCCGGCTACCCGCCCGCCACCGACTGGCAGCACGGCACCTGGCAGGGCCGCCACTGGACCGACCGGCGGGTCTACGACCTCTCGGACCCGGCCGCCCACCCCATGGCCGCCTTCGGGGTCACCGACCACGCGGCCCGCTTCACGCTGGACGGCCGCACCGGTCACGGGATCTTCGAGCACGGCTCCTTCGGACGCCACGACCCGAGCGGCTTCGCCGACCACTCCTCCGTCGCCCGGTAGGAAGGGGCAGTCATGGCCACGGCACCGCGACCCCGCACCACCACCCGTGACCCCGAAGAGCTCGGCCGGCGACTCGCCGGCTGGCTCGACGGCCGCCTCCCCGGCGCCGGAGTCGGCGGACTCGCCGTCCCCGGCTCCAACGGCATGTCGAGCGAGACGCTCCTCTTCGACCTCGACCACCCCGACGCCCCGGCACGCGGCTGCGCCCTGCGGCTGGCCGCCGACCCCTCCGCGTACACGATCTTCCCCGTGTACGACATGGAGCGGCAGCACCGGGTGATGAGCCTGGTCGGCGAGCACACCGACCTTCCGGTCCCGCGCGTGCTCTGGCTGGAGCCCGACCCCGGGCCGCTCGGGGCGCCCTTCTTCGTGATGGAGCGCGCCGAGGGCCGCGTGCCGCCGGACGTCATGCCCTACACGTACGAGGGCAACTGGCTGCACGCCGCCACCCCGGCCGAACGCGCCCTGCTGGAGGCCGAGTCCGTCTCCGTACTCGCCCGCCTGCACGACCAGTTCCCCGCGAAGGAGGCGGAGTTCCTCCTCCCGGACGGCGTGGGCAGCCCGCTGCGGCGCCATGTCGACGCCCAGCGCGCCTACTACGCCTGGGTGGTGGACGGCCTCGCGCCCTCGCCGCTCATCGAGTCCGCCTTCGCCTGGCTGGAGGACCACTGGCCGGACGACGAGGGCCCGGCCGTCCTGAACTGGGGCGACGCGCGCATCGGCAACATCGTGTACGACGGGTTCCGGCCCGCGGCCGTGCTCGACTGGGAGATGGCGGCCCTGGCCCCGCGCGAGGTCGACCTCGGCTGGACCGTCTACCTGCACCGCTTCTTCCAGGACCTGACGGTGGGCTTCGGCCAGTCCGGCCTGCCGGACTTCCTGCGCCGGGACGCGGTCGAGCGGCGCTACGCCGGACTCACCGGCCACACGCCGCGCGACATGGACTTCCACACCCTCTACGCGGCGCTGCGGCACGCGATCGTGATGCTCAGGGTCGCGTACCGCCAGGCGCACTTCGGAGAGGTCCGTGTGCCGGAGCGCACCGAGGACGTGGACGGTCTGATCCTGCACCACGCCACGCTCGCGGCGATGGTGCGGGGAAGCTACTGGTGAACGACGGGCGCGGGCGTCGCCTCAGGCGGCGCGCCGCATCTGCGGCACCCTGATCGGACGCGAGCCCGGACCGCCGACGTGCGAGAAGGGCTGCGTCCGCCAGTCGAGTCCCTGAGGAAGCGTCAGCAGGAGCGCGGTGTCCTGCTCCTGGAGCTCCAGGGTCTCGTCGGCGGGGCGCGCGTCGGAGGCCGCGCG
This sequence comes from Streptomyces sp. NPDC048338, assembly GCF_043201055.1. Lineage (NCBI taxonomy): Bacteria > Bacillati > Actinomycetota > Actinomycetes > Kitasatosporales > Streptomycetaceae > Streptomyces > Streptomyces sp. NPDC048338. The sequence goes on from NZ_JBICYQ010000009.1 coordinate 359,292, forward strand.
GCCGGTGCCGGGGCAGACCGTCAGGACGAACGGGTTCCACGGCGTGGGGCACAGCGCGTGCTCCGGGAGCACGTCCTCGTCCGCGAGCAGGCCGATCGGCTGCACGCAGTCCGGGCAGATGACCCGGAACATCTCGAACGTGTCGTAGGCATCGAGCTCGTCGGTCGCCTCGACCGAATCAACAGGCTCCTGCATGGAGAATCTCCCCCTCGGGTGGGTCGACCAGGTACTTGTGGCCTCGACCACAGCAAGCAATTCCCATACGGCGGACCGCATAACCGTGAGGTGCCGCCCGAGCACGGCCACAAACCTGTGGCGTTCGTCACATGCCTGTCGCAGGTGCCCCGGCGGTGCCCAAAGCATCCCAAAGGGTCGCCACCCGGCTGTGCCGATCACAGCCCGGGGCAATAGGTTGACCGCATGGAGGAGCTGGATCGTCAGATCGTTGAGTTGCTCGTCAAGGACGGGCGCATGAGCTACACCGACCTGGGCAAGGCCACGGGCCTGTCCACCTCGGCCGTACATCAGCGCGTCCGCCGCCTCGAGCAGCGCGGGGTCATCCGCGGCTATGCCGCCGTCGTGGACCCGGAGGCCGTCGGTCTGCCGCTGACCGCCTTCATCTCGGTCAAACCCTTCGATCCCAGCGCCCCCGACGACACCCCGGACCGGCTCGCGGACATCCCGGAGATCGAGGCCTGCCACAGCGTGGCCGGCGACGAGAACTACATCCTCAAGGTGCGCGTGGCGACCCCGCTGGAGCTGGAGCACCTGCTCAGCCGCATCCGTTCGCAGGCCGGCGTCTCCAGCCGGACCACCGTCGTCCTGTCCACCCCGTACGAAGCCCGGCCGCCGCGCATCTGAGCGCCGCCCCGTCAGCGCCCGCCGGCGCCCGCCGGGGACGACAGGGCAGCCCTTAGCCTGGTCGCATGAGCGAGTACGAACACCGCACCGTGCTGTTGCGCGGTGGAGAAGTCCACAGCCCCGCCGACCCCTTCGCGACCGCCATGGTGGTGGAGCGCGGCCACGTCGCCTGGGTCGGCTCGGAGGGGGCGGCCGACGCCTTCGCCTCCGGCGTGGACGAGGTGGTCGACCTCGACGGCGCGCTGGTCACCCCGGCGTTCGTCGACGCCCATGTGCACACCACCGCCACCGGTCTCGCGCTGACCGGCCTCGACCTGTCGACCGCCGCCTCGCTCGCCGAGGCCGCGGACCGCATCCGGACCCACGCCGCCGCCCGTCCCGGCGACCGCATCCTGATCGGCCACGGCTGGGACGCCTCGCGCTGGCCCGAGCGACGGGCACCGCGCCGCGACGAGCTCGACGAACTCACCGGCGGCCGCCCGCTGTACCTGACCCGGATCGACGTGCACTCGGCCGTCGTCACCACGGCCCTGCTCGACCTGGTGCCCGGGATCCGCTCGCTCGACGGCTTCCGGGACGGCGAGCCGTTGACCGGGGACGCCCACCACGCCGTCCGCGCCGCCGCCTACGCGGCGATCTCGCCCGCCCAGCGCACCGAGGCCCAGCGCGCCGCCCGCGCCCGGGCCGCCTCCCTCGGGATCGGCACCCTGCACGAGTGCGGCGGACCCGAGATCTCCTCCGAGGCCGACTTCACCGGACTCCTGGACCTCGCCCGCGACGAGGCCGGCCCGCGGCTGGTCGGCTACTGGGCCGACCTCGACGTCGAGCGCGCCCGCGCCCTCGGCGCCGTCGGCGCGGCCGGCGACCTCTTCGCGGACGGCTCGCTCGGCTCGCACACCGCGTGCCTCCACGAGCCCTACGCCGACCACGCCGCCGCGGGGCACACGGGCGTCGCGCACCTCGACGCCGACACCGTCGCCGCCCATGTCGTCGCCTGCACCGAGACCGGCCTGCAGGCCGGCTTCCACGCGATCGGCGACGCCGCCGTCGGCGCCGTCGTCGACGGAGTCCGGGCCGCCGCCGAGAAGCTCGGCCTCGCCCGGATCCGCGCGGCCCGCCACCGCGTCGAGCACGCCGAGATGCTGACCCCCGAGACCGTCGCCGCCTTCGCCGAACTCGGCCTGACCGCGTCCGTCCAGCCCGCCTTCGACGCGGCCTGGGGCGGCGAGGAGGGCATGTACGCGGAGCGTCTGGGCGCCGAGCGGGCCCGCACCCTCAACCCGTACGCCGCCCTGCTGCGCGCGGGCGTGCCGCTGGCGTTCGGTTCGGACAGCCCGGTCACCCCGCTCGATCCCTGGGGCACCGTCCGCGCTGCCGCGTTCCACCGCACCCCCGAGCACCGGATCTCCGTCCGTGCCGCCTTCACCGCCCACACGCGGGGCGGCTGGCGGGCGGTCGGCCGCGACGACGCCGGCACCCTCGTGCCGGGCGCACCGGCCGACTACGCCGTCTGGCGCACGGACGAGCTGGTGGTCCAGGCTCCCGACGACCGGGTCGCCCGCTGGTCGACCGACCCCCGCTCCGGGACGCCCGGGCTGCCGGACCTGACCCCCGGCGCCGACCTGCCGGTGTGCCTGCGCACGGTGGTGTCCGGACAAACCGTGTACGTACGGCCGAACGAGTGACGTAAGGGGCCTCCGTACCGCCGATCGATGATCCACCGGCTCGACGGCGACCTGCGGATCCTCCCCGCTGACCAGGCATGATCAGGGGTATCCGCAGGTCAAACGAGTGTTGACAGCGAGCCGCCACCGGCCGGTAGGTTCGGCGGGTCCACCACAGGACGTCCGACCGGTTTCGAACCTCCACGCAGTCGTCGAACGCCGCTGGGTCAAGGGACGGTGTGCCGCACCGGCGCGCCGCACCGGGAACCAGGTTCAGCGCCCGCGCCTCGGGGGCGAGGGAAGGTTTCTCCGGCGGAGGGTGCGACCCGGGTGGGGCCCGGACGTTCAGTAGACAACGGCTCTCGGTCGACCCGCAGCCAGCGGGACCCAGGTCGGCCCGAAGGACCCCGGGCCCCCATCCCGCACCGCTCGTGCGCGTCCGTGCGACGGCCCCGTATCCTCGACCCGCCCCGCCGGGACCCGAGTCGCCGACCAGGCTCGCTATGGTGGGGGTTCGCGTTGGTATCCGAAGGGGCAGCAGTGAACGACGGTGGCCAGAGGCGTTACGGCCCGCTCGGCAGAGCCTTGGTGATCATTCCGACCTACAACGAGGCGGAGAACATCAAGCCGATCGTCTCGCGTGTACGGGAGGCCGTACCGGAGGCGCACGTCCTCGTCGCCGACGACAACAGCCCCGACGGCACGGGCAAGTTCGCCGACGAGCTCGCCGCCGAGGACGACCACGTCCACGTCCTGCACCGCCAGGGCAAGGAGGGGCTCGGCGCGGCGTACCTGGCCGGCTTCCGCTGGGGCATCGAGAACGGCTACGGCGTCCTCGTCGAGATGGACGCCGACGGCTCCCACCAGCCCGAGGAGCTGCCGCGGCTGCTCACCGCGCTCAAGGGCGCCGACCTGGTCCTCGGCTCCCGCTGGGTGCCGGGAGGCCGGATCGTGAACTGGCCCAAGTCCCGCGAGTTCATCTCGCGCGGCGGCAGCCTCTACTCGCGCGTGATGCTCGACGTGCCGATCCGCGACGTCACCGGCGGCTACCGGGCGTTCCGCAAGGAGACCCTGGAGGGCCTCGGCCTGGACGACGTCGCCTCGGCCGGCTACTGCTTCCAGGTCGACCTGGCCCGCCGCGCGGTCGCGGCCGGCTTCCACGTCGTCGAGGTGCCCATCACCTTCGTGGAGCGCGAGATCGGCGACTCCAAGATGAGCCGCAACATCGTCGTCGAGGCCCTCTGGCGGGTCACCGGCTGGGGTCTCACGGCCCGCGCGAACAAGGTCGGCAAGCTCCTCGGCCGCAGGTCCGGGAGCTGATCCCGCCTTTACGACGTTCCGGCGGGGCGCCAGGCACACTGGGGGTCATGACGACCGGCGCACAGCCTCCCCTCGCCCCCAAGCGCTCCCGCGCGCGCACGTTCCTCCCGCTCGCCCTCGCCGTCTGGCTGGTCCTCGAGATCTGGCTGCTCATCATGGTGGCGGGCGCGATCGGCGGGCTCGCCGTCTTCGGTCTGCTGGTCGGAGGCGCCGTGCTCGGCGCCGTGGTGATCAAGCGGGCGGGCCGGCGGGCCTTCGGCAACCTCACGCGGACCTTCCAGCAGGCACAGGAGGCGGCGCAGACCGGCGTCGCTCCGTCCGCCGAGACCCCGGGCTCGGACGACCGCAACGGCTTCCTGATGCTCGGCGGTCTGCTGCTGATGATCCCCGGCCTGATCTCCGACGCCGTCGGCCTGCTGCTGCTCGTGCCCCCGGTCCGCTCGTTCCTCGGGCGGCGCACGGAGAAGGCCGTCGAGCGCCGGATGAGGGTCGCGTCGGCGGGCAGCCTGCAGGACGCCTTCCAGCAGGCTCGCATCCACCGCCCGGACGGCAAGATCGTGCCGGGTGAGGTCATCCGTGAGGACGCGTCCTCCGGCTCGCGGGGCTCCGGGGAGTCCCGTCCCCCGCTGACCTCCTGAGCGGCGCCCTGCCGGCCTCCCAGGACCACCGGGCGGTTCCCCGGCGGGGCCTCCCGTCCGGATCCGCCCCGCACCCTTCTTCGCGGCGCGGTCCCGCGGCCCCTCTCCGGAGGGCGCGGGACCGCGCCGCGGCCGGATCCGCGTGCCGCACGTGAGGCCGTGCCACTCCCGGATCCACGCCCGGCCCGCGCACGCACGACGCCGAGGGGCCCGGTACACACGTGGTGTACCGGGCCCCTCGGCGTTGCTCGGGCCGCGCCGTCCGTCAGGCGGACTTGCGGCTGTCGCGCGGGTGGACCGCGATGTTCATGGCGCCGGAACGAAGGACCGCCAGCCTCTCGGCCAGCACCTCCTCCAGCTCCTCGCGGGTGCGCCGCTCCATCAGCATGTCCCAGTGCGTACGCGCCGGCTTGCCCTTCTTCTCTTCGGGGCCGTCCCCGTCAACGAGGAGTGCCTGGCTGCCGCAGACCTTGCACTCCCACTCCGGCGGAATTTCCGCTTCCACCGAGAAGGGCATCTCAAAACGATGGCCCTTCTCGCATGCGTACTCCACGGCCTGGCGCGGGGCCAGATCGATGCCGCGGTCGGTCTCGTAGCTGGTCACCACGAGGCGCGTGCCGCGAAGAGCTCGCTCACTCATGAATCGTGCCTCCCGGGCTTGTCGCCCACAGGACAGGTGTCGCTGTCGTCGTCATCCGGTCAACGTCCGGTCGGCGGTAAAGATTCCCGTTCCGGGTCATGCGTCGCCCGTCGTGCCGCCCCTTGTTCTACCCACCAGTGCCCGGTTTGTCACATCTGGCAGCAGATGTCACCCAGCGTCTTCACTAAGTCAGCACGCAGTAACGGTCCGCCTGGCAGGCCAAAGGCGTACACTACCGGCCTTTCACTTCCGCGTCTAAATCCGTTCAGGAACCGGGTTGCCCGCGGCGGCCACGGCCGCCCGCACCGGGACCCGCGCGAGGAGCACGAAGCCGACGACGAAGAAGATCACCAGAGAGATGATGGCATCCCGATAGCTGCCGGTCAGCTGATACGCGAGACCGAACACCAGTGGCCCCAGCCAGCTCAGGCCGCGGTCGCTCATCTCGTAGGCCGAAAAGTACTCCGCCTCCTTGCCCCGCGGCACCAGATGGGAGAACAGCGACCGCGACAGGGCCTGGCTGCCGCCGAGCACCAGGCCGATCGCCGCCGCCAGGAAGAAGAACGCCACCGGCGCGCCGGCCGGCAGGAAGTACCCCGCGGCCAGGATGAGGGCCCAGACGGCCAGCGACGCCAGGATCGTGCGCTTGGCGCCGTACGACCGTGCCATCCGGCCCATGCCCAGCGCGCCCCCGATCGCCAGGACCTGCACGAGCAGGACCGCGGTGATCAGCGTCGTCTGGTCGAGCCCCAGCTCCTCGGAGCCGAAGACCGACGCCTGCGAGATGACCGTCTGCACCCCGTCGTTGTAGATCAGGTACGCCAGCAGGAACGACAGCGTCAGCGGATGCCGCCGCATGTCCCGCAGCGTCGCCATCAGCTGGCGCCAGCCGCCCCCCACGCTTCCCTCGGCGTTCGGCGGTATGCGGCGGTCGCGCAGCCGCCGCAGGGGCACCAGGGTGAAGGCTCCCCACCACAGCCCGGCCGAGGCGAGGCAGACCCGCACCGCGGTCCCCTCGGAGAGCCCGAAACTCTCGTGGCCGGAGTACACGACCAGGTTCAGCACCAGGACCAGGGCGCCCGACGTGTAGCCGAAGGCCCAGCCGCGGGAGGAGACCGCGTCGCGCTCGTCCGGCTCGGCGATCTGCGGCAGGTACGCGTTGTACAGCACCATCGAGACCGCCAGCGAGGCGTTCGCGACGATGAGCAGGAACGCGCCCAGCAGATAGCGGTCGCCGTCCAGGAAGAACATGCCCATGGTGGCCGCCGCGCCGAGGTAGGCCGCCGCGGCCAGCAGCGGCTTCTTGCGGCCCGTCCGGTCCGCCACCGCGCCCACCAGCGGCATCACCAGCACCGCCACCACGATCGAGGCCGAGACGGCGTAGGCGAAGAGCGAACCCGCCCGCACCGGGATGCCCAGGGGGTGGACGAAGCCCTCCGCGTCGGCCGCCGCCCTGGCCACGGACGTGAGGTAGGGGCCGAGGAAGACGGTCACCACGCTCGTCGAGTAGACCGAGCAGGCGAAGTCGTAGAAGTACCAGCCGCGCTGTTCGCGCCGGCGGTCCGCCGGGTCGACGGCGTGCTCCTCCGGCTCTGCGGTGTTGGCGGTCAAAGCGCGGCCCCCTCGGTCGTGCCCATGGCGGGACGCGCGCTCAGACCCACACTCCCCGGTCGGTCAGCACGGCACGCAGCGTCTCCAGATGATCGGTCATGATGCCATCCACCCCCAGGTCGAGGAGAGAGTTCATCCGCTCCGGATCATTGATGGTCCACACATGGACCTGCAGGCCGCGGGCGTGCGCCGCGCGGACGAAGCGGCGGTCGACCACCGGGACACCCGCCTGGCTCTGCGGTACCTGCGCGGCGACGGCCCCCGACCGCAGCGCGGCCGGGATCCCGAAGGAGCGAAGGCGCAGTCCGAGGACGCCGCTCACGCCGTACGAGGTGGCCAGCCGCGGTCCCGCGAGGCGGCGGGCCCGCGCGACCCGGCTCTCGGTGAAGGAACCCACGCAGATCCGGTCCCACGCCCCGGTCCTCCGGATCAGTTCGACCAGCGGCTCCAGCGAGGACTCGGCCTTGAGGTCGACGTTCCAGCGGGCCTCGGGGAACTCCTCCAGCAGGTCCTCGAAGAGCGGCAGCGGCTCCTTGCCGGCCACGCGCGCCTCGCGCACCGCGTCCCACGGCAGGTCGCGTATGCGTCCGGCGGCGTCCGTGACCCGGTCGAGCGTCGCGTCGTGGAAGGCCACGAGCGCCCCGTCCGCGGTCGTGTGGACATCGGTCTCGAAGTAGCGGTACCCGGCCGCCGCGGCGCGCCGGAAGGCGGCGGCGGTGTTCTCGAGGCCGTCGGCCGAACCCCCGCGGTGGGCGAACGGGATGGGGGCGGGGTGGTCCAGATACGGGTGGCGTACGTCAGTCACGGCCGCAGTATGGCCTGTCCCGGCGTCGCGGAGGCGACCACGGTGCTGCCGCGGTCCTCCTCGGGGACGGCGAACCGGCGCAGGAAGAACTGGGCGAGGGGGCCGATGGTCAGCGCGTACAGCACCGTGCCGACCCCGACCGAGCCGCCCAGCAGGAAGCCGGTGGCGACCACGGCGACCTCGATCGCCGTGCGGACGAGGCGGATCGAGCGGCCGGTGAGGCGGTGCAGACCGGTCATCAGGCCGTCACGCGGGCCGGGTCCGAAGCGCGCGGCGATGTAGAGGCCGGTGGCCACCCCGTTCAGGACGATGCCGAGGACGAGCAGGGCGATCCGCGCCGCGAGTCCGTGGACGGCCGGGACCAGGGCGAGCGTGCCGTCCATCGCCAGGCCCACGGCGAAGACGTTCGACACGGTGCCCAGACCCGGCCTCTGGCGGATCGGGATCCACAGCAGCAGGACGACCGCGCCCACGATGATCGACACGACGCCGATGGTCAGTCCGGTCCGCTCGGCGAGACCCTGGTGGAGTACGCCCCACGGCTCCAGCCCCAGTCCTCCGCGCACCAGGAGGGCCGAGCTGACGCCGTACAGCGCCAGCCCGGTGTAGAGCTGTGTGAGCCGGCGGGGCAGACGGCGGCCGGTGAGCCGGCCGCGGAGGCCGGAGGCGATGGACAAGGAATGCCCCCTGTGTGGTGGGAGTGGACTGACTCATGACACTCTGTGGCGGGGGAAGGCGTGCCAACCATGGCCAATTCGACGAAGGTGGACTGATTTCCATGGCTCAGTGGACCTCGGCGGTGGGACCGGCCCAGTTGGCCCGGCAGCTGCAGGCGCAGCAGCCCCGCCCCGCCGGACCGGGCGCCCGCAAGCCGCCCGCCTACCGCGCGCTGGCCGACGGTATCCGGCTGCTCGTCCTGGAGGGCAGGGTCCCGGTCGCCGCCCGGCTCCCCGCCGAACGCGAACTGGCCGTGGCGCTCACCGTCAGCCGTACGACGGTGGCCGCCGCCTACGAGGCGCTGCGCGCGGAGGGCTTCCTGGAGTCGCGGCGCGGGGCCGGCAGCTGGACCGCCGTGCCGGCCGGGAACCCGCTGCCCGCACGCGGTCTGGAACCCCTTCCCCCGGAGTCGCTCGGTTCGATGATCGACCTCGGTTGCGCCGCGCTGCCCGCGCCCGAGCCCTGGCTGACCCGCGCCGTCCAGGGGGCCCTGGAGGAGCTGCCGCCGTACGCCCACACGCACGGGGACTACCCGGCCGGGCTGCCCGCGCTGCGGCAGATGCTCGCCGACCGGTACACCGAGCGGGGTATCCCCACCATGCCCGAGCAGATCATGGTGACCACCGGGGCGATGGGCGCGATCGACGCCATCTGCCATCTCTTCGCGGGGCGCGGCGAGCGGATCGCCGTCGAGTCCCCGTCCTACGCCAACATCCTCCAGCTCATGCGGGAGGCCGGTGCCCGGCTCGTCCCGGTCGCGATGGCCGAGGGTCTCGCGGGCTGGGACCTGAACCGCTGGCGGCAGGTGCTGCGGGACGCGGCCCCGCGGCTGGCGTACGTGGTCGCCGACTTCCACAACCCGACCGGCGCGCTGGCCGACGAGGACCAGCGCCGGCAACTGGTCGACGCGGCCCGTTCGGCGGGCACGGTGCTCGTCGTGGACGAGACCATGTCCGAGCTGTACCTGGAGGACGGGCTGGAGATGCCCCGCCCGGTGTGCGCCTTCGACCCGGCCGGATCGACGGTCCTGACGGTCGGCTCGGCGAGCAAGGCGTTCTGGGCCGGCATGCGGATCGGCTGGGTGCGGGCCGCACCCGACGTGATCCGCTCGCTGGTGGCGGCGCGGGCCTACGCGGACCTCGGCACGCCGGTCCTCGAACAGCTCGGCGTCAACTGGCTGATGCGGACCGGCGGCTGGGACCAGGCCGTCACCATCCGCCGCAGCCAGGCACGGGAGAACCGGGACGCGCTCGTCGCGGCCGTGCGCGACCGGCTGCCCGAGTGGGAGTTCGACGTCCCGCGCGGCGGCCTGACGCTGTGGGTCCGCACGGGCGGTCTCTCCGGCTCCCGCCTCGCGGAGGTCGGCGAGCGGGTCGGCGTCCGCGTCCCCTCCGGCCCGCGCTTCGGGGTGGACGGCGCCTTCGAGGGCTATGTCCGGCTGCCCTTCACGGTCGGCGGCCCGGTCGCGGAGGAGGCGGCCGCCCGGCTCGCGGCGGCGGCCCGCCTGGTCGAGTCGGGCGCGGCGACGGGCATCGAGCCGCCGCGGGCCTTCGTGGCGTGAGGCGAGGGAGCCGGGTGTCCGCCGGGACGGTCGGACCCGGCCCCCGTCGGGGTGTGACGCCGGAGGCCCGGCGCGGACGGTCGTCCGCGCCGGGCCTCCGGTCGTTCCTGCCTGTTCCTGTCCGCGCTCAGCCCTCGGCCGGGACCGGCGCGTGCAGGGGCGGCGGGCCGGGGTCGCCGACCGGCGCGGGCGTGCGGGCCGCGTCCGGCGTCGGGGCGGGTGCCGGGTCGGGGGCCGAGCCGGGAACCGTCTCGACCGCCGTTCCCGTGCCGTCCGGCCGCTCCGGCAGCAGTTCCAGGACGGCGAGCCGGTGGGCCTCGCTCGTCGCGTCGTCGTACGGGTCGGGGGTGGCCGGCACCTGGAGACGGAGGGCCGGGCCGGTGCCGAGGCGGGCGTAGCCGCGGCCGGGCGGGACGGCCGGGGTCGGCGTCGTGTGCGGCGGGACGCCGAGGACGGAGGCGATCTGCTCGGCGGACGCGGGCCCGAGGACGACCCGGGCGCGGGTGTGCGTCCATACCGTCTCGGACAGGGCGTCGAGACCGTCGAACTGCTCGGCCACCACCACCGTGACCTGTGCGGCGCGTCCGTGCCGCAGCGGGACCTGGAGCAGGTCCTGCGGGTCGCTCCGGCCGTCGGCCGCCGCCAGGTGACCGAGCACGCTGGGCCGGTCGAGCAGGATCCACAGCGGGCGCTTGGTGTCCTCGGGGGCCGGGTGGCCCGCCTGGCGGGCCCGGTTCGCCGCGATCAGCCGCCGCTCGGTCTCGTGGGCCGCCCACTCCAGGCTGGCCAGCGCGCCCGCCAGGCCGCACTCGACGGCCAGGACACCGGCACGGCCGGTGAGGCAGGCGTACTCGCCCGTGCCGCTGCCCTCGACGACGAGGACGTCGCCGTACGGCAGGGCCTGCAGCGCGAGGGAGCGCAGCAGGGAGGTGGTGCCGCTGCCGGGCGGGCCGACGGCCAGCAGGTGCGGCTCGGTGGAACGGGGGCCGGTGCGCCACACGACGGGGGGAGCGTCCTGCGGCCCGCCGGCGGCCAGCACCGGGACCGTGCGCTGTACGGAATCGGCGTCGGTGAAGCCGAGGACGGTCTCGCCGGGCGCGGTCACGAAGCGCTGGGCGGCGATGTCGGTGGGCAGGGCGGGCAGCACGGTCATGACCAGCTTGTTGCCCTCCTCGTCCCACTCGAAGTGGTACTCGCGGCCGCGCCCCGACTTGGCGTGCAGCAGCTGCTCGATGCGGGCCCGCGCGGCGGGCTCGCCGTCCGTGAAGTAGGCGGGGTAGCTGATCCGCAGACGCGTCGGGCGGCCGGCGTCGTCGAAGGCGGGGTCCGCGAAGGCGCCGCTCCAGTCGCCACCGTGGGAGAACAAGGGGGCCGGGTCCTCGGGGACGGAGAAGTACGGCACCAGAGCCTCGTAGAGGCCCTTGAGGCGTTCGATCTCGGCGTCGTCGGGTCCGGTCTTCACGACCGGGCGCTCCCGCCCCTTCCACGCGGCGGCGCCCATCACCGACACCAGAGCCAGCAGCGGCCCGTACGGCACGAGGGCGACGACGAAGACGCAGGCCGCGACCAGGAACAGCGTGGGACCGCGCCGTTCCTTGGGGGTCGCGGCCCACCTGGCCCGCGCGGTCGCGGCCAGCTTCCGCAGACCACGCGAGATGGTGATCAGCGGATGGAGCACATCGGTGGCGTTGTCGGCGGCCGTGCGCGCGATCTCTCGACTGCGAGCGATCTGGGCGCTGCCGCTGCTCAGAATGCGGGGGAGTGGTCGCCGGGCCACGTCGTACTCCTGGAGTTGTGGAAGGGGCTGTGGAACGTCAGAACTTGATCCCGCCCAAGAGGCTGGCGAGGCTCTGTCCGCCTGCGGTGATGCTCGGGGCGATGGCCGTGCCCGCGAGGTAGAAACCGAAGAGGGAGCTGACGAGGGCGTGCGACGCCTTCATGCCGTCCTTCTTGAAGAACAGGAAGCAGATGATGCCGAGCAGGACGACGCCTGAGATGGACAGGATCATTTGGGGTTCTCCTGGTTGAGGGGACAGTCACCATGAGTCCTTCCAGGTTCACAGCAAGTATCTATGCGACTAAAGGTGCATACAGGTGAAATACGAGCGATTTCACTTGACTGGCGGACGAAGAGGGGTGGCCCGAGTGGCGAAACGCGCGGAGCGCGCTAGCGCGGCGGACGGGTCGGTCGGGGCGGACGGGGTGGTCCGGTCGGCGCCGGGGGACGGCGCGGGGCGGGTGTGCGGAGCGGGCTCACACCCGGGCCGCATCCGGCTGTGAGGTGGGTGCTCGGCGCGCCGGCGCCCGGGTGTGAGCTGCGGTGATCTTTGCCGTGGACGCGCCGCGTCATGTCGTCCGGCGGGCAGTACCCTGTCGATTCACTCGTTCGGTCGCGGTCGCGTTGCGCGGGTCCACGGCCGCACGCGGCACGAACAGCACCGAACGGAAAGGCGGACACGTCCGATGAGCGAGACCCCCGACCCCGAGGTCGTCGAACTGGCCGGCAAGGTCTTCGACCTGGCGCGAGGAGGCGACGCCGAGGCGCTGGCCGCCTATGTCGACGCGGGTGTGCCCGCGAACCTCACGAACGACAAGGGCGACTCCCTCGTCATGCTCGCCGCGTACCACGGGCACGCCGAAGCGGTGGCGGCGCTGCTCGCCCGCGGCGCCGACGCGGACCGCGCGAACGACCGCGGACAGACCCCGCTCGCCGGCGCGGTCTTCAAGGGCGAGGACGCCGTGATCCGCGCGCTGCTCGCTGGCGGGGCAAATCCGGAAGCGGGGACTCCGTCCGCCGTGGATACTGCTCGGATGTTTGGGAAGACAGAAGTGCTGGAGCTGTTCGACGCCCGGTGACGTTCCGGGTGAACGTGCACTGAACCCCAGGTGAGAGCGGTGTCGTAAATGTGGTCGCGGTGGCGAAATGGCTGGGTCATCATGACGTCGGGCCCGCACGGGACCACCGACGAGAGGCAGAGGAAGATGGAGAACACCAAGCGAAGGACGACGGGCGGCCCTACATGTTGCTGCGCGGCCTAGGCGATCACCAGTCCCCGGTACTCCCCGGTCGTGTCGACAGCTTGATGTGAGGCATCTTCCATGTTCGATCCAGTCATAGCGCCGAGCGGCACCCTGCTCGGCCTGCTGCAGAGGGGCCGCGGCGACGGCACTCTGCACGCGCTCGCCGCGCCACGCGCCGAGGCCCTCGCGGCCCTCAACCACTGCGTTCTCAGCGACCCCCGCCACGACTGGCAGGTCGAGAACCGCTCCCTCTACTACGCACGCCTGTACCTCGACCTGCACGGCGGGCTCGACGCCATCGAGACCCACCTCTTCGCGGCCGAGGACCACCTCGACACCGAGGAGAACAGGACCGGGCTCGCGCTCGCCGTCCTGGGGCACCTCGCGTCCTACGGCCGCCCGGACGCCCTGGCGCTGCTCCGGCGGTACGCCGCCACCGGCAGCAACTGGGCCTGGGCGCTCGACGAGCTCGCCCTGCGCGACGACGACGCGGGCCTGCGCTCGCTCGCCGTCCCGGTGCTCGCCCGCTTCCCGGCCACCCCGGAGGGCGAGGCCGAACTGGCCTGCGCCGTGCGCGACGCCTTCGAGCCCCGGCCGTGGCGGCTGTGGGCCGAGGACCAGCGCGACGCCGTCGGCACCCGGGTCAGGGCCGCCCAGGAACGGGGCTCCTTCGACCGGTGGCAGCGTCAGATGCGACCCAGCGGGCCCCGGCCCGGCTGGAGCGTCCAGGCCGTGTTCGACTGGGCCCAGGAGGGCCTGGAGCGCGGCACGGTCCTGCACGGACCCGCCGCCCGCTGCCTGAACGCCGTCGCCGGCCCCGACGACCGGCCCGCCATCCTCGACGCAGCCCGCCGAGGACCGGACGGGGCGCGCTGCGCCGCCCTCCACTACCTGGCCGAGGCCCGCGATCCCGCCGTCCTCGACCTCATCGAGGCCGCGGCGTCCGACGGCTCCCACACCCTCGCCGAAGCGGCCGTCTCGGCCTTCGAGCGGATGTGCGGCGAGGCCGCCGTCGACCGCGCCCGCGGCTGGGTCCACCGGCCCGACGCCCTCGGCGCCGCGGCCGCCGCGGTCCTCGCCTGCCGCGGCGGTGCCCAGGACGCCCAGCTGGTGCTCGGCGCCCTGCGCGAGACCGTCCGGGCCGAGGGGCCCGACGCCACCGCCCTCTACGCCCTGGTCGACGGCACCGGCCGTCTCGGCATCGCCTGCGCCGCTCCCGTGCTGCGGCACGTCTACCGGGAGACCGCCTCGTCCCAGCTGCGCGGCCGGACGGCCCGCGCCCTCGCGGCCACCGACCCCACCTACGCGACGGGATTCGCCGTCGAATGCCTCTGGGACTGCGAGGAGACGACCCGCGAGGTCGCGGCGTTGCACGCCGAGACCGGTGACGTACGCGTCGCGGAGCGACTGCGCCGTCTCGCCGCGGACCCCGCCGAGGAGGCCGAGGTCCAGACGGCGGTACGCAACCGGATAGGCCCCGACCTGCAGGTCTGAGCCCGCCGGGCCGGCCCGGCCGGACCGGGACCCCGCCACTCCGGGGCCGGTGCGCTCCGGCAGGCCCGGGGCGGTGACGGGAGACGACGGCGAAGCGCCCGGGTACCGGGGCGGCGCGGCCTGCGGCGGGAGACCCCCGCCGAACGTGGCCCCGCCCCGGTGCCGGCGCGAGGCGCGGCCGCGGTTCCCGAGGGCCGGAGCACGGGCCGCACCCGGCACGCGGCCCCCGGCCAATCGGTGCGGGACGTCGGCGGACCGCCGCGGGGGCGCCACGACCTGCTGCCGCAGCTCCTCCGACTGGCGGCCTCCGAGCTGCGGCACGGGGCGGACGGCACCGTGGACCGACTCGACCGGCGCGCCGAGCACGCCCTCGCCGCCGCGCTCGCCGCCGTGTCCCTGGAGGCCTCCGTGGCCACAATGGGGGAATGAGCGGGCGCTGGGAGTTCTGGATCGACCGTGGCGGCACCTTCACCGACATCGTGGGCCGGCGGCCCGACGGCCGGCTCGTCACCCGCAAGCTCCTCTCCCACGATCCGGCCCGCCCCCAGGACGCCGCCGTCGCGGGCATCCGCCTCCTCCTCGGGCTCGCACCGGACGAACCCGTTCCCGCCGAGCGGATCGACGTCGTCAAGATGGGCACGACCGTCGCCACGAACGCGCTCCTCGAACGGCGGGGCGAGCCGACCGTGCTCCTCGTCACCGAGGGCTTCCGGGACGCCCTGCGCATCGCCTACCAGAACCGGCCCCGGCTCTTCGACCGCCACATCGTGCTCCCGGACGCCGTCCACGAGCGGGTGATCGAGGTCCCCGAACGCGTCGACGCCCACGGCCGTCTCGTGCGGCCGCTCGACGAGGGCGCCGTCGCCGCCGGGCTCGAGGCCGCGTACCGCGACGGCTTCCGGTCCGCAGCCGTCGTCCTCCTGCACGGCTACCGGCACCCCGAGCACGAGGTCCGCGTCGCCGCCCTCGCCCGCGCCGCGGGCTTCCCCCAGGTCAGCAGCTCCCACGAGGTCAGCCCGCTCATCAAGCTCGTGCCGCGCGGCGACACCACCGTCGTCGACGCGTACCTCTCGCCGATCCTCCGCCGCTACGTCGACCGGGTGGCCGGCGAACTCGCCGGAGTGCGGCTGATGTTCATGCAGTCCAACGGCGGCCTGCGCGAGGCCGCCCACTTCCGCGGCAAGGACGCGGTCCTGTCCGGTCCGGCCGGCGGCGTCGTCGGCATGGCCCGCACCGCGCAGCGCGCGGGCTTCGACCGCGTCATCGGCTTCGACATGGGCGGCACCTCCACCGACGTGTCGCACTACGCCGGCGCGTTCGAACGCGAACTGGGCACCCAGGTCGCCGGGGTGCGCATGCGGGCCCCCATGATGAGCATCCACACCGTCGCCGCGGGCGGCGGCTCCGTCCTCCACTACGACGGGCGGCGCTACCGCGTCGGCCCGGACTCCGCCGGCGCCGTACCCGGCCCCGCCTGCTACCGCCGCGACGGGCCGCTGACCGTCACCGACGCCAACGTGATGCTCGGCCGCGTCCAGCCCGCCCACTTCCCCGCCGTGTTCGGCCCCCACGGCGACCAGCCCCTCGACGCCGACGTCGTACGGGAGAGGTTCACCGCTCTCGCCGAGCGGGTCGGCGGCGGACGCACCCCCGAGGAGGTCGCCGCCGGCTTCCTGGAGATCGCCGTCCTCAACATGGCGAACGCCGTCAAGAAGATCTCCGTCGAACGCGGCCACGACGTCACCCGCTACGCACTCACCAGCTTCGGCGGCGCCGGCGGGCAGCACGCCTGCGCCGTCGCCGACGCGCTCGGCATCGACACCGTCCTCGTGCCCCCGCTCGCCGGCGTCCTGTCCGCGTACGGCATCGGCCTCGCCGACGCCACGGCCATGCGCGAGCAGTCCGTCGAGGCCGGGCTCGACGCCGCCGGCACCCCCGCACGGGTCGCGGAGCTCTGCGCCGGACTCGCCGACCGGACCCGTGCGGAGCTGCGCGAGGACCGGCTGCCGGACGCGGCGATCAGCACCCGCGCGCGCGTCCTGCTGCGCTACGCCGGCACGGACGCGAGCCTTCCGGTCGATCTCGCCCCGCCCGCGGAGATGACGGCCGCGTTCACCGCTGCCCATCGCGCGCGCTACGCCTTCACCATGGACAAGCCGCTCGTCGTCGAGGCCGTCTCGGTCGAGGCCGTCGGACGCGCCGGGCCGCACGGTCCGGTCCTGGCCGAGCCCGGCGACCGGCGAGCCGCCCCGGTACCGCGGGCCACCGTCCGCGCCTTCGGCGGCGGGGAGCCCGCGGACACTCCCCTGTACCGGCGCGAGGAGCTGCGCCCGGGCGACACCGTCGACGGGCCGGCGATCCTCGCCGAGGCCGACGCCACCACCGTCGTCGACCCCGGCTGGCGCGCGGAGGCCGGCGACGACGGCCGCCTCGTCCTCACCCGCGTCCGGCCCCGCCCGGCCCGCGTCGCCGTCGGCACGGACGTCGACCCCGTCCTGCTGGAGGTCTTCAACAACCTCTTCATGGCGATCGCCGAGCAGATGGGCGTCCGGCTGGAGAACACGGCCCACTCCGTCAACATCAAGGAGCGCCTGGACTTCTCCTGCGCCCTGTTCGACGCCGAGGGCAACCTCATCGCCAACGCGCCCCACATCCCGGTCCACCTGGGCTCCATGGGCGAGTCCATCAAGGAGGTGCTGCGCCGGGGCGGCGACCGGCTCCGCCCGGGCGACGTGTACGCGATCAACGACCCGTACCACGGCGGGACCCATCTGCCCGACGTCACGGTGGTGACACCGGTCCACGACGACGCGGGGGAGAAGCTCCTCTTCCTCGTCGCGTCCCGGGGCCACCACGCCGAGATCGGCGGCATCACCCCCGGCTCCATGCCCGCCTTCAGCCGGACCGTCCACGAGGAGGGCGTCCTCTTCGACGACTGGCTCCTGGTCCGCGACGGCCGGCTGCGCGAGGACGAGACCCGGGCCCTGCTCACCGGCGCGCCGTACCCCTCCCGCGACCCGGACACCAACCTCGCCGACCTGCGCGCCCAGATCGCCGCCAACGAGAAGGGCATCGAGGAACTGCGCCGCATGGTCGACCAGTTCGGCCTCGACGTGGTCCACGCCTACATGCGGCACGTGCGGGCCAACGCCGAGGAGTCCGTCCGCCGGATCGTCGGCGGGCTGCGGGACGGCGCGTACCGCTACGAGACCGACGACGGCGCCGTGATCCAGGTCGCCGTCCGGGTCGACCGCGAACGGCGTTCCGCCGTCATCGACTTCGCCGGCACGTCCCCGCAGCGGCCCGGCAACACCAACGCGCCGACGTCCGTGGTCATGGCCGCGGTCCTGTACGTCTTCCGCACCCTCGTCGACGAGGACATCCCCCTCAACAGCGGCTGCCTGGAACCGCTGGAGGTCCGCGTCCCGCCCGGCTCGATGCTCGCCCCCGTCCACCCCGCCGCGACCGTCGCGGGCAACGTGGAGACCTCCCAGGCCGTCACCGGCGCCCTCTACGCCGCTCTCGGCGTCCAGGCCGAGGGCTCGGGCACGATGAACAACGTGACGTTCGGCAACGCCCGCGTCCAGTACTACGAGACGGTCGCGAGCGGCTCCGGCGCGGGGGACGGCTTCGACGGCGCCGACGCCGTCCAGACCCACATGACCAACTCCCGGCTCACCGACCCCGAGATCCTGGAATGGCGCCACCCGGTCCGGGTCGACGCGTTCACCGTCCGCGAGGGAAGCGGCGGCCGCGGCCGGTGGCGCGGCGGCGACGGCGTCGAACGCCGCCTCCGCTTCCTGGAGCCGATGACCGTGGCCCTGCTGAGCGGCCACCGCCGGGTGCCGCCGTACGGGATGGCCGGCGGCGAGCCGGGCGCCCTCGGCGAGAACCGCGTGGAGCGCGCCGACGGCACCGTCGACCGGCTGCGGGGCGCCGACACGACGGACGTCGGCCCGGACGACGTGCTCGTGCTGCGCACCCCCGGCGGCGGAGGATACGGCCCGCCCCGTACGACCGCCGGGGAGTCGTCCCCGGGAGGCGGCTGCGCACCCCCCGAGGCGTGACCCGGGCCGCGCCCCGGCCCGCACGGGTGCCCCCGCGCCGGCCGTCGGCCGCTCAGCGGACCGGGACGAACCGCACCACCGTGCCCGGGACCGCCTGGGCCGCGGCCGACAGGTCCGCTTCCCGGACGACGGCCACCACCGGATAGCCGCCCGTCGTCGGATGGTCCGCCAGGAAGACCACCGGACGGCCGTCCGGCGGCACCTGGACGGCGCCCAGGACCATCCCCTCGCTGGGGAGCTCGCCGGGGACGGCCCGCTCCAGGGGCGGGCCCCCGGTCCGCAGCCCGATGCGGTTGCTCGCCGCGGAGACCCGGTAGGCGCGCGTGGCGAAGGAGCGCAGCGCGCCCGGCGTGAACCAGTCGTCACGGGGGCCGAGCCGGACCCGCAGGACGAGTTCGTCCGGCGGGCCCGGCCAGGGGGGAGTGTCGACCGACCCCCGTGCGGCCGTGTCCCCTCCCAGCGGCAGCACGGCCCCGTCCGCCAGCGGTTCCGGGCCGAGCCCGGACAGCAGGTCGGTGGAGCGGCTGCCGAGTACCGGTTCGACGGCGATCCCGCCGCCGAACGCCACGTACGAGCGCAGGCCGCGCACGGCCGCGCCGACGGTGAGGAGCGAACCGGCCCCGACCCGCACGGCCGTCCCCCACGCGGCCGGACGGCCGTCGACGGTGACCGGGCACGGCGCCCCGCCCACCGCGACCGTCACCGGGCAGCGGGGCCGTACGGCGCATCCGTCGACCGTGGTCTCCAGGACGGCCGCGTCCTGCGGATTGCCGACGAGTCGGTTCACCAGCCGCGCGGCCCCCGGGTCCAGCGCGCCCGAGCGGGGCACGCCCAGATGGGCGTACCCCGTGCGTCCCTGGTCCTGCACGGTGGTCAGTGCCCCGGCCCGGACGACCGCGAGAGCACGATCGCTCATCGGCCCGCCGCCACGAAGCGCACCCGGGTGCCCGGCGCGAGGAGCGCGGCCGGTTCCCGGGACGCGTCCCAGAGCACGGCGTCCGTCGAGCCGATCAACCGCCAACCGCCGGGCGACGACCGCGGGTACACACCCGTGTACGGTCCCGCGAGCGCCACCGAACCGGCGGGCACCGAGGTACGGGGCGTGGCCCGCCGCGGCACCTCGTACCCCGCGCCGAGGCCGGTCAGGTATCCGAACCCCGGCGCGAACCCGCAGAAGGCGACCCGGAACTCGGCGGACGAGTGGATCCGGACCGCGGTCTCCACGGACACCCCCCACAGGCCGGCGACCTCCGCCAGGTCGGGACCGTCGTACCGGACCCGCACCTCGACCGCCTTCTCCACGCGCGCCCGGAGTGGCGGAACGGTCCACTCCCGCAGCTGCCCGGCCAGCAGGTCCGGCGCCTCCACACCGTCGAGCAGCACCGTGCGCGCGGCCGGCACGATCTCCCGTACGGCGGGCAGCGCGCCCAGCCCCCGGCGGCGCAGCAGCTCGGCGTGGAAGGCCTCGGTCTCGGCCCCGCTCGTCAGCTCCACGAGCAACGCCCGCTCGCCGACCCGGAACACCCGGCGCGCCTTCATACGAACGCCTCCACCCGGACCCCGGTGGCCTCCAGCCGCGCCCGGACGCGCCGGGCCAGCCCGACCGCGCCCGGGGTGTCGCCGTGCAGGCAGAGGGAACGGGCCCGCACCGCGACGGTCTCACCGCAGTGCGAGGTGACGACCCCGAACCGGGCCAAGGACACCGAACGCTCCACCACCCGCGCCGGATCGGTGACGACGGCACCCTCCTGCCCCCGTGGCAGCAGGGTGCCCTCCGCGGTGTACGCCCGGTCGCCGAACGCCTCCGCGACGACCGGCAGACCGGCCTTCCCGGCGGCGGCGTGCAGCCGGGAGCCCGGCAGGCCGAGCACCGGAAGCGGCTCGCCGCCGCCACCGAGGAGCACTCCCTCGGCGACCGCAGCGGCCTGCTCCTCGTCGTGGACGACCCGGTTGTAGAGCGCGCCGTGCGGCTTGACGTAGGAGACCCGGGAGCCCGCCGCGCGGGCGAAGACCTCCAGCGCGCCGATCTGGTAGGCCACTTCGGCGGCCAGTTCGTCCGCCGGAACGTCCATCGAGCGCCGGCCGAAGCCGGCCAGGTCGCGGTACGAGACCTGGGCGCCGATCCGTACCCCGCGGGCCGCGGCCAGCTCGCACACGCGGCGCATGGTGGCCGCGTCCCCGGCGTGGAAGCCGCAGGCCACGTTGGCGCTGGTGACCACGGAGAGGAGTTGCTCGTCGTCGGTCAGCGTCCAGCGGCCGAAGCCCTCGCCGAGGTCGGCGTTGAGGTCGATCGCGGCCTGGATCATGGGTCGTTCCCTTCTTCCCCCGGGTGGTGCTCGATCTGCACCTCGCAGAGGGGAAGGAGCGTGCCTGAGTGACGTGCCGAAGAGCCGTGCGGTGTCGTCAACGTAGAGGATTGTTGAACGATCCGACAAGAGGCATGTTGTCTCGTCCTTGTTTGTGCGATTGACTCGCCGCGGACTACGGAGGGAAACGGAACATCGTGGGCGGAATCGACGAACTGGCCGACGACCGGGCGCTGCTGGGGCGCACGAGCACGGCGGAGCGGGTGGCCGACATCCTGCGCACCCGGATCGCCGAGGGGTTCTTCCCGCCGGGCACCCGCCTGTCGGAGGACAGCATCGGCGGCGCGCTCGGAGTGTCGCGCAACACACTGCGCGAGGCGTTCCGGCTGCTCACGCACGAGCGGCTGCTCGTCCACGAACTCAACCGGGGCGTCTTCGTCCGGGTGCTGGCCGTCGAGGACGTCGCCGACCTCTACCGCACCAGGCGCCTCGTCGAGTGCGCCGTCGTGCGCGGTCTGGGGGAGCCGCCGTTCCCGCTGGAGGGCCTCGTCGAGGCGGTCCGGGAGGGCGAAAAGGCGGCCGGCGCGACGGACTGGAAGGGCGTCTCCACCGCCAACATCCACTTCCACCGCGAACTGGTCGCCCTGGCCGGCAGTGCCCGTACGGACGAGCTGATGCGGGGCGTCCTCGCCGAACTCCGGCTCGCCTTCCACACCGTGCACGACCCCCGCGGACTGCACGAGCCGTATCTCGTGCGCAACCGGGAGATCCTGGACGCACTGCGGGCCGGCGACCTGGCGACGGCCGAGCGGCTGCTGGCGCGCTACCTCGACGACTCGCGTGCCCGGATCGTCGAGGTCTACGCCCGGGCGGTCGAGGAGCCGGGCCAGCCGAAGGGCTGAGGGCGGCGGGGCACGGTCGGGGAGCGGGGTCGGGGGAGCGGGGGAGCGGGCCGGACGATCCGGTTCCGGGGTGCGTCGTCCCCGATCGGGGGACGCCGAGCCGCACGGCCCGCGGCCTGCGGCGGCCGGTCCGGCCGGCGACAGCCCGGCCCCGGGGGGCCTCTCCCGGGGTGCGCGGGCCGCCGCGCAACCCTCCAGCTTGCCCGCTCCGACCGGTCGCATCTGCGCCGTTTCGACCGTTGTCTGTGCGAGGACCTAATCTGTGCTCCGTGACTTCGCCTGCCTCGACGGACTTCGTTCCGCCCCAGCTCAGCGCGGGGCCGCGGCCCGCACCGGGCCCGGCCGCCGACGAAGGGCTCGCGCGGCGGCTCCGCGCGCTCGCGTGCACGGCGCCGCTGCACGACCTGGACACGCGCAAGGCGAACCTGGCCGGTGAGTACTCGGTCTACGCGATGGCCGAGGTGGCACTCTCCGCCATCGACCTCGTCACCCTGAACATGGACTTCGACACGGGCGCCGACCACGAGCAGATCGTGGCCCGCCTGCTGCCCCGCGTCGCCGCCCAGGCCCCCGGCCGCGCCGTCGCCGAGCACGAGCGCGTCGCCCGCTGGGTCCTGGAGAACCTGATCAACGTCGGCAGCGTCGACCGCGGCTTCCGCGCCGTCTACGGCACCTTCGGCGCGGACGGCGCCTACACCCGCCGCGACTACGACTTCAAGCTGATCGAGGAGGTCCCCGGGTACGGCGGCGGCGTCTACCTGCGGACGACCGACGAGGCGGTCAACGTCCTCGTCGGCGCCCTCGACACCGACGTCACCAGCGCCCAGATCGCCGCCGAGGTGAAGCTGGAGGTGCTGATCAGCCGGGGCCGCCTCGCCGACGCCCAGCTCGCCGCCGAGCAGGCCCGGTACCGCACCGTGCAGTACGCCGAGACCCTCCGCAAGACCCTGGAGGCGACCCGGCGCAACGTCCGCGCGGTGGACTGGCTCAACGCCGTCCCCGACATGATCGCCGAGGCGCTGGACCACGTCGCCGACCGGTACCGCCACGAGAACGCGATCCTCACCAACATCCGCAAGGCCCGTGACGAGGCCGAGGACCAGGAGCACAAGCGCCGCGCCGCCGAGCTCGTCGACATCGTCAAGGACTGCATCCGCCGTCACACGCAGCTCCAGTCCCGCCTCCTGGAGGCGGGACCGCTGTTCCGCGCCGAGCAGGACCGGCAGGCCTTCGCCGCCCCCACCTCGTACACCGGGATAGACCTGTACGGGCAGCTGGTCGCCCCGCTGCTGCCGCTCCCCGTCGAGCAGGCCACCAGGGTCACGGACGCCTTCTTCGCCCGTGGCACGGGACTGCGCACCCCCGTGTCCGTGCGCGTGGGCGATCTGGTCGAGATGCTCCTCACACCGCCCGTCGAGCGGGAGCACCTCGGCGCG
The DNA here is from genome assembly GCF_043201055.1 of Streptomyces sp. NPDC048338. Taxonomy (NCBI): domain Bacteria; kingdom Bacillati; phylum Actinomycetota; class Actinomycetes; order Kitasatosporales; family Streptomycetaceae; genus Streptomyces; species Streptomyces sp. NPDC048338. The sequence continues at coordinate 382,335 of NZ_JBICYQ010000009.1, forward strand.
GAGATGCCCGAGCCCGACCTGATCGCCACGCCCGACGACAGCCGCTTCAGCGAGGAGCAGCTGGCGCAGGCGATGCGGCTGCTGGACCTGGAGCACGACGCGCCGCGCCGGCTCTCCGGCCTCCTCGCCGACGCACGGCGCCTCGACCCGGACCTCCCGTACCTGGTCGCGCTGCTCGCCGTGCACGCCGCGAGCCCGCCCGTCGGCACGGCCTACCGGCAGGGCGAGGAGCGCCTGCTGTTCGCGGTCGACGACGGCGCACAGCTCGACGACCCGGAGTTCGGTGGCGCCGACCTGATCGTCGGCACAGCCCTGCTCGACGCCGCCGGCATGGCCGCGGACCGCACGGAGGCCTCATGACCGCGCACGCCACATCCCGTCCGACGGGCGAGCACGCCACGCCCGCGACTCCGCCGGGTGCCGCGGGCGGCACCCGGCCGGCCACCGACGGCCTCGTCGACGGTCCGCGCGCCGACGGCGAGACCGTCGCCCTCGGTGGCGCACAGCCGCCGGCCGTCGTGCTGCCCGCGCCGCCCGCGTCGCCCGCGTCGCGGACCGGGGCCCGGGCCGCCGTCCTGCCCGGAGCCCCGTCCGCACCCGCCGCCGTCGGCCTCCCGACGCCCACGACGGCCGGGGCCGCGCCGTCGGTGGAGGCCCTGCTCCCGCCCGCGCCGCCGGTCGAAGCCTTCGTCGTGCCCGTGCCGGACGTGGCGGACCCCGTCGTGCCCGCGCCCACGCCGCCGGTGGAGGCCGTGCCCACCCCCGCGCCGCAGCCCCACGCCTCCGAGCCCGTGCCGCAGGCGGCAGCCGCCCCCGAGCCCGAAGCCCCCGTCCGCGCCGAGGACGCCCCTGCCGAGGACGCCCCCGCCGCCGGGGCCCTTCGGCCGCGCGCCGTCGTCGGTACGGTCCCGATCCCCGCACCCGCCCCCAAGAGCCCCGCCCCGTACGTACGGGCCGTCCGCCTCGCGCCCGGTGTCGCCGATGCCTCCGGACCCCCCGCGGCCGGCGTGGAACGCCGGGCCGCCGTCAGCGTCCGGCCCGTCCGGCTGCCGCTGGCCCGGCCCGCCGACGCCGAGCCCACCGCACCACCGACCACCCGTACCACCGAGGAGCCCCAGCCGTGAGCGACCACCACGGAGATCACGCCGACGCGTGGAGCGAGCCGGAGGCCCCGCAGACCCCCGCCGGACCTGCCGCGGTCACGCCCGCCGACGCCGCCGACGCGGCCCGGCTCGTCTCCTTCGGGCTCCAGCCCAAGCTGCTGCCGGCGCGCGACGCCGAGTACGCCGAACTGCTCCGGCGCTACCGCGAGGACCCCGCCTTCGCGCGACTCGCCGACGCCGTCGCCACCGGCCTCGGGCTGATCGTCCTCGAGGTCTCGCCGCGCGCCGGCATGGCCGTCACCGCCGGCGAGGACTCCGTCTTCGCCGTCCGCATGGGCGACTACGCCCGCCGCGCCTCGACCGACTCCGCCGACCGCTTCCTGCACGGGCTCGCCCACCTCGCCGTCGCCGCCATGGCCTTCCCGCGGCCCGAGGACCTCGCCGACGACGGCTACATCGGCCGCCTCACCGTCAACGGCGTCGACGCGTTCGTCCGCCAGGCCTGCCGCCGCCTCGAAGAGCGCGCCGAGGAGCAGGGCGAGAACACCGACCCCGCCACCGACGCGCCCGGCCTGGAGGCGGCCTGGCGCATCTACGCGCGCCGCAGCGCCACCGGGGCCACCAAGGACGCCCGTCGCCTGGCCGGCTCCACCACCGGCATCGTCGGCAAGGCCGTGGCCTTCCTCACCGACTCCGGCTTCCTCCAGCGCACCGGTGACGACGCGGGCGGCGCCTACCGCACCACGGCCCGCTACCAGCTCCAGGTCCGCGACATGGCCGGCAGCGCCGCCATGGCCGAACTCCTGGAGCTCGGCGTCGTCCCCGTCAGCGACGGCTCGGCGACCCTGCTGCCGCCGCCCGCGGGCGACGACCTGGAGCTCGCCGCCGACGCCGGCCTGCCCTTCCACGCGTAACCGCCCCCGAAGACCACGCAGAACACAGACGACGAGAGTCCGCCGCCATGTACGAGTTGTCCCGGGTCCGCCTCTACTCCATCGGTCCCGCCGGTGCGCGCTACGCCGACACCGTCCTGGACCTGCGCGGAGTCGGCGCGCCCGTGCCGAACCCCGCCCCCACCCAGGCGGAGTTCTTCGAGGAGGAGCCGGTCGGCCCGCCGCGCCGCCCCGCGCCCGCCGGTGTGCTCTTCCTGGAGAACGGCGGCGGCAAGTCCGTCCTCCTCAAGCTGATCTTCTCGGTCATGCTCCCCGGCCACCGCAACACCCTCGGCGGCGCCAGCTCGGGCGTGCTGCGCAAGTTCCTGCTCGCCGACGACTGCGGCCACGTGGCCCTGGAGTGGCAGCACACGCTCACCGGCGAACTCGTCGTCGTCGGCAAGGCCAGCGAGTGGCGCGGCCGCCAGGTCTCCAACGACCCGCGGAAGTTCGCCGAGGCCTGGTACTCGTTCCGCCCCGGGCCCGGACTGAGCCTGGACTCCCTGCCGGTGGCCGAGGCCACCTCCGTACGCCCGCCCGTCGAGGGCGCGTCCGGCGCCCAGGGCCGCCGCCGGACCATGAAGGGCTTCCGCGACGCGATCACGGACGCCGGCAAGGCGTACCCGCACCTGGAGGTGTACTGGGAGGAGATCCACGACCGCTGGAACGAGCACCTCGGCGAACTCGGTCTGGACCCCGAACTCTTCCGCTACCAGCGCGAGATGAACGCCGACGAGGGCGAGGCCGCCGGCCTCTTCGCGGTCAAGAAGGACTCCGACTTCACCGACCTCCTCCTGCGCGCCGTCACCGACACCCGGGACACCGACGGCCTGGCCGACCTCGTCGGCGGCTTCGGCAACAAGCTCGGCCGCCGCGCCGAACTCACCGCCGAACGCGACTTCACCGCCGGCTCCGTCGACCTCCTCGGCCGCATCGTCGAGGCCGCCGAGACCCGGGCCCGAGCCCGCGACGTCCACGCCGGCGCCGAGCGCCGCACGAGGACGCTGGCCCGTCGCCTCTCCGCCCGCGCCACCGGCGAGCGCGGCCGCGCCGCCGAGCTGGCCCAGCAGGTCACCGAGGCCGCGCACGCCGTCTCCGACGCCGAGCACGCCCGCGGCCGGAGCTCCCTCATCGCCGCCGAACTGGCCTACCGGCACGCCTCCCTGGCCCTCACCGTCGCCGAGAAGAGCGCCGCGTCGCAGCGCCGCGAACTCACCGACGCCCGCACCCTGCACTCCGCCTGGCAGGCCGCCGAGGCCGTGCTGCGCCACCGCGCGGCGAGCGACCGCTCCGGCCGCGTGGCCGCCGCTATCCGCGAGGCCGAGCGCGATGCCGCCCCCGCGCTCGCCGCCCGCGCCACGGCCGCCGCCGCCCTCGTACGCGCCCTGCACGCGGCGGCCGAGGACGGTGAACGCCACGCCGCGGAGGAGGAGGAGCGCTCCGCCGCCCTCCAGGAGGCCGGCGAGACCGCCCACCGCGACGCCACCGTCGCCGCGACCGAGGCCCAGCGCGCCCGCAGCGAGGCCGGCCACCTGCGCCAGCGCCTCGCCGAGGTCGAACAGGAGACCGCCGAGGCGGTCCGGGCCGGCTGGCTCGACGACACCGCGCCGGACGCCGACCCCGCGCGGGCCGCCCTGGCGGCGAGCGACGCCGAGAAGACGACGGTCGCCGCCTGGGACGCGGCCCGCGACGCCGCCCGCTCCGCCGCCGACCACGCGCGTGACGCCGCCGCCGCCGAGGCCCGTGCCGAACTGGCCGCCGCCCGTGCCACGGACGCGGCCGACGCCGCCGAGAACGCCTACGACGCCGAGCGCCGCGCCGCCGAGTCCCTCGCGGGCGACGACCGGCTGGCCGAACTCCTGAGCCTTCCGCCCGCGCACGCCCCGTTCCCGGGCCAGCGGGTGGCGGAGTCCGCCGCCTCCCAGGACCGCACGGGCCGCCCGGACCCGGACGACGAGCAGGACTCCGCCGACGGCGCCCCGACCGCTCCCGCCGGCCGCGCTCCCCACGGCCCGCTCACCGTCACCGAGTTCGACCGCAGCGCCGACGAACTGCGGCGCCTGCTCGAACAGTCCATCGCCTCCGCCGAGCGCCAGCTGTTCGACCTGCGCACCGCCGCCGCCGACGACGCCCGCATCCTCGGCGCCCTCGGAGACGGCGGCCTGCTGCCGCCCGGCCCCGACGTCCTGGCCACCGTCGAGTACCTCGGCGAGCACGGCATCCCGGCCCTTCCCGGCTGGCGCTACCTCGCCCAGGCGGTCGACCCGGCCGACCACTCCAGCGTCCTCGCCGCACGCCCCGAACTGGTCGACGGCGTCGTGATCACGGACCCCGTCTCGTACGCCCGCGCCCGCGAGGTGCTCGCCACGGCAGCCCTGCTGCCGCGGTCCACCGTCGCCGTCGGCACGGCCGCCGCCCTGCTCGCACCCGTACCCCGCCCCGGCGACGCCGGGAGCGGCGACGGCGACGTCTTCCTCGTCCCGCCGAACCCGGCCATGCACGACGAGCAGGCCGCCGACGAGGAGCGCCACGCCCTCCGCGCCCGCGCCGTCGCCCGCGACGAGGAGATCCGGATCCTCGCGGCCCGGCTCACCGGCGACCGCTCGCTGGCCGCGCGGATCGGCTCCTGGCGCGCCGACTGCCCGCCCGGCATGCTCGTCGAACTCTCCGCCGTCGCCGCCACCGCCCGGGAGACGGCCGAGGCCGCCGCGGTCACGCTCGCCGAAGCCCGGACCGTACGGGCCGAGGCCGACGAGGCCGCCGCCGACGCGGCCCGCGTGCGGGACGAGCGGCAGGAGGCCGCGCAGCGCGCCCGCCGCGCCGCCGACGCCCTGGCCGGCCTGGCGTTCCGGCTGCGCGAGCGCTCCGCCTGGCAGGCCAAGCTCCGCGAACTGGCCGACGACGCGGCCGAGTCCGAGGCACGCGCGCAGACCTGCCTGGAGCGGGCCCGCGCCGCCGACGAGGACCGCCGCGCGGCCCAGCGCACCGCGGACGACGCCCACCGCACCGCCCGCGCCCTGCGGGCCGAGCGGGCCGAGATCGCCGGGGCACCCGACCAGCTCCCCGAGCCGGACGCCGACGCCCCGCGCACCGCGCTCCCCACCCTCCGCGAGGCCTACCGCGCCGCGTCCCAGCTGTACGAGAAGGTCGGTGTCGGCGCCGACCTGCGCGCCGAGCAGGCCCGCGCCGAGAGCGACGAGTCCGCCGCCCTCGCCGAGCTCGACCGGCTCACCAACAAGGTCCGCACCCGGGCCGAGCAGCTCCTGGAGTCCACCGACGGCGCCGACGGCCCGTCCCGCCAGGCCGCCGCCGCGCGGGCCGAGTCCCTGGTCCAGATGCTGGAGACGCGCGCGTCCGAGGCGAGCGAGAAGCTCGGCCGGCTCCGCGGCGAGGCCGAGCGACTGGCACCCGAGGACGGCGAGGCGCACACCGAGCTGCCCGAGGACCGGGTCCCCGCCGACGCCGAACAGGCCCAGAGCCTGCTCCGCACGGCCACCGGCGAACTCGCCGCGCGCACCGACGCCCTAGAGGCCGCGCGCACCGCGCACGCCCATCTGCTGCGCGCCCACCGCGCCTCCGAGGACGCCGCGAGCGGCTTCGGCGAGACGGCCGCGCTGCTGCGCGACCTCCTCCGCGACCACGCGGAGGAGGAGCAGGACGGCCCCGAGCCGTACCCCGGCACCCTGGAGGAGGCCCGGCAGTCCGCGGCCGACGCCCGCCGCTCGCTGCGCGCCTGCGTCGCCGAGCTCGCCGGCGCCGACGCCTCGGTACGCGAGGCGAGCGACATCCTCGTCCGGCACGCCAACTCCAGCCGGTACGAGCAGGTCCGCACCCCCGCCCGGCAGCAGATCCGCGAACTGCCCGCGGCGGCGCTCCCCGAGCACGCCGCCAAGTGGGCGGAGGCCTTCGCGCCCCGGCTGCGGGTCCTCACCGACGAACTGGCACAGCTGGAACGCAACCGTGACTCGATCGTCGACCGCCTCCGCGGTCTGGTGGAGTCCGCGCTGACCACGCTCCGCTCCGCCCAGCGGCTCTCCCGGCTGCCCGAGGGCCTGGGCGAGTGGTCGGGGCAGGAGTTCCTGCGCATCCGGTTCGAGGAGCCGGACCAGGCCACGCTCACCGAACGGCTGGGAGAGGTCGTCGACGAGGCGACCCGCGCCGCCCTCAAGAAGAACTCCGACCTGCGCCGCGACGGCATGTCGCTGCTGCTCAGGGGAGTCCAGGCGGCTCTCGAACCGCGCGGTGTCGCCGTCGAGATCCTCAAGCCGGACGCCGTCCTGCGGGCGGAGCGCGTCCCGGTCGGACAGATGGGCGACGTCTTCTCCGGCGGGCAGCTCCTGACCGCGGCCATCGCGCTGTACTGCACGATGGCGGCGCTCCGTTCCAACGACCGGGGCCGCGACAAGCACCGCCACGCGGGCACGCTGTTCCTCGACAACCCGATCGGCCGCGCCAACGCCACGTACCTGCTGGAGCTCCAGCGGGCCGTCTCGGACGCGCTGGGCGTCCAGCTGCTCTACACGACCGGCCTGTTCGACACCACGGCACTCGCCGAGTTCCCGCTGGTGATCCGGCTGCGCAACGACGCCGACCTGCGCGCGGGCCTGAAGTACATCAGTGTCGAGGAGCACCTGCGCCCGGGACTTCCCCAGCAGCGCACGGAGGGCGAGACGGTGCACGGCGAGATCACGGCGACCCGGATGTTCCGCCGCAGCCAGGTCGACGAGCCCCAGCCGGCCGCGGCGGACTGACCCGCACCGGAAATGCGGTCGGGGCCGCCCCCCCCCCCGGGGGGGGGGGCGCCCCCCCCGGGGGGGGCGGGGCCCCGGGGGGCCCCCCCCCCCGGCGGGGCGGGGGGTGGGCCCCCGCGCGGGGGGCCCGGGCCCCCCCCCGCCCCCGG
>NZ_JBICYQ010000010.1:0-356867 GCF_043201055.1 Streptomyces sp. NPDC048338
CGCCCGGTTACATTCCGAACCCGGAAGCTAAGCCTTTCAGCGCCGATGGTACTGCAGGGGGGACCCTGTGGGAGAGTAGGACGCCGCCGAACAATTTTTAGCCTCAACCCCCGGACCATGTCCGGGGGTTGAGGCATTTTTGCGTTCAGGGCTCTTCTACGCTGAGGCCATGCGCTACGAACTGGTCATCTTCGACAACGACGGCGTCCTCGTCGACAGCGAACCCATCTCCAACACCCTCCTGGCCGCCCACCTCACCGAGGCGGGACACCCCACCTCGTACGAGGAATCGCTGCGCGACTACATGGGGTCCGCGATGCACCGCATCCACGACATCGTCCGGGAACGGACCGGGCGGTCGCTGCCGGAGGACTTCGACGAGACCTTCCACGCGCGGGTGTTCGCCGCCTTCGAGCGGGAGTTGGAGGCCGTGGCCGGCGCCGCGGACGTGGTGAAGCGGCTCGCCGCGGACGGGGTTCCGTACTGCGTCGCGTCCTCGGGAAGCCACGAGCGGATCCGGGTCGGGCACCGGAAGACCGGGCTCGACACGTGGTTCCGGGACGGGAACGTGTTCAGCGCCGAGGACGTGGGCCGCGGGAAGCCGGCCCCCGACCTGTTCCTGCACGCCGCCGAGCGGATGGGCGTCGCACCCGAACGATGCGTCGTCGTCGAGGACAGTCCCCTCGGTGTCCAGGCCGCACGGGCCGCCGGGATGGACGTGTACGGCTTCACGGCCATGACCTCGCGGGAGAAGCTCGACGACGCCACCGGGTGCTTCGACGACATGACCGCACTCCTCGGACTCCTCCGCTGAACTCCCGGCCCGTCGGGATCCGGCCCGCCAGGATCCGGCCGAGCGCCCGTGGCGAATTTGGGTAGGTGATCCATCTACCCATGGGTAAGCCCGGGACCTACGCTGTGCCGCCATGACGGATGCGCGGTTGAGGCGTGGGCGGGGAGCTCTGGCGGTCAGCTTCTTCGTGCAGGGGGTGACCTTCGCGCTGCTGGTGACCCGGATACCGGCGATCCAGGACCGGTACGGGATATCGGACGCGCTGCTGCCGGCGTTCCTGGCCGCCGTGCCGATCCTGGCCGGAGTGGCCAGTGTGCTCACCGAGAAGGTCGTGGCCCGGGTCGGGCCCGGAGCGGTCCTGCGGTGGGCTCAGCCGGTCGTCCTGCTGGCCCTGCTGGCCCTCGGTGCCGGCTCCGAGCTGTGGCAGGCGGCTGTCGCGCTGGGAGCGTTCGGGCTGGCGGTCGGCGCGCTGGACGCGTCGATGAACATGCTCGGGGTGAGCCTCCAGCGGGCGTACGGGCGGAGCATCATGCTCGGCTTCCACGCCGCGTACAGCCTGGGCGGGATCGCCGGTGCCTCGCTCGCGTGGGTGGGGGCGCACTACGACCTGGCGCTGTTCGTGTCGTACCTCCCGGTGGTGGCCGTGGTGCTGCCGGCCGCGCTGATCGGCAGCCGCTGGTACGTGGCGGGGCACGCGGGGAAGGCCGCGGCGGAGTCCCCCGCCGAGGGCTCCGGGGCGGCCGGCGGTGTCGCCTTCAAGCTCCTGCTGCCGCTGTGCCTGGTCATGACCTTCGCCTACATCGGCGACTCGACCGTCTCCAACTGGAGCGCGAAGTACCTCCAGGACGTGCTGGGCGGCTCGGAGGAGCTCGCGACGGTGCCGTACAACGCCTACATGGTCACCACGCTCCTCGGGCGGGCCGTGGGGGACTTCGGGGTGCGGCGGCTCGGCGCGGTGACCGTGGTGCGCTGTGGGGCCGTCCTGGCGGCGCTGGGCTTCGCCGTCGTCGCGGCGGCGCCGGGGGCGTGGGCCGGGATGGCCGGGTTCACCGTCCTCGGGCTCGGGCTGAGCGTGATCGTGCCGCAGACGTTCGCGGCGGCCGGCCGGCTCTTCCCGGGGGCGAGCGACGCGGCCGTCGCCCGGCTCAACGTCTTCAACTACGTGGGCTTCCTGATCGGATCGCCGTTGGTCGGTGCGCTCGGCGACGCGTGGAGCTACCGGGGGGCGATGATCGTGCCGATGGTCCTGGTGCTGGTCACGGTGGCGTACGCCACGTCGTTCGGTTCTCAACCGGCCCGATACGGTGGCGGGCATGAGCGGCCGCGCACTGTTGATGTGGGATGAAGCTGTCACGGGGTACGACTTCGGGTCCGAGCATCCGATGGATCCGGTCCGGCTCGCGCTGACCATGGGGTTGGTGCGGGCGTACGGGCTGGACCGCGCCGTGGACGTGGTGGCGGCCAAGCCGGCCGGCGCCTCGACGCTGCGCCTGGTGCACCGCGAGGACTACGTGGCCGCGGTGCGGGCAGCCTCGGCCGATCCGGGGACGGCCGACCTCTCGTACGGCCTGGGGACCGTGGACGACCCGGCCTTCGCCGGGATGCACGAGGTGTCGGCGCTGATCGCCGGTCAGTCGGTGGGTGCCGCGGAGGCCCTGTGGCGCGGCCACGCGGCCCACGCGGTGAACTTCGCGGGCGGGCTGCACCACGCGATGCCGGGAAGCGCCTCCGGGTTCTGCATCTACAACGACGCGTCGCTGGCGATCGCCCGGCTGCTGGAGCTCGGCGCGGAGCGGGTGGCGTACGTGGACGTGGACGTCCACCACGGGGACGGGGTCCAGGCGGCGTTCTGGGAGGACCCGCGGGTCCTGACCGTCTCGCTGCACGAGCACCCGCGGACGCTGTTCCCGCAGACGGGCTGGCCCGAGGAGACGGGGGCGCCGGGCGCCGGTGAGGGTTCCGCGGTGAACGTGGCGCTGCCGGCGGGCACGGGCGACGCGGGCTGGCTGCGGGCCTTCCACGCGGTGGTGCCGGAGCTGCTGGCGGACTTCCGGCCGCAGGTGCTGGTGACACAGCACGGCGCCGACACGCACGTCGAGGATCCGCTGGCGCACCTGGCGGTGTCGCTGGACGCCCAGCGGGCGGTGCAGGAGGCGTGTCACGAGCTGGCGCACGCCCATGTGGACGGCGGGAGATGGCTCGCGCTGGGCGGCGGCGGGTACGCGGTCGTGGACGTCGTCCCGCGTTCGTGGACGCACCTGGTGGGGATCGCGGCGCACGCCCCGGTCGATCCCGAGTCGGTGATCCCGTCGTCGTGGCGTGACGAGGCGTACGCGCGGACGCGGCAGCCGGGGCCGGCGCGGATGACCGACGGCCGGTGGCCGGTGGCCTGGCGTGGCTGGGACGAGGGGTACGACCCGGCGGATCGGCTGGACCAGGCGGTGCTCGCGACCCGGCGGTCGGTGTTCCCGCTGCGCGGCCTGCTGGCGTAGGAAACGCCCCCCGGCAGGCGGCCGGCCGTGCTGCGGGCGCGGTGCCCGGAGCCCGTGCGCGCCACCCGCGTGATTACGCCAACTGTGCGTTCCCGGAGCTCTTTTGGCCCGGCGGCGGCCGTGCTCGGGCAGCATCGAGAGGGTGCTGAGTACCGGGGCGTTGCGGGCGCATCTGTTGGCGGCGGGGTTGGCGGGGACGGTGGCGACGCCTCGGGAGGCGAGCCTGCGGAGTTACCGGCTCTTCGCCGCGCGGGATCCGCGGGTGATGCTGGGGCTCGATCCCGACTGGGGTTGGGGCGAGGCGGAGTTGTTACGGCTGATGGCCGACAGGTGCGGTGTCTCGGGGGACCCCGCGCACCGTTCGGGGCCCGATGTCATCGATCCGGAGCGGACGTTGAGCGCGTTGGACGCGTTCGCCGCGCGGCTGGGGGAGGCGGCGGCGATCCGGGCTCCGGTGCTGCTCGGGACGGGTCATCCGCACCGGTTGCTCGGCTTCTACGCAGCGCTCGCAGACGCTTTGTCGGCGGCGGGATGTCCTGTCCTCACCCCCGCGCAGGGGCGATGTGTCGACATAACGACCCGGTTCGGTCTACGCACGTACATCCTCGACTACGTACGGGGCGTCGCGTTGGTGCGAGAACCCCGACGGCCGGGCGCCGGGCGTGAACCGGGGGCGCACTCGCACTCGCCGCTGCCGGTTAGGGCCGCCCTGGAGGGGGCCGTGCGGGAGGGCAGGCCGCTGCCGGGGCTGGTGATCGGGGACCACGGCTGGGTCTGCGGGGCAGGTCAGCTGGGTTTCGAGGCGATGGGTCTGGCCGACACGGACGATCCGGCGCTGTTCGTCGGCGAGGCGGAGGGGCAGGTGTCCGTCGCCGTTCCGCTTGATGACGCCGTCCGGGCCGACTACTACCGCCCGCTGACTCGCTATGTACTCAATCGAGCGAGTCTGTCACGGTAAACGGCCGATGGCTGCTCCTCTTCCCCACTCGTACCACCCGCCCCTAGTCTGGAGCGTGAGCGCACAGCGACGCAGGGTCACCGGAGGGGAAGCCGGTGGGCGTCGTGTGCGGAAGGTACAGGTGGGTCATGGCTGCTGGCGATCGGCCTCTCAACGAGGTCAAGTTTCTGACCGTGGCGGAAGTCGCCGCGGTGATGCGAGTGTCGAAGATGACGGTGTACCGCCTGGTGCACAGTGGTCATCTGCCGGCGATTCGGGTGGGAAGGTCCTTCCGGGTCCCGGAACAGGCGGTTCACGAGTACCTGAGGGAGTCTTTCGTGGGGGTGGAGACCGCGTAGCGAGCGCGCGGCCGGGAGTCTCGTCCCCCTCGGATTACAAGCTCGGCGCTCGGGCCGGTAGGCTAGGCCGACGTAGGTCGTGTGGGCCCAGACGCCCCGCACCAGTGAAGAAGAAGTGAGCGAGGGTAGTCGTGGGCTCTGTTATCAAGAAGCGGCGCAAGCGGATGGCCAAGAAGAAGCACCGCAAGCTGCTCAAGCGCACCCGCGTTCAGCGTCGCAACAAGAAGTAGGCGACGGCGGAACGACGGCATCGTGCGTCGGGCGTGGCCCCTCACCGTTCTCGGTGGGGGGCCACGCCGCTTTTCCGGCCCGGCCCGCCGGTCGCCTTTTCCGGTCGCGTTCCACCCGGTTGCCCACGGCGGTCATCACAGCGCAACAACAAGGCGCTACGGTGGCGCACAGGCCCCCCGGGAGCGTCGGGGGAGAGACCGACGGAAGGCGCTGATCTTGGGCAAGGTCGTGCTCGTCACCGGTGCGGCCCGGCACCTCGGAGGCCGTTTCGTCCGGCGTGTGCAGCGGGACCCGGAGGTGGACCGGGTGGTCGCCGTGGACGCGGTCGCCCCGGCCCACGACCTCGGTGGCGCGGACTTCGTCCGGGCGGACATCCGGCAGCCCGCCATCGCCAGGGTGCTCGCCGAGCACGACGTGGACACGGTCGTCCACATGGACGTCACCGGCACGGCGCTGGGCACCGGGGGCCGTACGTCGGTCAAGGAGACCAACGTCATCGGCACGATGCAGCTGCTCGGCGCCTGCCAGAAGTCGCCGCGGATCAAGCGGCTGGTGATCAAGTCCAGTACGAGCGTCTACGGCTCCGCCCCGCGGGATCCGGCCGTCTTCACCGAGACCACGCCGGCCAAGTCGCTGCCGAGCGGCGGCTTCGCCAAGGACGCCGTCGAGGTCGAGGGGTACGTGCGCGGGTTCGCGCGGCGCCGTCCGGACGTGGCGGTGTGCGTGCTCAGGTTCGCGAACATCCTCGGGCCGCGGGTGGACTCCCCGCTGGGCGAGTACCTGTCGCTGCCCGTGCTGCCGACCGTCCTCGGTTACGACCCCCGGCTGCAGTTCGTCCACGAGGACGACGTCATCGACGTGCTCCAGCTGGGCGCGAAGGAACCCCGGCGGGCGACGCTGAACAGCGGCACCTTCAACATCGCCGGTGACGGTGTGCTGCTGCTCTCGCAGTGCGCGCGGCGCCTGGGGAGGCCGACGGTGCCGGTGCTGCTGCCCGCGGTGACCTGGGTCGGCTCGGCGTTGCGCACGGTCGGCGTCACCGACTTCGCGCCCGAGCAGATCCGGCTCCTCACGCACGGCAGGGTCGTGTCCACCGTCCAGATGCGCGAGACACTCGGGTTCACACCCCGGTTCACCACCGCCGAGACGTTCGCGGACTTCACGGCCGGCCGCGGGCCGGGGCTGCTGCCGCCGGAGCGGCTGGCGGGTGCGGTGGACCGGGTCGCGGCGCGCCTGGCGCATTCCCCTGTCGAAAGTGTTGAGAGCGGCGACTAAGGAGCCCACGTAACCATGGCGGACGCCAAGGTCATTCCGTTCGACGACGACCGCTCGCGGGCGCGGCGGCGGCCCACCCGGGCCGGCCGGGAGGCGGCCGTGCGTGCCCTCCCGGGGCAGCAGGGGCCCGAGGAGGCTCCGCGGGTGCCCTCGGCGGCGCCTGAGGACGCCGTACCGCCCCAGGAGCCCGTGGAGGCCCCCTCGGGGCGTGCCGGGCGCGGGGACGGCTGGGAGCGGCGGCTCGCCGGCGGTCTGGCATTCCTGCGGCGGCGGGTGACGGGTGAGTACGAGGTCGACGAGTTCGGCTACGACGAGGAACTCACCGACCAGGTCCTGATGTCGCTGGTGCGGCCGCTGTACGAGAAGTACTTCCGGGTGGAGGTGAAGGGCATCGAGAACATCCCGGCGGAGGGCGGCGCCCTGGTCGTCGCCAACCACTCCGGGGTGCTGCCGCTGGACGGGCTGATGATGCAGGTCGCCGTCCACGACAACCACCCGGCCGGGCGTCACCTGCGGCTGCTGGCGGCCGATCTCGTCTTCATGCTGCCGGTGGTCAACGAGCTCGCCCGCAAGGCCGGACACACCCTGGCGTGCGCGGAGGACGCGGAGCGGCTGCTGCGGGCCGGCGAGATCGTGGGCGTGATGCCGGAGGGCTTCAAGGGCATCGGCAAGCCGTTCGGCGAGCGCTACAAGCTGCAGCGGTTCGGCCGGGGCGGGTTCGTCTCGACGGCGCTGCGCGCCGGGGTGCCGATCGTGCCCTGCTCGATCGTGGGTGCCGAGGAGATCTACCCGATGATCGGGAACGCCAAGACGCTGGCGAGGGTGCTCGGCTTCCCCTACTTCCCGATCACGCCGACCTTCCCGTGGCTGGGACCGCTCGGCGCGGTGCCGCTGCCGACGAAGTGGACGATCCAGTTCGGCGAGCCGATCGAGACGGACGGCTATCCGCCGGAGTCGGTGGAGGACCCCATGCTGATGTTCAACCTGACCGACCAGGTGCGGGAGCAGATCCAGCACACGCTCTACAAGCTGCTCGTGCAGCGGCGGTCGGTCTTCTTCTGACGGGCATGGCGCGAAGCGGGGGCGCCTCCGGGTGGGAGGCGCCCCCGTCGTGTGTCCGCGTCAGTGGGCGTCGTCGCTGTCGATGCCCAGGCCCGGAAGCAGGCCGGGCAGCAGCGGCGGGATCGTCACGTCCGGTACCGGCGGTGGCGACTGGTTGCCCGAGGGACTCGTGGGCGTGCCCGTCGGCGAGGGGTTGAGCAGGCCGCCCGTGCTGCCGCCCAGCAGGCCGTCGCCCTCGGGGGAGCCGGAACCCGTGTCCGAACCCGAAGGCTGGGGGCGGGTGCTGCCGGGTCCCGAGGAAGGTGCCGCGGGGGAGGACGGGGGGTGCTGGGTCCGCGAGCCCGGGGAGTCCTCGGCGGCGCCGGGGTCCTCGGTGCCGGCGACGCCCTTGTCCAGGGTGCGCGGGAGCATCCCCTGGAGGGGCTCGACATCCTCGTCTATGGCGACGAAGACGTCGTTCACCTCCTTGCCGACGTCCGCGAGCTGGACGGGCAGGCGGGTGCGCAGGCCGTTCCAGGTGTCGCGGTGGGCCTGGGCGAAGGAGTTCAGCCGGGCCATCGGGGCGATGGCGCCGTCCTTCTGGTACGCCTGGCGGAGCAGTCGGCGGCCCTCGGAGGCGTCGTGCTTCATGCCGCCCAGGACGCGTCGGATCTCGGCGAGCGACTCGTGGTCGAGATCGCCCGCGCGTCCGCGTTCCATCAGTCTGCGGGCCTCGCTGAGCCGGGTCGAAGCCTGGTCCAGGTAGATCCCGCCCCGGTCGGCGTCGTCGTCCGCCATCCCGAGCTTGATGTCCTCCATGCCGCGCTTCAGCCCGTAGAGCGAGTCACCGGGGAGGGCGTCGGAGCTGGCAGCGGCCACGCCGCTGAAAGCGCCCGCGGCCACTCCGACCGTGAGCCCGCCGGCGGCGATGCCCTTCGACCAACGGGAGCGGGGGCGCAGTTTGCGGAGCGGGGAGGCCCGGTGGGTCCCCCGTCCGCTCGACGTCCGCTGCTCCGGCACCATAGGGCCCGCGGCCGCGGTGCCCTCCGCGAGCATCGCCTCCATGGCGGCGACGAGCTGGGCCCGTTGCACCACCTTGACCTCGGGGTCCATCTGGGGTCGCGGCAGTTCGCCGAGACCGTTCGCCAGGGCCAGCAGCCTCCCCTGATCGGCCGGTTCGGCCGAGGGTTCGGGCTGTTCGGCCGCCGCGTCCTCGGACGTCCGGTCTTCCCAGGCCTGGGCGAAGGCGTTCGCCCGCCGGTGCGCCGATACGTTCGCGATCACTGGCGGCACCTCCTCTCGTCATGACGGTCGACTCCCCGGGGTGTCCGGAAGGTTGCACACCTTGAACACATCCACACGAAAGAGTGAGTGGCTGCGGGCATGGCGTGACCACAGGGAGCCTGCATTCCGCACAACGAGCGGCGCGGCACTTGGGTTACGCGCGAAAGATGATCGGACCAGTGCGTCATCGAGGCGTCACCGACTGTGAGTTGGACGGGGGTCGTGGGGATGTGGGGGGAGGGGTGGCGCGAGGGCGCGGTGGGGGGTGAAGGGGCGCGTGTGGGGGGCGCGAAGCGGTCAGCGGGCGTCGTCCGGAAGCAGGCGCGCGAGTGTGCGCACGGCCCGGTACTGGAGGGTCTTGATCGCACCCTCGTTCTTGCCCATGACCCGGGCCGTCTCGGCGACCGAGAGCCCCTGCAGGAAGCGCAGGGTCACGCACTCCTGCTGCTGCGGGTTGAGCCGGCGGACCGCTTCGAGGAGGGCGGCGTTGGAGAGGGACTCCAGGACGGAGTCCTCCGGGCTGCGTTCGACCTCGTTGGCGTCGAGCATCTCGCCCGTGGTCACCTCCAGCCGGAACCGGCTGGACTTGAAGTGGTCGGCGACCAGGTTGCGGGCGATGGTGACCAGCCAGGCGCCGAAGTCGCGGCCCTGCCAGGTGAAGGTGGAGATCCGGCGCAGGGCGCGCAGGAACGTCTCACTGGTGAGGTCCTCCGCCGTCGCCTTCCCGCCGACGCGGTAGTAGATGTAGCGGTAGACGGTGTCGCTGTACTGGTCGTACAGGCGGCCGAAGGCCTCGGCCTCGCCGGCCTGGGCGCGCTCGACCAGGTCCATCATGCGCGCGCTGTCGCTGTCGGCGCTGGGGCGGCGGGCGGCGGTCGAGGTTCCGCCGGAGCCGCGGCTGCCGCGTCTTCCGACGGCGGCACCGCCGTCGGCCAGGGCATAGCAGGGACCGACAGGTGCCGGTGCGGCGAAGGCAAAGGCGGGGACAGGGACGGCGTACGCGGTGGGGACGAAGCCGCGCAAGTGGTCGAGGACCGTTGCGCGCAGCGTAGCCAGGCCCGAGGCGTCAACCCCGACGTGTGGGTACACGGGACTCCCAGAGGCAGAGCTTCCATCACGTGCAGTGCGGGACCGTTCACTCGTCGTGGCGACGTGGGGGGTCCGTTGTGCGTCTGAGGAGAATAACGCTTCGTACAGGCAGCGCTACACCCAGTTGCTCAAATCATCGATTACGTCGCATCTGTTACCGCTTGAAGGCGAAACAAGTAGCACTTGGTGACCGGTTGTTGATCGTTTCGCTTCCGAGTGTGACTGCGTGCACGCTCTGTTGTGCTCATGTGGAGGGTGGGCGAGTGATCGGGCCCGTTGCGGGGTAGGGAGCCGCGAATGGCTCCCCGTCGCCCTGTGCGGAGCTGTTCGACCACGTACGGGTGAGCGGAGCGGATCCCGGATTGTCGGAGTCGATCTCAGCCGAAACGTATCGGCATGACGCGCCCGCGAACGGCGGCAGGGCGCGGGGTGCCGGACGACCGGGGGCGGTGGGGTCTTCGCGGGGAGGGGTCAGCGGCGGCGGCGGTGCAGAGCCACCGCGGCGGCCGTCCCCCCGGCCAGTGCGCCGACGCCCGCCGCGGCGGGGATGCCGACCTTGGCCGCCTTGCGGCCCGTCCGGTAGTCGCGCAGTCGCCACTCCCGGTCCCTCGCGTGCTTGCGCAGCTTGGTGTCCGGGTTGATGGCGTACGGGTGCCCGACCAGCGAAAGCATCGGGATGTCGTTGTGCGAGTCGCTGTAGGCCGCGCAGCGGGCGAGGTCGAGTCCTTCGGCGGCGGCCAGCGCGCGCACCGCCTCCGCCTTCGCCGGGCCGTGCAGCGGCTCGCCGACCAGCCTGCCCGTGTAGACGCCGTCGACCGACTCGGCGACGGTGCCGAGCGCGCCGGTCAGGCCGAGCCGGCGGGCGATGATCGTGGCGGTCTCGACGGGGGCCGCCGTCACCAGCCAGACCTTCTGGCCGGCGTCCAGGTGGGCCTGCGCGAGCGCGCGGGTGCCGGGCCAGATCCGGTCGGCCATGTACTCGTCGTAGATCTCCTCGCCGATCGACATCAGTTCGGCGACCCGGTGGCCCTGGACGATGGACAGCGCGCTGTCGCGGGCGTCCTGCATGTGCTCGGGGTCCTCGACGCCGGCGAGCCGGAACCACGCCTGCTGCCAGGCGAAGCGGGCCAGTTCGCGGCGCTGGAAGAACTTCCGCTTGTACAGGCCGCGGCCGAAGTGGAAGATCGCGGCGCCCTGCATCACGGTGTTGTCGAGGTCGAAGAAGGCGGCGGCCAGCGAGTCGCCGACGACCGGGAACTCCGGCTCCGCGGGCTTCCCCTCGCCGGTGTCGGCGGCCTCGGCCGCGGCCCCTTCCCGCTCGCGCTCCAGTTGGAGCGAGGTCTTGCGCGCTGCTTCTGCAGCGGCCTCGCCTGCCAGAACGCTGCGCGCGGTGGCGGAGCGCCTACGGGGGGTGAGCCATCCCAGAGCGGCCATGTCGTGAGCATAGCCAGTCTGTTCGGGACTTCCCGACCGGTGGGGATGCCAGGGCGTGAACACTCCGCGACTCTCCTGTTAAACGGACGGTGGAGGAGCAAGCTGGACAGAGCAGGCGTGCATGCGCCCGGGCGTGGCGCCGACGCGTGGGGCGCGACGGCGGATTCGCGGCGCAGAATGGACGGCATGTTTGGACGGACGAAGAACAAGGACGCCTCCGCCGTTCCCGTCCCGGCCGCCGAGCGGACCGTGACGCTGATCGGGAAACCGGGTTGTCATCTCTGTGACGACGCCCGCGCCGTCGTCGAGGCGGTCTGCGCCGAGACCGGGGCGCGCTGGGAGGAGAAGGACATCACCCAGGACGAGGACCTCCACCGGGCCTACTGGGAGCAGATCCCCGTGGTCCTCGTCGACGGCGAGCAGCACACCTTCTGGCGGGTGGACGCCGGGCGGCTTCGGCGTGAACTGGGCGGGTGACCGGAACAGGGTGGTCATCGTGGACGTTCTGTCGGCTTTCGGGAGCGTGGTCGTGAGGAGAGTGTGCGGTTTTGCCCGCTTCGGATTCTCAACGGGGTGACATGCTTCGTGGTTCCGTTCCGAAGCGAACCGGCCGCGTGACCCCGGTCACTTTGGGCGGACAAAACGGACACCATCTTTGTGCACGCGTTCACAAAGACATAGCCTGCATTCGACGGGGCGGTCCTGGGACGTATGGCCGCCTAAAGCCCCGCTCATCCCGCAGGAGCACCGTGGCAACTGGCCGAACTCACCGACCGGCGACCCGCAGCCGAGGAATTCCCGAGGCCACCGTCGCCCGGCTTCCGCTGTATCTGCGTGCGCTCACCGCACTGTCGGAGCGCTCCGTACCCACGGTCTCCTCCGAGGAGCTCGCAGCCGCCGCGGGGGTCAACTCCGCGAAGCTGCGCAAGGACTTCAGCTACCTCGGCTCGTACGGCACGCGCGGCGTCGGCTACGACGTCGAGTACCTCGTCTACCAGATCTCCCGCGAGCTCGGCCTGACGCAGGACTGGCCCGTCGTCATCGTCGGCATCGGCAACCTCGGCGCCGCGCTCGCCAACTACGGCGGGTTCGCCTCCCGTGGCTTCCGCGTCGCCGCCCTGATCGACGCCGACCCCGCCATGGCCGGCAAGCCGGTCGCCGGGATGCCCGTGCAGCACAGCGACGACCTCGAGAAGATCATCGAGGACAACGGCGTCTCCATCGGCGTCATCGCGACCCCGGCGGGGGCCGCCCAGCCGGTCTGCGACCGGCTCGTGGCCGCCGGTGTCACCTCCATCCTGAACTTCGCCCCGACCGTGCTCTCCGTGCCCGACGGCGTGGACGTGCGCAAGGTCGACCTCTCCATCGAGCTGCAGATCCTCGCCTTCCACGAGCAGCGCAAGGCCGGCGAGGAAGGGGGCGGCACCGAGAGCGCCGCGCCTCCCGCGGCGCGTGGCGGGGCCGCGTCGGCCGGTCGCAAGGGACCCGACGGGGACATCCCCGCCGTGATGCCGGCATGAGTCTCCTCGTCGTCGGTCTCAGCCACCGCAGCGCACCGGTCAGCGTCCTGGAGCGGGCCTCGCTCGCCGCGGACACGCAGGCCAAGCTGCTGCAGGACACCCTCGCCGCCGAACCGGCCGCCGAGGGCGCGGTCCTGGCCACCTGCAACCGCATCGAGCTCTACGCCGACGTGGACAAGTTCCACGCGGGCGTCGCCGAGCTGTCCACGCTCCTCGCGCAGCACAGCGGCGTCGGGCTCGAAGAGCTGACCCCGTACCTGTACGTGCACTACGAGGACCGGGCCGTCCACCACCTCTTCTCGGTGGCCTGCGGCCTGGACTCCATGGTCGTCGGCGAGGGCCAGGTCCTCGCCCAGATCAAGGACGCCCTCGCGCTCGGCCAAGACCTCCACACCGCCGGGCGGCTCCTGAACGACCTGTTCCAGCAGGCCCTGCGGGTCGGCAAGCGGGCCCACAGCGAGACCGGGATCGACCGTGCCGGGCAGTCGCTCGTCACCTTCGGCCTGGAGCAGCTCGCCGCGGGCGCGGACGTCGACACCTGGGCCAAGGGCAAGAAGGCGCTGGTCATCGGCGCCGGCTCGATGTCCTCGCTGGCCGCCGCGACGCTCGCGCGCGCCGGGGTCGCCGAGATCGTCGTCGCCAACCGCACCGGGTCCCGCGCCGAGCGCCTCGTGCAGATCCTCACCGAGCCCGGTGGCCCGGGCGTGGCCGCGCGCGCGGCGGAGATGGTTGCCGTCGGCGACGAACTGACACGTGCCGACATCGTGATCTCCTGCACGGGGGCGACCGGGCTGGTCCTGACCGCCGAGGCCGTCGAGTCGGCGATGCGCGGGCGTACCGCCCCGCTGGCGCTGCTCGACCTCGCCATGCCCCGGGACATCGACGCGGCCGTCCACCGCATGCCGGGCGTCCGGCTCGTCGACATCGAGTCGTTGGCCGAGGCCTCCGCCGACGCGCCGATGGCGGCCGACGTGGACCAGGTCCGTGCCATCGTCTCCGACGAGGTGGCCGCCTTCGGCGCCGCCCAGCGCGCCGCGCACATCACCCCGACCGTGGTCGCCCTGCGCACCATGGCCGCCGACGTCGTCGCGGGCGAGGTCGCCCGGCTCGAGGGCCGGCTGCCCGACCTCGACGACCGGCAGCGCGCCGAGATCACCCAGACCGTGCGCCGCGTGGTCGACAAGCTCCTGCACGCGCCGACCGTGCGGGTCAAGCAGCTGGCCAGCGAGCCCGGCGGTGCCGGGTACGCGGACGCGCTGCGGACACTCTTCGACCTCGACCCGGAGACGGTCGCCTCCGTCTCCCGGGCCGACCTGAATGACGCCGACGTCAAGAACCGAGGGCGAGTATGACCGAGAGGGCACTGAGGCTCGGGACCAGGCGCAGCAAGCTCGCCATGGCCCAGTCCGGGCAGGTGGCCGACGCCGTCCGGCAGCTGACCGGCCGGCCCGTCGAGCTCGTGGAGATCACGACGTACGGGGACACCTCCCGGGAGCACCTCGCGCAGATCGGCGGCACCGGTGTGTTCGTCGCCGCCCTGCGCGACGCGCTCCTGGCCGGCGAGGTGGACTTCGCCGTCCACTCCCTGAAGGACCTGCCGACCGCGCAGCACCCCGAGCTGGTCCTCGCCGCGATCCCGCGGCGCGAGGACCCGCGTGACGTGCTGATCGCCCGTGCGGGACTGACGCTCGACCGGCTGCCGGAGGGCGCCCGGATCGGCACCGGTTCGCCGCGGCGCACGGCCCAGCTGAACGCCTACGCGCGCAGCCACGGGCTGACCATCGAGACCGTGCCGATCCGCGGGAACATCGACACCCGCGTCGGATACGTGCACAAGGGCGAGCTGGACGCGGTGGTTCTCGCCGCGGCCGGACTCAACCGCATCGGCGGTACGGAGGAGCTCACCGGCTCCCTGTCGCTCGACTTCCTGTCGGTCGACTCCGTCCTGCCGGCCCCCGGCCAGGGGGCGCTGGCGATCGAGTGCCCGGCGGTCGACGCCGGTCTCGTCGCCCTGCTCGGCGAGCTCGACGACCCGCACACCCGGGCCGCCGTGACCGCCGAGCGATCCCTGCTCGCCGCTCTGGAGGCCGGCTGCTCCGCACCCGTGGGTGCGCTGGCCGACCTGCTGGCCGAGGTCTCCGGCCGCGGGCAGATTGTCACCGAAATGCGCCTGCGCGGCGTCGTCGGCACCACCGACGGCTCGACGCTGGTGCAGCTGTCCACCACCGGTCCCGTACCCGCGTCGCACGACGAGGCGATGGCACTCGGACGCGAACTCGCGGACGAGATGCTCGCCAAGGGTGCGGCCGGTCTTATGGGGGAGCGAGCACTTTGAGCCCCACCAGCCCCACCACCAGCCCCGTGTCCTCGGCCTTTCCCGGCCATGGGAGCGTCACCTTCCTCGGTGCCGGACCCGGCGACCCCGGACTGCTGACGCTCAGGGCCGTCGAGGCCCTGTCCGGCGCGGACGTCCTGATCGCAGAACCGGAGGTTCTCGAGGTCGTCCGCTGCCATGCGCGCACAGGCGTGAGCACGCCTGAGCTGACGGTTGTTGACGAGGCGTCAACAACCGCCGGGGTCCCCGTGTTGAGGGACGCAACCAATCTTGTCATGGAGGCTGCGCGGGGCGGCAAGCGGGTCGTCCGTGCGGTGACCGGCGACCCCGGCCTCGACGGAAACGCAGGTCAGGAGATGCTCGCCTGCGCCGCCGAGGGCATCCCCTTCGAGGTCGTGCCCGGCGTGGCCACGGCGGTGGGCGTACCCGCGTACGCCGGTGTCCCGCTGCGGGACGCGCAGGGCACCGACGTGCGCTTCGTGGACGCCCGTACCGCCGACGACCGCTGCTGGAGCGAGGTCGGCGCCTCGGACGGCACCGTCGTCGTGTCCACGTCGCTGGACGCGGTGGCGGCGGCGGCCGGAGAGCTGGTGGCGGCAGGCCGTAAGCCGGACACCCCGCTCACCGTGACCATCGGCGGCACGACGACCCGGCAGCGGACCTGGAACGCGACGCTCGGCACGATCGCCCAGGTCTTCAAGCAGGGGAAGGTGCTGCCCTCTCCCGAGGGGCACCGGCCCGTCATAGCCGTGGTCGGCGAGCGTAGCGCCCCGGCGCAGCGCGACCAGCTGGCGTGGTTCGAGTCGAAGCCGCTCTTCGGGTGGCGGGTGCTCGTGCCGCGTACCAAGGAGCAGGCCGCGTCGCTCTCCGACCAGCTGCGCAGCTACGGCGCCGTGCCGCACGAGGTGCCGACGATCGCCGTCGAGCCGCCTCGGACGCCGCAGCAGATGGAGCGTGCGGTCAAGGGTCTGGTGACCGGCCGCTACGAGTGGATCGCCTTCACGTCGGTCAACGCGGTGAAGGCGGTGCGGGAGAAGTTCGAGGAGTACGGGCTCGACGCCCGGGCCTTCGCCGGGATCAAGGTCGCGGCGGTGGGCGAGCAGACGGCCGCCGCGCTGGTCGACTTCGGTGTGAAGCCGGACCTGGTGCCGAGCGGCGAGCAGTCGGCGGCGGGCCTCCTGGAGGACTGGCCGCCCTACGACCCGGTCTTCGACCCGATCGACCGCGTCTTCCTGCCGCGGGCGGACATCGCGACGGAGACGCTGGTCGCGGGCCTGATCGAGCTCGGGTGGGAGGTCGACGACGTGACCGCCTACCGCACGGTCCGGGCGTCGCCGCCGCCGGCGGACACGCGTGAGGCGATCAAGGGCGGCGGCTTCGACGCCGTGCTCTTCACGTCCTCGTCGACCGTGCGGAACCTGGTCGGTATCGCGGGCAAGCCGCACAACGTCACCGTCATCGCCTGTATCGGGCCGGCGACGGCCAAGACGGCGGAGGAGCACGGGCTGCGGGTCGACGTGCTGTCGCCGGAGCCGTCGGTGCACAAGCTCGCGGAGGCGCTCGCCGCCTTCGGGACGCGTCGCCGCGAGGCGGCGCTGGAGGCCGGCGATCCGGTGACGCGGCCGAGTGAGCGCAGGCCGGGGGCGCGCAGGCGCCGGACGACCTGACGCGGGCAGTGGGTGGAGCGGGGTGCGGGACCAGTCGAGGTCCCGCACCCCGCTTCGTCGTGGGGCCGGCGGTGCGAGGACGGCGGGGCGGGCCCGGGACGTGGTCCCGCGGAGGGGCAACAACCTGTCGGTAAGAGCAGGGAGCGCACGGGCGTAGCCTCGAGGGCATGAACTCGTACGGATCCTTTCCCGGCGCGCGGCCGCGGCGGCTGCGGACGACTCCCGCCCTGCGGCGGATGGTGGCCGAGACGCGCCTGAGCCCGGCCGATCTGATCCTTCCCGCGTTCGTGCGCGAGGGGATCACGGAGCCTGTGCCGATCGCCGCGATGCCGGGGGTCGTGCAGCACACCCGGGACACGCTGCGGAAGGCCGCCGTGGAGGCGCTGGAGACGGGCGTCTCCGGGATCATGCTCTTCGGTGTGCCGGAGGACGCGAAGAAGGACGCCGCGGGCACGGCCGGCACCGACCCGGACGGGATCCTGCAGGTCGCGATCCGGGACGTGAAGGCCGAGGTGGGCGACGACCTCGTGATCATGTCGGACCTGTGCCTGGACGAGTACACCGACCACGGGCACTGCGGCGTCCTGGACGAGAGCGGCCGGGTCGACAACGACGCCACGCTGGAGCGGTACGCCGAGATGGCCCAGGTCCAGGCGGACGCGGGCGTCCACGTCGTCGGCCCGTCCGGGATGATGGACGGTCAGGTCGGGGTGGTCCGCGACGCGCTGGACACCATCGGCAAGGAGGACGTGTCGATCCTCGCGTACACCGCGAAGTACTCCTCCGCCTTCTACGGTCCCTTCCGGGAGGCCGTCGGTTCCTCCCTCACGGGCGACCGCAAGACCTACCAGCAGGACCCGGCGAACCTCCGGGAGTCCCTGCGCGAGCTGGCGCTGGACCTCGAAGAGGGCGCCGACATGGTCATGGTGAAGCCGGCCGGGCCGTACCTGGACGTGCTCGCCAAGGTCGCCGAGACGGTGGACGTGCCGGTCGCGGCGTACCAGATCAGCGGTGAGTACGCGATGGTGGAGGCCGCCGCCGAGAAGGGCTGGATCGACCGCGACAGGGCGATCCTGGAGACGCTGACCGGGATCCGGCGGGCCGGTGCGCAGATGATCCTGACCTACTGGGCCACCGAGGTCGCCCGGAAGCTCAGCCGCGGGATCTGACCGGGGCGACCCGGCGCACGAGCCCTCGATGGGGACGGAACCGCAGGACGGTTCCGTCCCCGTCGTCGTCGTGGGCGGTCAGGACGTGCACGACCTTGCCGTCCTCGCTGCGGTGGTGGTGCCGGGCCAGCACACTGCCGTCGTCGGACGGGGCGGTGCCGAGGCTGCGGACGTGTCCGAGGCGCACCGCGGTGACCCTGTCGTAGGCGTAGCGGCCGGGCGGACCCGCGGTGATGAGGGAGGCGACCGCCGAGCCGAGGGCGCGCTGGTTCGCCGGGTCGGCGGAGAACTCCCGGTGGGACTCCGCGCTGGTCCACTGGGCGATGTTGAGGATGGTGCGGCCGTCCGAGCCCGCCAGGCAGTGCCGGGCGAGGAAGGACTCCGGGAGCGGGGTCGCGGCCCAGGCGTCGACGACGCCGTCCATGACGGTCCGCTGGTGGGCGGCGTCCTCGGTGGACCACTCGGAGATCAGGACGAGACCGGCGTCCGGGCGTCCGAACTCCGGGAAGTCGAGCGATTCCGTTAAAACGTTAGTCATGACTAACAGTTTTGCGCGCCGATGCCGTACGTGCAAACCGATTAACACACGGTGACCGTCGTCGTGGGGCGATGGCCCGTCGGCCGCGTGACCGGCCGCCGTGGGGTGCGCCCAGGGATCCTTCCCCCGGCCGGTGCGCCCGACGAGTACCGGCCGAACGGTCAGGTACGCACCGGTTGGTAAGGAAGGAGCGGGCGGCGCACCCTGGTAGTACCGCTGGAGGTGGTCCTCATGGAGACACTCGTCGGATGGCATGTCGAAATGGAGTTCAAGGAGGAAGGCGACCGGACGCGGGCGGCCGCCATGGTGCGGCTCGGTGACGGCACCGAGTTCCGTGCCCATGGCAACGCGCAGCGGCACCCCTCCGACCCGGATCAGTTGCGGGTGGGCGAGGAGATCGCGGGGGCGCGCGCGCTGATGGACCTCGCCTCGCAACTGCTGCAGAAGGCGCACACGGAGATCGACGAGGTGTCCGGCAGGACGTCCCACCCCTTGCGCTGACCGCGACCGCGGCAGGGACCGGTACCGGGCGCCGAGCGTTCGGGCCGGTACCGGGTGCCGAGGCCGCCGTCCCGGGCGCCGTGGGGTGCGGCGCCCGGGAGGGGTGCGCGGCCTCAGTAGGTCAGTGCTTCGTCCACGGTCCGCTGCCAGTACGAGACCGCGGCGTCGTCGTCGGCGTAGGTGCCGGACGGGGCCGCCACCGTACGGCCGCTGCCGACCGAGCCGCCGGAGCCGTCGCCCGGCGCGAAGTGGACCGAGATCCTGCGGACCGTACGGCCGTGGGAGTCCGCGCCGCCCTCGCCGGTGAGCAGGACGGAGGCGTACGCCGACTCGCCGGGGGCGAGGGTGACGACGGCCTGGGGCTTGCTCTCGTCGAGGATCCGGACCGGGGACTGCGCGTCGTCGAAGCCGACGAAGGGGGCTCCGTAGGCGTTGCAGGGCTGGGGGCCGGTGTTGGTGACGGTCAGCAGCAGGTGGTTGGCGGGGCGGCTGACCTTGCTCGCGATCACCTTCGCGGTGGTGCCCGTGCAGGGCGTGCTGACGGGGTCACCGGCCCGGGAGGGGGCGGGAGCGCCGGCGGTGGGTCGTGCCGTCCCGGCCGGCCCGGCCGTGGTGGGCCGCGCCGTCACGGACGGGTCGCCCGGTCGGGTGCTCGGCGTGGCCGAGCCGGTGGGCGCGGGAGCCGGGGCCGTGGAGGCGGAGGGCGACGCGGCGGCGTGGCCGGCGCCCTGACCGCAGGCCGTCAGCGTGAGACCCGCGACGAGGGTGGCGGCGGCCAGGGTGAGGCGAGAGGTGGTGCGCATGGTGGTTCCCCCGTGAGGTTCGGTCGGTTCGGTTCAGGTCCGGGTGATCAGGGCGATCGCGATCGCGGCGCACATGATCAGCACCGCGGTGGCCACGAGATCCGTGAGGCGGCTGCTCGGCATGGACCTCAGCCTGCGGGGCGGTTCCGACCCCGTGCAATCGACACGGGACAATGGGGGAAGCTGGAACGCCCGCACATCCTGCGAGCTGGGGGAACGACCCTTCCCTGGAATGCGTTCCTGGGACGGCGAGACGAGGGGGCACGGGGCGGGTGGCGACGGAGACGGACGACTTCGCGGAGCTGGTGCGCGATCTGAAGGAACGATCCGGGCTCAGCTACGGGGCACTGGCGAAGAAGCTCCACGTGAGTACGTCGACGCTCCACCGGTACTGCAACGGCGATGCCGTGCCCACCGAGTTCGCTCCGGTGGAGCGGCTGGGGCGGTTGTGCGGAGCGTCCCGGGAGGAGCTGATCGCCCTCCACCGCGGCTGGATCCTGGCGGACGAGGCGCGCAGGCGAGGGAAGGCGGCCGCGGCCGCAGCCACGCCGGAGCCGACGGCCGGACCGGGGCAGGGTGCGGCGTCCGAGGCGGACGACGCGCCCGGCGCCCCGCGCGGGTCCGGCACGGGGTCCGGACGGCCGGGCGAGCCGGGGCCAGCGGAGCCCGTCAAGCGGGTGGAGCCGGTGGGATCCCGGCCGGAGACGTCGTCGCCCGGTCCGGCCGCCGCCGACGGCGCGTCCGCGGCCGGGGCCGAGTCCTCGGCGGCGGAGGGACCGCGGCCGGAGCAGGGGCCCGGCTCCGTGTCCGGAGCGGACGCGGACGTCCTCGTCACGGTGCGGCCCACGGCGCCGGCCGGGGCGGGCCCCCGCAAACGGCTGCGCACGGCCCTCGCGGCCGCCGCGGTCGTCGCCCTGGCCGTGCCCGTCGCCTACGCCGTCGGCCACTCGGACGACGGTGGCGCCGACGCGAAGGGGGGCGGACAGCGCAGGGCGGCCGGGGCCGGAGCGACGGCGGTGACCGGCGCCGCGGGCACGCCCACGCCGTCCGCGGCCTCCGGTACCCCCTCCGCCTCCTCGGCGACGCCGGGTTCCGCGACGCCCTCGGCCGCCTCGAAGTCCTCCGCGCCGGTCCCGCACGCGGTGGCCACACCCGTGAGCGTCGGCATCAGCTCGTACAACTGGGATGCGCCCTGCGGCCAGTTCTACGTCCTCGGCCGGCAGCCCGGTGAGGTCCCGCCGCCGCCCGCCCCGCAGGACGCGCGCGGCTGGGCCCGGGCGCTGGGCGGGGTCGACGGCGGCCACATGCAGCTCCAGCTGACCGTCACCGGCAAGACCGCGGAGGCGGTGGTGCTCAACGCCCTCCACGTCCGCGTGGTGGAGCGTTCCGCTCCGCTCGACCGGGCCGTGTACGCGATGGGCGACGGCTGCGGCGGCGCCATCACCCCGCAGACCTTCGACATCGACCTGGACGCGCCCCGCCCGTTCGCGAAGCCGGTCGCCGGCCGGGACGGCGACGGGGTCGTGCCCGCCAAGGACTTCCCCTACAAGGTGTCCACCAGCGACCCCGAGGTCTTCAACCTGGACCTCCACACCGAGTCGCACGTCGTCTCCTGGTACCTGGAGGTCGACTGGAGCAGCGGCGACCGCCGCGGCACGCTCTACGTCAAGGACGACGGCAAGCCCTTCCGCACGAGCGCCATCGAGGGGAAGAAGACCTACAACTACCTGCCCGACAAGGGCGAGTGGGTCACCTACTAGGTCCTGTCCGGGCGATCTTCTCGGGCCCGCGACGACGGCTGCGGCGTCTCGCGGCGTTGTCGGAGTCGCCCGAGTACGCCCAGTACGAGGGCGATCCTCCGCCTTGCGATACACCACATCCGACGCCGCGGGCCGGTCCTCGAAGATCGCCCGGACAGGACCTGGGTCCACACGGCCGAAGGCCCCGGCACCGTACGGAGACGGTGCCGGGGCCTTCGGCGGTGGTGGGGCCGGCGGGCGTCAGAGGCGCTCGGGGGTCCGGATGCCGAGCAGGGCCATGCCCCGGTGGAGCGTGCGGGCGGTCAGGTCGCAGAGCAGGAGCCGGTTCTCCGCGACGTCCTGCGGCGGCTCGGGCTTGATGACCGGGCACTGGTCGTAGAACGTCGTGTAGAGCGACGCGAGCTGGTAGAGGTAGGCCGCCAGCTTGTGCGGGGCGTACTCCGCGGCGGCCTCCTGGACCACCTCGCCGAAGGTGTCCAGGTGCAGGCCGAGGGCCCGCTCGGCCGGCTCCAGGGCGAGCTCCGGGTGCGCGAGGGGCGCGCGGTCGCCCGCCTTGCCGAAGATCGACTTGATCCGGGCGTAGGCGTACTGGAGGTAGACCGAGGTGTCGCCGTTCAGCGAGACCATCTGGTCCAGGTCGAACTTGTAGTCGCGCGCCGCGGACGTGGACAGGTCGGCGTACTTCACGGCGCCGATGCCCACGTACTGGCCGTTCTCCACGATCTCGGTCTCGGTCAGGCCCACCTTCTCGGCCTTCTCGCGCACGACCGACGTCGCCCGGTCCACGGCCTCGTCGAGCAGGTCGACCAGCCGGACGGTCTCGCCCTCACGGGTCTTGAACGGCTTGCCGTCCTTGCCGAGCACGGTGCCGAAGGCCAGCTGGACGGCCTTGACCTCGTCGTTCAGCCAGCCGGCCCGGCGGGCGGTCTCGAAGACCATCTTGAAGTGCAGGGACTGGCGGGCGTCGACCACGTACAGCAGGGTCGTCGCCTTCAGGTTCCCCACCCGGTCGCGGATCGCGGACAGGTCGGTCGCCGCGTAGCCGAAGCCGCCGTCGGACTTCTGGACGATCAGGGGCGTCGGGTTGCCGTCCGGGCCCTTGACGTCGTCGAAGAAGACGCAGAGGGCGCCCTCGGAGCGCACCGCGACACCCGACTCCTCCAGGATCCGGCAGGTCTCCGCGAGCATGTCGTTGTACCCGGACTCGCCGACGACGTCGGGGTCCCGGATGTCCATGTCGAGCTTGTCGAAGACCGAGTAGAAGTAGATCTTCGACTCGTCGACGAACCGCTGCCACAGGGCGAGGGTCTGCGGCTCGCCGGCCTGGAGGTCCACGACCCGTGCCCGCGCCCGGGTCTTGAACGCCTCGTCGGAGTCGAAGAGCGCGCGCGATGCCTTGTAGAGCCGGTTCAGGCTGGACATGGCCTCCTCGCCGGAGACCTCCCCGTCCGAGGCGTGGTCCAGCTCGTGCGGGTGCTCGATCAGGTACTGGATGAGCATGCCGAACTGGGTGCCCCAGTCGCCGATGTGGTGGCGCCGGACCACCGTCTCGCCGGTGAACTCCAGGATCTCGACCATGGCGGCGCCGATCACGGCGGAACGCAGGTGGCCGACGTGCATCTCCTTGGCCACGTTCGGCTGGGCGTAGTCGATCACCGTGGTGCCGGCGTCCGGGGTGAACGGCACGCCGAGGCGGTCGTCGGCGGCCCGGGCGGCGAGGGTCCTCACGATCGCCTCGTCGGTGACCGTGATGTTCAGGAAGCCGGGGCCCGAGACCTCGATCTCCTTCAGCACGTCGTTCGCCGGGATGCCGTCGACGACCTGCGTCGCCAGCTCACGCGGGTTGCCCTTGAGCCGCTTGGCGAGGGCAAGGATGCCGTTGGCCTGGAAGTCGGCCCGGTCGCTTCGTCGCAGCAGCGGGTCGGCGGAGCCGGCCTCGGGCAGGGCTGCCGAGAGACCTTCCGCGAGGCGCTGCTGCACGGTCGAAGCGAGGGAAGGGACCGAGGCCATGAGCTTCCGTTCCTGTCGGTGGTGTACCGGTTCCTTGGGTGGTTCCGGGGGGCTTGATTTCGCTTGTCAAGTGTCCCATGGCAGGGCAACGTGTTTTTCCCGGCCGTGGACAACCCCGGAGCGGGTCCCGTCGTCTGGGAGAATGGCCGGCACAAGGCTGTAAGGCTCCGAGGGATTCCAGGAAGAAGGACGTACCGACCGTGGCTCAGAGCAGCACCGAGACCGACTGGGTCTCCCGTTTCGCGGACGAGGTCATCGCCGAGTCGGAGCGACGTGCGCCTGGCAAACCGGTCGTCGTCGCCTCCGGACTCTCACCCTCCGGTCCCATCCACCTGGGCAACCTCCGCGAGGTCATGACCCCTCACCTGGTCGCCGACGAGATCCGCCGGCGCGGCCACGAGGTCCGCCACCTGATCTCCTGGGACGACTACGACCGCTACCGCAAGGTGCCGAACGGCGTCGAGGGCGTCGACGAGTCCTGGGCCGAGCACATCGGCAAGCCGCTGACCTCCGTCCCGGCCCCGGCCGGCTCGGAGCACGGCAACTGGGCCGAGCACTTCAAGGCCGCCATGGTGGAGTCGCTGGCCGAGCTGGGCGTCGAGTACGACCCCATCAGCCAGACGGAGCAGTACACGGCGGGCACCTACCGCGAGCAGATCCTGCACGCGATGAAGCACCGCGGTGACATCGACGCGATCCTCGACCAGTACCGGACCAAGAAGGGCCCGGCCAAGAAGTCGCAGAAGCCGGTCGACGAGGCCGAGCTGGAGGCCGAGGAGGGCTCCGGCGCGGCGAGCGAGGACGACGGCTCGGGCGGCGCCGGCGGGTACTTCCCGTACAAGCCGTACTGCGGGCGCTGCGAGAAGGACCTGACGGCCGTCTCGTCGTACGACGACGAGACCACCGAGCTGGCCTACACCTGCACGTCGTGCGGCTTCGCCGAGACCGTGAAGCTGAGCGAGTTCAACCGCGGCAAGCTGGTGTGGAAGGTCGACTGGCCGATGCGCTGGGCGTTCGAGGGCGTCATCTTCGAGCCCTCCGGCGTCGACCACTCCTCGCCCGGCTCGTCCTTCGTCGTCGGCGGCCAGATCGTGCGTCAGATCTTCGACGGCGTGCAGCCGATCGGCCCGATGTACGCCTTCGTCGGCATCAGCGGCATGGCCAAGATGTCCTCGTCGCGCGGTGGCGTGCCCACGCCTGCCGACGCGCTGAAGATCATGGAGGCGCCGCTGCTGCGCTGGCTGTACGCGCGCCGCAAGCCCAACCAGTCCTTCAAGATCGCCTTCGACCAGGAGATCCAGCGGCTCTACGACGAGTGGGACAAGCTGGAGGCCAAGGTCGCGGACGGCAGCGTGCTCCCCGCCGACGCGGCGGCGCACGCCCGCGCCGCCCGCACCGCCGCCGGTGAGCTGCCGCGCACGCCGCGCCCGCTGCCGTACCGGACGCTGGCCTCGGTCATGGACATCACCGCCGGCCACGACGAGCAGACCCTGCGGATCCTGACCGAGCTGGACCCGGAGAGCCCGGTCACCGACCTGGACGAGGTCCGGCCCCGGCTGGACCGCGCCGAGAACTGGATCACCACCCAGGTCCCGGCCGACCAGCGCACGATCGTCCGCGACGAGCCGGACGCCGAGCTCCTCGGCTCCCTCGACGACGAGGGCCGCGAGTCGCTGCGCCTGCTCCTGGAGGGGCTGGCCACGCACTGGTCCCTCGACGGTCTGACCACCCTGGTCTACGGCGTCCCGAAGGTCATGGCCGGTCTCGACCCCGAGGCCAAGCCCACCCCGGAGCTGAAGGTCGCCCAGCGCTCCTTCTTCGCCCTGCTCTACAAGCTCCTGGTGAGCCGTGAGACGGGCCCCCGGCTGCCCACGCTGCTGCTCGCCGTCGGCGCGGAGCGGGTGCGCAGGCTGCTCGGCGCGTGACGTACGCGAAGGCCCCCGCCCGGTTTCCGGGCGGGGGCCTTCGCGTTCTCACCAGGTCGGTCGGCGGGACCTACGGGATGTGGTTCTCCGCCATCTCCTGCTCGATGCGGTGGCGCAGCCGCGGCGTCAGCTCGCGCAGGATCGACGCGCTGCGCGGGTGCTGGACCCCGTACATGTCGCTCAGCCATATGTCGAGCTGCTCGGCGTTCGGGAAGTCCTGCCGCTCCTCGACGTAGTCCCACATCGCCTTGTAGGCGGCCTCGGAGAACTCGTCGACCTGCGGCTCCGGCTCGACGTACTCCGGGTACTCCTCGAACTGCTCCGGACCCTGCTCCTGACGCGGACCCGGGATCAGCAGGTCGTCCGGGCCCTGGGGCACCGCGACCGGCGTCGGCTCCAGGCCCTCCACGTACTGCGGGTCGAAGGCGCCCTCGTAGGCCTCGGGCGGCAGCTGCTGCGCCTGGAACCACGGACTGTCGTGGTTGGCCGGCAGCTCCGGCCCCTGGCCCGGGACGACACCCTGCGGCAGGTCCTGGGCGGATGCCTGGAGGAGCTGCGGGGGCTGCTGCACGGCCAGCGGCTGGGCCGGGAGTCCCTGCGGCAGGTCGGGCCGGCCCGCGAGGCCAGCCGGGACCTGCGCGGCCTGGACCGGCTGCGGCGGCAGCAGCGCCGGCTCCACGCCCGCCGCGGCGAGCCCGGCCGCGGCGGTCTCCGCCAGCGGCACCCCGTACTTGGCCAGGCGTAGCGGCATCAGCGCCTCCACCGGTGCCTTGCGGCGCCAGGCCCGGCCGAAGCGGGCCTGCAGGCGCGCCTGGTAGATCAGCCGGTCCTGCTCCAGCTTGATCACCTGCTCGTAGGAGCGCAGCTCCCACAGCTTCATCCGGCGCCACAGGCGGAACGTCGGGATCGGCGAGAGCAGCCAGCGGGTGAGCCGGACGCCCTCCATGTGCTTGTCGGCCGTGATGTCGGCGATCCGGCCCACGGCGTGCCGTGCCGCCTCGACCGCGACGACGAACAGGACCGGGATGACCGCGTGCATGCCGACGCCCAGCGGGTCCGGCCAGGCGGCGGCGCCGTTGAAGGCGATCGTCGCCGCGGTCAGCACCCACGCCGTCTGCCGCAGGAGCGGGAACGGGATCCGGATCCAGGTCAGCAGCAGGTCCAGTGCGAGCAGCACGCAGATGCCGGCGTCGATGCCGATGGGGAAGAAGTAGGAGAAGTCGCCGAAGCCCTTCTCGAGGGCGAGCTCGCGCACGGCGGCGTACGAACCCGCGAAACCGATCCCGGCGATGATCACCGCACCGGCGACGACGACGCCGATCAGTATCTTGTGCGTCCGTGTCAGCTGCACCGCGGCCACCCGCGATCCCCTCCCGTCAGTGGACATCTCGCGGGCACAGCGTGGCACATACGCGCGGAGCCCGGCCCTCGGGGGAGGGACAGGCTCCGCTCGTATGTGTCGATATGACGGTGTTCGTGCCGGGACGGGCGTGCTAGTTCGCGGCGGCGACCGCGGCGACGGCCTCCTTGGCGGCCTTCACGGCGCCTTCCATGACCGCCTTGTCGCTGGGCGCGTCCGCGCCCGCGTAGCCGGCGCCGTTGTAGGTCAGCAGCACCAGGACGTTGCCCGTACGGGCGACGATCGACGCGTACTTGAAGTCCTCGTCCGTCTTGCGGAGGTCGTAGGCGACGGCCTTGCCCTCCTCGCCGACGCCGGACGAATCCGTGGTGCGCAGCTTCTTCGCGCCCTCGGTCGCCTCCAGCTTGGCGAGCTCCTTGGCGAGGTTCTGCTGGGCGCGCTCCTGGCCGCTGCCGAGCGCGACGTCCGAGTCGTAGCGGTAGAAGGAGACGTCGAGCCAGCGGTACTGCGAGCCCTTCGTGCCCTTGTCCTCCAGGCCGTTCCACGAGCAGCCGCCGCGGCTGGAGGTGTCGCTGGAGGTGGCCGACGTGCCGTTCTTGGCCTTGGCCTTGGGCACCAGCGTCGCGGTCGTCTTGGCGGAGACGGCCTTGCAGGCGTCGGGCAGCTTCGCGAACTTCGCGGGCTCGACCGTCTTCTTCGACGCGGTGGCCTGCGGGGCCGAGGACGCGGACCCCTTGTCCGGGGACGCTCCGGAACCGCCGTCGGAGTCCGAGGAGCAGCCGGCGACGACGAGCATCACCGGGACGGCTGCGCAGGCGAGTATGCGGGTGAGTCGCGGGGCTGATCGGTGCATGGTTCCTTCAGTCGCTTGTCGTACGGTCCGGCCGGCGGCCACGGTACGCCGACACGTTACGTGGTCAGGATCCGCTCACGGAGCGGGTCGGGACCGCTACTCCTCCAGGCGGTCGGCGAGCAGCCGGGCCAGATTCCGGGCCTTTTCCTGCAGCTCCGCGCTGTCGGGCACCTCGGTGGCGCCGGTCGTCTGGGCGACGTATCCGATGGTGACGATCACGTTGGATGTGCGGAACACCACGCTCACGGTGCGGTGCCGGCCGTTGGATCCGTCGGGGGTGAGCACGTCGTCGAGGAACGCCACCTCGCCCAGGTCCTCCAGGAGGCGGGGCTCCAGGCCGGTGGTGGGCGTCGGGGCGACGCCGCCCGAGGGGGGCTGGGTGGCTCCCCCGGTGCCGGCCGGCGGGGTGGTGGTTCCGCCCGGGGCCTGGGGGGTCTGCGCCGCTCCCGTGCCCTGGGGTGTCTGAGGGGACGCCGGGGTCTGCGGGAGGTTCGCGGCGGCCTGCTTGCGGGCGAACACCTCCTGCGCGCGGGCGTCGTCGCTCACGGCCGGGTCGTAGGACACGACCCGCTCGATGTCGAGGACGAGCCGGTACGAGGAATCGGGGGAGTCGGCCTTCCAGGAACAGCCGACGCGGCGGTCGGTGTCGTAGGTGACGGACGCGCTGCCCCGGTAGGCCTTGTCGCGCTCCGCGTCCGGCAGCTCGGCCGCGCCGGGGAGCAGGTCCTTGAGCGCGGTCTGCGGGACGGCACCGCAGGGCTCGAAGAGGGTGCGGTAGCGCCCGGGCGGGGCGGCGGGGGCGGCGGGACCTGCCTTGGAGTCCATGGCCGTGACGTCCGCGCCGCCGCCGGAGGAGCATCCGGTGAGGCCCAGCGCGAGTGCCGCCGCGAGTGCTGTCAGACCGGGTACGTACGCCTGTCGCTGCACGCTCGCAGGCTCCCTTCTCCCGACTTCTGCCGAGGACTTCCCCGAAAAAACGATTGCCGCCGGACACCGGCCGCTGAACACAATGTGTATCGCACGCACTGCCGTCGATGCCGGTCCGTCGTCACCTGTACGGGCTTTGGCCCCGGTTTTTGCGTTTTTAGGCTTATCGGGGGAATCGAGGAAGTATGTCGTACGTAGAGGTACCGGGCGCGCAGGTGCCCATCCGGATGTGGGCGGATCCTTCGACGGTGGAGGGCGGCGCCATGCAGCAGCTCCACAACGTGGCGACGCTGCCGTGGATCAAGGGCCTGGCCGTGATGCCGGACGTGCATTACGGCAAGGGCGCCACGGTCGGTTCGGTGATCGCGATGCAGGGCGCGGTGTGCCCGGCCGCGGTCGGCGTCGACATCGGCTGCGGCATGTCGGCCGTGAAGACCTCGCTCACCGCGAACGACCTGCCGGGAGACCTGTCGCGGCTGCGGTCGAAGATCGAGCAGGCGATCCCGGTGGGCCGCGGGATGCACCGTGACGAGGTGGACCCCAAGCGGCTCTTCCAGTTCCCGACGTCGGGGTGGGACGACTTCTGGACCCGTTTCGACGGGGTCGCGGACGCGGTCAAGTTCCGCCGGGAGCGGGCCGCGCTGCAGATGGGGACGCTCGGCAGCGGCAACCACTTCGTCGAGTTCTGCCTCGACGAGTCGGGTGCGGTCTGGCTGATGCTGCACTCCGGCTCGCGGAACATCGGCAAGGAGCTCGCCGAGCACCACATCGGCGAGGCGCGGCAGCTGCCGCACAACCAGGGGCTCGTCGACCGGGACCTCGCCGTCTTCATCGCGGACACCCCGCAGATGGCGGCGTACCGCAACGACCTCTTCTGGGCGCAGGAGTACGCGAAGTACAACCGCGCGATCATGATGGCGCTCTTCCAGGAGGTCGTCCGCCGGGAGTTCCGCAAGGCGCGGGTGACCTTCGAGCCGGTGATCTCCTGCCATCACAACTACGTGGCGGAGGAGCGGTACGACGGCATGGACCTGCTCGTCACCCGCAAGGGCGCGATCAGGGCGGGCTCCGGCGACCTCGGGATCATCCCGGGCTCCATGGGAACCGGCTCGTACATCGTGAAGGGCCTCGGCAACGCGGCGTCCTTCAACTCGGCCTCCCACGGAGCCGGCCGGAAGATGAGCCGGAGCGCGGCGAAGCGGCGCTTCTCGACGCGGGACCTGGAGGAGCAGACGCGGGGCGTGGAGTGCCGCAAGGACTCCGGCGTCGTGGACGAGATCCCGGGTGCCTACAAGCCGATCGAGAAGGTCATCGACCAGCAGCGGGACCTGGTCGAGGTCGTCGCGAAGCTGAAGCAGGTCATCTGCGTGAAGGGCTGACCGCCCTTCCCGTACGGCGGAAGGCCCCGGCACCCCTGGTGCCGGGGCCTTCCGCGTCGTCGTCACAGCTCGCGGTGCACCTTGGTGTTGGACGCCTGGGCGCGGGGGCGGACGACCAGGAGGTCGATGTTGACGTGCGGCGGGCGGGTGACGGCCCAGGTGACCGTGTCGGCGACGTCGTCGGCGGTCAGGGGCTCGGCCACGCCCGCGTAGACCTTGGCGGCCTTGTCGGTGTCGCCGCGGAAGCGGGTGGTCGCGAACTCCTCGGTCTTCACCATGCCCGGGGCGACCTCGATGACGCGGACCGGGGTGCCGACGATCTCCAGGCGGAGGGTCTCGGCCAGGACGCGGGCGCCGTTCTTGGCGGCGACGTAGCCGGCGCCGCCCTCGTAGGTGGAGTGTCCGGCGGTGGAGGAGAGGACGACGACCGTGCCGTCGCCGCTCGCGGTGAGGGCGGGCAGCAGGGCCTGGGTGACGTGGAGGGTGCCGATGACGTTGACCTCGTACATCCGGCGCCAGTCCTCGGGGTCGCCGGTCGCGACGGTGTCCGCGCCGAGCGCGCCGCCCGCGTTGTTGACGAGGACGGCGATGGTGCGGAAGGCCGTGGCGAAGGTCTGGACGGCCTCGCGGTCGGTGACGTCCAGGGCGTACGCGGTCGCCTGGTGGCCGGCCTCGTTGATCTCCGCGGCGAGGGTCTCGATGCGGTCCTTGCGGCGGGCGGTGAGGACCACGCGGTATCCGGCGGCGGCGAGCCGCCGGGCGGTGGCGGCGCCGATGCCGCTGCTCGCTCCGGTGACGACGGCGATGGGGGTACCGGCGGCAGTCATGACGTGCTCCTCGCGCGTGTGGTCGATTTCGTCGATCGCGTGGTCAGGATAGGCGGCGGGTCCGGCTCAGCGGGTGCGCGGGGCGTACATGATCACGGCCATGCCGGCGAGGCAGATCAGCGCTCCGGTGACGTCCCAGCGATCGGGACGGTAGCCGTCGGCGACCATGCCCCAGGCGATCGATCCGGCGACGAACACGCCTCCGTAGGCCGCGAGGATCCGGCCG
This sequence comes from Streptomyces sp. NPDC048338, assembly GCF_043201055.1. Taxonomy (NCBI): domain Bacteria; kingdom Bacillati; phylum Actinomycetota; class Actinomycetes; order Kitasatosporales; family Streptomycetaceae; genus Streptomyces; species Streptomyces sp. NPDC048338. The sequence goes on from NZ_JBICYQ010000010.1 coordinate 30,736, forward strand.
AACTCGGCGTCGGGCTGGAGGGTGGCGACGAACCCGTAGAGGCCGAGGGCGATGACGCCGGCGCCGATCCATGCCCAGCCGCGGTCCTCGCGCACGCCCTGCCAGACGAGCCAGGCGCCCCCGATCTCGAAGAGCGCGGCGAGTGCGAAGAGGGCGACGGAACGCGCGATCAGCATGCGGTCAGCGTGCCACGGGACACGCAGGCTGACCGGTAATCAGAAGATATGTGGATCAATCGGTATCTTCGGGCCATGAGTGTGAGGAGCAAGGCCCTGCTCGGTGTGGTCCTGATGGCTTCGGTGACGGCCGGTACGTGCGGCAGCGCTCGCGCCGACGGTCCCGCGAGGGCCGGGCGCGAGGCGGATCTGGCCCATCACGGCTACGCCTCCCTCTGGCAGGGGCGGCTCGAGGTCCGGCTGGTCAGTCAGAACCACGGCTCGTCCGACGTGTCCGAGGCGACCGTGCGGCTCGCCTTCTCGGAGCCGGCGGCCGCGGGTCAGGAGCTGCCGCCGGCCTGCCTGTGGGGCGGCGAGCGGGTGGTCGTCTGCCGGACGGGCGCGCTGCGGGCCGCCGGGGCGGCCGGTGAGCTGGCGATCGAGCTGCGCACGCAGGGCTCCCCGGAGCAGGTCACCGTGGAGATCGGCACCGCCTGGAGCGATGGCTCGACCGATCCCCACCCCGACAACGACCGCCATCGCGTGCTCGTCCTGGCGACCGGCGACGCCTACGTCTTCTGACGGGCTCGCGTCCTCTGGCAGGCTCGCGTCTTCCGACGGGTCCGCCCGGAGGCGGGCCCCGTCACGGCGCGTCCGCTCAGGCGTCCGCACGGCCGGTCCAGGCGGCGTACCCGTCGGGGCGGACCAGGAGTGCCGTGCGGCGACCGGGGTCGCTCCAGGTGGCGCGCACGAGGCGGGTCGATGACGCCGCGGACGCGGGCACGAGCGGGGTCGCGCCCGCGGGGGCGACCAGTACGAACTCGCCCTTGCGCAGGAGCTCGTAGAGCCGCCCCTCCCGCAGTGCCAGGTCCGGGACCCGCCGGCCCACGGGACGGCGGGCGCCGTGACCGGGGGCGTAGGCGATGTCGAGGCCGCTGATCATGCCCATGGCCCGCGCGGCGGCGGGGCGCACCGTGTCCAGGAAGCGCGCGGCGAGGGCGCGCCCGGCGCGCTGGAGAGGGTTGCGGGCCATGGCGAGCCGGACGATGGCGCCGCTGCTGCGCAGCACCATGGTGCCGACCGGGTGCCGCTCGGCCTGGTAGCTGTCGAGGAGGGCCTCGGGGTCGGGGGCGTCCCCGCGCAGGACAGCGGCGAGCTTCCAGGACAGGTTGGCGGCGTCCTGCAGGCCGGTGTTCATGCCCTGTCCGCCGGCGGGGGAGTGGACGTGGGCGGCGTCGCCGGCGAGGAAGACCCGGCCGGAGCGGTACGCGGGGGCCTGGCGCTCGTCGCTGTGGAAGCGGGAGATCCATCGGGCGTCGTGCATGCCGTAGTCGCTGCCGAGCGCGGTGCGGGCGATGTCGCGGACCTCGTCGAGGTCGACGGGCTCGCTGTCGGGGACCTGGCGGGTCCGGTTCCAGCCCATCACGCGGTACCAGCCGTCGCCGAAGGGGGCGATGAAGGCGAAGGCGTCGCCGGCGCCGTCGACCGTGAGCAGTCCTTCGGGCTCCTCGGCCAGGCGGACGTCGGCGAGGACGATGGAACGGATCACGGAGACGCCGGGGAAGGGCAGCCCGAGCGCGGTCCGCACCGCGCTGCGCACGCCGTCGGCGCCGACGAGGTAGCGGGCGCGCAGGGTCAGGGGGGCACCCTCGGGGCCGGTGAACTCGGCGGTGACCCCGTCGGCGTCCTGGTGCAGCCCGCGCAGCTCCGTCTCGTGCCGGACGTCCACACCTGTGGACAGCGTGCGCCGTTCCAGGAGGCGCTCGACCTCGTACTGCGGGGTGATGAGGAGGTAGGCGAACCGGGAGGGCAGCCGGGTCAGGTCGAGGGCGAGGCGGCCGAAGAGACGCATCCGGGTGATGGGGGTGCCCGTGGCGACCAGGTCGTCCGCGAGGCCGCGGGCGTCCAGCTGCTCCAGGGTGCGGGCGTGCACGCCGAACGCGCGGGTCATGTTGCTGATGCCGTGCGGGCGGCGCTCGACCAGGGTGACGCGCAGGCCGGCGGCGGCGAGGTCGCCGGCGAGGAGCATGCCGGTGGGGCCGGCGCCTACGACGAGAACGTCCGTGTCCAGCTGGTTCATCGCTGCCTCCAGGGGAGCCGTGCCGATGTCCGTTGGTCAACGCTTGTTGGTCAACGCTTGTTGGCAAATGTAGGGCCGCCCTTTCTGGCGTGTCAACACCTGTTGGCCTACAGTTGTTGGCATGACGACCGCACGCCGTTCCGACGCGACCCGCGCCGCGATTCTCGAAGCCGCCCGCGAGCGATTCGCCTCCGACGGCTACGAGCGCGCCACCATCCGGGCCATCGCCCGCGACGCCGGGATCGACCCGTCGATGGTGATGCGCTACTACGGCAACAAGGAGGGGCTGTTCGCCGCCGCGTCGGAGATCGAACTCAGCCTTCCGGAGATGGGCGGCCTGCCGCGGCGGCACGTCGGCGCGGTGCTGGTGACGCACTTCCTCGACCGGTGGGAGCGCGACGACGTCCTGACCGGCCTGCTGCGGGTCGGCGTGACCAACGCCGCCGGCGCCGAGCGGATGCAGGCGGTCTTCGCCCAGCAGCTCGGGCCCGTCGCCCTCGGCGTCTGCCCGGACCCGGCCGACGCGCCCCGCCGCGCGGCGCTCGTCGCCTCGCAGATCCTCGGCATGGCACTCGCCCGCTACGTGCTCCGCCTGCCGCCGGCCGTCGAGATGTCCCGCGAGGACGTCGTCGCCTGGCTCGCCCCGACGGTCCAGCGCTACCTGACCGCCGAGACTCCCTAGGGAGCGTCCTGTCCGGCGGGACGGCCCTCGTGGCCGCGCACCCCGGGCGCGGGGCCCGGGCGGTCGCGGCGGCGGCCGTGGCCGCTCCGGGGTGGGCTTCGTAGAATTCCTGCATGACGCAGAAGAAGTCGGCGCGGCGGGAAGGTCTCATGACCGAGCTCTACGGCGAGTCCCGCCGGTACATGGCCTCCTACGCCCTGTTCAACCAGGCCGTGGCGGACCATCTGCGGCTCCACCCGACCGATGTGCAGTGCCTGAACCTGCTCTCCCTGGAGTCCGCCCCCGTCACCACCGGCCGGATAGCCGAGCTGACCGGACTCACCACGGGCTCCGCGACCCGGCTCGTCGACCGTCTGGAGCGCGCCGGATACGTGACGCGTGAGCGGGACGACGAGGACCGGCGGCGCGTCCTCGTCGCCGTGGTGCCCGAGCGGATGGCCGAACTCGGCGCTTTCTGGCGGCGGCTCAACGGGGCCTGGGGCACGATGTTCGACGCCTACAGCGACGCGGAGGTCGCCCTGCTCATCGCCCATATGCGCCGGACCGTGGAGCTCAGCGCCGTGCAGATCGAGCGGCTGCGCCAGGGCGAACTCGGCTGACGCCGCGGCGGGCGGCTCAGCGCGCCGCCGCACCGCCGAACTCGCGGAGCGCGTCGGTGACGATCGCCTCCAGCCGGGCGTGGTGGGCGCCCCGCCAGTACACCCGCTCGCACTCCGTGCAGCTCGCGAACACGTCGTACGTCTTCTCCGTGCCCTGCTCCAGTCGCTCGCGGACCGAGTCCTTGTCGGCCTCGGTCAGCCGGCCGTTGCAGGCGGTGCAGCGGGTCCACGGCTCCAGCGTGGGGGCGAACCGTTCCAGTACGTCGCGCAGCTGGTCCTCGGGACGGTCGCTGTACACGTAGGCACCGGCCCACAGCTCCCGGCGGCGCAGCAGACCGCGGTCCCGGGAGAGCATCACGCGCCGCTCCTTCGCCGAGAGCGCCGCGAGTGCCGGATCGCCGAGGTCCTCGCTCTCGTACGCCGCGTCGATCCCCAGCAGCCGCATCCGGCGCGCCAGCGTGCCGAGATGGACGTCCAGGAGGAACCGGAGCGGAGCGCCGGGAACGGACTGCGGGCGGGTGACGCCCTCCACCTCGACCGTCTCGCCCGCCGCCGGCACGTGCGACACCGCCACCGGCCGCCCGTCGACGAGCAGCCGCCCCGCCTCGGTGAGCGGCACGCCCAGTGACTCCACGACGTGCCCGAGCGTCGAGACGCCGTCGGTCGTCACCGCGGTGCGTCCCGTGCGGCGCTCCGCCGAGACGAAGAGCCGCAGGTCGGGGGCGAAACTGATCTGGATCTCCGGTCCGTTCACGGGGACAGGATGTCACCGGGGCCCGCCGGACGGCCAGGCATTTCGGGCCCTCCGCCGGCCTGCCCCGGCGGTCTCACGGGCGGAAGGCGTCCGCGTGCTCGGCGGCCCATCGGGCGAAGGTGCGGGCCGGGTGCCCGGTCAGCTCCTCGACCGTGCGCGTCAGGGGCACCGGCCTGCCGTCGTGCGCGGCCCAGTAGGACAGCAGGGCGTCGGCGAAGGTCTCCGGTATGTGGGAGGAGACCGACTCCTTCCACTGTCCGGGCGTCACGGCGTGCACGGCGGCCGTGCGGCCCGTCGCCTCGGCGAGTATCGCCAGCTGTTCGGTGAAGTCGAGCGATTCAGGGCCGCTCAGCAGGTACGAGGACCCGCGGAGCCGGGATTCGGTGAGGACGGCGAAGGCGGCCTCGGCGACGTCCTTCTCGTGGATCGGATCGGCGTGCGATCCGGGATACGGAAGCTCCACGGGGCGCGAGGACCTGAACGCCCACGACCACTGCAGGGCGTTGGTCGCGAAGGCCCCCGGCTGGAGGTGCGTCGCCTCGAAGGCGCCGTCGGCCGCGGCGGACTCCAGGGCGCGCTCGACGGCCAGGTGGGAGGCCGCGATCGGGTTGTCCGCGGCGTCGGGGGCGAGCACGGAGCTGGAGGACAGCAGTACGACGTGGCGCACACCGGCGGCGCGGGCCTGCGCGGTGAAGGCGTCGATGTGCGAGGGCTCGGCGTACAGGAAGACGGAGTCGACGCCTTCGAGCGCGGCGCCGAAGGTCGTCGGATCGGCGAGATCGCAGCGGACGGTGTCCACGCCGTCGGGTGGGGAGAGGTCCGCCGGGTTCTTGGAGGCGGCTTTCGCCTTGATGCCCGCGTCGTGGAGCAGTCCGAGCAGGGTGGTGGCGACGCGGCCGCGGCTGCCGGTGACGAGAACGGTCATGGGAAGGGTCCTTTCAGGTGCGCTCACGCATTCGACTGCGCAAGGAAGAATCTGTGTAACGCAGATAAATATCCGCGAAGCTCCCCGCGCCGTCAACCCTGACAGATCCCCGACCCCGACCCCGAGGCCCCCCTGAGACCGCCCCGAGGCCCGTCCCTGCCCAGGGGCCCGCCCGTCGACCGGCCCACGAGGTCCGTCGGGCCCGTGCGCTACCGTCCCGCCCATGAAGATCATCGACCTCGAGTACGGCGACCCCCGCCTGGAGTCCGACCTGCTCCCCGTCCTGCGCGAGCTGCGTCCCCACCTCACCCCCGAGCTCTTCGCCGAGGTGCAGGAGCGCGGCCGGGTCCAAGGGCTGCGCTTCACCGCCGCCTACGCGGACGACGGGCGCTGCGTGGGCGCCGCGGGCTGGCGGATCGTCCACAACACCAGCTCGATCCGCAAGCTCTACGTCGACGACCTCGTCACTGCCGCCACCACCCGATCCACGGGTGTCGGGCGCGGCCTGCTCGCCCATCTGGAACGGCACGCGAGCGACGAGGGCTGCTTCGAGCTGAACCTGGACTCCGGCACCCACCGCACCGCCGCCCACCGCTTCTACCTGCGCGAACGCCTCGACATCGTCGGCTTCCACTTCACGAAGAAGCTGGACGGCCGGGCCGCGCAGGGCTGAGCCGGCAGCCGCTCCCGTCCCCTCTCCCCCGGGCCGCCGAAGCGGGCGGCGCGCGGGAGGGACGGGAGAGGCGGCCGCCCCGCCCGGATCAGGTACCGGAGGTCGTGGAGTCCCGGGAGCGGAGGTCGAGCCGCCAGTCGTTGCAGCGCATCGGCCGGCCCGGCGGGTACTCGAACCCCTGCTCGCCGAGCAGCTCGAAACCGGCTTTGCGGCAGACCGTGTTCGACGGCCCGTTGTCCGTCGACGGGAAGGCGTGCAGGAAGCGGTGCAGACCCGCGGCCCGCGCCTGCGCGGCCACCGCCAGCGTCGCGGCGGTCGCGATGCCCCGACCCTGGAAGCCAGGGAGCACCGTCCAGCCGGTCTCGTACACCTCCTCCCCGTCCCAGGTCCGCGCCCAGTAGCCGATGCTGCCGACCGCGAGCTCCTCGGGGAGCAGGACGACGCGGAACATCCGTCCCCTGCCCGTGGTGTCGGTGCTCAGGTCCACGTAGCGCCGATGACGCCCGGCGAGCGCCTCCTCGGTCTCGGGGCCGCCGAGATGCTCCATCAACTCCGGTGCGTTCATGGCCCGGAGAAGCTCGAAGTCCTGCTCGGACCACGGCTCCAGGCGCACGCGGGAATCGGTGAGAGAGTCCATGCCCGCACCCTAGGCGAGGGGTCCGACACCCGCCGGACGTCCGGAGCGGAGGTCCGACACCCGCCGGACGTCCGGGTCAGGGGTCCGACACCTGGCGGGCGTAGGCCGTGGGAGGCACCCCGACCGTCGCCGTGAAGTCCCTGACCAGGTGGGCCTGGTCGCTGTAGCCGAGGTCGGCCGCGAGCCGGGCCCAGTCGAGGGTGTCCGGGCCTTCCCCCGACTCGGCGCGTTCCAGGGCCTCGTGGATGCGGTAGCGCAGGATGACCCACTTCGGGCCGACACCGACGCGGGTGGCGAACAGTCGCTGCAGGGAGCGCGCGGACAGGCCCCCCGCCGCGGCCAGTTCGGACACCCGCCGCACGGTGCGGTCCCGGCGGACCAGGTCCACCAGCGCCATGGCCTGTTCGGCCTGGGCATCGGGCGCGGGGCCCTGGGCCAGCAGGAAGGCGTCGAGCGCGGCCACGCGCGCGTCGTCGGTCGCCGGATCGAGCACGGCGGCGACCGTGCTCCCCGCGGTCTCTCCGACACCGGCGAACACCTCGTCGAGCGGGACCCGGCGCCCCGTCCAGCGGGACACCGGCCACGCCGGCGCGAACGGCCGGAAGCCGCCGGGCCGGAACTGCACCCCGCAGACACGGCCGCGCCCCGCGAGCTTCTTCGTGAAGAGTTCGAGACCGATCCCGGCGACCTCGCCGAACGAGTCCGCGTCCCCGCCGCCGTCGGCGCTCTCGTAGCGCTGGAAGACGACGTTCACGCAGGGGTGCGGGACGACATGGCTCGCGTACGGCTCGGCGAGGTCCCAGTCGATCAGCCAGTAGTGCTCCAGATACGGACGCAGCTCCGGGGCCGGCTCGCGGCGGCGGAAGCGGACGTGCGTCATCAGCTCGGCGGCGTCGACGATGCCCCGGGTGTCACGACGTGGTCCGTCAGGGCTCATGCTCGTGATGCTAGGGGGTGTCTTGCCGATGAGGCCGGATCAGTGAGTGGGGGCGGACAGAACGGGTGCCCTCCCCACGGGGACTCCCGGCTCTGGCGCGTTTCTTCAAGACGGCAGGGGCGGGAGCGGGCAGCGTGGACCCATGACGTACCGCATGAGCGAACTGCTCGACACCGCCGTCACCCAGGCCGTCCCCGTGGTGCGGGGCATCCCCGAGGACAGCCTCGGCGCGCCCACTCCCTGTGCCGAGTACGACGTGCGCGCGCTGCTGAACCACCTGCTGCACGTCGTCGTGAACTTCCAGGCCCTCGCCGCCAAGCGGCCGTCCGACTTCTCCGTCACGCCGGACTACGTGGCAGAGGGCGACTGGCGCGCCGGCTTCGAGGCGGAGACCGGGAAGCTGGTCGCCGCCTGGTCCGCGCCGGGCGCCGAGGAAGGCACCACGGGGGCCATGGACATGCCCGCGCGGACGGTCGCGTCCATGGTGCTGCTCGACCTCACCGTCCACATCTGGGACCTGGCCCGCGCGACGGGCCGGCCGTTCCGGCCGGACCCGGCCGTGGTGGAGGGGCTGACGGGGGAGGTGGAGCGGATGGCGCCCATGGCCCGGAAGATGAACGTCTTCAAGGAGGCCGTGGAGCTGCCGGAGGGAGCGGACCCGTTCGAGCGCCTCCTCGCCACGACGGGCCGCGACCCGCGCGCCTGGGCCTGATCCCCCGACGTGCGGGCGCCGGCGTACGCCGTGGTCCGCTCCGGGCGCCCTCGTCACCGCAGGCGGCCCGCCGAGCCCAGCGAGAGGCGGGAGACGACCTGGCCGAAGGTGTCCTCCTCGGCGGCGGTCAGGGACACGGACTCCTGAGGGTGCCAGACCCTCTCCAACGGCATGTCCGCCCGCGCGCGGCGGGCGCGGGCTCGCTGCCCCAGGGCCACCGCCCACGCCGTCGCGGTGACGGCGAGCAGGCCGAGAAGCGTGATCACACGAGGGTCCGAGAACGGGCCGGGCAGGGACGGCATGGCTGACTCCGGGGCGCGAGGGCCGGTACGGCGGCGCGCTCCGGCTGACGGCGCGCACGCACGGCGCTGACCCTTCCGATTGTCCCTCTTCCGGCGGCGGCCGGGCAGGGTCGAGGCCCTCTTGTGCGGCTCGGAGAAGCGCTCCAAGGTGGCGGGAGTGGGAGAAATCCGGCCGGGAGGGAGCAGCCGCATGTCGGACGCAGGGGCGTGGGGGTTCACGGACGACAGGGGAGTGGCGCTGACGGCCGCGCGCAGGCCGGAGCGGGTCGTGGCCTACGTGCGGGCCGGGGCCGCGCTACGGGACCTGGGCGTGACGCCCGTCGCGGTGTACGGATCGGGGCACGACGGCAGCACGCTCGACCCGGTCAAGGCGGGGGACCTGGCGGCGGCGGGTGTCCCGTACCTCGGGCCCGGCCGGACCCTGGAAGAGGACGTCCTGCGGGAGCTGCGGCCGGACCTGGTGGTGGACGTGAGCTACGACGGGAAGAGCGCGTACGCGCTGGACGAGGCGGTCGCCGACCGGCTCGGGGTGCCCGCGGCCGTGCTCTCCGTCGGGAGCGACCAGCCGCTCACGGCGATCATCGGCCGGTTCGGGGATCTGGGAGCCGCGCTGCGCGACGGTGCCGCCCCCGGCCCGGACGCCGCCGACGCGGGTGCGGTGGATCCGGACGCGAGGGGTGCGGGGACCGTCGAGGCGTCCGAGGCGGCGATCGCCGCCGTCGCGGGGAGCACGACCGCGACCGTGCTGGCGCTGTCCGCCGCCGGCCCGGACCAGGTCCATCTGGCCCGACCGCAGGCATGGCCCGAGCTGGCCCGGCTTCTCGAACTCGGCGTACGCCTCCTCGACCCCGGTCCCGGACCCGGTGCCAACTGGCTCACCACGGACCGGGAGCACGCCGCGGGGCTCGCCCCGGACCTGGTGCTCTTCGACAACCGGTCCAACGCCGTACGACCCGAGGCCCTCCCGCCGGTGGGTGACGCGCGGGTGGCGCCGTGGAACCCGGAGACCCCGCCGAGCCCGGCGGCGTACGGCCGCTTCTTCCGGGACATCGCCGAGGCGCTCCGAGGCTGAGGGCTGCCCCGGCGCGCGGGGCCGGCTGCCGGGGGCCCGGGCACCCGGTGTCGCGGCTCACACGGTGGCGCTGTCCCCCAGCCGTTCCCGCAGCGAGGCGGCGAACTCCTCCACCCGTGCGAGCTGGGCGCGCAGCTCGGCGACCCGTTCGGTGGCCGCCTGCTCGTAGCCCCGGACCCGGGCGACCAGGGCGGCGCGCTCGGCCGCCGGCAGTTCCGTGTCCGTGCCGGGTCGGTCCGCGCCGAGCCGGTCCACGGCCCGCAGCAGTTCGCGGGTCTCGTCGATGCTGAAACCGAGCGGCTTCATGCGGCGGATCACCATCAGCCGAGCGACGTCGGCGTCGGTGTAGAGCGGGAAGCCGCCCTGGGAGCTGGCGGAAGGGACGACCAGGCCGGCGTCCTCGTAGTGGCGGATGGTGCGCAGCGACAGTTCGGTGCGCGCCGCCACCTCGCCGATCTGCATGGGCTCCCCGGGGATGTGCCGCCTGCGCACGCCGATCCCGAGGTTCGTCCCCCGGCCCAGGCCCCGGACGGCCCCGTCCATGCCCGTGCCCGCGCGTACTCCTCTGTCCCTGCCCAGGTCTCTGCCCACGGCGTCCTTCCCTTCGTCAGGCTGCTGCGGGCGCGATACCCGCGCATTACATCCCATTCGTCATAACTTCAGCACTTATGTGAGTCGGAAAGGCGGCGCAACGCGGTCGAAGGGCCACCCGGTGTGCCCGTGCGCCCTCCGGAGCCGACGAAAAGGGTGAGCCGGAACGGGTGAGCCGGAAGCTGTGAGCCGGAAGGGGCAAGTCAGAACGGGTGACCTGAAGGGGCAGGCCGGAAGCAGCAGGCCCGGAAGCCGAACGGGGGAAGCCCGGCGGAATCCGGCCGGAAGTGTGCGGAGGAGTCGGCCGGAAGCCGAACCGAGGAAGCCGCCGCGGACGGGCGGGCAGCCGGGCGCCGCCCTCGCCCCGGCCCGGGAGGGCAGGGCGGAAAGCGCCGGAAAGATCCCCCGCGCGTGGCGCGGAGAACGTCAGGTCAGGGCCACACCAGGCAGTACGGCTGGTGTCCCGCCTCGTGGAGGCGTACCGAGAAGTCCTGCCACTCGTGCAGCAGCTGGTAGACGTTGAAGGCGTCCCTCGGGCCGCCGCGGTCCGGGACCGTGGACCAGATGAAGGCGGCGGCGCCGACCGACTCCTCGCCGATGCCGCGGAGCGGATCGACGACGGTCATGGGCAGCTTCACGACGGCGTAGTCGGGATGGAGCACCACCAGTTCCAGTGGGGGCACCTTGTGCAGGGGCATGCCCTGGATACCGGTGAGCACCATGGCGGCTATGGTCTCCGGCTTGATCTTGGTGAACATGCCGCCCATGCCGAGCTCGTCGCCGCCCAGTTCCTCCGGGCGCATCGAGATCGGGACGCGGGCCGCCGTGGCGCCGTCCGGTGCGCCGAAGTACTTGTACGTCACCCCCAACCGGCCACTCCCGCTCCCTGTCGTGGATTCCGTCGACCCTGCGGGTTCTTCCGTACGCCGTCGCCGGTGCTTCCCCCGCCGGGCAGGCTCGGGACCCAGGTCGTCCGTCCCCTCACCCAGTCCGCCACCGCGATGCATATCTCCACCCGACTGCTTTTTTGGGCAGCACGACCCCCGCCGTGCAACCCGATCACCGTGTTCAGTGACCTCCCCCACGCTCTCGCGGTGAAACACCTGTCCGCAAGAACGTCCGGCCCTCTGACACCATGGATTCCGTGAGCCATCCCTATGACGCCCCAGTTTCGCAGACGCGGAGCACCGACGCCCCGGCGTAACGCACAGGGTGCCCACGCACTCCTTCCGTACTCACAGCCGTACTCGCAGGTCAGGACCACAGTGCCGTATTCATACGAAGCCCCAGTCTCACAGACGCTTTTCGACCGCGCGTCCCTCGTGACGCCCGGCGGCGTGAACTCGCCGGTGCGCGCCTTCCGGGCCGTGGGCGGAACGCCCCGGTTCATGGTGTCCGGTACCGGCCCTTACCTCACCGATGCGGACGGTCGTGAGTACGTCGACCTCGTCTGCTCGTGGGGTCCGATGATCCTCGGCCATTCCCACCCCGAGGTGATCGCCGCGGTGCAGGCGGCCGTCGCTCGCGGTACCTCGTTCGGCACGCCGGGCGAGGGCGAGGTCGCGCTCGCCGAGGAGATCGTCGCCCGGATCGAGCCGGTCGAGCAGGTCCGTCTCGTCTCCTCCGGCACGGAGGCCACGATGTCGGCGATCCGGCTGGCCCGCGGTTTCACGGGCCGGGCGAAGGTCGTGAAGTTCGCCGGCTGCTACCACGGGCACGTGGACGCGCTGCTGGCCGCGGCCGGCTCCGGTGTGGCCACTTTCGGTCTGCCCGACACGCCCGGCGTGACCGGCGCTCAGGCCGGGGACACCATCGTCCTGCCGTACAACGACCTGGAGGCCGTCCGGGCCGCGTTCGCCGCGCACCCGGGCGAGATCGCCTGTGTCATCACCGAGGCGTCGCCGGGCAACATGGGCGTCGTCCCGCCGGTCGCGGGCTTCAACCAGGGCCTGGCGGACCTGTGCCGCGAGAACGGCGCGCTCTACATCTCCGACGAGGTCATGACGGGCTTCCGGACCTCGCGTGCCGGCTGGTACGGCGTCGACGGCGTCGCTCCCGACCTGATGACCTTCGGCAAGGTCATGGGCGGCGGCTTCCCGGCGGCGGCCTTCGGCGGCCGCGCCGACGTCATGGGCCACCTCGCCCCGGCCGGCCCGGTCTACCAGGCGGGCACCCTCTCCGGTAACCCGATCGCCACGGCCGCGGGCCTCGCCCAGCTGCGCCTGCTGGACCAGGCCGCGTACGACAAGGTCGACGCGGTCTCCCGGGAGATCCAGGGGCTGGTCACCGGCGCGCTCGCCAAGGAGGGCGTCGCCCACCGGCTGCAGACCGCGTCCAACATGTTCTCCGTGTTCTTCACGGCGGACGAGGTGCGCGACTACGACGACGCGAAGAAGCAGGAGGCCTTCCGCTTCAACGCCTTCTTCCACTCGATGCTGGCCGACGGCGTCTACCTGCCCCCGTCCGCCTTCGAGTCCTGGTTCGTCTCCACGGCCCACGACGACCGGGCGGTCGAGCGGATCGCCGCCGCGCTGCCCGCCGCCGCCCGCGCCGCCGCGGAGGCCACCGCATGAGCGTCGAGCACATCGACAGCGGCCTGCCGGACAACCGGCCCGGCCAGGACGACATCACGGTCGTCCACGTGGTGCGCCACGGCGAGGTGCACAACCCCGACGGCGTCCTCTACGGCCGCCGTGCCGGGTACCACCTCTCCGAGCTCGGCCGGCGGATGGCCGACCGGGTCGCCGAGCACCTGGCCGACCGGGACATCACCCACGTCGTCGCCTCCCCGCTGGAGCGGGCCCAGGAGACGGCGCAGCCGGTCGCGAAGAGCCACGGTCTGGACCTGGCCACGGACGAGCGGCTGATCGAGGCGGCCAACGTCTTCGAGGGCAAGACCTTCGGAGTCGGCGACGGCGCCCTGCGCAAGCCGGGCAACTGGAAGCACCTGACCAATCCGTTCAGGCCGTCCTGGGGCGAGCCGTACCTGGAGCAGGTCGTCCGGATGATGGGCGCGCTGGACGCGGCGAAGGACGCGGCCCGCGGTCACGAGGCGGTCTGCGTCAGCCACCAGCTGCCGATCTGGATCGTGCGCAGCTTCGTGGAGAAGCGGAAGCTCTGGCACGACCCGCGGCGGCGGCAGTGCACGCTGGCGTCGCTGACCTCGTTCACGTACCGGGGGGACCGGATCGTGTCGGTCGGCTACAGCGAGCCGGCCAGGGACCTCGTCCCGGCGCACCTCCTCGCGGGCGCGAAGCCGGTCAAGGGCAAGTCGAAGGCCTTCGGGGCGTAGCGAACCCCTCCCCGCGAACCCGTCCCGGCCCGGGGCGGGTTCGCGCCGCGTGGTGGAGTATCCCGCTCCGCCGTCGAACGTGTGGCGTAACGTCGCACGGGTACACCGTCAAGGCGATCGGATGACGTGAAGTCATCTGGTCGCCTTGAAATTTTTGTGCTAATTCCCGGAACCTCCGTGTTCCTCCCGGCATCTCACTCATTGTCGGTTTGGATGACTGTGAGGTCATACGCAAGCGCGAATGGGGACGTCATGCGCGGGATCACTCGAAGGGGCCTACTCGGAGCAGGTGTGGGGGCGGCGGCGCTCGGGGTCGCCGGATGTAGCACCGGAAAGCAGGACAAGTCGGGGCAATCCGGCCCGGGCAAGGGAGGTGACGTCTCGGGTACCCCGAGCACGCCGCCGCCCACCAAGGAGGAGGCCCGGCTCATCGGTGACGGTTCCACCTCCGACACCGGGAAGCAGCCGAACCAGCCCGACGCTCCCGTCCCGCTCGAACCGGGCCAGACGCCACCGCAGTTCGTGATCTTCTCCTGGGACGGCGCCGGAGAGGTCGGCAACGGGCTCTTCCCGCGCTTCCTCGAACTCGCCCGCAACCACGACGCGGCGATGACCTTCTTCCTCTCCGGGATCTACCTCCTCCCCGAGTCCAAGAAGAACCTCTACCGCCCGCCGAACAACCGCGTGGGCGCCTCGGACATCGGCTACCTCACCGACGACCACATCAAGGAGACGCTCAAGCACGTCCGCCAGGCCTGGCTCGACGGGCACGAGATCGGCACCCACTTCAACGGCCACTTCTGCGGCGGCTCCGGCTCCGTCGGCAACTGGACGCCCGCCGAGTGGCAGAACGAGATCGACCAGGCGACGAAGTTCGTCACCGAGTGGAAGACGAACAGCGGCTGGACCGACCTCGACCCGCTGCCCTTCGACTACTCGAAGGAGCTCGTCGGCGGACGCACCCCGTGCCTGCTCGGCCAGGACAACCTGCTGCCCACGGCGAAACGTCTCGGCTGGCGCTACGACGCCAGCTCCCCCGGCGGCCTCCAGACGTGGCCGGTCAAGCGTCAGGGGATCTGGGACCTCCCGCTGCAGGGCGTGCCGTTCCCCGGTCACTCCTTCGAGGTCCTCTCGATGGACTACAACATCCTCGCCAACCAGTCGCGGAACACCACGCGGGGCATGCCCTCGCGCTATCCCGGCTGGCGGCAGCAGGCCACCGAGGCGTACCTCGCCGGGTTCCGGCGGGCCTACGAGTCCAACCGCGCGCCCTTCTACATCGGCAACCACTTCGAGCAGTGGAACGGCGGCATCTACATGGACGCCGTCGAGGAGGCGCTCAAGGGCATGGCGGGCAAGAAGGACGTGCGGCTGGTCTCCTTCCGGCAGTTCGTGGACTGGCTGGACGTGCAGGACCCGCAGATCCTCGAGAAGCTCCGCTCGCTGGGGGTCGGGCAGTCGCCGGCCGGCGGCTGGAACGCCTTCCTGCGCCCCGCCGGCGCCTCGACCGGCACCCCCGCCGCCTGAGGGCGCCGTCCCGTCCGGGTCCGTCGGCCCGGGCGGGCCCCTGTGGGCGCCTCGCCGATCTTGCCGAGACCGGCCCCGTAAGCCCCTGTACGTCCGCTTAAGCCCCCTTGACAAGGGGCTTTACGGGCACGTAGGGGGGTGCCCAAGATCCCTGGAACGCCCATGCGAAACTTTTCACATGAGCCTTAGCCGAGCCCCTCGACGCACGCTGCTCGCCGTCGGATCGCTGGCGGCCGCCCTCGCCCTGTCGGCCTGCACATCGGACACGAACGGCAAGTCCGGCGGCGGCGGTGACACCAACTTCGTCACCAACACGGGTGGTGTCTCCACGGTGGTCAAGGGCGAGCGGAAGCCGGTCAACGCGATCGCGGGCGAGACCCTCGACGGCACGCGGCTCGACGTCGCCGACCTCAAGGGCAAGGTCGTCGTGCTGAACGTGTGGGGCTCGTGGTGCGGCCCCTGCCGTGGCGAGGCCCCGCACTTCGCCAAGGTCGCCAAGGAGCTCAAGGCCAAGGGCGTGGAGTTCGTCGGGCTCAACACCCGCGACGCCGACAAGTCCAAGGCCGTCTCCTTCGAGGAGGAGTTCGGCATCACCTACCCGAGCCTCTACGACCCGGACGGCAAGCTGATCCTCAACGGCTTCCCCAAGGGCTCCCTGATCCCGCAGGGCATCCCGTCCACGATCGTCCTCGACCGGGACGGGAAGATCGCCGCGCGCTCCCTGATGGCTCTGAGCGAGACCAAGCTCCGCTCCATGATCGACCCGATCGCGGCGGAGAAGTGACGTGAACGAGACGGTCTTCAGCGGGGCCCTGCTGCTGGCGCTGCCCATCGCCGTCCTCGGCGGTCTGGTCTCGTTCTTCTCGCCGTGCGTCCTGCCGCTCGTCCCCGGCTACCTCTCCTACGTGACCGGCGTCACCGGCACCGACCTGATGGAGGCCAAGCGCGGCCGGATGGCGGCCGGCGCCTCGCTCTTCGTCCTCGGCTTCTCCGCGGTCTTCGTCTCCGGCGGTGCCCTCTTCGGCTACTTCGGCTGGACGCTCCAGGAGCACCGCGAGACGCTCACGACGGTCCTCGGCATCCTCATGATCGCCATGGGCGGGTTCTTCCTCGGCCTCATGCCGTGGTTCACCCAGCGCGAGTTCCGCTTCCACCGCAGGCCGGTCACCGGTCTGGTCGGCGCGCCGCTGCTCGGCGCGCTCTTCGGCATCGGCTGGACGCCGTGCATCGGCCCGACCCTGGCGTCCGTCAACGCGCTCGCCGCGCAGGAGGCCAGCGCCGGTCGCGGCGCCCTGCTGACCGTCGCGTACTGCGTCGGGCTCGGCGTGCCGTTCATCCTGGCCGCGATCGCCTTCCGCAAGGCGCTCGGCGCGTTCGGCTGGGTCAAGAAGCACTACGCGTGGGTGATGAGGATCGGCGGCGGCATGATGATCCTGACCGGCCTGCTGCTCCTCACAGGTGCGTGGGACAGCATGGTGGCCGATATGCAGGGCTGGTCCAGCGGCTTCACGGTGGGGATCTGAGAGTTCCGATGAGCAAGACCGACACGGGCACGACGGGTGCCCAGGAGCAGGACAGCCTCGGCGAGGCCGGGGCCCAGCTGTCCACCGCGCCCCGCGAGGAGACCGTCGTCGGCGGTCCCACCCTCGGGGTCGTCGGCTGGATCCGCTGGCTCTGGCGCCAGCTGACCTCCATGCGGGTGGCGCTGCTCCTGCTCTTCCTTCTGTCCCTCGGGGCGATCCCCGGCTCGCTGATCCCGCAGACCAACGTGGACGAGCTCAAGGCGCAGGCGTTCAAGGACGCCCACGAGACGCTGACGCCGCTCTACGAGAAGCTCCAGCTCTTCGACGTCTACAGCTCGGTGTGGTTCTCCGCGATCTACATCCTGCTGTTCGTCTCCCTCATCGGCTGCATCGTGCCCCGCACCTGGCAGTTCGTCGGCCAGCTCCGCGGCCGCCCGCCGGGCGCGCCCGGCCGCCTCACCCGGCTGCCCGCGTACACGACCTGGCGCACGGAGGCCGAGCCCGAGCAGGTCCGTGAGGCGGCGCTCGGGCTGCTGAAGGGCCGCCGCTTCCGCGCCCACGTCGTGGGGAACGCGGTCGCCGCGGAGAAGGGCTATCTGCGCGAGACCGGAAACCTGGTCTTCCACCTCGCCCTGATCGTGATGCTGGTGGCGTTCGCCACCGGCCAGCTCTTCAAGTCCGAGGGCGGCAAGCTGATCGTCGAGGGCGGCGGCTTCGCCAACACGCTGACGCAGTACGACGACTTCAAGTCCGGTTCGCAGTTCAGCACGGAGGAGCTGGAGCCGTTCAGCTTCAAGCTGGACTCGTTCACCGGGACGTACGAGAAGAACGGCCCGCAGCGCGGCACGCCCCGCACCTTCGAGGCGGCCGTCTCGTACGCGGAGGGCACCGGTCCCGACAAGAAGGCGGTCATCCGGGTCAACGAGCCGCTCGAGGTCGGCGATTCCAAGGTCTACCTGATCGCCCACGGCTACGCGCCCGTCGTCACCGTCCGGGACGGCCGCGGGAAGGTCGTCATGCGCGAGGCCGTCCCGCTGCTGCCGATCGACAACAACATCACCTCCACCGGCGCGGTCAAGGTGATGGACGGCTACCGCGACAAGAACGGCAAGAAGGAGCAGCTGGGCTTCCATGCCTTCTTCGTGCCGACGTTCGCCGGTGCCGGCAAGGGCGACATGTTCTCGCAGTTCCCGGCGCTCGACTTCCCGGTCATGGCGATCACCGGCTTCCACGGTGACCTGCGCGTGAACTCCGGTCTGCCGCAGAACGTGTACCAGCTCGACAAGTCCAAGATGACCCAGTTCCAGGACAAGGACGGCAACAAGCTCGCCCAGCGGCTGCTGCCCGGCGAGACGATGACGCTGCCCGACGGCGCCGGCTCGATCACCTTCGAGAAGGACGTCAAGGAATGGGCCAGCTTCCAGATCTCCCAGCAGCCCGGCAACGGTCTCGCCCTCGCGGGCGCGATCGCCGCGATCGCCGGCCTGTCCGGCTCGCTGTTCATCCAGCGGCGCCGGGTCTGGGTCCGGGCCGTCCAGGGGAAGGACGGCGTCACCGTCGTCGAGATGGCGGGTCTTGGCCGGAGCGAGTCCGCCAAGCTTCCCGAGGAGCTGGCCGACCTCGCGGTCACGCTCCACACACAGGCGGCGCCGACCGCGCCGGAACCCGCAGAAGAACCTGCCGAAGCTGGAGAGGCTGACAAGTGATCCTCGCCGCCGCGACCAACGAGAGCCTGGCGCAGATGAGCGACTACCTCATCTACTCCTCGATGGCCGTCTACACGCTGGCCTTCCTGGCCCACATCGCCGAGTGGGTGTTCGGCAGCCGCAGCAAGGTGGGCCGGACGGCCGCCGCGCTCACGCGGAACGACGCCGGCGGGTCCGCCCCGGCCGTCACCGTCCAGGTGAAGCAGGACGGCGGCACCGCCGTCCTCGACAAGCCCCGGGTCGTGACGCGCTCCTCGGCCGGTGCCCGGGACGTCCCGGACGGCCCCGGCGCGGCCGGCGGCACGGCGCAGGGCGACCTGTACGGCCGGATCGCCGTGTCCCTGACGGCGCTCGCGTTCCTGATCGAGGCCGCCGGGGTGGTCACCCGCGCGTTCTCCGTGCAGCGTGCCCCGTGGGGCAACATGTACGAGTTCTCCACCACCTTCTCCACCGTGGCGGTCGGCGCGTACCTCGGCTTCCTCGTCGCGCGGAAGAACGTCCGCTGGATCGGTCTGCCGCTGGTGACGACGGTCCTGCTCGACCTGGGCATGGCCACCACCTGGCTGAAGACCCCGAGCGACCAGCTGGTGCCGGCGCTGGACTCGTACTGGCTGTGGATCCACGTCTCGACCGCGATCTTCTGCGGCGCCGTCTTCTACCTCGGCGCGGTCGCCACCCTGCTCTACCTCTTCCGCGACTCCTACGAGAACAAGCTGGCGACCGGGGGGAACCCCGGCTCCTTCGCCCGCTCGGTGCTCGAGCGGCTGCCGTCCGCGGCCTCGCTGGACAAGTTCTCGTACCGGGTCAACGCGGCCGTCTTCCCGCTGTGGACCTTCACGATCATCGCGGGCGCGATCTGGGCCGGCGACGCGTGGGGCCGCTACTGGGGCTGGGACGCCAAGGAGGTCTGGTCCTTCATCACCTGGGTCGGCTACGCGGCGTACCTGCACGCCCGCGCGACGGCCGGCTGGAAGGGGCGCAAGGCGGCCTACATCGCGCTGATCGCCTTCGGCTGCTTCCTCTTCAACTACTACGGCGTCAACATCTTCGTGAACAGCAAGCACTCCTACGCGGGCGTGTGAGCCGGGGGCCCGCGGGCCCCTGAGCGCGCGCGGCCACGCGGAACGGCGGCCCGGACCCTCGGTCCGGGCCGCCGTCCTGCGCTAGCGGGCGGGCGGCGGCGGGGCGACGCTGGAGGTATGAGCGAGATCCCCCGGGGCAGGTGCGAGACCCACGACGGCGACACGCACCTCCTGCGGTTCACGGTGGACCTGCCGCACCCGGCGGCGCCGGTCTGGGAAGCCGTCGCCACGGCCGACGGCCTGCGGGAGTGGCTGTGCGAGGCGGACCCGATGGAGCCCCGGCTCGGGGGGCTGCTGACACTGCACCGGCTCAACGGGGACACGGTCGTCTCGGGACGCGTGACGGCCTGGGACCCGCAGAGCGTGGCCGAGTACACGGTCGATCCCCCGCACGGACGGATCCGCTTCCATCTGGAGCCGGGCGGTGCGGGCGGCGGGTCGACCGTGCTGCGGTTCGGCAACGAGTTCCGGGGCGCGCGGGAGCAGAAGCTGGACACCCTGGCGGCCTGGCACGACCACTTCGAGCGGCTGGCCGCCGCGCTGGACGGGTCGCCCACGAACTGGGCCGACTGGTCGGCCGACCGCTGGCAGGAGCTGCGGGAGCTCTACGCCCGCGACGACGCGCCCTGGCCCAAGTGGGAGCCTTAGCGGGTGTGGGCCGGCGGGCGTTCACCCGCGGCGCGGCGGGAGGCAGGACGCGGCGGGGGGCCGGCCTTCCGGCCAGGCGATCTGGACGAACCGCTGCGAGCCGTCCTGGGCCAGTTCCACGATGGGCACCGCCTTGTCGAAGGGGTTGCCGAAGTTGTCCAGGCAGATCCAGCCGCCCGCCCCCTCGACCCGGAGCGAGCCCTTCACCTGGGGCCACTGGGTGGCGACGTCCGCCGCCTCCGGGTAGTGCTTGCCGTCCGGGGTCGCCTGGCGGATGGCGTGCACCGCCGTCGCCATCGCGTCGTACGCGATGATCGCCTGGCCGTCGGCGAGCGGGACCGGGGTCTTCGAGGCCCGCGCGATGTCGGTGAGGAAGGTCGCGTAGGCGGCGGCGGAACCGCCGGTCCGCGGGACCGGGCGGCCCGGCGCCGGCTTCCAGGCGTCGGGGTGGGCCAGTGAGGCGTAGCGGACGGTCAGCCGCGTCTTCAGGGCCTTCCGGTCGAGCTTGCTGTCCGCGCCCAGGTACGAGCCCTCGTCGCCGGTGAGGATCGTGAAGGCCCGTTCCGCGCAGCCCCGCGCCCCGAGGGCGTTGATGAACTGGCGCAGCTGCGTGTGCCGGCCGGCGAAGAAGACCGTCTCCGCCCGTGTGTCGCAGATCAGGTGGGTGATCTGGCGGAAGGTGTTCGCGGTGGTGCCCTCGTCGGTCGGGTCGGGCGGCGAGGTGAAGAGCTGCGGCTCGTAGGGCGCGCCCTTCAGGGAGGCGGCGAACGCGGTCTTGAGGGTGTCCGTGTAGTGGTCGCCGGTGCGGGTGTCCTGGACGAGGAGCGCCTTGGCGGCCACCACCTTGCCGAAGTGGGCCAGCGCCTTGGCCTCGTCGCTGTTGGTGGGGGAGACCCGGGCCAGGCCGGGGTAGCGGTTGTTGCCGGCGCCGGGGCCGTTGGCGATGTCGTCCGCGGTGATGGTGGTGCCGACGACGGCGATGCCCGCGCCGGTCAGGGAGGCCACCGCCTGCCGCACCTCGGTGGAGCTGGTGGCGACACCGGAGACCGCGCGGAGCCGGTCGGGTGCGGCCGTCATGGTCTTGAGCCGTTCCACGGTGGGGCGCCAGTGGGCGTTGCCCTTGCCGGTGTTGGCGAGGACGAGCCGGATCCTGGGGGTCTCGCTGTTGGAGGCGTGGTTGGCCCGGTACTGGCGGGCGTAGGCGCCCAGCACCTCGTGCCGGACCTTGACCCGCATGCCGGGGTCGGTGGAGGTCAGCGGCAGCAGCAGGGCGACGGTGGCGTACTCGTCGCTCGTGAGCGTCGCGTTCTCCGTGGCGATGGCGCGGGCGACCTCCGTGAGGGAGGGGACGCCGAAGTCGTAGCCGTCGCCGTTCACGCCGACGCACTCAGTGCTGCCCGCGGGCCGTTCGACCCCCCGGGCGCAGGAACGGTCCTCCGGGGTGGTGGCCCGGTCCACGACGTAGCCGATGCCGGTGCCGAGCACGGCCAGGGCGAGGACGGTGGTGACGATCTTCTGGCGGGTGGTGAACCAGACGCGGTAGCGCAGCCGGTCGGCCAAGGTCCTCAGACTCCGATCCCCGTGCCCGGCGGCAGCGAGAGCCCCCGCCAGGCACGGATGTCCTTCGGCCAGTGGGTGGCCGCGTCCCACAGCGGGCTGTTGCCCGTCCGGTGGCGGCCGGAGAGCTGGCGCAGTTCGTGCGCCAGCTTGTCGGTCACCTCGCCGTCGGGCAGCGCGAGCGGATCCGTGAGCAGCCAGACGGCGTGCAGGAGCCGCCGGATGAGCAGCTGGAGCTCGGTGGCGTCGTCGTCGAGGCCGGCCGGGAGCCGGTCGGCGGGCTGCCGGCCGAGGGCGACGGCGCGGCGCGGGTCGGGCCCGGTCCCGTCCCGTCCCCGGGGGTAGGGCGCGGAGGCGATGAACCGCAGCCGTCCCAGCCAGCCGACGACGTCCGGGTCGGGGAAGGTGAGGCGCAGGTGGGTGACCGCCTCCTCGGTGCGGCCGAGGGCGAGTTCGTGGTGCAGCCGGTGCCGCCCGGCCGGGTCCCCGGCGTAATGGCGGTGCAGGGTCTCGTGGACGGCGCGCCAGGTGGCGTACTGGTCCCCGTCCTCGAAGCGCAGGCGGTGCAGGAGCAGGGCGCGGAGCAGCGGGTCGGCGACGAAGTGCTCGGGGCCCTCGGGCCAGTCCTCGCCGCGCAGCTCGTCCCGCACGCGCAGGACCATGTCGCCGTCCGGGGACTCCCCGCGCAGGCGGGTGCGGGCGAGCACGCGGGCCGACTCCTCGTCGTGGGCGGCGGCCAGGACGGCGAAGGGGCCGGGGTTGACGCCCGGCAGAAGCGCGGCGAGCAGGGCGGGGGCGACCGGGACCGGAGCGGCGTCCTCGCGGAGCTCGACGGTGAGGTCGAGGAGGGAGCCGGGAGTGAGCGTGGACCGCAGGGGGGCCGGGGCCTCGCCGGCGGTCCGGCCGAGCAGGATCACGCCGAGCGGCCGGCCGCCGGTCAGCCGGTGGACGCCCCGGGCGAGTTCGGCGGGGGTCCGGCCGGCCGGGTCGAAGCGGTCGAAGGCGTTCTGGGTCTGGGCGGGGGAGAGCGGGGTGAGTTCGACGGCGAGGATGCCGGAGGTGACGTCCGGGCCGCGGGGGCAGGGCGCGCGGTGAGCGGTCTCCGGCAGGCGTAAGCGGGTGGCGTGCCGGATGCCGTCGTGGTCGCGGACCCGGGAGGCGGCGATGACCACGACGTGGTCGCGGCGGCCGTCCGCGCGGGCGCGCAGAATCGGTTCGACCAGGCGCCGGCCGAGCGGTTCGTGGGCGTTGTCGAGGAGCAGGACGGGTCGGCCGCGGCGGGTGCCGAGCCGGGTGAGGCCGGTGTAGGCGCGGCCCAGGTCCTCGATCAGGGCGCCGACCAGGAAGTCCTCGGCCTCGCGCCGGCGGCGGCCGCCCTGCGCGAAGTCGACGGCGAGCTGCTGGAGTCCGGCCTTCCCGCGGCCTCCGGCGTTGCGGTAGGTGCCGTACCAGCTCTCGGAGGTGCGCTGGAAGCGGCCGAACACCTCCTCCAGGACCGTCTCGACGGTCGCCTCGGCGAGCAGCCCGGCCATCGGGGCGGTCGCCTCCGCGAAGGTGGCGGCGAGCTTGGCGAGCACCTTGCCGACCCAGTTGACGGCGGCTCCCTTGGCCGCGTCGACGGTGGCGAGCACGGGGCCGAGCCGCTGGAGGTCGCGCCGGGCCCGCTCGTCGTCCTCCTGCGACCAGCCGATCGAGGCGACCGCGACCAGGCCGAGCGAGAGCCGGGGGAACTGCACGGGCTTGGCCGCGTACACCTTCGGCGCGAGTTGGACCGCGAGCTCGGCGAGGGCCCCGGTGAGCGGGTTCCAGCCGGGGCCGTGGTCGGCGGGCGGTTCGATGTGGGCGCAGTCGAGCAGCGCCAGCGGAGTGGCCGACCGGTAGGTGTTGCGGAGCTGCTTGAGCAGGGCCGTCTTGCCCATGCCCCGCCCGCCGGTGAAGACGGTGACGGGCGGGTCGTCGCCGTGTTCGTAGGCGGTGCGGGCGAAGCCGTCCGGTGTCAGACCGGTGAGCCGCGCTGCGAGCCCGGACTCGTGGAAGACCGCCTCGCGGCCGTACAGCTCTCTGTCCACCTGTCACCCCCGTCACAAGTCAACTCAAGACTATCCAGAGGGTGCTGAATGTTCGTCAGGCTTTCCGGCACCGTTGCGCAGGTGTTGTCATCCTGTGGCGATCGCGTCGAGTCGGCCCCGCAGATAGGCGTGGGACTCGATGCCGTGGATCGTGGTGCCGGGGTCGCACTCGTAGAAGTAGACGAGCGACATCAGCTCCTCGGCGGGCGCGTCGGCCGGGGGCGGGAGGACCCGGTGGCGGCCGGACCGCCATCGCCCGCCGGTCCAGCTCGCCATCAGGTCGCCGATGTTGATGGTCAGGGCGTCGGGGTCGTACGGGGCGTCCTGCCAGCCGGCGTCGTCGGTGAACACCTGGAGGCCGCCCCGGCCCGCCTGCCGGTCCAGGACGGTGACCGTGCCGAAGTCGGTGTGCGGGCCGATCCGGAACTGGCCGGGCTCCGGCTCACCGGTCCGATCCCGCCCCGGGTACCAGTTGATGTTGAAGCCGAAGGTGGGGTGCCCGGTGTGCCGGGTGAAGAAGTCGGCGTCCTCGCCCAGGGCCGAGCCGAGCCGGTCCAGGATCCGGTCCGACAGGGTCCGCATCTGCCGGAGGTAGGTCTCCACCAGCGGTCTCAGTTCCGGCACCTCGGCGGGCCAGGTGTTCGGCAGGAACCACTCGGCGTCGACGGCCGGGTTCCCGGTCGGCTCCTCGGCCGCGAAGGAGAGCGACTCCTTCAGGTCGGGCGGGGTCGCGGTGCCCTCCGCGTACCCGTTGGCCTCGGCCCCCGGTCCGAGCCAGCCGCGCCCGCCGACCCGGACGGCGTACGGCTCCTTGGCGGCGGCGGGCAGACGGAAGAAGGCGCGGGCGGCCTCGCGGATGTCCGCGCGCAGGACGGGGTCGATCCCGTGCCCGGTGACCAGCAGGAAGCCGGCCTCGCGCAGTGCCCGGTCCACGGCGGCCCGCTGTCCCTCCGGGGCGCCGGTCAGGTCGATGGTGGGGACGACCGTCCCGCTCCCGCCGGAGCGGACCGTCCCGCTCCCCCCGCCCGTCCCGCGGATCTCACTCATCGCCGATGTCCTCGTTCCAGAGGGCCGGGTTACGGGTGACGAACTCGCGCATCATCGCCGTGCAGGCGGGGTCGTCGAGCAGCACGATCTCCACGCCGTGCTCCGCCAGCCAGCCGTGCCCGCCGTGGAACGTCTCCGCCTCCCCGACGACGACCCGGGAGATCCCGAACTGCCGGACGAGCCCGGAGCAGTACCAGCAGGGGGACAGCGTCGTCACCATCGTCGTGCCCCGGTACGTGCGCTGCCGGCCCGCCGCCCGGAAGGCGGCGGTCTCGGCGTGCGTCGAGGGGTCGCCGTCCTGCACCCGCCGGTTGCGCCCGCGTCCGAGCAGCGTGCCGTCGGCGCCGTACAGGGCCGCCCCGATCGGGATCCCGCCCTCGGCGAGTCCGGCCCGCGCCTCGGCGACCGCGGTCGCGAGCCACTGCCGTGCCTGTTCCTGGTCCATGTCCGGACCCTTCCCCGGCGGGAGGCGCCCCTCACGTCCGGGACGTCATGCCTGCGGCGATCGCTCCTCGTAGGGGAAGAGAGCGAGCGGGGCCTCGCGCTGGAAGAAGGTCTTGGCACGGATCATCGCCTGCTCGTCGGCCCGGATCCGGCCCGGCCGGGAGGCGGTGCCGGTCAGCACGCCGCCGAAGCGCATCCGGAGGTAGGCCGCCGAGTGGTGCAGGTTGGTGACCAGGCCGTCCGCGACCTCGTGCTCCTCGTGCGCCATGGCCGTCACGCCCCACAGCGTCCGGCCCGCCATCCGCGCCTTGAAGTCCGAGCCGGGCACGTTCAGCCAGCCCGACCAGTAGTCCAGATAGCGCTTGGTCTGCGCGGACAGGCTGTACCAGTACAGGGGCGAGGCGATGACGACGTCGGTGGCCTCCAGGGTGGCCTGCCGCAGCAGCTCCTCGTTCTCCCCGCCCGGCCGGCCGCCCGACTCGTGCCGGCCGTCCTGGAAGTCGGGCAGGACGAGTTCGTTCAGGTCGACCCAGCGTTGCGGGACGTCGGCGGGCAGCTGCGCCGCGGCGGCCCGGGCGAGGATCTCGGTGTTCCCGTCGGGGCGCGAGCTGCCGAGGACGAAGAGGAACGAGCGGTCCGTGCCGGGGGCGGCGTCGAGAGTCATGTCAGCTCCGGTCTCGTGGGTGCTCCGGTGCCAACTCCGTTGCCCCGGGCCGTATTCCGCCGTCCCATCGGCCGGGCCGATGGGCCCATCGGGAGGACGCCCCACTGGCCCGTGGACCGGCTCCGCGGCCGTCCGTAGCGTCATGGCCATGAGAAACGAGACCAGGGGAACCGCAGAACTGACCCTCGCGATGGTGCTCTCCGGCACCCTCGGCATCTTCGTCGTCGAGTCCGGGGCGTCCCCCTTCGAGGTGGTCTTCTTCCGGTGCCTCTTCGGGGCGGTCGCCCTCGGCGCCTACAGCCTCGCCCGCGGCTACTTCACGGGCCACGGCCTGACCCCGAGGAAGCTCGGACTCGCCGCCCTCGGCGGCGTGTTCATCGTCTTCAACTGGGTGTTCCTCTTCGAGGCGTACGAGGCGACGTCGATCTCCTTCGCCACCGTCGTCTACCACACCCAGCCGTTCTTCCTGGTGGTGCTCGGCGCGGTGCTCTTCCGGGAGCGGATCACGGCAGCGAAGTTCGGCTGGCTCGGCCTCGCATTCGTCGGCCTCGTGCTCGTCTCCGGCATCAGGCCCGGGGACACCGCCTCCCTCAAGGGTCTGGGGTTCGCCCTCGCCGCCGCCGTGCTCTACGCCCTGTCGACGATCGTCACCAAGCGGATCACCGGCGTCCGGCCGCACCTCGTCGCGCTCGTCCAGGTGCTCGTCGGCCTGCCCCTGCTGCTGCCCTTCGCCGACTTCGGCGCGGTGGCCGGGCTCGGCGCGGGCTGGGCCTGGCTGGCCGGCCTCGGCCTGATCCACACCGGGCTGATGTACGTCCTGATGTACGCGGCCTACCAGAAGCTGCCCACGGCCAAGATCGCCGTGCTGGCCTTCACCTACCCGGCGGTCGCGATGGTCGCCGACTGGGCGGTGTACGGCCACCACATCGGTCTCGTCCAGGCGCTCGGCGTCCCGCTGATCGTGCTGGCCAGCCTGAAGGTCACGCTGTCGGCGAAGGGTCCGGAGCGTCCTCGCGGACGAGTCGCCGCGCCTGCTCCACGAACAGCCGCACATGCGCCGGAAGCCGTTTCCCCCGCCGCCACGCGATCTGCGTGAAGAGCGTGAACGGCGGCTCCCAGTCGAGCGCCACCAGCGCCCCGGACGCCAGCTCCTCGCCGACGGCGATCCGGGGCAGCAGCGCGATGCCGAGCCCGCCGGTCACGCCCCGCTTGGTCGCCTCGATCGTGCCGAACTCCATGAAGGGCGGTGCCCAGTGCCTCAGCTCACGCTCGAAGAGATCGCGGTAGGGGCAGCCGGGCTCGGTCCCCACCAGCTGCGCCGCCGCCAGGTCCGCGCTGGTCAGGCCGGTGCGTCCGGCCAGCGGATGGCGTCGCGAGGCCACCAGGACCAGCGGTTCGGCGGCGAGCACCTCGCTCTCCAGACCGTCGTGCTCCGTCTCGGGCTCCATGAGGAAGCCGAGGTCGTAGGTGCCCTGGCGCAGCGCCTGCCGGGTCTCGTCGCCGAGGGTGGGGCGCAGGGTCAGCCGGATCTGGGGGTAGCGGTGGTGGAAGAGCTCCAGGAGCGGTGGGAGCCGGTAGGAGGTGAGCGACTCCATCGTGCCGACGGCGATCGTCCCGGCCGGCTCCTCGGCCTCGGTGACCGCGGCGCGCGCCTCCTCGGTCAGCTCGATGATCCGCCGGGCGTACGGCAGCAGGCGCTCGCCCGCCTCGGTGAGCCGGATGCGGCTGCCGAGCCGTTCGAAGAGCTCCACGCCGAGGGAGGACTCCAGGGAGCGGATCTGGCTGGTCACGCTGGACTGCGCGTACTTCAGCTCGGCGGCGGCCCGGGTGAAGCTGAGGACCGCCGCGACCTTCTCGAAGGTGACGAGAAGCCGGAGTTCCACGGTCAGGACTTCCCGACGTCGTCGCCGTCCTGCTCGCGCCTGCGGAGTTCCTCCTCGCGGCGGCGCAGGTCGGCCTCCCAGTCCTTCAGGACGGCCTCGTCCTTCTTGTTCTCGTCGCGCAGGGAGTTCAGGAAGTCGGGGTTGTCGTCGGGCGCGACCCACTCCTGGCGGTGGTTGCGGTGCCACTCGGACGGTGTCCGGCCGCCGGCCGGCGCGCGGCGCATCTTGCCCGCGGCGAACCAGACGATCGGCCCGACGATCCAGAAGAGCAGGATGATGATGACCCAGACGACCTTCGGCAGGTGCTTGGCCTCGTCCTCGGGGGTGTTGAGGCAGTCGATGAACGCGTAGATCGTCAGCGCCAGCGGCAGGATGTACATCAGCGCCCTGAGCATGTGGGACAGCCCCCTGGAAGCAATGGCGGGGCGCGTTTCGAAGGCCCCGGTGACAGGCCCAGCGTAGCCGGTGACCGATACTGGCCCCTATGGCTTACGACGATCTCCGCTCGCTGCTCAGGGCCCTGGAACGCGAAGGCGACCTCAAGCGCATCAAGGCCGAAGTCGACCCCTACCTGGAAGTCGGGGAGATCGTCGACCGGGTGAACAAGGCGGGAGGCCCGGCCCTTCTCTTCGAGAACGTCAAGGGCTCGGCCATGCCGCTCGCGATGAACGTCTTCGGGACGGACCGGCGGCTGCTGAAGGCGCTGGGCCTGAAGTCCTACGAGGAGATCAGCCAGAAGATCGGCGGGCTGCTCAAGCCGGAACTGCCGCACGGCTTCGTCGGGGTCCGCGAGGCCTTCGGCAAGCTCGGTTCGATGGTCCACGTGCCGCCGAAGAAGGTGAAGTCCGCAGACGCCCCGGTCCAGGAGGTCGTCCTCACCGGCGACGACGTGGACCTGGACCGCCTGCCGGCGCTCTTCACCTGGCCCAAGGACGGCGGTTCCTTCTTCAACCTGGGTCTGACGCACACCAAGCACCCGGAGACGGGCGTGCGGAACCTGGGGCTGTACCGGCTCCAGCGCCACGACAAGCGCACGATCGGCATGCACTGGCAGATCCACAAGGACAGCCGCAACCACTACGCGGTGGCGGCGGCGCGCGGGGAGCGGCTGCCCGTGGCGATCGCCTTCGGCTGCCCGCCGGCCGTGACCTACGCGTCGACGGCGCCGCTGCCCGGGGACATCGACGAGTACCTGTTCGCGGGCTTCGTGCAGGGCAAGCGGATCGAGATGGTCGACTGCAAGACGGTGCCCCTCCAGGTGCCGGCGCAGGCGGAGGTCGTGATCGAGGGCTGGCTGGAGCCCGGCGAGATGCTCCCCGAGGGCCCCTTCGGCGACCACACCGGCTTCTACACCCCGCAGGAGCCGTTCCCGGCGCTGAAGATCGACTGCGTGACGATGCGCAAGCGTCCGCTGCTCCAGTCGATCGTGGTCGGCCGCCCGCCGACGGAGGACGGGCCGCTGGGGCGGGCGACGGAGCGCTTCTTCCTGCCGCTGCTCAAGATCATCGTGCCGGACATCGTGGACTACCACCTGCCCGAGTCGGGCGGCTTCCACAACTGCGCGATCGTCTCGATCGACAAGAAGTACCCCAAGCACGCGCAGAAGGTCATGCACGCGATCTGGGGTGCGCACATGATGTCGCTGACGAAGCTGATCATCGTGGTGGACAAGGACTGCGACGTCCACGACCTGCACGAGGTCTCCTGGCGGGCGCTCGGCAACACGGACTACGCCCGCGACCTGACGGTCGTCGAGGGCCCGGTCGACCACCTCGACCACGCGTCGTACCAGCAGTTCTGGGGCGGCAAGGCGGGTATCGACGCGACGAAGAAGCTCCCCGAGGAGGGCTACACCCGCGACGGCGGCTGGCCGGACATGGTGGAGTCGGATCCGGCGACGGCGGCCCTGGTGGACCGCCGCTGGAAGGAGTACGGCCTGTGACCACCGCGGCCGTACCCGGCGCCCAGCCGGGCCGCACGAAGGCGTTCCTGCGGCTCGTGATGATCGAGCACTCGGTCTTCGCGCTGCCCTTCGCCTACATCGCCTCGCTGACCGCGATGTTCCAGCTCGACCGGAACATCCACTGGGTCACTCTCCTGCTCGTCACCGTCTGCATGGTGGGACTGCGGACCTTCGCGATGGCGTGCAACCGGATCATCGACCGGGAGATCGACGCGCGGAACCCGCGCACGGCCAACCGCGAGCTGGTCACGGGCGCGGTCTCGGTGCGTTCGGCGTGGACGGGAGCGGGGATCGCCGTCGTCGTCTTCCTGGGCGCGGCGGCGCTGCTGAACCCGCTGTGCCTGGCGCTCGCGCCCCTCGCCGTCATCCCGATGGTCGTCTATCCCTACGGGAAGCGGTTCACGAACTTCCCGCACGCGATCCTCGGTCTGGCGCAGGCCATAGGGCCGATCGGCGCCTGGCTCGCGGTGACCGGGGAGTGGTCCTGGGACGCGGTGATCCTCGGCCTCGCGGTCGGTGTCTGGATCGGCGGCTTCGACCTGATCTTCGCCTGCCAGGACGTCCAGGCGGACCGTGCCCACGGTGTCTTGTCGGTGCCCGCCCGCTTCGGCGTCCCGGCGGCCCTGTGGGGCGCGCGGGCCTCGGCCGTCGTGGCGACCGGTCTGCTGGTCTGGTACGCGCTGGCGACCGGCGCCGGCGTGTTCTTCTGGACCGGTCTGGTGATCGTGGCGGCGGCGTTCTGCTACGAGCACTCGATCGTGAAGCCGCACGACCTGTCCCGGCTGAACCGCGCGTTCTTCACGGTCAACGGGTTCATCGGCATGGCGCTGTTCGTGTGCGCGCTGCTCGACCTCCTGGTGCGCGGTCTGACGGTGTGACGGGCGGGCGCCCGCTCCCGGGCGTGCGCCGGGCGGTGCTCACGGTCGACCGGAACTCCTGACGCGTCGCCCGCGAGCACCGCCGGATAGGCTCGTCGGCGTGGAGCCGGTAGAGAAGAAGCAGCGACGTCCCTGGGTGGTCGGGGTGTCCGGGGCGTCGGGGACCCCGTACGCCGCCGCCGTCCTGAGGGGGCTGCTCGATGCGGGGGAGAGCGTCGACCTGGTCGTCTCGCGGGCGTCGCGGCTGACGCTTCTCGACGAGACCGGGATCGCCTTCCGGGATGGGCACTGGCGCGAGGATCTGACGACCTGGCTGGCGCTGGGTGCCGACGGGAAGCCGGGCACCTTCGCGCCCGACGTGAGCGACGTGCGGTACTGGGCGGCGGGCGACCTGGCCGCCGGGCCGTCCTCGGGCTCGTACCCGGTGAAGGGGATGCTGATCGTGCCCGCGTCGACGGCCGCCGTGGCGGGCGTGGCGCTGGGGCTTTCGAAGGACCTGCTGCAGCGGGCCGCGAGCGTGATGCTCAAGGAGCGGCGGAAGCTGGTCGTCGTGGTGCGGGAGACCCCGCTCAACGGGCAGACGCTGAGGCATCTGGTGGCGCTGGACGAGGCGGGCGCCGTGGTGCTGCCCGCCTCTCCGGCGTTCTACGCGGGGGCGACGCACATCCAGGATCTGGTGGACTTCGTCGCCGGGCGGGTCCTCGACGCGGCAGAGGTGCCGCACCGGCTGTACCGCCGTTGGGAGGGGGAGCTCGGTGGAGCGTCCTCCCGGGGGGATTAGCGCTTCTTGGCGGCGTGCTTCTTCTCGGCACGCCTGGAAGCGGACGGCTGGTGGGCACGCGAGCGGTTGGCCAGGTCCTGCAGCTCGCGCATACGGGCGTAGGCCATCTCGATCGTGTACACGGTGAACACCACTCCTGAAAGATCGTCGTTGATCGTTTGAAAGATTCACAGGGTGTCGCCCCTGTGTACCTTAGATTCTATACCTAAACTCGCGGTATCGCTGGACAATGGAAGGCTTCATACCTATGGACGCCGTGGACAGGCAGCTCATCCAGGCTCTGCGCGAGAACGGCAGAGCCTCGTACGCCGAACTCGGCCGGCTCGTCGGGCTCTCCGGCCCCTCCGTGACCGACCGCATCAACCGTCTGGAGGCCGCGGGGGTCATCACCGGCTACCGCGCCACCGTCGACGCCGCCTCGCTCGGCCTCGGCGCCACCGCCCTCATCGGCATCTCGCTGTCCGACGCGGCCGACCACGAGGACGTGGCGCGCCGGCTGAAGGACCTCGCCGAGATCGAGGACTGCTGGTTCATCGCGGGTGACGACTCGTTCATGCTCAAGGTGCGGGTGAACGACGTGGACGGCCTGGAGAAGACGATCCGCCGGCTGAGCGGGACGAAGGGGGTCTCCCGCACCCGGACCACCGTCGTGCTCTCCACCAAGTGGGAGAACCGCGTCGGCGAGCTGCCGGGAGAGCTGGAGGCGTAGCGGTCCGGGGGGTACGTCCCGCCACCAGGGCGGGGAGTACGGTTGGTGGAGCCTGTTTTACGGAATCTCATGGGAGGCGGCCGCATGGACGCGGGACTCAAGCGCGAGCTGGAGCAGAAGGTGCTCGCCGGTGAGCGGCTGAGCCGTGAGGACGGCATCGCGCTGTACGAGTCCGACGATCTGGCCTGGCTCGGCGGAATGGCCCACGAGGTCAGGACCCGCAAGAACGGTGACGTCGTCCACTTCAACGTCAACCGCCACCTCAACATGACGAACGTGTGCACCGCGTCCTGCGCGTACTGCTCGTTCCAGCGGAAGCCGGGCGAGAAGGACGCGTACACGATGCGCATCGAGGAGGCCGTCCGCCTCGCCAAGGCGATGGAGGGCGAGAACCTCACCGAGCTGCACATCGTCAACGGGCTCCACCCCAACCTGCCGTGGCGCTACTACCCGCGCTCGCTCTCCGAGCTGAAGAAGGCGCTGCCGGACGTCTCGCTGAAGGCGTTCACGGCCACCGAGATCCACCACTTCGAGACGATCTCCGGGATGTCGGCCTCCGACATCCTCGACGAGCTGATCGAGGCCGGTCTGGAGTCGCTGACCGGCGGCGGCGCCGAGATCTTCGACTGGGAGGTCCGCCAGCACATCGTGGACCACCGCACCCACTGGGAGGACTGGTCCCGGATCCACCGCCTGGCGCACGAGAAGGGCCTCAAGACCCCCTCGACCATGCTCTACGGGCACATCGAGGAGCCCCGTCACCGTGTGGACCACGTGCTGAGGCTGCGTGAGCTCCAGGACGAGACGGGCGGCTTCCAGGTCTTCATCCCGCTGCGCTACCAGCACGACTTCGTCGACATGCAGGACGGCAAGGTCCGCAACAAGCTCCAGGCGCGCACGACGATGGCGACCGGCGCGGAGGCGCTGAAGACCTTCGCGGTCTCGCGACTGCTCTTCGACAACGTGCCGCACGTCAAGGTCTTCTGGGTCATGCACGGCGTCCAGACCGCCCAACTGGCGCTGCAGCACGGCGCGGACGACATGGACGGCTCGGTCGTCGAGTACAAGATCACGCACGACGCCGACAACTACGGCACCCCGAACAAGCTCACCCGGGACGACCTCCTGGAGCTCATCCGGGACGCCGGCTTCCGTCCGGTCGAGCGGAACACGCGGTACGAGATCATCCGCGAGTACCCGGGGCCGGACGCCGGGCGCCGCGAGTCGCCGCAGCCCATGCGGGTCTGACCCCTCGTCGCTCTCCCGCTGTGCCTCGACGGCCGCGGTGCGCCTGGTGCGCGCCGCGGCCGTCCGCCGTCCGGACAGCGGTTGAGCGCCACTCTTGTAATGGCTACCCTTGCGCTATGCCACTTACCTTTCAGCTCGACCCGCCCGTCACGCCCGCCCTGCGGGACGGCATCCTGCGCCTGTGGGTGGACGTCTCCGACGCGGGCGGGGCCGTCGGCTTCGTGCCGCCCGTCGACATCGAGGAGGTGCGGCCCGAACTGGTCAAGCACCTGGTAGCGATGACCGAGGGGCGGATGCGGCTGGTCGTCGGGTTCGACGAGGACGGCACCGTCGCCGCCACCACCTTCGTCGCCGCCAACACGCACCGGCTGATGCTCCACTGGGTGTGGCTCTACACCGTCATGGTCCACCCCTCCCATCAGGGCAAGGGGTACGGGCGCGATCTGATGGCCGCCGTCGAGCGCGAGGTCCGCGGCTTCGAGGGGATCGAGGCGATCCGCCTCACCTGCCGCGGCGGCACGGGCGTCGAGCACTTCTACGCCTCCTGCGGCTACAAGGAGGTCGGACGGGTGCCCGGCGCGATCCGGGTGGCGGACGGCGACGACCGCGACGACATCGTGATGCTGCTCCCGCTGGATTGATCCGATTCGCCACGTGCTTCACTTGTCGGGCAAACCAGTGAAGGAGAAAGGGGCCGTCGTGTCCGAGAACAGGACGGGTGCAGCCACCCTCCGGTACACCCTGATGCGCCTCGGCGTGTTCGCCGGCTGCTTCCTGGTGCTGTGGGGTCTCGTCTACTTCCGCGTGCTGCCGCGCGGCCTCGGCGAATCCAACCTGCTGTGGGTCCTCATGCTGTCCATCGTCATCTCCGCGCCGCTCAGCTTCGTGCTGCTGCGCAAGCAGCGGGACGCGATGTCCGAGCAGATCGTGGCCAAGGTCGACCGGGCGAAGGACCGCCTGGAGTCGAACCGTTCCCAGGAGGACGCGCTGTAGGGCGCGTCGCCGAAAGCGCGGGGACGGTGGACGCGGTGTAAAGGCCGCGTAAGGTTCCTCACACGCGCAACGCCCCGGTCGGAGCTTCGAAGGCTCCTGACCGGGGCTTTCTGCGTTTCGGAGGCCCTCGACGCCCTGGGCTATCCCAAAGAATGGCTTTGAGGTTCTCAAAGTTCAAGTGTTAACGTGTTCGCCATGAAGACAGCTGTGCGCCTCTCCGATGCCGTGAGCACCCTGCTCGTGGCGCGCCTGCATGTCGATCTGTGCCGCTGTATGTCCGCGGTCTGTTGCCGCGAGCTCTGACCCCGGCATCATGCAGCGGCACCGCCTCAGCGCGTGTGTGCCGCACCCCCGTTCCCGTATTCCCCCGATACGCACCTGTGGAGTGTGTCTGTGTCCGCGTCCGCGTCCACGCAGGAGACCGAGCCCAAGGCCTCCTCCCGCATACCGAAGGTTCCCTTCTGGGCCCAGATCGTCGCCGGTCTGGTCCTCGGCGTCGTCCTCGGCTGGGTGACCCGCACCTATGACGTCCAGTGGCTGTACACCACCCTGGACAAGGTCGGCCACATCTTCGTCCAGCTGCTGAAGCTGGCCGTGGCCCCGCTGGTCTTCTTCGCGATCCTGGTCTCGATCACCAACCTGCGGAAGGTGAACAACGCCGCCCGGCTCGCCTCCCGCACCCTGCTCTGGTTCATGATCACCTCGCTGATCGCCGTCGCCATCGGCCTCGCGATCGGCCTGGTCACCAACCCGGGCGCCGGCACCGGCCTCACCCCGAAGGACGGCAAGGCCCCCGAGCACGCCGGCTCCTGGCTCGACTTCCTGACCGGCATCGTCCCGACGGACGTCATCACGCCCTTCACCGAGCTGAACGTCCTCCAGATCGTCTTCATGGCCGCCGTCGCCGGCATCGCCGCCCTCAAGCTCGGCGAGAAGGCCCAGCCGATCCTCACGCTCTCCGAGTCCGTCCTGGAGCTGCTCCAGAAGGCCCTGTGGTGGGTCATCAGGCTCGCCCCGCTCGGCACCGTCGGCCTCATCGGCTACGCCATCGCCGACTACGGCTGGGACCTGATCGGCAAGTACGCGACCTTCACCGCCGACGTCTACATCGGCTGCGCCCTGGTCCTCTTCGGCGTCTACCCGCTGCTGCTGGCCACGGTCGCCAAGGTCAACCCGATCCAGTTCTTCAAGGGTGCCTGGCCCGCCATCCAGCTGGCCTTCGTCTCCCGCTCGTCGGTCGGCACCATGCCGGTCACCCAGAAGGTCACCGAGCGCCTCGGCGTCCCGAAGGAGTACGCCTCCTTCGCCGTCCCGTTCGGCGCCACCACCAAGATGGACGGCTGCGCCGCGATCTACCCGGCGCTCGCCGCGATCTTCATCGCGCAGATCTTCGACGTGCAGCTCGGCATCGGTGACTACCTGCTGATCGCCTTCGTGTCCGTCATCGGCTCGGCCGCCACGGCCGGACTGACCGGCGCGACGGTCATGCTGACGCTGACCCTGTCGACCCTGGGCCTCCCGCTGGAGGGCGTCGGCCTGCTGATGGCGATCGACCCCATCCTCGACATGGTCCGCACCGCCACCAACGTCGCCGGCCAGGCGCTCGTCCCGGTCCTCGTCTCGGCCCGCGAGAAGATCCTGAACCTGGACCAGTACGACAACGCCTCGTCCTCCCCGGTCGACGAGCGCGAGCCGCTGGTCGTCGCCGCGTAAGGCGCACGCGCCTCACCCGTCCGCAGTGATGCCTGGGACCCCGCACGGGGCCCGGGCATCACTGCGTCGCGGCCCGTCTGAGGATCGACGCCAGCCGTCGCGCGACGTCGGGACGGCAGCGCCCCAGGTCGACCAGCGGCGGCAGGTGCGGGCTCGCCAGGGACACCAGATCGAGCCCGAGCGACGGCAGCCGCACGTCCACCGCCGCCAGCGCGGCCTGTAACTCGTCCCGTGCCGCCCGGGCGTCCCTGATCTCGTCGACCGCCGTCTCGCGTCCCGCCGTTCCCATGGGCCGCACCCCTTCCTCGTTCGTCCACGACTTCCACCGACCAGCATGGATGCGTGTCGCTACGATCACCAGGGGTAACGGTTTTCGCAGTCGCGGAACGAAAACGGGGGACGCCAGTGCCCGCACCGAAGGAACTCGACCCGTCGGCGTCGCTGGCCGCGCTGTACGGCACGAAGCTGCGCAAGCTCCGGGGCCGCGCGGGTCTCACCCAACGCCAGCTCGGCGACCGGGTCCCGATCGCCCACAGCCGGATCGCCCAGTTCGAACTCGGCAACGAGGTCCCACCGGAGGACGTGAACGGCCGGCTGGACCTGATCCTGGGCGCGGAGGGCGACCTGGTCGATCTGTGGGGGCACCTGCGGCGGACGCCGTATCCGGACTGGGTCCGCAAGTTCATGGCGTACGAGGCGCGCGCCAGTGCCATGCACAAGTACATGGCGCACAGCGTGCCCGGCCTGCTGCAGACGGAGGACTATGCCCGCGAGGTGCTGCGGCTCGGCCAGCCATGGTGCACGCCCGCCGAGATCGAGGAGATGGTCGCGGCCCGGATGAAGCGGCAGTCACTCCTCCGGGCCCAGCGGCCGCCACTGCTCTGGATCGTGCTGGACGAGGCGGTGATCCGACGCCCAGTGGGTGGTGCAGCGGTCATGCGGGACCAGCTGGGTGTGGTCACCCAGGCTGCGGGCGCTCCCTTCGTAGAGGTCCAGGTGCTGCCCTTCGCGGCAGGCGGACATGCAGCCATGGGCGGCTCGCTCACCGTGCTGTCCTTCGAGAACGCGCCGGATGTGGCGTATCTGGAGGCGGGGCACTCCGGCGAGTTGGTGGAGGACCGGGCCATGGTCGCCCGGCACTCCTATCGTTACGATCTTGTCCATGCCAGAGCGTTGGCTCCCGAGGCCTCAACGGCCCTGATCCAGCAGGCGATGGAGGAGTTCGGAACATGAGTCCCACTCGATTCGATCCGACCGCCGCGTCGTGGCGCAAGAGCTCATACAGCGACGGGGGCGGCGGCGACTGCGTCGAAGTCGCTGACGGCGTCCCCCGTACCGTCCCCGTGCGTGACAGCAAGAACCCCCAGGGCCCCGTCCTGCTCCTGGCCGACCACGTATGGGTGATCTTCGTGGCGCATCTCAAGGCTTCCTGAACCGGCCGACCGGGGCGCGTGTTCTCGCGCTCCGGTCGCTCGCCGTTCTAAAAGAAAAAGTACCTGGGAAAGTACCTACCCAACCCCCCCTGACCCCCCAACTGCCCTCGCCACACGATCGGGTGACGTGGTGTCGACAGGCCGGTCGGGTGCGGTACGTTCACCGCAACAACTGGCATATGCAACTCGGCCCCCGGCAGGACTGGCATCCTGACGAGGGCCTACCGATCAGGAAGCGAAGACCTTCCAGATGGCTGATCCGCAGTCTAACGCGGCCCCGTCCGCGCATCCCGCCGTACTCACGCTTCCCGAGGGCGCGCCACGCTCCGGAGTGATCCACGTCCGGCACCGCCACGTCGAGAACTACACGATCGTCGGCAACCACCTCGCCCAGCACGGCGAGTTGTCGGCCGCCGCGATCGGTCTCGCCGTCTACATCCAGTCGCTGCCCGACGGGGTCTCCGTCACCGGGAAGGCGCTCGCGCTCCGCTTCCGGGAGGGCGAGCGGGCCATCCGCCGGGCCATGAACGAGCTGGAGGAGGCGGGCTACCTGGCCCGCCCCCGGGTCGACCTGGGTCGGGGCAAGTTCGCGACCCGTACGTTCGCGTTCGACAATCCGGGCGCCGCCCCCGAGCCCGAGCCCGAGCCTGATCGTGACCCGGACCCGGACCCGGACCCGGACCCGCGGCCCGGTCACGTCCCGGACGACGACCCCGACCCGGACCCGGACCCCGCCCCGCGGCCGACCCGCGGCCCCCGCGCTCAGACCCCGCCCGCTCCGCCCGCACCACCCCCGCCACCGGCCCCGCCGAGGCCCGTGGCGCCGCCTCGCCGCCCCGTCGGACCCGCCGCCGAACTCCTCGCCCGGCTCCGGCTCGCCGACCCGCGTCTGCTGCTCTCCGCCCGCGATGTGGAACGCCTCGCGACCGCCGTCGACACCTGGCTCGCGCGGGCCGTGACGCCCGAGCAGATCACCCGCACCCTGACCGTGAACCTCCCGCCCGCGTTCGTCCCGATCCACCACCCGGCCCGGTTCCTGGCGTATCGCCTCACCACCCATCTGCCGCCCCCGCTGCCCGCCGAGCCGCCCCCTCCGCCGGGGCCGCCACCCCTCGTCACCTGCGACGGCTGCGAGCGGGCCTTCCGCAGCCACGACCCGGGCGGGCACTGTGCCGACTGCCGTGCCGCCGGGCGCCCGGCGGCCTGAAAGGGAGGGCCTGCCCGACGCTCCGGGTCCGCCGGCGCCGGGGCCACGTAGGCTTCGGCGGGGACGAACAGGTGGGGGTGAAGCGGAAGGATGTCCGACGTGGGCGCCGCGAAGGCGAAGCGCATGCCGCGGGCGGTGCGCGAGAAGCAGATGCTGGACGCCGCCGTGCAGTGCTTCGGGCAGCGGGGGTACCAGGCCGCCTCCATGGACGAGATCGCCGAACTCGCGGGCGTGTCCAAGCCGTTGGTCTACCTGTACCTGAACTCCAAGGAGGACCTCTTCACCGCCTGCATCCGGCGGGAGGCCAAGGCGCTGCTCGCCGCGGTCGCGACCGCGGTCAACCCGCGGCTGCCCGCCGACCAGCAGCTGTGGGCGGGACTCCTGGCCTTCTTCACGCACACGGCGGAGAACCCCGACGGCTGGGCGGTGCTGAACCGCCAGGCCAGGACGCACGGGGAGCCGTTCGCCAGCGAGGCCGCCCAGATGCGGGACGAGATCGTGGCCTACGTGACGACGGTGATCGGCGCGGCGGCGAAGGAGACCCACCGGGTGACGCACCGCGATCCGGAACTGGCAGAGCGGGACGTGGCCGGCCTCTCCCAGGCCCTGGTCGGGGCGGCGGAGTCGCTGGCCGGCTGGGCCAACGAGACGCCCGGGATGACCGCCTGGGAGGCGGCGGCGACGCTGATGAACTTCTCCTGGGCGGGCCTCGGCAACCTCATGAACAGCGAGCGCTGGTCTCCCCGCTGAAGCCCGCCAGGTGAAGGCGCTCTCCGCGCCGGAGCTGGAAGTGGCCCTGCCCGTCCGTCGCGTAGGACACCGTGCCGGGCAGCAGGACGGGAGCCTTGAACGCGGCCTGCGCGTACGGGTGTTCGCCGTCCGGGTCCAGTTCGGCGAGGCAGCGGGCGAAGGTCCACATGCCGTGCGCGATCGCCCGGGGGAAGCCGAAGGCGCGGGCGGTGAGCGGGTGGAGGTGGATGGGGTTGCGGTCGCCGGACACGGAGCCGTACCGCCGTCCCAGGTCCGCCGCGAGGTCCCAGGAGGCGGTCTCGGGCAGCGGGTCGGCCGGCGGGACCTGGAGCGGGGACGGGGCCTCGTCCGGAGCGCCCTCGGGCCGCGGGTGGCGGGCCAGGTAGCCGCTGCGCGACTCCCAGACCAGCTCGCCGTCCAGTCGGGCCTCGGTCACCAGAGTGGCCTCGGTGCCCCGGCGGTGCGGGGTCAGGGACTCGGTGCGGACGGTGATCCCGGGGCGGTCGTCCACGCCGAGCGGGGCGTGGCGGGTGATCGCGATCCAGGTGTGGACCAGGCCCAGCAGCGGCAGCGGAAAGTCCCGCGCCGTCATCAGCCGCATCGCGGCCGGGAAGCCGAGGACGTGCGGATACGTCAACGGCAGCGGGGCCTCCCGGCCGGGGCCGCCCGCCACACCGGCCTCGCCGGGGTGCCCGGTGGTCCGGAATCCGCAGATCCGTGCGTAGGCGGCGAGGTGGTCCCGTGCGATCGGCCGGGGGCCGAGGGTGACGCGGGTCTTCGGTGGCCGGGCGTCCGGGCGGACCTTCCGGAAGGGGGAGCGGGCCGCGGCCGCGGCGAGCGGGAGGAGGCTGCCCATGGTGCTCACGCTCCCGGCAGGCTCTGGCCGCAGACGCGGACCACCTGGCCGTCGACCGCGCCCGAGGCCGGGCGGCGGCGCGGCTCGGCCGGTCGCGGCAGGCCTAGGGGGCCGGCCGTCGTGCCGGTGAGGTGCAGATGGCGGTCGGCCATTGTCCGGACTCCCTGCCTGGTCTTAGATTTACCAGAAAGTAAGGTTACTTGAGAGTCAGGAGGTGGGTCGAGATGTCGCCGAACCGGCGGCCCCCGGGGCCGTATCGTGACACCGCTCGGGAGCAACGCCCCTGATCGGCAACCCACTTCACTTCCCCGGCCGCCGCAGCCCGCCCGGGGAAGCACGTACCGACGCACGACCTCAGTTCATCTCGACGACCGAGGAGCCGCACGTGTCCGTCGCCCCCGCCGCAGGCATCCCGCCCGTCGAGCCGAGCAAGACGCTGGTCGACGGCAGGGTGCGGGAGGTCTCCGTACCGCCGCTCGTCCCCCGGGTGCAGCGCGGCTCGCTCGCCGACATCCCGTACCGGAACGCCCGCGAGGCCCCGGACGCCGTCGTCTTCGGCCGCAAGCGGCAGGACGGCACCTGGGAGGACGTCACCGCCTCCGCCTTCGCCGCCGAAGTCCACTCCGTCGCCAAGGGGTTGATCGCCGAGGGGCTGCGGCCCGGCGACCGGATCGCCCTGATGGCGCGCACCACCTACGAGTGGACCCTGCTCGACTTCGCGGCCTGGGCCGCCGGGCTGATCACCGTTCCGGTCTACCCCACGTCCTCCGCCTTCCAGGCCCGCTGGATCCTGCAGGACTCCGGGGCCGCCGCCTGCGTCGTCGAGGACATGGCCCAGGCCCGGATGGTCTCCACCGAACGGCGCCAGCTTCCCGGCCTCGCCCACCTGTGGGTCTTCGAGGCGGGCGCCGTCGACCACCTGCGCAAGGCCGGGGCCCGCGTACCCGACCAGGTGGTGACCGTACGCCGCGGGCTGCCCACGCCCGAGACCCTCGCCACCCTGATCTACACCTCGGGGACCACCGGCCGGCCCAAGGGCTGCGCCCTCACCCACGCCAACTTCTTCGCCGAGGTGGACAACGCGACCGAGCTGCTGCAC
Organism: Streptomyces sp. NPDC048338; assembly: GCF_043201055.1. Classification (NCBI taxonomy): domain Bacteria; kingdom Bacillati; phylum Actinomycetota; class Actinomycetes; order Kitasatosporales; family Streptomycetaceae; genus Streptomyces; species Streptomyces sp. NPDC048338. The sequence continues at coordinate 71,927 of NZ_JBICYQ010000010.1, forward strand.
CCGGTCTTCAAGACGATCAGCAAGGAACCCGCCTCCACCCTGCTGTTCCTGCCGCTCTCCCACGTCTTCGGCCGGATGGTGGCGATCGGCTGCGTCCGCGCGCGGGTGCGGATCGGACACGCGCCCTCCATCGACGGCGACGACCTGCTGACCGACCTGGCGGCCTTCCGGCCCACGTTCCTGGTGGCCATCCCGTACGTCCTGGAGAAGGTCTACAACAACGCCCGCGCCACCGCCGAACGGCTCGGCCGGACCTCCTCCTTCGACCGCGCGGCCCGCGTCGCCCGTCGCTACGGCCACACCGAGGACCCGTCCCTCACCCTGCGAGCGGCGCGGGCGCTCTACGACCCGCTGGTCTACCGGCGGATCAGGGCCGCGCTCGGCGGCCGGGTCCGGTACGCGGTCTGCGGCGGATCGCCCCTCGGGGCACGGCTTGCGGAGTTCTTCGCCGGCGCCGGCGTCGAGGTCTACGAGGGGTACGGGCTCACCGAGACGACCGCCGCCTCCACGGTCACCCCGCCGCAGCGCCCGCGCACCGGCACGGTCGGCTGGCCGCTGCCCGGCACGGCGGTCCGGATCGCCGCCGACGGCGAGGTCTGGCTCAAGGGCGGCCACGTCTTCGCCGGCTACTGGGACTCCCAGCGCGGGGTGGCGCTGCCCTACACGGACGAGGGCTGGTTCCCCACCGGCGACCTGGGCTCCCTCGACGAGGACGGCTACCTGCGGATCACCGGCCGCAAGAAGGACATCCTGATCACCTCGGCCGGCAAGAACGTCACACCGGCCCCGCTGGAGGACTGGCTCCGCGCCCATCCGCTGGTCGGCCAGTGCATGGTCCTGGGCGACAACCGCCCGTACATCACCGCCCTGATCACCCTCGACCACGAGGGTCTGGTCCACTGGCGGCGGATGCGGAAGAAGGACCACATCGCGCTGTGGGAGCTGGCACGGGACGAGGAGCTGCTCGCGGTCCTCCAGCGGGCGGTCGACGAGGCCAACCGGCTGGTGTCGAGGGCGGAGTCGATCCGGATGTTCCGGGTGCTGACCACGGAGTTCACCGAGAGCAGCGGCCATCTGACGCCCTCGCTCAAGCTGAAGAGGGGCGCGGTGCTGCGGGACTTCGCACGGGAGGTGGAGTCGATGTACGAGGGGCACGAGCTGCGCGAGGGGTGACGGGCACGGAGCCCGGCACACGCCGTGGACGGGCGGGGCGCGAGGAGGCGGACCGGCGCACCCCGCCGGCCGGGAGCGGAGCGTCGGAAGCCCGGCAGGACGCTCCCTGCGGACGGCTCACACCTGGAGGGGCACCTCGTGGATCTCGTCGGCGGCGTGGCCGGTGCGGGCGTGGACGCGCTGGACCGCGGCGGCCGAAGGCCCGGTGGAGAGGCAGTACACCGTGCCGGACTCGGGGTCGGCCCACGCCTGTTTGAAGTGCACGCCCTCGTCCTTCTCGATGGCGAGGTCGGCCGCGTGGACCTCCCGGAGCTGCTCCTCGGTGATCCCCACCATGTCGTGGTGGACATCCATGAACGTACCCATGTCGCTCCACCTCCTCCTCTCATGGTGCGCTCGCGCCCCGGTCAGGGCCAGAGCAGCTCGCGCGTCCACGGGGCCGCCGCGTCGTCCCGGCGGTAGCGCAGCCGGACGTGGCGGCGCCGCTCGTCGCCCTGGAAGAACTCGACCTCGGCCGGCTCCAGCACGTACAGCGTCCAGGTCTCCGAGGCGGCCTCCGGCTCCGCCTTCGCCCGTTCCCAGGCCGCGGCGCTCGCCTCGGCCAGCACCTCCGTCGACGGCAGCACCTCGCTCTGCCGCCCCACCAGCGCGGAGGCCAGCGCCCCGGTCGAGCGGGCGTGCAGGTCCGCGTACGCCTCCTCGGCCGTCCCGGTCGTCACCCGTCCCCGTACCCGGACCTGGCGACCCTCGCGCGGCCAGTAGAAGCCGAGCGCGGCCTCGGGCCGGGCGGCGAGCTGACGGCCCTTGGCGCTGGTGGCGTGCGAGGCGAAGTGCCAGCCGCGCGCGTCCGCGCCGTGCAGCATCAGCATCCGCACGTCGGGGCGGCCCGCCTCGTCGACGGTGGCCAGCGACATCACGTGCGGCTCCACCTCCCCGGCCTCGGCCGCGGCCGTGAACCACGCGTGGAAGAGGTCGAGCGGATCGGCCGGGGCGTCGGCGGGACGGAACTCGGGGAGCTCGGTGTCCCAGACACGCAAGGACCGCAGGGCCTCATGAAAACGCGACTCGTTCATGGCGTTCATCATGAGGCCCCGCGGCCCGGTGGTGCGGTGGGGGTGTCAGCCGGTGAAGTACCCGGCGACGTCGGCGATCAGGTGGACGGTGCCGGTGTGGTTGTAGAAGGTGACTTTGCCGTCCTTGACGGGGACGACGACCAGGTTGGGGACGGTCTGGCCGGCGGTGAAGTTGAGGTTCGAGGCCGTGCGCGTCGTGCCGTACGGGTAGACCGAGACGAAGCCCGCGGCGGTCGGCTCGGTCGCCGTCACGTTCATGACGACGGCCGTGTACTTCGTCCCGACCTCCAGCGTCACGGTCCTGCCCGCGCCGACCTTCCCGGCCGGTACGCCGGTGCCGGTGCGGGTGTCGAGCACGCGCTTGGGCTGCATGCCGGTGAAGACGGAGCCGGTGCCGTCCTTGTAGTAGCCGGCGACGTCGGCGATCAGGTCGACGGTGCCGGCGTGGTTGTAGAAGGTGACCTTGCCGTCCTTGACCGGGACGATCACCAGGTTGGGGACGGTCTGGCCGGCGACGAAGTTGAGGTTCGACGCGCCGCGCGCGGTGCCGTACGGGTAGACCGAGACGAAGCTCGTCGCCGTCGGGTTCGTCGCGGTGACGTTCAGCGCGACCGCGGTCACGCCGGGCTCGGTCACGGGCAGCGTGACGGTGCCGCCCGCGCCGACCTTGGCCTTCGGGACGCCGGTGCCCTCACGGGTGTCCATCAGGCGCTTCGGCGTGACCGGCTGGTACTCCGAACCGGCCGTGCCCTCCGCGTAGTAGCCGGAGACGTCCGCCAGCAGGTCGACCGAACCGCTCTTGTTGTAGAACTCGACGTAGCCGTTGACGACGGGCACCGTCACCAGGTTCGGGACGGTCCGGCCGGCCTTGAAGTTGAGGTTCGAGGCCGAGGTGCGCCGGGTGTCGTTCGGGTAGACCGAGACGAAGCTGTCCGCCGTCGCGTTGGTCGCGGTCACGTTGAGGACCACGGCCGTGACGCCCTCGGCGGGCACGCCGGCCTTGCCGGCCACCTTCAGGCTGACCGTGCCGCCCGGACCGACCTTGGCCTTCGGGACGCCCGTGCCGTCACGGGTGTCCATGAGGCGGGTGGGGGTCACCGGGGTGTACGTGCCGGGCACCGTCGTCAGCGAGCTGCCGTTGACGTCGAAGGCGCCGGAGGAGCCGTGCACGGGGCCGGTGCCGTCCAGCGGACGGGCGACCAGCTCCCAGCGGTACTGGCCGGACTCCACGCCGCGGCCCTGCGCGTCCTTGCCGTCCCACTTCACGCGGACGGCGCCGCCGGTGCCCTGGGTGCCGGTGAAGGTGCGGACGCCCTCACCGTTGCCCTTGGCGATGCGGAGCTCCCACGAGCCCACGGCCTTCGAGAAGCGCCACACGGGGGACCAGGTGGCGGCCTGCGGCTCCACCCCGGTGCCCTCGAAGGTGAGGGGCTCGACGGTGTGCGTGAGCGGGGCGAGCGGCTGGGCGGCCACGGCGGGCTTCTTGACGTGGATGTTCCGCGCGGCGTCGACGTACGCGACACCGGAACCGAACTTGTCCACGGTCCAGCTCTGGCGCCGGCCCGAACCCATGTCGGCGGCCGGCAGATCGGCGAGCTGCGAGGTCTGGCCCGTGAGGGCGTTCGTCAGCTGGAGCTCGTCCTCCACGTGGCGGACGACGTAGCCGTCACCGAGCAGGGCCTCGCCCGTGGGGACCGCGACGCTCTTCTTCTCCGTGTGGTCGTAGACGCCCGCCTTGGCGGCGCCGCAGGCCCAGTACAACCAGCGCCCGACGGCCTGGAGTTCGGTGGGCCTGCAGCCGGAGCCGAGATCCACCGGCGCGGAGGTGGTCCCCGTCTTGAGGTTGTACGAGCTGACCTGGCCCTCGGTGGCGGCGGGCTGCCAGACCTTCGCGTCCCACAGGGCCGCGGCCGAGTCGGTGATCGTGCGCTTCACGTCCGGGACGTTGCTGTCGTAGTTCTCCAGGTCGGCCACGTACTTCGTGGTGCCGCTCTCGGCCAGCACGTACCGGCCCGCCGCGTCCACCACATGGGCGTTGGAGACCGGGAGTTCGGCGGTGCGGGAAGTCGTGGCGTCGATCCGGGCGTAGAGGCGCTTTCCGTCGGCGTACACGGAGTCGCCGTCGCCCGTCGAGAACAGCCCCTGTCCCGTCGGGGCGATGATCCTGGCCCGCAGCTGCGGCGTACCCGCCGTCGGCGGGGTGGCCGACAGGTCGGTGTCGACGTCGTGGAGCCCCAGCGTGTCGATGCCGGAGACGTTCGTGCTCAGGTAGTTGACCCGGCCGCCGCCGAGGGCCAGCCCGGCGTAGTACGTGGGAACCTGCGGCACCTTCCGCACGGTGGCGACCTGGGGGGTGCCGTTCGCGGAGAGGCTGACGCGGCGCACGGCCCAGTCGGTCGCGCTGCCGCCCCCGACCACCAGCAGGCTGCCGTCGGGGGCCGCGGTGAGCTTCGTGGTGGCGTGCGGGAGGAGCTCCACGACCTCGCCGGTGCCGATGCGTACGGCCTGGAGCTTCTCGCCGACGACGAAGGATTCCCGGTGCTCCGGAACGGCCTGGGCGAGGACGATCCAGTCGCCGATGATCGCGACCGAGTCGAACGAGGTCGCGCCGTCCTGCGGCTTCGGGAGCTGTGTCTCGACGCTCGCCTTCGGCTGTGTCCGGGGGGCGGTGGATATCCGGTTCTCGACGTAGTTGTAGATCCCGAGATGATCGGTGCCGAGCTGGATGCCGACGCCTTCGCTCCCCGACCACGGGGAGAGGGTCGCGGTGGCGTAGTCGAGGTAGTAGCCGCCCTCGACGAGGTGCCCCTCCTGCCACGTGCTGAAGAGCGCGCCCTCGGCGTCCTGGCCGACGAGCCGCAGTTCCTCGAAGGTGCCCTCGAACCCCGTCACCGGGCGCTCGACGGTCTTGCCGTCCACGACCTGGAGCAGCTGGAATCCGGTGTGGCGCTGCTGGTCGTCGCGGGTCGTCGTCACCACGGTGTCCGTGGTGAACGCCCCGCTGAAGCCCCGGCCGGCGGGAAGCGTCAGCGCGAGGCGCTCCTGCCCGGTGGCGACGTCCCTGACAGTGACGCGGTCGAGCGACACTGCGGGGTCCGCCTCGACCTTCGCGTACAGGCCCGAGTGGCCCTTGGCCTGCTCCTCGGTGATCGGCTTGGTGGCGCCGGTCTCCGCGTCCGTCCAGAGGTACCCGGACGTGCCCTCCTGGCGGTGGGCGTAGCCGGTGCTCCCGGCCTGCGTCAGATCCTCGCCCCGCGGCTGGAAGCGGCCCGGGTCCGGGACGACCACCTCGTCCGAGGCGGTCGCGTTGCCGGCGGCCGGTGCGGCCGCGGTCGCCGTGCCCGCCGTCGCGGCGCACATCCCGGCCGTGATGCCGAGGGCGGTGGCGAGAGCGAGCGCTTTCTTCCGGCGCGTGCGTATGTGTGCGTTCAAGGAAAATCCCCTCCGTGAATGCCTGTTCCAGGCGACGGGCGGGCGCCGATGCGGCGTGACACGCACACCGCCCCCTCCGGCACACCCCACCCGAAGCGGTGATCGTAACAGCGGCACCACCTATGGGAGAAGATCTTTTCGAACTCGTTCAAGGGCGAAAGGCCCCGGGGCCGGGTCGTCGCGACGGACGGCCCGGCCCCGGGGGCGGATCACGGTGCGGGCGCTTCCCGCCGAGGGCTTCAGCCGGTGAAGTACCCGGCGACGTCGGCGATCAGGTCGACGGTGCCGGCGTGGTTGTAGAAGGTGACCTTGCCGTCCTTGACCGGGACGACGACGAGGTTGGGGACGGTCTGGCCGGCGGTGAAGTTGAGGTTCGACGCGCCGCGCGTGGTGCCGTACGGGTAGACCGAGACGAAGCTGGTCGCCGTCGGGCCGGTCGCCGTGACGTTCATGACGACGGCCGTGTACTTCGTGCCGACCTCCAGCGTCACGGTCTTGCCCGCGCCCACCTTCCCCGCGGGGACGCCCGTGCCGTAGCGCGTGTCCATGAGCCGCTTGGGCTGCATGCCGGTCAGGCGGGAGCCGCCGGCGGCCTTGTAGTAGCCGGCGACGTCGGCGATCAGGTCGACGGTGCCGGCGTGGTTGTAGAAGGTGACCTTGCCGTCCTTGACCGGGACGACGACGAGGTTGGGGACGGTGCGGCCGGCGGTGAAGTTGAGGTTCGACGCGCCGCGCGTGGTGCCGTACGGGTAGACCGACACGAAGCTGGTCGCCGTCGGGGCGGTGGCGGTGACGTTGAGGACGACGGCCTCCACGCCCGGCTCGGTGACCGGCAGGGTGACCGTGCCGCCCGCGCCGACCTTGGCCTTCGGGACGCCGGTGCCGTCCCGGGTGTCCATCAGGCGCTTCGGCGTCACCGGCTGGTACAGCCCGCCGCCCCAGCGCTCGGTGTAGTAGCCGGCGACGTCCGCCAGCAGGTCGACGTCGCCGTTCTTGTTGTAGAACTCGACGTAGCCGTTGACGACCGGGACCGTCACCAGGTTCGCGGTGGTCCGGCCGGCCGGGAAGTTGAGGTTCGAGGCCGCGGTGCGCGGCATGGTGTTCGGGTACACGGAGACGAAGCTGCTCGCCGTGGCGTTGGTCGCGGTGACGTTCAGGACGACGGCCGTGACGGTCGTCGCCGGGACGCCGGCCGTGCCCGTCACCTTCACCCGGGTCACGCCCTCGGCGTTGAGCTTGCCCTGCGGGGCGCCGAGGCCGGTGCGGGTGTCCATGATCCGGGTCGGTGTCAGGGGGACGTACGTGCCCGGGACCGTGGTGGCCGAGCTGCCCGAGACCCGCACGGTGCCGGTCAGCGTCTTCTGGTCGGCGGGCGCGGTCCCGCCCAGCGGGAGGACCTCCAGCGACCAGGTGTAGTCGCCGTCGAGCACGGCGCGGCCCTGGGTGTCCTGGCCGTTCCAGGTCGCCCGTACGGCGGCTGCCTGGCCGCGGTCGCCGCCCGTGGTGCGGACGACCACGCCGTTGCGGTCCTTGACGGTGAGGCGCCAGGGGCCGACCTTGCGGGAGAAGCGCCACACGGGCTCCCAGTCGGTCTCCGGTTCGAGGCCGATGAGGTTGCCGAAGGACAGCTCCGCCGGCACGGCGGAGCTCAGCGGGGCCATCGGCTGCGCGGCGACCGGGACCTGCCGGACCCGGATGTCCTTCGCGGCGTCGAGGTAGGCCACGCCGCCGCCGAACTTGTCGACCGTCCACGTCTCGCGGCGGCCCGACCCGGAGGCGGAGGCCGGAAGGTCGGCGAAGTCGGTGGTGTCGCCGGTGACGGCGTCGGTGAGCCGGAGCTTGTCGCCCTCGTGGCGGACGACGTAGCCGTCGCCGAGCAGGGCCTCGCCGGTGGGCACGGCCACGCTCTTCTTCAGCTGGTGGTCCCACACGCCGGCCTTGTCGGCGCCGCAGGCCCAGTAGAGCCAGCGGCCGACGGCCTGGAGCTCGGTGGGCTTGCAGCCCGACTTGATGTCGAGCGCTGCCGAGGTGACCTTCGTCCTCAGGTCGTAGGAGTTGACCTGGCCCGTGGTGGCGGTGGGCCTCCAGACCTTGGTGTCCCACAGTGCCGCGGCGGAGTCCGTGGTGAGCGGCACGTCCGGCAGGTTGACGTTGGGGTTCTCCAGGTCGGCGACGTACTTCGTGGTGCCGCTCTCGGCGAGCGCGTACCGGCCGGCGCCGTCCACGACCCGGGCGGTCGTGGGCAGCTGGGCGCCGCGCAGCGAGTCGGTGGTGATCGGCGAGCGGAGCTGTTGGCCCTCCGAGTAGACCGACTGGCCGTCGCCGAGCGAAGCGACGCCCTGCTCCGCGTTGAACGTCTTCATCCGCAGCTTCGGGGCGGGCGGCGTGACGCCCTTGGTGTCCAGGTCGTACAGACCGCTCATGCCGTGCGCCTCGGTGTCGGCGAGGTAGGTCACGCGTCCGCCGCCGAGGGCCAGGCCGCGCATCGTCGCCGGGACGGCCGGAAGCTTGCGGACGAGGGTCGTCTTCGCCGCGCCGTCGTCGCCGACGGTGATGCGGTGCAGGGCCCAGTCGGAGGAGCGGGTGCCGCCGGCCGCCAGGACGCTGCCGTCGGGCGCGATCGCGAAACCGCTCTCGTCCGCGCGGTAGAGGACATCGGTGACCGTGCCGCCGCCGACCGGGATCGACCGCAGGGTGTTGCCCCGCTCGAAGCCGTTCTCGGGGTAGGTGAGGGAGCGCTGGAAGAGCAGGCGGTCGCCGACGACCGAGAAGAACTCGCCGGGGCCCTCCGAGCCCGTGGCCAGGGGCAGCGGGGTGGTGACCGCGGCTGCCGTGGGGTCGGCACGCGGCACCGAGATCAGCTGGTCCGCGTAGGACGCGTGCGCCACGATGTGACGCTCTCCCAGGACGTAGGAGAGCCCGGTCCTGAAAGCGGTCGGCAGCGGCTTGAGGGTGGCGGTGGCGTAGTCGAGCAGGTAGTGGCGGGACTGGTTGGTCCCGGGCACCCCGACGTCGAGGAGCGCGCCCCGGGAGTCCTGCTCGACGACCCGGGGGTCGGTGATCGCGGGCAGGTCCGCGACGGGTCGCTCCACCGTGGTGCCCTCGGCGGTCGCCTGCCACAGGCTCAGGGAGGCCACCGCGCCGTCCGCGCCCTCGGTGTACGTGGTCGCCGTGTCGGCGTTGAACGCCCGGCTCCAGATCTGCCCGGCCGGGATGGTGATCGCCTTCCGCGATCCGCTCGCCAGGTCGGAGACGGTGACGGTGTTCGGTTCGCCCGCCACTCCCTTGGTCAGCGCGGCCGACAGGCCCGAGTGGCCGTTGGCCCCGTCGGCGTCGATCGGCGTGTCCGTCCCGGTCGCGAAGTCGGTCCAGACGATGCCGCCGCCCTCCGGCTTGTGGGCGTAGCCGGTGGCGCTCGCCTGGTACAGGTTCTCGTCGCGGGGCGCGTAGCGGGCCGGCCCCGGGATCACCGTCTCGTCCACGGTCGGGGTGTCGGCGGCGGCCGGGCCGATGGTGGCGACGCACAGGCCGGCGGTGACGGCGGTCGCGATGGCGATGGCGAGTGTTCTGCGCGTGTGGACGCGCTCGTGACGCTGCACGGTGGTGGTTCCCCCTCCGGAAAAGCATGCTCAGGCTGCGGGCGGAGGCCGGCGAGGCCGTCTGATCCGGCCTGTCCCCCTGCGGCACGCTCCACCCGAGAGCGCGATCGTAACAGTGGCCCCACGCGCACCACACAGGGGTTTCGAACTGGTTCAAAGCGAGGGGGCGTCGACTCGGCTCTGCCCGTAGTCCTTCACCGGCACCGCGTGCGCCACCCGCTGGACCTCCTCGCGGATCTTCTTCGCGATGAGGTTCTTCCAGGGGGTCTTCGGCAGCAGGCGCACCATGAACATCCGCAGCGCGATCTTCCGGCGGGACGAGACCGTCATCTCCTTGGCGAACTTCTCCGCGAACCGCTGGTTGAGCTCCACGCCCGGGCGCATCTCGCGCTCGTACGCGGCGAACGCCACCCGGTGGTCGCCCCGCGCCGCCGCCAGCTCGCCCGCCAGGACGTACGCGCCCGTCAGGGCGAGGCCGGTGCCCTGGCCGGAGGCGGGGGAGGTGCAGTGGGCCGCGTCGCCGAGAAGGACGACCCGGCCGCTCGACCAGCGGTCCATCTCGATCAGGGCGATCGAGTCGAAGTAGAAGTCCTCGGCGTGCGCGGAGTCCTCGATCAGGGCGGGGATCTCCCAGCCGTCGCCCGCGAACGCCTCGGCCAGCAGGCGCTTCTGCGCCGCGCTGTCGCGGTGGTCGTAGCTCAGCTCCGCGGGCGAGGCGAAGACGAAGCAGTTCTTCGCCGTGCGGGCGCTCTCGCCGGCCGCGCTGTAGACGGAGACCAGCTTGTGCGGGCGGGCGTGGTAGGTCTCCCAGCGGGTGAGGCCCAGGCGGTTGGGGGCGGTGAAGATGGAGATGTAGGCGCCCAGGTGGCGCTTGAAGCGCCGCTCCTCGCCGAAGACCAGCCTGCGGGTGTTCGAGTGCAGGCCGTCCGCGCCGACCACGAGATCGAAGCGGCGGCGCGCCCCGCTCTCGAAGTCGACGTCCACACCGTCGCCCTCGTCGCCCAGGTCGTGGAGCGCGGCGATCGAGTCGCCGAAGAGGTACTCGACGTCGTCGCGGGTCCGCTCGTACAGGATCCGGGCGAGGTCGCCGCGCATGATCTCGTCGTCCTGCCCGGCCCGGCCGCCGAAGATCTCGGCGGGCAGCTCGCCGACCGTGCGGCCCTCGTCGTCGACGTAGGAACCGCCGTCCATGTCGGTGGAGGCGGCGACGATCTCGTCCCAGACCCCCATCCGGCGGCAGACCTCGACGGCCGTGCCGCGGATGTCCACCTTGTAGCCGCCGGCCCGCAGCTCGGGCGCCCGCTCGACGACGGTGACCGCGAAGCCGTAGCGGTGCAGCAGGAGCGCGAGGGCCGGGCCCGCGACGGAGGCGCCGGAGATCAGCACGGTCCGGGCGGCCCTGGGGGTCTCGTCGTGCGCGGTGCGGGCGGTACCGGTCATGGCAGGACTCCTTGTCGGGTGGTGCGGAGCCGTTCCGGCCCCGCACCGATGACTATACGGATGTCCTACACGCCTGTCTATGACGGATGTATAGATCCTGGGCGCGGCTCAGCCGCGACCGAGCACCACCGTCCCGGAGGAGCAGAACCAGCCCCCCGTCCCCGAGGCCACCGCCAGTTCCGGCAGGCTCCCGTCCGGCCGCCGGACCTGGGCTCCCGTCGCCTCTCCGCGCAGCTGCCGGACCGCCTCCACCAGCAGGAAGAGCCCCCGCATCCCGGGGTGGCAGGCCGAGAGCCCGCCCCCGTCCGTGTTCACCGGGAGCCCGCCCCCGCCGACCGTCAGCCGGCCCTTCTCGACGAACGCCCCGCCCTCGCCCTTCGCGCAGAAGCCCAGGTCCTCCAGCTTCACCAGCGTCATGTAGGTGAACGCGTCGTAGATCTGGGCGAGTTCGATGTCCTCCGGCCGCACGCCCGCCCGCTCGAAGGCGAGCCGGCCGCTGACCGCAGCCGGGGAGACGGTGAAGTCCTCCCACTCCGACATCGTGGTGTGCGAGACGTGCTCGCCCGTGCCGAGGATCCAGACGGGGGCCTTCGCCGTGTCCGGCACGCGGTCCTCGGCGGCGAGGAGCACCGCGCAGCCGCCGTCGCTGCGGATGCAGCAGTGCAGCTTGGTGAACGGGTCGGCGATCATCGGGCCGGCCAGCACCTCGTCCACGGTGATCGGCTCGCGGAACATCGCCTCGGGGTTGTGGGCCGCGTTCGCCCGCGCCTGGACGGCGACCTCGGCGAGCTGCTCCAGCGTCGTGCCGTACTCGTGCATGTGGCGGCGGGCGGCCATCGCGTACTTGGCGACGAGGGTGTGGCCGTAGGGCGCCTCGAACTGGAGCGGGCCGCGCGCGCCGAAGGAGAGGTTCGAGGTCCGGCGTCGCGCCTTGATGTCCGCGCGGGCGGTGGAGCCGTAGACCAGCAGGACCACGTCGGCGTGGCCCGCGGCGATGGCGTCGGCCGCGTGGGCGGCCATCACCTCCCAGGTGGCGCCGCCGACGGCGGTCGAGTCCACCCAGCGCGGGCGGAGGCCGAGGTACTCGGCGACCTCGACCGGGGCGAGCGTGCCGAGCCCCGCCGAGGCCAGTCCGTCGATCGCCGAGCGGTCGAGGCCGCTGTCGGCGAGGGCGCGGCGGGCGGCCTGGGCGTGCAGGGCGTAGGGGGTGGCCTCGTCGACGCGGCCACTGTCGGAGAGCGCGGCGCCGACGACGGCGACGCGGCGTCCGCCGCGGTTCCGTGAAGTGGTGGGCATGAATCTGACGGTACATCAGATAATGGTGGGCGGGCAGGCCGCCGACGGGGGAGGGCGGTCGAGATGCGCCCGCTCCGGCTCTGTGCTTCTGGTCCGGCTCCCCCTAGCATGACGGGCCGTCAGATACCGAGGGGAGCTCCATGGACGCCGCCTTCACCGCGGAGCAGGACGAGATCCGCCGCACCCTGCGGGAACTGCTCGCCAAACGCTCCGGACCCGCCGAGGTCCGCGCCGCCGTCGCGACCCCCGAGGGGTACGACACCGATCTGTGGAACCGGATGTCCGGCGACCTCGGGCTGCCCGGTCTCGCCCTGTCCGAGGAGTACGGCGGCGTCGGCTGCGGCCCCGCCGAACTGGCCCTCGCCTGCGAGGAGACCGGCCGGGCCCTCGCGCCCTCGCCACTCCTGGCCACCGCCGTGCTCTCGGCACCGCTGATCACCGCCCTCGGCAGCGCACCGCAGCGCGCCGAACTGCTGCCCCGCGTCGCCGACGGCTCGCTGACCTGCGCCCTCGCGGTGCCGGGCGGCTCCCTCGCGTCGGCCCTCGGGCTCACCGGGGACAACGCCGACGGTTCCTGGGCCGGCGGAGGCCGGTCCGGCGGCGTGCAGGCGCGGAGCGTGGCCGAGGGGTGGCGGCTGTACGGGGAGGCGGTGCAGGTCCTCGACGGGCACAGCGCCGGCCTGCTCCTGGTCGCCGCGCACACGGGCGGCTTCGTGCGGAGCCGGACCCTGCTGTTCCTGGTGCCGGGGGACGCGGCCGGGCTCGTCCGGACGCGACAGCCCTCGCTCGACGCGACCCGCTCCCAGGCGCTCGTGCAACTGCGTGACGTGGAAGCCGAGTTGCTCGGCAGCGACCCGGCGGCCGAGCCGGGCGTGCCCGGGGCGCTCGCCGCCGTCGGGCGCACGGCCGCCGTGGCCCTCGCGGCCGAGGCCGTCGGCGCCGCCCAGGCGGCCCTGGACCGTACGGTCGAGTACGTCGGGACGCGTGAGCAGTTCGGCCGCCCCGTCGGCTCCTTCCAGGCGGTCAAGCACCGGCTCGCGGACCTGTACGTCCAGCTGGAGTCGGCGCGGTCGCTGGCCTACTGCGCGGCACGGGAGCCCGGGACGGGCGCGCTGGCGCTCGCGGCGGCGCTGGAGGCGCTGCGCGCGGTGTCCGGGGAGACCATCCAGCTGCACGGCGGCATCGGCTTCACCTGGGAACACGAGGCGCACCTGTACTTCAAACGGGCGGCGGCCGACGAACTGCTCTTCGGTCCCGTGCACCGGCTGCGGGCCCGCGCCGCCGAGGCGACGGGGCTCTTCGGGGACCGCGCCGGAGAGGTGGCCGCCTGATGGCCGCAGTCGGCGTACGTCTGATCCAGAAGGTGTCGTCCACCCGGGTCTTCGCCAAGGTCGCCCCGCACGTCATCCCGGCGATGGACCGGGCGGTCCATCGGCTGACCAGGGGGAAGGTGCTGCCGAGCGCCCGGATGCTGCCGGGCGTGATCCTCACCGTACGGGGGGCGCGGTCGGGACTTCCCCGGGTGACGCCGCTGGCCTGCATGCCGGAGCCGGCCGGGAGCTGGCTCCTGATCGGGTCCAACTTCGGCCGGGAGGGCCATCCGGCCTGGACCGGGAACCTGCTCAAGCACCCGGACGCGGAAGTGAGTTGGCGCGGGGAGACGATCCCCGTGCGGGCGGAGCCGCTGACGGGGGAGGAGCGGGCCGCGGCCTGGCGGGCGGCGCTGGAGTTCTGGCCGCCGTACGCCACCTACCAGGCGCGGGTGGAGCGGGAGATCCGGCTCTTCCGGCTGACCCGGCGCTGACCGGGCCGACGGTCGGGCGTCCCGGAGCCTGCTGCGGGGACGCTCGGAGGCGTCCCCGCGGAAGGCCGGACACGCGAACGCCGGCGGCGGTCTCTCGGACGGGACCGCCGCCGGCGCGACAGGACGGATGAGGGGGAGGCGGCGCGGGCTACTTCGTCGGCTTCTTGCCCGTGATGCCCAGGTGGACCAACAGCGCCAGGTTCGGCTTCAGTTCGGCCTGCTTCACGCCCCAGGTCTGGAAGCCCTTCTGGTGGCCGGCGACCGAGGCCAGCATCGCCACCAGGGAGCCGGCCATGGCCGCGGGGCTGACGTCCTTGTCGACCTTGCCCTTGGCCTGGAGTTCCTTCACCGATTCCGTAAGGGAGTTGGTGACGGAGTTCAGGATCTTCATGCGGATCTTGTAGAACCGCTTGTCGCCCTCCGCGGCTCCCAGGTCCACCACGCGGAGGATGGCGTCGTGCTTGCGCCAGAAATCCAGGAAGCCCTCGACGAGTTCCTCCGAGGTCTGCCAGCCGGCCTTGCCGACCCAGGAGCGGCCGGAGACCAGTTCGGTCAATCCCGCTCCCTCCTTCGCCATTTCCTCCGCGATCTCGAGGACGGCGCCCTCGACGTCGGGGAAGTACTGGTAGAACGTCGCGGGTGAAGTGCCCGCCTTCCGGGCCACGTCGATGACCTTGACGTCCCGGTACGGCGAGGAGCTGAGCATCTCGCTGAGGCAGTCGAGCAGCTTCTGCCGCGTCGCCTGGCCGCGTCGTCCGGCCACGCGGCCGTCGACGGTGCGTACTTGTCCTGTCATGCCGTCAGCTTACCGAGGGGTGATCGGCGCGCGATTCGACCGACTGCAAATGGGGTGCGGGCCGGTGGAGAGCCCGCCGGAACGGCGCCGACGGGAGCGCCGTACGGGTCTCAGGGGCGCGTCGGAGCAGGTCCGGGGGCACGTCCGGATCGGCGCGGAGGCCCTTCCGGGCGGGCGTGAAGGCTCTTTCGGGGCCGGGCGGTGGCCCTTTCCGAGGGTGCGGCGACCGCCCGGAACGGGGGTTGTCCGGCGCCCGGCGGGGCTTCGCCCCACTCGTCCACACCCGAATAGGCTTATTAACAGCCTGTGGACAACTTCGGTGGACAACCCATGAAAACGCGGGCCGGCGGCCCCCTATCTGCGTATATGTTCGATTTTAGGGGTGTGCGGCGACCGTGCCCCGGACCTAGCGTGGAAGCATGGCCGTATTCACAGAGGGCACCCCGTGCTGGGTGGACGCGCAGCTTCCCGACCTCGAGGCGGGCAAGCGGTTCTACGGCGGGCTCTTCGGCTGGACCTTCGACGCCGACCGCGACGAGGCACTGAGCGACGGTCTGCGGGTGGCCGGGCTGATGCCCAAGCGGGACGGCCGGATGCCGACCACCTGGACCGTCTACCTCGCCACCCGGGACGCCGGGACCCTGGCCGCCCGGATCAAGGCCGCCGGCGGGCAGATGATCATGGAGCCCTATCCGGTCGGCCCCTTCGGGGTCCTGGCGCTCGCCGCCGATCCGGGCGGCGCCGTGTTCGGACTGCGCCAGGCGGGGGACGACGAGGGCTTCGAGAAGACCATGCGACCCGGTTCCTTCTGCTGGATGGAGGTCTACACGCGGGAGCGGGACGCGGTCGACACCTTCTACGCCTCCGTCTTCGGCTACCTGGGCCGCCAGGTAGAGGCGGACGAGGAGGGCAGGGACAGCGGATTCGACTACCGCGTCTGGTCGCCGCCCGGCTCCCGTACCGGCGACGACACCGCCTTCGGCGGCCGGGCCGTGCTGACCGAGGCCTTCCCGGCCGCGATGCCGGGGCACATCCTCGTCTACTTCGCCGTCCGCGACTGCGACGAGACCTGCGCCACGGCCGTCCGCCTGGGCGGCCGCGTGGCCAACCCGCCCTTCGACACCCCGCACGGGCGGATCGCCGTCCTGCACGACGACCAGGGCGCCCGCTTCGCGGTCCTGGCCGAACCGGCCGAGGCGCCGTCGGCCGAATCCGCGGAGAAGAGCGGGTCCGCCGCCGCGCCCGGCGCCTCCGCGAGCCCCGCCGGTCAGGCCGCCGGGGACGACCCCGAGGGCCGCGGCGAGGCCACCGCCGACCACGGTGCCGCCTCCGGACCGGGCTCCGGCACGTCCTCCCCGTCCGGCTCGGCGCCCGGCTCCTGACCCGCCGCCGCACCCGTCTCCCCGCCCGGCGATATGCGGTAGGACACCCCGATCCGCCCCCGGGTTCGCAACCACCGCCTCGGAAAGGAAGAATCAGGGCCACGGGGCCGTATTCTCATGGCCCGTACGGGGAGGTGGCAGGCAAGTGGAGCAGCTGACGCAGCACGACCCGAGACGGATCGGGCCCTTCGAGGTGCTGGGCCGGCTCGGTGCAGGTGGCATGGGGCTCGTGTACCTCGCCCGCTCGGCGTCCGGGCGGCGTGTGGCGATCAAGACCGTGCGGACCGAGCTCGCCGAGGACCAGCTGTTCCGTGTCCGCTTCACCCGTGAGGTCGAGGCCGCGCGGGCCGTCTCCGGCTTCTACACCGCGGCCGTCGTGGACGCCGATCCGCGGGCGGCCGTGCCCTGGCTGGCCACCGCGTACGTCCCGGCGCCCTCCCTCGAAGAAATAGTGAACGAGTGCGGGCCGCTGCCGGCCCAGGCGGTGCGCTGGCTGGCGGCCGGTGTCGCGGAAGCCCTCCAGTCCATCCACGGCGCGGGCCTGGTCCACCGCGACCTCAAGCCCTCGAACGTCCTCGTCGTCGAGGACGGGCCGCGGGTGATCGACTTCGGCATCGCGTCCGGCGTCTCCAACACACGCCTGACCATGACGAACGTCGCCGTCGGCACGCCCGCGTACATGTCGCCCGAGCAGGCGCGCGACTCGCGGAGCGTCACCGGCGCCAGCGACGTCTTCTCGCTCGGCTCGATGCTGGTCTTCGCCGCCACCGGCCATGCGCCCTTCCACGGCGCCAACCCGGTCGAGACCGTCTTCATGCTGCTCCGCGAGGGGCCCGACCTGGAGGGCCTGCCGGACGAGCTCCGGCCGCTCATCGAGTCCTGCATGCAGATGGACGTCTCGCGGCGCCCGTCCCCGGCCGACCTGCAGGCGCAGCTCGCACCGCACCTGTTCGGCTCGGGCAGCGACGACAGCGGCACGGCCTCGGCCTGGCTGCCGCAGAGCGCCACCGAGATGATCGAGCACCGCCGCGGCGGGCGGCCCACTCAGGCGCCCGTCTCCAGGCCGCCGGCGCCGCCCGCGCCGCCGCGCCCGCCCCGGCCGGCGCCGGAGTGGGCCGGCGACCCGCGCGGCGGAGGCCCCGCCCCGGTGGGCGGCGGCCGGCACGCCGGGCCCGCGGAAGCCGGCGGGCCGGTACGGCTGGCCGGCGCCACGGTCCCCATCGGCCCCGGCCCCCGGGTCGCCGACACCCGGGCCACCTTCGGCCTGGGCGCCGACGCGGGTCCGGCCACCGGCTGGATCCGTCCGCCCGGCGGGGTGAACGGCACCGAGCCCGGCCCGCCGCCCGGCTCCCGCCCGCTCCCGGCGCCGTCCCCGTCTCCGGACGGCGCCTCCCAGACCGCGCAGCCCGGGGCCGATCCGGGCCACTGGCGGCCGTGGCGCTTCCGGATGTCGAACGACGTCTGGGGGACCCCGGTCGTCGACGGCGACCTGCTCTACGTGACCTCCTTCGAGGTGCACGCGCTGGACACGGCGAGCGGGCGGCGCCAGTTCAAGACCCGGGACGTGGCCTGGTCCATGGCGGTGTCCCAGGGCCGTATCCACGCCTCCGACGGGCCCACGCTGTACGCGCTCGACGCCACCGACGGCTCCGAGCGCTGGCGGCTGCAGACCGACGCCTGGGTGTACTCCCTCAAGGTCGACCGGGGCACGGTCGTCACGGGCACCCGTGGCGGCGGGGTCCAGGCCTGGGAGGCGTCCAACGGCGCCAAGCTGTGGGAGATCACCGGCGCGCAGAGCGACTTCGAGACGCCGGAGGCCGGTCCGGCCGTCCACGGCGACACGGTGTACGTGTGGCGTGACGCCCGGCTGCGGGCGATGGACGCGCGCACGGGCGCCGAACGCTGGTCGTACCCGATCGGCGACGCGGCCTCCTGCGGCAACGTCCCGGTCCGGGTCGCGCCGGCCGAGGACGGCTGCGTGTACGTGTCCGCCGGCACCCGGGTGCTGTCGATCGACATCGCGGGCGGCCACGTGCGCTGGCACTTCGAGGCGCCCGCGGTCTTCCTCTCGCCGCCGGCCTTCGCGCCCGGCCCGGCCGTCACCGGTGGCGGGGTCTACCTCGCCGACTACCTCGGCACGGTGTACGCGCTGGACGCGACCACCGGGCAGGACCGCTGGCGGATCGCCACCGAGTCCCGCCAGTCGTCCGAGCCGGTGCTGGTCGTCGACGGCAACGTGCACGTGGGCAGCGGCAGCGCGCTCTACACGCTGGACGCGGTCACCGGCACCCCGAAGTGGCGGTTCGCGGCCGGCGGTGAGCTGATCGGCACCCCGGTCGTGGCCGACGGCCGCGTGCACTTCGGCTCGGCCGACCACGTGCTGTACACGCTGGACGCCACGGGGGGCCAGCTGCGCTGGAAGCTCGCGACCGGCGGCGAGATCACCGGTTCGCCGGTGGCCCGCGGCGGTGTCGTGTACGCGTGCAGCAAGGACCGGTGCGTGTACGCGCTGGACGCGGTGAAGGGAACGGCGACGGGGCGGGGCGCGGCCCGGGCGTAGACCCGTCCGTCCGGCGCCTCCCGTCGGTCAGGGCTGCGGCCCGCGCGGCGGCCCGTACGGCCCGTCGGGCTCCTGGTGGGGGTCCGGCGCGTCCCACTGCTGCAGGTCGGGGTCCTGACGGTCCCACCGCGGCTGCTCCATCGTCCGGGTGGGAGCGGCGGCCGACGGGGGGCCCGGGTAGGGCGCCGGGGGGCCCGTGCCGTCAAGGGTCGGGTGCGTGGGCGCCGGGGCGTACCCGCCGTCCAGCCGGGTATCACGGCTCCGGCCGCGGCCGGACATGACCAGGGCGCCCAGGAGCAGGAGCAGCCCGCCGCCGACGGCGTTCGCGACGCCGTCGCCGAGCCCCGTGCCCTCGCCCCCGACCGTGAGACTGCCCTCCGCCTGGCCGACCCGGACCATCCACAGGACGGTGAAGCCGAGCACGACGAGTCCGGCGAGGGCGACCAGCAGGCGGGAGCGGAGCACCACGCCGATCAGGGTGACCAGGGCCGCGAAGGCGAACGGCAGCAGGATCGACCCGATCGCCTCCGCCCCGGCGTCGGTGATGCCGCCGAAGAGGTCCTCGATGCGGTAGTCGCTGCCGTGACGGCCGTCGTACCAGGCACGGAAGGGGCTCCAGACGGCGGCCGTCGCTCCGGCGAGGGCCAGGACCGAGCCGATGACGTTACGCACCATCGATCGGCCTCCTCGGGTCCGGCTCTCGCTCCCGACGCTACGCCCGGTGCGAGGGGCCTGCCAGGCGGCGCTAGGGTGGCGCGGACACGACAGGCAGCAGCAAGGTGGCGGTAATGGCGACGGGGACGGCACGCGGGCGAGGACTTCGGCTCGCTGCGACGCTCACGGTGGTGATGCTCGCGCTCACCGGGTTCCAGACGAGCAGCCACGGCGGCAGCGGCGGCAAGAGCAGGAGCGGCAAGAGCAAGTCGAGCGGCTCCGGCGGCGGCTGCTCCAGCTCCAAGAAGAAGAACGACGACTACTCCCACAGCGGCGACGACGAGACGTACGACGGCTCGGGCTCCGGCGGCACCACCGCCACCCCGAGCGTCACCACGTCCCCGACGTCGCTCGTGGACGTCGTGGTCGTCGACTGCGTCGACCCGGCCCGGAAGAAGCGCAAGGGGAGGCCCGCCCGCAAGGCGGACACCACCGCCACCCTGCGGATCACCTCCCGCGAGACGCTCACGGAGACCTTCCAGGTCACCCTGGAGTTCAAGGACGCCGGAGGCTCGCGGGTGGACTCCGCCGTACAGCGGATCACCGTCGAGGCCGGGGAGACCAAGGACGTCGAGGTCACGATGAAGAACCCGAGGACCGTCGACCGGGTGCGCGACTGCCGGGTCCACGACGTGCGCGAGCAGTAGGGGCGACGTGCCCGCCGGGCCGGTCCCGGCGGGCCCGCGCGCTCGCCCGGAGGGACTGTGAAGACAGGCCCTAGCGCAGGTGGTGGCCGCCGCCGCGCCGGGTGAACAGCTCGGCCTGCCGCTCCGCCGGCAGGTTCCCGAGCGCGACCAGATGGGGTGCGTGGGCGAGCGCCTGGGCGCGGGCCGCCTCCTTCACCGACCACAGGGCCCGGACCGTGCCCTGCACCGCCTCGGTCGGGTGGGAGGCGATCACGGCCGCGACCCGCCGGGCGGCCTCCAGCGCCCCACCGGTCGCCGTCAGCTCGGAGACCAGGCCCGTCTCGTAGGCCCGGCGGGCCGAGATCCGTTCGGCCGTCCCCGTCAGCGCCATCCGCGCGACCTCGCCGAACGGCATCCGCTGCGCCATGTGGACGGTCTCGAAGGCGCTGACCATGCCGTAGGTGGTGTGGGGGTCGAAGAAGGTCGCCCCCTCGCCGGCGACGAGGAACTCGGCCTCCCCGAGGAGGTAGAAGGCTCCGCCGCAGGCCATCCCCTCCACGGCCGCCACGACCGGCTTCCAGAGATCGTTCGCCTTCGGCCCGACCGAGATCAGCGGATCGTCGATCGTGTACGGCGAGGAGGGCTGCGGGACCTCGGCGGCGCGGTCGATCCCGGTGCAGAAGGCCCGCTCGCCGGCACCGGTGACGACGGCCGCCCGCACCTCGTCGTCGTAGCGGAACTCCCGCCAGACGGCCGCGAGATCGCGGGCCATGTCCAGAGTGAGGGCGTTGTGCTTCTCGGGCCGGTCCAGGGTGACGACCGCGACCCCGGTCTCCTTGTCGCGTGCGACGGTGATGCTCATCCGCGCTCCAGCAGCCAGCGCGGCACGGCGAAGCCGTCCACCTCGGTGAACGCCACCTTCACGGCCGCACCGATCCTCAGCCGTGCCGGGTCGACCGAGTCCAGCGGGGCGTCCGGAGCCGTGACGACGTTGCCGACGAGGCGGATGCGGGGCGCCTCCGCGAGTTCGACGACCACGGCGTTGTACGGGGCCTGGGCGGCGTAGTCGGGCAGCAGCGGCGGGTGGGGCAGGACGTACGACCAGATCCGTCCGCGGCCGGACATCAGGCGCCAGGTGCTCTCGAAGGACTGGCAGTGCGGGCAGCAGGGACGGGGCGGGAAGCGGAGCTCGCCGCAGCCGGGCGCCGCACAGCCCTGGACGCGCAGCTCGCCGCGGGCGGCGTACTCCCAGAAGGGGGCGCCGTCCTCGTCGACCACCGGTGTCAGCATGGTGTCTCAACTCCTCAGGATCGAAGCAGGATCGCCGACGTGGGGACCCCCTCGCCGGCCGTGACCAGGCAGGTGGCGGCGTCCGGGACCTGGGCGGTGGAGGTGCCCCGGAGCTGCTTGACGCCTTCGTTGATCAGGTTGAAGCCGTGGACGTACGCCTCGGAGAGGCCGCCGCCGCCGGTGTTGAGCGGCAGCCGGCCGCCGATCTCCAGGGCGCCGCCCTCGGTGAAGGCCGCTCCCTCGCCGCGGTCGCAGAAGCCGTAGCCCTCCAGGGAGAGCGGGATGAGAGGGGTGAAGGCGTCGTAGATCTGGGCGACGTCGACGTCCTGCGGGCCGAAGTCGGCCTGTTTCCACAGCTGTCGGGCCGCGGTCCAGGCGGGGCCGGTCAACGGGTCGTCGTTCCAGTAGTTGACCATCCCGTGGTGCTGGGCGGGCAGTCCCTGGGCGACGGAGTGGACGTACACGGGCCGCTGCCGGCAGTCGCGGGCCCGCTCGGCGGAGACGATGACGCAGGCCAGCGCCCCGTCGGTCTCCAGGCAGTTGTCGAAGAGGCACAGCGGCTCGCTGATCCAGCGCGCGGTCATGTACATCTCGCGGGTCAGCGGGCGCTCGTACATGACGGCGGCGGGGTTCTGGTTCGCCCGGTTGCGGCAGGCGAGGGCGACGTTGAAGAGGTGGTCGCGGGTGGCGCCGTACTCGTGCATGTAGCGGCGGGCGAGCATGCCGATCTCGTCGGTGGGGCGCAGCAGTCCGAAGGGGCGGGTCCACTGGCCGGGAGTGGCGAGCTGGACGGCCGTGTTGGTCCAGGGCCGGGGCCCCGACCCGCGCTTGCGCGACCGCCAGGCGACGCCGACGCTCGCCTGCCCGGTGGCGACGGCGGCGGCGAGGTGGCCGACGGTGGCGCACGAACCCCCGCCGCCGAAGCCGATCTTGGAGAAGAAGGTGACGTCGCCGGCGCCGATCGCCTTGGCGACCTCGACCTCGTCGGTCTCCTCCATGGTGTACGAGGCGAAGGCGTCCACCTCCGAGGGGGCGATCCCGGCGTCGTCGAGGGCGGCGAGGATCGCCCGGCAGGCGAGGGTCTTCTCGGACTCGGGGAGCCGTTTCGCGAAGGGTGTCTGACCGATCCCGACGATGGCCGTGGCGTCCTTGAGCACTGCAACCTCCCCGATCGCGAGCTGCTGACAGCGCGTCAGGCTACAGCTAATCTGACGGATAGTCAGCTGAAGGGAGTGGTGGAGATGCGCGGCGACCTGGAATGGGGGTCGATCCCGCGGCTGGTGAGGTCGGCCGCCGCACGGTACGCGGACGCGGAGGCGGTGATCGAGGGCCGCACGCGCCTGTCGTACGGCGAGCTCGGCGAACGGGTCGAACGGGCGGCGGCGGCCTGCATCGCCTCCGGGGTCGAGCCCGGGGACCGGGTCGCCGTCTGGGCCCCCAACACGCTGGACTGGATCGTCTCCGCGCTCGGCGCGGTCACCGCCGGTGCCGTCCTGGTGCCTCTGAACACACGTTTCAAGGGCACCGAGGCGGCCTACGTCCTGGAGCGCTCGCGCGCCCGGCTGCTGTTCGTCACGGGCACCTTCCTGGGCACCTCGTACGTCGCCTCACTGCGCCGCGCCGAGGTGTCCCTGCCCCATCTGGAGCGGGTGGTGGTGCTCGGGGACAGCGCCCCGGACGACTACCTGACCTGGAAGGCGTTCCTGGCCGAAGGCGACCGGATCACGTCCGCGCAGGTCCGCGCACGGGCCGACGCGATCTCCCCGTCCGACCCCTCGGACCTCGTCTACACCTCGGGGACGACGGGCCGGCCCAAGGGGGCGGTGATCAGCCACGCCCAGACCCTGCGCTGCTACGCGATCTGGTCGGAGCTCGCCGGGCTGGCGGAGGGCGACCGCTACCTGATCGTGAACCCCTTCTTCCACACCTTCGGCTACAAGGCCGGGATCATCGCCTGCCTGATGCGGGGCGCCGTGATGATCCCGCAGCCGGTGTTCAACGTGGACACCGTCCTCGCGAACATCGCCTCGGAACGCGTCACGGTCCTGCCCGGCCCGCCCACCCTCCACCAGTCGCTGCTCGACCACCCCTCCCGCTCCGCGTACGACCTCGCGTCGCTGCGCCTGGTCGTCACGGGCGCCGCGGTGGTCCCGCTCCGGCTGGTGGAACGGCTCCGCGGCGAACTGGGCGTGGCGACGGTGCTCACCGCGTACGGCCTCTCCGAGGCGAGCGGCATCGTCACCATGTGCCGCCGGGGTGACCCCGCCGACGTCGTCGCGACGACCTCCGGCCGCCCCATCCCGGACACCGAGGTCCGTCTGTCCGAGGCGGGCGAGGTCCTGGTGCGGGGCCACCACGTGATGCGCGGCTACTTCGAGGACGAGGAGGAGACGGCCCGGGCGATCGACGCCGACGGCTGGCTGCACACGGGCGACGTGGGCGTCCTGGACGAGGCGGGGAACCTGCGGATCACCGACCGGGTCAAGGACATGTTCATCGTCGGCGGCTTCAATGCCTATCCGGCCGAGATAGAACAACTCCTGGGCCTGCACCCGGACATCGCCGACGTCGCGGTCATCGGCATCCCCGACCCCCGGCTCGGGGAGGTCGGCAAGGCGTTCGCGGTCCGGCGGCCCGGGGCGCGGGTGACGGGCGACGACCTGATCGCCTGGGCGCGGCGGGAGATGGCGAACTTCAAGGTCCCCCGGGCGGTCGAGTTCGTGGGGGAGCTGCCGCGGAACGCGAGCGGCAAGGTGGTGAAGGGGGAACTGCGGGCGCGGGCGTAGCGGCCGCACCCGGCGCCGAACGCGGGTACGACGGAGGGGCCGGGCGACTGCCCGGCCCCTCCCTCGTACCGTCCGGTCGCGGTGCACCGGTCCCTGCCTGGCGGGTCCCCCCGGCCCCGCAGACGTCCCCCGAGCACGCGATGCCTCCACTGCCGGACTTTCACGGCTCCGGCGACTCCCCCGATGGCGTCGCCGCGGCCGTCCCCCCGTGGTGCGCCGGCCCTCGTCCCCCGTGGGCCGGCTCGCCTCGGTTACGTCAGGGGCTCGCCCGTCGCGTGGGAGTCGAGCGGCTTGATCGGCTTGATCGGCTCCGTGGTGGCGTGGGAGTCGAGCGTCGTGACGTCCCCACCGGTGGCGTGCGAGTCCAGCGGCTTGATGGGCTCGCCGGTGGCGTGCGAGTCGAGCGTCGTGAACTCCTCGCCCGTCGCGTGCGAGTCCGTGGGCTTGAGGTTGTCGGCCATGGAGCAGCTCCTGAAGTCGTTCGGCTGGTGGTACTGACATGTCCGCCCGGCAATTCCCCCGCGGATCGCCGGGCGGACCGTCCAGGGCCGATCACCTTAGTGGTGGGGCCTCATGGCGATCCGTCTGCCCCCCGACGCGGCGGATCGACATGCACGAGAATGCCGTGCGGCGATAAACGAATGATGAACGCCCGTCCGGGTCAGGCGACCGCCGCCGGGTGGAGCAGGACGCGGACGGCCTTGGCCTCGGGCGAACCCAGTCCGTCGAACACCGACAGTGCCTCGGTCCAGCACACCCGGGCCCGGTCCGTCTGGCCCAGCGCCGCGAGTCCCTGGCCCAGGACGGTCAGGACGTTGGCCCGGCGCCACTCCCCGCCGATGCCGTGCAGCACGGACAGCGCCTGCTCGGCGTTGGCCGCCGCCGCCGTGTACCGGCGGTCGGCCAGGTGCACCTCGGCGAGCCGGAACAGGGTCATCCCGTGCCACAACTGCTGGCGGCTCTCCTGGAAGACGTGGAGGGCCTCGGTGAGGACGGCCCGGGCCTGGACGGTCCGGCCGGACGCGGTGAGCGCCAGGCCGAGCGCGTACTTGCCGTTGGCGAGGCGCAGGGCGAGGCCCGTCTCGGCCTTCTCGTAGATCGTGATGCCCTGCTCGGCGAGCTCGACGGCACTGGCGACACGGCCGGTGGCCAGGTGCACGCGGGACAGGTTGCACAGCGCGCTGGCCTCGCCGGGCCGGTTCGCGTCGGCGCGGAAGGCGTCGCGGGCACGCGAGAGGTGGGCTTCGGCGTCCGCGTGCCGGTTCTCGTACAGCGCGAGGATGCCCCGCTCGTTGGGCGCGTTCCCGCACGTCCAGGGATCCCCGGACGCCTGTCCGAGGTCCATGGCGAGATGCGCCTCCCCGTCGGCCTCCTCGAACCGGCCGGCGGTGCTGTACACCTGGGTCAGCGTGGTGCGGGCCCGGCCCTCGGAGCGGGCGTCGCCGGCCGTGCGGGCGGCGTCCCGGGCGGCCACGGTCGCCATCTCGTAACGCCGGGCGTTGATGCCCGACTCGGCCAGGTCCTTCGTCGCCATCAGGAGGTCGACGGCCCGGCGCAGGGACGCGGGCCCGAGGGACTGCTGCACGCAGGCCAGCACGCAGTCCGCCTCGGCGTGCAGCCAGTCGAGGGCCTCGGCGTGGTCGGCGAACGCCAGCCCCGCGTGCGAGGTGGCCTCCAGGTGCGCGACCGTCCGGTCGCCCGGCCGCTCGATCGCGTACACCCGCGCCGCGGTCGACAGGTAGAAGTCCAGCAGCCGCGACAGCGCCAGATCCCGTTCCACCGGCGGGTGTTCGTCGCGCTCCGCGCACGCACGCGCGTAGAGGCGGACGAGGTCGTGGTAGCGGTAGCGGCCCGGGGCCGCCGACTCGAGCAGGGAGGTGTCGACGAGGGCCTCCAGGAGGTCCTCGGTGTCATGGGGCGGGAGGTCCAGGACGGCCGCCGCCGCCGCGAGCGAGATGTCCGGGCCGTCCGCCAGGCCGAGCAGGCGGAAGGCGCGGGCCTGGGCCGGCTCCAGCTGGCCGTAGCCGAGTTCGAAGGTGGCCTTGACCGCGAGGTCGCCCGCCTGGAGTTCGTCCAGCCGGCGCCGCTCGTCGGCGAGCTTGGCGGCCAGCACCGAGACCGTCCAGGTGCGGCGGGCCGCCAGCCGGGAGGCGGCGATGCGGATCGCCAGCGGCAGGAAGCCGCAGGCCGCCACGACGTCCAGCGCCGCTTCGCGCTCCGCCTGCACCCGCTCGGCGCCGACGATCCGGGTGAAGAGCTGGAGCGCCTCCTCGGGGGACATGACGTCCAGGTCCACCAGGTGCGCGCCGGCCAGGTCCACCATCCGGATCCGGCTGGTCACCAGGGCCGCGCAGCCCGCCGTGCCCGGCAGCAGCGGCCGGATCTGGGCGGCGTCGCGCGCGTTGTCGAGCAGGACCAGGATCCGCCGGCCGTCGAGGGTGGAGCGGTACAGCGCCGCCCGCTCGTCCAGCGAGTCGGGGATCGCCTCGACAGGGGTGCCCAGAGCCCGCAGGAAGGCGCCGAGCACGGTCTCCGGCGCGGCGGCCCGCGAGCCCGCGCCCTGGAGATCGACGTAGAGCTGGCCGTCCGGGAAGTGCGGGCGGGCCTCGTGCGCCACGTGCACCGCGAGAGTGGTCTTGCCTACGCCGCCGATGCCCGCGAGCGCCGAGACGGCCATCACGGAGCCCTCGGCGGTGGCGAGCCGGTCGCCCAGCTCCCGTACGAAGGAGCCGCGGCCGGTGAAGTCGGGCACCGTCGCCGGAAGCTGCGCGGGCCGGGCGGCGGGGGGCGCGGCCCGGGAGGCATCCTCCACCGGCCGGTCCAGCTCGGCGTCGGCCTGGAGGATCCGCTGCTGGAGGCGGGACAGCTCGGCGCACGGGTCCACGCCCAGCTCGTCGGCGAGGAGGCGGCGCGTGTCCGCGTAGACCGCCAGCGCCTCCGCCTGCCGTCCGCTGCGGTAGAGGGCCAGCATCAGCAGTTCGCGCAGCCGTTCCCGCAGGGGGTGCGCCGCGGTCAGGGCGGTCAGCTCGGACACCGCCTCCGCGTGCGCGCCGACCTCCAGGTCCATGTCCATCCGGGTCTCCAGGAGCTGCAGCCGCCACTCCTCCAGGCGCGTCCGCTGGTTCTCGGCGTACGGTCCGGGCACCGAGGCGAGCGCCTCGCCGTCCCACAGGCCGAGGGACTTGTTGAGCCGGGCCCGGGCCGCGGCGCGGTCGCCGGACGACCGCAGCTTCTCGGCCTCGGCCGCCAGCTCCTGGGCGACGCTCAGGTCCAGGGAGTCGGCGCTCGCCCTGATGGCGTAGCCGCCGGACTCGCTGACCAGGACGCCGGGGTCGAGGATCTTGCGCAGCCGTGAGGCGTAGGTGCGCACGGCGGCCAGCGCCTGCGAGGGCGATTCCTCGCCCCAGATCGCGTCGATCAGCTCGGAGGCGGTGGCCGTGCGTCCGTCGCGCAGCAGCAGTGCCGCGAGCAGCGCACGCTGCTGCGGCGAGCCCGAGGGGAGCGCCTCGCCGTTCCGCCAGGCCCGCACGGGTCCGAGCACGCCGAAGCGCAGATCGGCGGCCTGCTCCCGGCCGGTGTCCTCGGAACCCGTCGCCGGAGTCCGCTGCTCCGGTACCCGCGAGCCGTTCTCACGGTCCATAGCTCCCCCTGCCCGTACCGCTGGTTTCGCCCAAGACAGTCTGCCTTGTCCGTGGGCCGCGCGTCAGCATCGGGTGACCGTCTGCACAGGATCCGCCCCCCGACTAGCTGACGGGTCGTCAGATCGGCGCTACCGTGACGGACATGGAGACCTTCCCGAAGATCATCTCGGTGGACGACCACACCGTGGAGCCTCCGCACGTCTGGCAGGACCGGCTCCCGTCGAAGTACCGGGACACCGGTCCGCGCGTCGTCCGCGCCCCCCTGAAGGAAATGACCTTCCTCGGTGGCAAGTTCGCCCCTGTCATGGGGGCTCCCGGCGACGACGGGCCGATCGGCGACTGGTGGGTGTACGAGGACCTGCACCGCCCGCTCACCCGGCTCGACACCGCCGTCGGCTACGACCGGGACGAGATCAGGCTGGAGGTGATCACGTACGAGCAGATGCGCCCCGGCTCCTTCCGCGTCCCCGACCGGCTCGCCGACATGGACGTGAACCACGTCCAGTCCGCGCTCTGCTTCCCCACCTTCCCGCGCTTCTGCGGGCAGACCTTCACCGAGGCCGGGGACCGTGAGCTCGGCCTCCTCGGCGTCCGCGCCTACAACGACTGGATGGTCGAGGAGTGGTGCGGCCCCGAGGCGGCCGGCCGCCTCATCCCGCTCACCCTGGTGCCCCTGTGGGACGCCGAGCTTGCCGCCGCCGAGGTCCGCCGCAACGCGGCCCGGGGCGTGCGGGCCGTCGCCTTCTCCGAGATCCCGCCGCACCTCGGGCTGCCGTCGGTGCACACCGACTACTGGGACCCGTTCCTGCGGGCCTGCGACGAGACCGGCACCGTCGTCGCCATGCACATCGGCTCGTCGAGCCGGATGCCCAGCACCTCGGCGGACGCCCCGCCCGCCGTCGGCTCCACCATCACCTTCGCCAACTGCTGTTTCTCGATGGTGGACTGGCTGATGAGCGGCAAGTTCGAGCGTTTCCCGAACCTGCGGATCATGTACGCGGAGGGCCAGATCGGCTGGATCCCGTACATCCTGGAGCGCGCGGACGTCGTCTGGGAGGAGAACCGGGGCTGGGGCGGCGTGGCGGACAAGGTGCTGCGCCGGCCGTCGGAGCTCTTCGCCGAGCACGTGTACGGCTGCTTCTTCGACGACGCGTTCGGCCTGCGGAACCTCGACGCCATCGGTGCCGGCAACGTCCTCTACGAGACCGACTACCCGCATTCCGACTCCACCTGGCCCAAGTCCCGCGAGGTCGGCGAGGCGCAGATGGGGCACCTGGCCCCGGACGTGGTCGAGCGGATCGTGCGCGGCAACGCGATCGAGCTGCTGGGGCTGACGCCGGACGGACTCTGGCGTCCGTAGGGGTGCCGTGCCGGTCTCAGCGGGCCCACGGCGGCCCGGTGGCGCGCCGGCTCCGCGCGGCAAAGCGGCCCGGCGCACCCCTTGCCTGATGGTCCGTCAGCGATGACGATGGGCTCCTTCGTTTATCTGACGGATCGTCAGTTGAGGGGTGGAGTCCATGGTGTCGTACGGGATGCAGCTCCCGGTCCAGTCGCAGAGCACCCTCTACGCCGAGGCATGGGAGGCCGGGGCCGGTCCGGGGGATCTCGTCGAGATCGCCCGGGCCGCCGACCGCGGCGGCTTCGACTACATCGCGAGCTGCGACCACGTCGCCATCCCGCGCCGGCTCGCCGGGCCCATGGGCACCGTCTGGTACGACCCGGTCGCCACGCTCTCCTACCTCGCCGCCGCCACCGAGCGGGTCCGGCTGCTCTCGCACGTCGCGATCGTGGGGCTGCGGCATCCACTGGTGTCCGCCAAGGCGTACGCGACCCTCGACCACCTCTCCGGCGGGCGGCTGGTCCTCGGGGTGGGGGCGGGGCACGTGGAGGAGGAGTTCGACGCCGTCGGCGCGGACTTCGCCGGCCGCGGGCGGGTCCTCGACGAGACGATC
Source organism: Streptomyces sp. NPDC048338 (assembly GCF_043201055.1). Lineage (NCBI taxonomy): Bacteria > Bacillati > Actinomycetota > Actinomycetes > Kitasatosporales > Streptomycetaceae > Streptomyces > Streptomyces sp. NPDC048338. The sequence continues at coordinate 101,491 of NZ_JBICYQ010000010.1, forward strand.
GACGCGCTGAAGTCGGCCCTCGGGCCGGAGGAGTACCCGGAGTTCTCCGGCGAGCGCTTCGCCTTCAAGGACCTCGGGCAGCGGCCCCGGCCCGCCCAGGAGCGGGTGCCCGTCTGGGTCGGCGGATCGTCGCCGGCCGCCGTGCGCCGGGCGGCGGTGCGGGGGGACGGCTGGCTGCCCCAGGGCGATCCGCGCGATCGGCTCCCCGCCCAGATCGCGAAGCTGCTGCGGCTGCGGTCCGAGGCCGGCGTCGAGGCCCCGATCACGGTGGGGGCCATCGTCGAGCCGCTCTACGTCGGCGAGGCCGGCTGGGAGGTCGGGCGGCGCACCCTGACGGGCAAGGCGGAGGACATCGCCGCGTCGCTGCGGGCGTACGGGGAGATGGGCGTGCATCAGATCCAGCTCCGGTTCCGCTCCCGGAGCCGTACCGAACTCGTCGACCAGATGGCGGCGTTCGCCGCGGAGGTCGCACCACACCTGAGCTGAGGAGCGTGGCAGGGCATGGGCAAGCTGGACGGGCGCGTCGTCGTCATCACGGGCGCGGCGCGCGGGCAGGGCGAGCAGGAGGCGCGGCTCTTCGTCGCCGAGGGCGCGAAGGTCCTCCTCGGGGACGTCCTCGACGACGCCGGTGAGGCGCTGGCCAAGGAGCTGGGGGAGGAGCGGGCCGCGTACGTCCGCCTCGACGTCACCCGGGAGGAGGACTGGTCCGCGGCCGTCGCCCGCGCGCGCGAGCGATTCGGCCGGATCGACGGCCTGGTGAACAACGCGGGCATCCTGCGGTTCAACGAGCTGGTCGCCACCCCGCTCGACGAGTTCCAGGCCATCGTGCAGGTCAACCAGGTCGGCTGCTTCCTGGGCATCCGTACCGTCGCGCCCGAGATCGCCGAGGCGGGCGGCGGCACCATCGTGAACACCGCCTCGTACACGGGTCTGACCGGCATGGCGGGTGTCGGCGCCTACGCCGCCAGCAAGCACGCCGTCCTCGGGCTCACCCGCGTCGCGGCCCTGGAACTGGCCGGGCGGGGCATCCGGGTCAACGCGGTCTGCCCCGGTGCGATCGACACCCCGATGAGCAACCCCGAGGGCGTGGATCCGGCGGCGACCGAGGAGCTGTACCGCAAGCTCGTGCCGCTCGGCCGCATCGGACGGCCGGAGGAGGTCGCGGCCCTCGCGCTGTTCCTGACCGGGGAGGACTCGGCCTACATCACGGGCCAGCCGTTCGTGGTCGACGGCGGCTGGCTGGCCGGCGTCAGCCTCTTCTGACCTTTCGCTCCCGTCCGGGCGCCCCTCCCCGGCCCCGCCCGGACCGGACTTGGCTGACGGGTCATCAGGTATTGACGCACCCGCGCGGCGGTGCGAAAGTCGGGCACATCGAGAATCTGACGGTACGTCAGAAATAACGAGGACGGTGAACCCCTTGGAATTCGGGATCTTCGTGCAGGGATACGTCGGCAAGCGCGCCGAGACCGATCCCGAGGCCGAGCACAAGGCGCTGATGGAGGAGACCGAGTACGTCATCCAGGCCGACCGATCCGGGTTCAAGTACGCCTGGGCCTCCGAGCACCACTTCCTGGAGGAGTACTCCCACCTGTCGGCGAACGACGTCTACCTCGGCTACCTCGCCCACGCCACCGACCGGATCCACCTCGGCTCGGGCATCTTCAACCCCCTCGCACCCGTGAACCACCCGGTCAAGGTGGCCGAGAAGGTCGCCATGCTCGACCACCTCTCCGCCGGCCGCTTCGAGTTCGGATCCGGCCGCGGGGCGGGCTCCCACGAGATCCTCGGGTTCATGCCGGGCATCACCGACATGAACCACACGAAGGAGATCTGGGAGGAGACGATCGCCGAGTTCCCCAAGATGTGGCTCCAGGACGAGTACGTCGGCTTCCAGGGCAAGCACTGGTCCCTGCCGCCCCGCAAGATCCTGCCCAAGCCGTACGGCAAGTCCCACCCGGCCATGTGGTACGCCGCCGGCTCGCCCTCCTCCTACGCGATGGCCGGCAAGAAGGGCCTGGGCGTCCTGGGCTTCAGCGTGCAGAAGGTGTCCGACATGGAGTGGGTCGTCGAGTCGTACAAGACGGCGATCAAGGAGGCCAAGGCGGTCGGCGACTTCGTCAACGACAACGTCATGGTGACCTCCACCGCGATCTGCGCGGAGACCCACGACAAGGCCGTCGAGATCGCGGTCGGCGGCGGCCTGAACTACCTCCAGTCGCTGCTCTTCCGCTACCACGACACCTTCCCGCGGCCCGAGGGCATCCCCGAGTGGCCCGAACTCCTGCCGGAGTACAGCGCGGAGATCATCGAACTCCTCATCGCCGAGGAGCTGATGATCTGCGGAGACCCGGAGGAGGTGCTGCGCCAGTGCAAGCGCTGGGAGCAGGCCGGGGCCGACCAGCTGTCCTTCGGGCTGCCGATCGGGGTCTCGTACGAGGACACGATGAACACGATCAAGCTGATCGGTGAGCACGTGATCCCCAAGATCGACACGGACCCCGTCCACCGCACCACCCGCTTCCGCCAGGCCGCGGGTTCCTGACGGGGCGGGGCGGGCCCTCCCGGTGCCCCTCCCACCCGCGAGCGCGGGGCGGTGTCTTCCCGGACCGCCGCTCCGTACCTGCCCCGGTCGGGGACGTCGTAGCCGCGGCCGGCTACCGCGTCCCCGGCCGGGGCGCGTCCATGTGGTCCACGTGAGGAAAGGGACGTCATGCTCGATCACCTGATCAAGGGGGCCACCGTCGTGGACGGCACCGGCGCCCCCGCCCGCGTCGCCGACGTCGGTCTACGGGACGGGCGGATCGCCCTCGTCGCCGAGCCGGGCACCGTCACCGAACAGGCCGCGAGCAGCGAGGACGCCACCGGGCTCGTCCTCGCCCCGGGGTTCGTCGACCCGCACACCCACTACGACGCCCAGCTGTTCTGGGACCCCTTCGCGACCCCCTCCATGAACCACGGCGTCACCACCGTCGCCGGCGGCAACTGCGGCTTCACCCTCGCCCCCCTGCACCCCGACCGGCCCGAGGACGCCGACTACACCCGCCGCATGATGTCCAAGGTCGAGGGCATGGCCCTGGCGGCCCTGGAGGACGGGGTCGACTGGTCCTGGTCCTCCTTCGCCGAGTACCTCGACGCCCTCGAAGGGCGGATCGCCGTCAACGCCGGGTTCATGGTCGGGCACTGCGCCCTGCGCCGGTACGTGATGGGCGCCGACGCCGTCGGCGGGCAGCCCACCGACGCGCAGCTGCGGGCGATGGAACGGCTCCTCCACGAGGCCATGGACGCGGGCGCCTGGGGCCTGTCCACCACCCAGTCCGCCACCCACTCCGACGGGGACGGCGCCCCCGTCCCCTCCCGGCACGCCACCCCGGCGGAACTGATCGCGCTCTCCAAAGCCGTCGGCGAGCACGAGGGAACCCAGATCGAGGCGATCCTCGCCGGCTGCCTCGACCAGTTCTCCGACGCCGAGATCGACCTCTTCGTCGAGATGACGGCGGCAGCCGGCCGGCCGCTCAACTGGAACGTCCTCACCATCGACGCCGCCGTGCCGGAACGCGTGCCGCGCCAGCTCGTGGCCTCCGAGCGCGCCCGCAAGTCCGGCGGCCGGATCGTCGCCCTCACCATGCCGATCCTGACCCCGATGAACATGTCGCTGGGCACCTTCTGCGCCCTCAACCTCATCCCCGGCTGGGGCGAGATCCTGGCCCTGCCGGTGCCCGAACGGGTCGCGCGACTGCGCGACCCGCAGGTCCGGACGGAGATGCTCCGCCGCGCCGACTCCCGCGAGGCCGGCGTCTTCCGGCGTCTCGCCCGCTTCGACCGCTACGTCATCGGGGACACGTACAGCGCCGAGAACGAGGGCCTGACCGGCCGCGTCGTCCGGGACATCGCCGCCGAGCGGGGCCAGGACGCCTTCCAGTGCCTGGTCGAGATCTGCGCCAACGACGACCTGCGGACCGTGCTGTGGCCGATGCCCTCGGACAACGACCCGGCCTCCTGGGCGCTGCGCCGCGAGACCTGGGAGCACGAGGACGTGTTGCTGGGCGGCTCCGACGCGGGCGCCCACCTGGACCGGATGTGCGGGGCGCCGTACACCACCCGATTCCTCGGCGACTGCCTGCGCGGCCGCAAGCTGGTCCCGCTGGAGCAGGCGGTGAGGATGCTCAGCGACGACCCCGCCCGGCTCTTCGGGCTGCGTGAGCGGGGCCGGATCGAGGAGGGATTCCACGCCGACCTGGTCCTCTTCGACCCCGAGCGCATCGACGCCGGACCGGCGACCCTCGTGCACGACCTGCCCGGCGACAGCCCCCGGCTGGACTCGCGGGCGGTCGGCATCGTCTCGGTCCGCGTCAACGGCGTGGAGACCGTCCGCGACGACGAGGTGACCGGCGCGATACCGGGCCGGGTGCTGCGGTCCGGCCGGGACACGAGGACGGTGTCGACGCGATGACCCGTACCGAGAGCCTCTTCATCGGGGGCACGTGGACCGAGCCCGACGGCGGGCACTACGAGGTGATCGACCCGGCCACCGAGGAGGTCGTCGGCCTCGCCCCCGAAGCCTCCCGAGCCCAGGTGCACGAGGCGGCCGCCGCCGCCCGCGCGGCCTTCGGCACCTGGTCCCGGACGCGGCCGGAGGAGCGCGCCGCGATCCTGGACCGCGCCGCGGACATCATGGCCCGCGACGCCGACCGCCTCACCGTCCTCGCCCAGGCCGAGACCGGCGCGACCACCGGGACCGCCCGCGGGATGCAGGTCGCCGTCGGCGTCTCCCGGTTCCGCCGGTACGCGCGCGGCGCCCTGGAGCCGGTCGAGCAGGCGCTGCCCCCGCAGATCAACGAGGCGGGACCGATGGGCAGGGCCGGGGTCTTCGGCGCGCTGGCCGTGCGCCGCCCGGTCGGCGTGGTCACCTGCATCACCTCGTACAACAACCCCTGGGCGAACCCGGCGGGCAAGGTCGCCCCGGCCCTGGCCATGGGCAACACGGTGGTGGTCAAGCCGGCGCCGCAGGACCCGCTCTCCGTGTACGCGATGGCGCGGGCGCTGGAGGAGGCGGGCGTCCCGTCCGGCGTCGTGAACGTCGTCACCGGCTCGGCTCCCGGGGTCGGCGAGGCGGCGGTCGACTCGCCCGACGTCGACATGGTGTCCTTCACCGGCTCCACGGCCGTCGGGCAGCGCATCGGCGAGGTCTGCGGCCGCGACATGAAACGGCAGCTGATGGAGCTGGGCGGCAAGGGCGCGGCCCTGGTCCTCGACGACGCCGACCTGGACGCGGCGGTCACGGGCATCGGCACCACCTTCGCCTTCTACAGCGGGCAGATCTGCACGGCCCCGACCCGGGTGCTCGCCCAGCGCGGGATCCACGACCGTCTGATCGAGAAGCTGACCGGCTACCTGGCGTTCATGAAGGTGGGCGATCCGAGGGAGCGGGGCACGGTCGTCGGCCCGGTGATCTCGGCGGCCCACCGCGACCGCGTGGAGTCGTACGTCGAACTGGGCCGCAAGGAGGGGGCCCGGGTGGTCGGCGGCGGCGAGCGGCCGGATCTCGACCGCGGCTTCTACGTGGCGCCCACCCTGCTGGCCGACTGCACGAACACGATGCGGGTGGTCCGGGAGGAGATCTTCGGACCGGTCGTCGTGGTCGTCCCCTTCGACGACGAGGAGGAGGGGATCGCGCTGGCCAACGACAGCGACTACGGGCTGATCGACTACGTCTGGTCCGGGGACACGGCCCGCGCGTTCCGCGTCGCGTCGCGGCTGCGGGCCGGCGGGGTCGGCGTGAACACCGTGGGGCGGAACATGGAGGCCCCCTTCGGCGGATTCAAGAAGAGCGGGGTGGGGCGGGACGTGGGCTCGTACGCCCTGCACGCCTACAGCGAGCTGCAGGCGGTGGTCTGGCCCGGTTGATCATGCTTGGGGAACGGGCCGGAAAATACCGCGGGAAATTTTGAAATCGGACATTCCGGGCTCAGCTGCGGTTCCCGCATATCGGACACCGATCGGTACGCCTACCGATCGGTCGGCTCGACCCGTCAGTGGATCTTCCAATCGTTGGTAGATGCACGGATTTCGCCTCGCAATGCAAGGTGAAGATCGATGGCGCGAGTGGATTTCGACATTCCGGATGTGGAAACCGCAGCACTTAACGTCCTGTTCATGACTCAGGTGGATGCACGGCCCCAGGCCGGAGACACGGTAAGGGGCGTCCCCGCCTCGGGCGACACTCAGGGCGTACGCACCAAGGGACTCGGCGGCAACTCGGTCGGGCTGCTGGGCAGCGCCGTCATCGGCATCTCGACCGTCGCCCCCGTCTACTGCCTGACCTCCACGCTCGGCTCCACGGCGGGCGAGGTCGGCCTGCAGATGCCCGCGGTGTTCCTGGCCGGCTTCCTGCCGATGCTGCTGGTCGCCTTCGCCTACCGCGAGCTGAACAAGGTCATGCCCGACTGCGGCACCTCGTTCACCTGGACCGTGAAGGCCTTCGGGCCGCGCATCGGCTGGATGTGCGGCTGGGGTCTCGTCATCGCGACGATCATCGTGCTGTCCAACCTGGCCGGCGTCGCGACCTCGTACTTCTGGCTGCTGGCCGGCGAGATCACCGGTGATCCGTCGATCGCCGCCCTGGACGACAACAAGGCCGTCCACATCCTCACCTGCCTGACGCTCATCGCCGTCGCCACCGCGATCAGCTACCGGGGCATGACCGCCACCAAGGGCATCCAGTACGCCCTCGTCGGCCTCCAGCTCGTCGTCCTCGTCCTCTTCGTCGCCATGGCCTTCCAGAAGGCGGGCAGCGGCACCTTCGACACGGGCCTGGACTTCTCCTGGTCGTGGATGAACCCGTTCGCCGTCCAGTCCTTCGCAGCCTTCACCGCCGGCCTGTCGCTGTCGATCTTCATGTACTGGGGCTGGGACGCCTGCCTGGCCACCAACGAGGAGACCACCGGCAGCGAGAAGACGCCGGGCCGGGCCGCGCTGGTCGCGATGGTCGTCCTGGTCGCCTCCTACCTCGCCACCGGCATCGCCGCGCAGATGGCCGTCGGCTCCGGCGACAAGGGCCTGGGCCTCGCGAACCCGGAGACCTCCGACAACGTCTTCGCCGCCCTCGCCGGCCCCGTCATGGGCCCGGCCCTCGGCATCCTGCTCTTCGTCGCGGTCCTCGCCTCGGCGGCGGCCAGCCTCCAGACCACCTTCATCCCGGTGGCGCGTACCGTGCTGGCGATGTCGGCGTACGAGGCCCTGCCCGCGTCCTTCGCGAAGGTCCACCCGCGCTTCAAGGTCCCCGGCAAGGCCACCGTCATCGCCGGTGTCGCCACCGGCGTCTTCTACACGGTCATGACCCTGGTCAGCGAGAACGTCCTGGTCGACACGATCTACGCGCTCGGCCTGATGATCTGCTTCTACTACTCGCTCACCGCGTTCGCCTGCGCCTGGTACTTCCGCAAGGAGCTCTTCCGCTCCGGCCGCGACCTCGTCTACAAGGGTCTCTGCCCGGTCCTGGGCGGCCTCCTGCTGACGGCCGTCTTCGGCAAGACGCTCTACGACATGTGGGACCCGGCCTACGGCAGCGGCTCCGCGGTCCTCGGCGTCGGCTCGGTCTTCGTGATCGGTGTCGGACTGCTGCTGCTCGGCGTCGTGATCATGCTGGTGATGCAGCGCAGGAGCCCCGCCTTCTTCCGCGGCGAGGTGCTGACCAAGGAGACCCCCTCGCTGGTCGTCGCGGACTGACCGCGCACGGATCCGGCGCCGGACACGGCGGAGGTGACGGGCCCGTGGGGGGCCCGTCACCTCCGTCCCGCGTCAGTGCCCCGGCAGGAGCCGCTGGACGGCCGCGTTGGCGGGCGGCAGGTCGGCGGGCGCCGGCTGCTTCTCGTCGGGGTTCAGGACGCCGCTGAGCGGGACGACCGTGGACAGGCCGACGTCGCTCTCGGCGACGGCGGTACCGGCGGAGCCGAGCGAGCCGGCCACGGCGAGACCGGCCAGGGCGGCGGTGAGGATCTTCTTCATGCCCCGCCCAACGCGCCCGGACGCCAAGCGGTTACGGATGCCCGGAATCCCACCCTCCGACCCGTCGTCCGCCCTGGACGGGCTGTGCGGCCAGGGCCGTCACCGCGGGCGGGACGGGTGGGGATCCGGCCCTGCGTGGGGCCGGGGAACACTCCTTAGGATGCGTACGTGTATACGGAAACGACGTGGTCGCTGCGGCCGGGCCGGCCGCAGGACGTGGAGCCGATCGCCGAACTGCGGGCGGTGGTGATGCGGGACGACCTGGTGCGGCTCGGCCGCTACGACGAGCACCGGGTGCGCCAGCGGCTGCGCGACGGCTTCACCTCGGAGCACACCTCGGTCGTGGAGACCGGCGGCGTGTTCGCCGGCTGCGTGACGCTCCGCCCGTACGACCACGGGCCGGGCCTGTACATCGAGCACTTCTACCTGGCCCCCGCGACCCAGGGGCGGGGCCTCGGGACGGCGGTGCTGCGGACGCTGCTGGCCCGGGCCGACGAGGAGTCGGTCCCGGTCCGGCTGATCGTCCTCCAAGGGAGCGCGGCCCGCCGGCTCTACGAACGGGAGGGCTTCGTCGTCGAGTCGGAGGACCCCGTCGACGTGCTGATGGTGCGCGAGCCGTTCGTCACAGCCCCACGCCGGCCGGCTGCCGGACGGTGACGTTGAGCCGGTTGAACAGGTTGGTGAGGCCCACCATCAGCACGATCGCGGCGAGCTGCTTCTCGTCGAAGTGATCGGCCGCCGCGTCCCACACCGCGTCCGGCACGGCGTCCGAGGCGTCGGCGAGCCGGGTCGCGGCCTCGGCGAGCGCCAGCGCGGCGCGCTCCTCGTCGGAGAAGTACGGGGTCTCGCGCCAGGCGGCGACGGCGAACAGCTTCTCGTCGCTCACCCCCGCCTTCCTGGCGCTCTTCGCGCCGTAGTCCACGCAGAAGCCGCAGTTGTTGATCTGGCTGGCCCGCAGGTGCACCAGCTCCAGGACGGACTCCGGGGCACCGCCCTGCCGCGTGGCCTTCACCAGGTCCTGGATGGCCGCCCCCGCCTCGGGCAGGACGTAGGCGGGGTTGGTCATCCGGGCCTCGGTCTCGTGCTGCATGGCGATCGCTCCTCCGTGGTCGGTGCGGGCCGATCCCGTGCCGGCCTCACAGCAATGACGGAGCGCGCGACGCGGATGTGACACGACCGCGGATCTTTTCTTCTCCGGTCCGTTCTCCGGTCCGTTCTCCGGCCGGGGTCAGGCGGCCGGTTCGGCGGGCTCCGCGATCAGGGCGGTGGCGACCGTGCGGAAGCCCAGCCGGCCGTAGAGCCGGGCCACGTCCGCGTCCGAGGCCGTCAGGAAGACCGTCTCCACCCCGTGGGCCCGGGCGTCGGCCACCAGGGCGGCGGTGACCGCGAGCCCCAGCCCCCGGCGGCGGGCGGACGGCAGGGTGCCGACCCCGACGACCTCGGAGACGGCCCCCACAGGTTGGTGCTGACCGGCCGAGAGCGCGTGGCCCGCCGGGTCGAGGGCCGCGGCCAGCCGCGTCGCCCCCTCGGCGATCCGCACCGCGACCTGGGCGACGGCCGACGGAGTGGCCTCGGCGCCGAAGGCCGCGTACGGGGCGGCGACCGCGCTCGGCAGGACCGGATCGCCGGCGCCCACCATCCGCACGGTGACGTCCTCGGGAAGCGGGAGGGGCACGATCCCGTCCTCGTCGGTCAGGACCATCAGCGGATGCTCGTGGACCACGAGCCCGCTCTTCTCGACCGCCGCCCGCAGCCCCGGCGTGGTCTCCGCCACCCACTCGAACGCCTCGGGCGCCCCCAGCTCCCGCTGCCGCGCCCGGACCCGGTCCACCTCGTCCGCCGTCACCTCGCCGGAGTGCCCGAGGGCGGGCCGGGCGTAGAAGGGCCAGCCCTCGCCCTCCCGGACGAAGAGGGTGAGCGGCCCGAACTCCTCGGCACGGGCGGCGGATCGGGGGGCGGTGTCGTAGTACGTCTCGAGTCGGTTCAGCATGACGGTCATCCAAGCAGCCGAACGGCCTTGTCCACGGGTGGTTTTCGGCGTCTTCCGGTGACGCGGCGGCGCCGGCCCCGGCCGCGGGTGACCTCCCCTTCCTCGTGCGCGGGGTGCCAAGCGGGCTGCCGCGCAGGGCGGATGCGAAGTCGTGACACATGCCGGACGCAGTTGTGGCATGTACCCGACGACACTGTGCCCACGACACGCGCCCGCCGTGTCCGAGGGGGGAATCATGACCAGGACACCGCAGTGCCCGGGGTGCGGCCGGGAGGACCGGCTGCAGGCCGTACCGGCCGTGTACCTCGGGGGACGGGACACGGTCAGGGTGCGAGTGCGCAACCCCGACGACCACCATGACCGCACCGTCGACCGCCCTGTGACGACCGCCCTCTCGGAGGCGCTGGCACCCGTGCCGGAACCCCCGTCCCGGGCGATCGGATGCCTCGGCGTGCTGGCCCTCCTCGTCGCGGTCGGGACCTTCGCGGCCGGAGCCGGCGCGGGCCACTGGCTCGACGACGTCCCCGTGGTCGAGGGCGGCGGGGTCTTCGACGAGAACGGGATCTTCCACGCGCCGGGGCAGGAGCTGCCCACCGCCGGTCCGGCGTGGCCGGACTTCGCCTGGCTCGCGGTGATCTCGGCGCTCGCCCTGACGGCGGCCGTGCTGGTCCTCGTCCTGCGGATCCGCAGCCGCCGTGCCTTCACCCGGCTGACGAGCGGCCGGGCGCAGGCCGAACGCCTCTGGTCGCGAGCCTGGTACTGCCACCGCTGCGGCACCGTCCACTTCCGTGATGCGCCCGGCGAGGACACCCGGCCGCTGACCTTCCAGGAGTTCCGCGAGCGCGTCTGGCAGGAAGGGGGGTACGGCGACCTCGCCGCGACGCAGCGGGCGCTAGGGGGTGTCTTGTCGATCAGGCCGGGTCAGTGAGCGGTGTCCTGGGGCTTCGGATCCAAGGCGGAGGAAGAAGGCATGGCGGAGCCATGCCGACCGACGACAACGCGGGAGACGGAGTCTCAGGACACCGCGAGCCCGGCAAGATCGGCAAGACGCCCCCTAGGACCGACCCGCTCCGCATGACGGAAGATGGAGGCATGACCGAGATCCGCACCCCCCGCCTCATCCTCCGACGCTGGACCGACGACGACCTCGTCCCCATGGCCGAGATCAACGCCGACCCCGAGGTCATGCGCTGGATCGGCGACGGGTCGGTCCGCGACCTGGAGGAGACCGCCGAGGACATCGAGCGCTGGGAGGAGGAGTGGGACGACGAGGGCTTCGGGCTCTTCGCCGTGGAACTCATCGCCTCCGGCGAACTCATCGGCTTCGCGGGTCTGTCCGTGCCGGACTTCCTGCCCGAGGTGCTGCCCGCCGTGGAGATCGGCTGGCGGCTCGGCCGCCCGTTCTGGGGGCAGGGCTACGCCTCCGAGGCCGCCCACGCGGCCCTGGAGTTCGCCCTGCAGGACCGCGGCCTGGACCGGGTGGTCAGCATCGCCCACATCAGCAACACGGACTCCGAGAACGTGATGCGCAAGCTCGGCATGACCCCCGAGCGCGAGACCGAGCACCCGGTCTTCGGCGTCCCGCTGCGGGTGCATGCCATCGACCTCACGGAGTACGAGGGCTGACCTCCAGGAACACCGGGTTGGTGAAGGCCGCGAGCGCGCCCGGCAGTGGGGGCGCCGCCGCCGGGTGCCGGACCTCCGCCCGGACGTAACCGGCGTACGCGGCGGTCGTCACCCACTCCACCGGGTCCGTGGCCCGGGCCGTGTGCAGGACACCCTGGTCCGTGACGAAGCGGACCGTGCCGCCTTCCGGGGCGCCCGTCACGGCGAGACGGACGGTGACGGGCTCGTCCGCCGGGACCGCGAGACGCTCGCCGACCCCCGCCGAGCGGCCCCGGCCGTCCGTCACCGCGAAGTCCAGGGAGACGGACGAGGACTCGGCGACGTACGCCCGGCCCGCGCGCAGGCCCGCCAGGATCGCCTCCCGGCTCAGGTCGTCGGCCAGGACCACGGTCTGCGGGGTGCCGACGCGGTCCGGGTCGCGGTGGGCGTCGCTGTTGCCCATCGCCGGTGTCCGGCGGCCCCGGGCAAGCGCCGCGTCCCAGGCCGCCAGCGACACCTCGTCGTCCTGGGTGAAGGGGCCGTTCCACACCTCGACGGCGTCGGCGTCGCCGAAGCCGAACTTCCAGTTGCAGCCGATGCAGGTGGCGTGCGGGTGCGCCGGGACGACGAGGCCGCCCGCCCGGCGGATCTCGCGCGCGAAGTGCCCGAAGCGGTTCTCCCGCGCCCGGTAGCGCCAGTCCACGAACGTGCCCGGTGCGGTCCCGAGCGCCAGGACGTGGCCGTTGCGGGTGGTGATCTCCTCGCCGAGGAGGACCAGCAGGTCGTCCCCGGCGGCCTCGGCCCACGCGCCGTGCCCGGCATGGGTGTTGTGCTCGGTGGTGGTCAGGAAGTCGAGGCCGGCGGCGCGCGCGAGCGCGGCGACCTCGGCCGGCGTGCGGCGCCCGTCCGAGTACACGGTGTGCAGGTGGCTGTCGCCGCGGTACCAGGACCTGCCCCGGCCCGCGGCCCGGTCCGGCGGGTACACGGGGGGCGCCGTGGGCAGCGAGGGACCGAAGCGGAGGGTGATCGTCACGGCGTACGCGAGCCCCTGCGGCGCGACCGTGTACGGGGCGAGCACCACCCACCAGGTCCCGGCCCGCAGCGGGCCGGCGACATAGCCGGGCGTCGCCTCGTCGGTGCGCAGGAAGAACTCCTTGCGCGCCCCACCCGACCAGCCCCGGAACCCCATGCCGCCGAGCGCCGTGCCGCGCTGGTCGAAGAGGCCGATGTCCAGGGCGTTGCCCTGTGTCCCGGCGGGCACGGCCGGCCGGTCGTACGTGTACGAGACGTGGATCTCGCGGACCCCGCGCGGGATCTCGACCGGGAGGTACACGTAGTCGGGGGAGCCGGGCGGCAGCGTGCCGCCGACCGTCTCCGTACGGTCGCCGGCGTCCTGCTCCCCGGCGTCCTGTTCCCCGGCGTGCGCGAAACTCACCCCACCCACGGTAAGGGCGGCCGTGGCGCCCGTCGTGAGAAGCGTCCGCCTGCTCGGTTCGCTCATGCCCGGCACCATGGCCGAGGCCGGTGAACTCCCGGACAACGCACCCCTCCCTCACGTCGTGACTCTCGGAAATCCCGGCCCCACCCCCTACCGTGCCCGTATGCGGATCTCGACCACGATCTTCCTGACCGACGAGACCATCACGCCCGTGCGGATCGCGCGCGAACTGGAGCAGCGCGGCTTCGCCGGGCTCTACCTCCCCGAGCACACCCACATCCCCGTCGAGCGGGCCACCCCGTATCCGGCGGGCGGTGACCTGCCCCCGGAGTACGCCCGCACTCTCGACCCCTTCGTCGCCCTCGGCCAGGCCGCGGCCGTCACCGAACGGCTCGCGCTCGGCACCGGCGTCACGCTGATCGCGCAGCACGACCCCATCGGGCTGGCCAAGCAGATCGCCACGCTCGACCACCTCTCCGGCGGCCGGTTCACGCTGGGAGTCGGCTTCGGCTGGAACAAGGAGGAGGCCGCCGACCACGGCGTGCGTTGGGCGACCCGGCGCGAACTGGGCCGGGAGCGGATGGGGCTGATGAAAGCGCTCTGGGCCGAGGAACCGACCGCGTACGAAGGCGAGTTCGGAGTCTCGGTGCGTGCCTCGCAGGTCCACCCCAAGCCGGCCGGCGGCGCGCCCCGCATCCTGCTGGGCGGCGCGGCCGGCCCGAAGCTCTTCGCGCACATCGCCGCGTACGCGGACGGCTGGATGCCGATCGGCGGCCGGGGCCTGACCGAGTCCGTGCCCGTCCTGCGCGAGGCGTTCGAGAAGGCGGGCCGGGACCCGGCCACGCTCCAGGTGGTGCCGTACGCCGTCCTCCCCAGCCCCGGCAAGCTCGCGCACTACGCGGAGCTGGGCTGCGAGGAGGTCGTGCTGCAACTGCCGCCGGGCGACGAGTCGGAGGTGCTGGGGGTGCTGGACACGTACGCGCGGTTCCTCTGACCGCCCGCGTCACCGGAGGGTCGGGGGCTCCAGGGAGTCTGCGGCGTCCTCGCCGCCGACCCCGGAAGGGTCGTAGGCGCAGGGCATCGCGGTGAACCCGTCGAGGGTCCGCCAGTACGACCACCAGGTGACGACGACCCGCTCGCGCCCCCCGTCCGCCCCGTCACGGCGCTCGGCGCGCAGCGTCCGGTCGGTACCGCTCTCACGGAAGGCGGTCACGTCCCAGCCGGTCTTCTCCAGGTGGTCGCGGAGCCGGCCCAGCGCGGCCCCGCCCTCCGCCTCGGAGACGCCGGCGATCCGCCAGTCGTGCCCGAGCCGGTAGGAGCCCTCCTCGGGCTCGTCGGCCATGCTCTCCAGTCCGTCCGGGTAGCAGACCTCGGCGGAGAGGGCGTTCTCGGCCGCGCGGTTGTCCCCGCCGGACTGCCCGGCGGGCAGCTCGCCCCCGAGCCCCGCGACGTCGTACAGCTCCTGCGTGCGCGAGGTGGCCCGCTCGGCCATCACGGCCGGAGCCACCTCGGGAAACCCCTCGCCGGTGCCCCGCTCGACGGCGTACACGACGACGAGCCCGACCACGAGCAGCACGGGGACGCCGACCGCCGCGAGGAGGAGGCAGAGGGTGCCCCGCAGGGCGCTGCGCCGCAGCGGCGCCTGCGGCGCCGCGACGTCGTCCATGAGCTCGTTCGTCATGACCAGGACGCTACGTCCGGCCGGGTGCCGCCCGGATGGGGGCGGCACCTCAGAAGGACCGTGCGCGGGTACTCAGATGTTCAGGGGGCGGGGGAGGCGCCGGGGGTTTCCTGGAAGCAGCGGGAGACGACGGTGACGGCCAGTACCGAGGTCGGGTCCTCGTCTCTAGACGCTCCAGTTGTGCCGCATCTGGACGACCCGGCCCTCGGGCTCGTAGTCGTCGCCGCAGGTGGGCGGGATTGAGTACGCGTACTCAAACCCGCGGCCCGCTCGTATGCTCGGTGCATGACGGATCAGCAGCCCGTACGCGCCGAACGCCCCACCGAGAACGCCATGCGCCGCGCCCTCAGGCGCGCCCGGGACGGGGTGGCGCTCGACGTCGCCGAGGCCGCCGTGCTGCTGCAGGCGCGGGGGGCGGACCTCGACGATCTCGTGGCGTCCGCCGGCCGGGTGCGGGACGCCGGCCTGGAGGCCGCCGGGCGGCCCGGGGTCATCACGTACTCGAAGAGCGTCTTCATCCCGCTGACCCGGCTGTGCCGGGACAAGTGCCACTACTGCACCTTCGTGACCGTGCCGGGCAAGCTGCGCCGGGCCGGGCACGGGATGTTCATGTCGCCCGACGAGGTCCTGGACATCGCCCGCCGCGGCGCCGAACTGGGCTGCAAGGAAGCGCTCATCACGCTCGGGGACAAGCCGGAGGACCGCTGGCCCGAGGCGCGCGAGTGGCTGGACGCGCACGGCTACGACGACACGATCGCGTACGTCCGGGCCATGGCCATCCGCATCCTGGAGGAGACGGGCCTGCTGCCCCACCTCAACCCGGGCGTGCTGTCCTGGACGGACTTCCAGCGGCTCAAGCCGGTCGCCCCGTCCATGGGCATGATGCTGGAGACGACCGCGACCCGGCTGTGGTCCGAGCCCGGCGGCCCGCACCACGGCTCCCCGGACAAGGAACCGGCCGTGCGGCTGCGGGTGCTGGAGGACGCCGGCCGCTCCTCGGTCCCCTTCACCAGCGGGCTGCTCATCGGCATCGGCGAGACGTACGAGGAGCGCGCCGACTCGCTGTTCGCGCTGCGCCGGATCTCCCGCGCCTACCACTCCATCCAGGAGCTGATCATCCAGAACTTCCGCGCCAAGCCGGACACGGCCATGCGCGGCATGCCCGACGCCGAACTCGACGACCTCGTCGCGACGATCGCCGTCGCCCGGCACATCATGGGCCCCTCCGCCTGCCTCCAGGCCCCGCCGAACCTCGTCGACGAGGAGTACGGGCGGCTCATCGGCGCCGGCATCGACGACTGGGGCGGCGTCTCCCCCCTCACCATCGACCACGTGAACCCCGAGCGGCCCTGGCCGCAGATCGACACCCTCGCCGGGAAGTCCCGCACGGCCGGCTTCGAGCTGCGCGAGCGCCTCTGCGTCTATCCGGAGTTCGTCGGCCGGGGCGAGCCCTGGCTCGACCCGCGGCTGCTCCCGCACGTGCGCGCCCTGGCCGATCCGGAGACCGGGCTCGCCGACCCGGACGCGGTCGTGCGCGGCCTGCCCTGGCAGGAGCCGGACGAGGCGTTCACCGCCACCGGCCGCACCGACCTCCACCAGACCATCGACACCACCGGCCGCACCCATGACCGCCGGGACGACTTCGACGAGGTCTACGGCGACTGGGAGTCGCTGCGCGAGGCCGCCGCGCCCGGCATGATCCCGCAGCGGATCGACACCGACGTCCGCGCCGCGCTGGCGACCGCCGCCGACGACCCGACGCGGCTCACCGACGACGAGGCGCTCGCCCTCCTGCACGCCGACGGACCCGCGCTCGACGCCCTCACCCGGATCGCCGACGACGTCCGCCGGGCGGCCGTCGGCGACGACGTCACGTACGTGGTCACGCGGAACATCAACTTCACCAACGTCTGCTACACCGGCTGCCGCTTCTGCGCGTTCGCCCAGCGCCGCACCGACGCCGACGCCTACACCCTCTCCCTCGACCAGGTCGCCGACCGGGCCCAGCAGGCGTGGGAGGTCGGCGCGGTCGAGGTCTGCATGCAGGGCGGCATCCACCCCGACCTGCCGGGCACCGCCTACTTCGACATCGCCCGCGCGGTCAAGGAACGCGTCCCGGGCATGCACGTGCACGCCTTCTCCCCGATGGAGGTCGTCAACGGCGCGACCCGCACCGGGCTGTCCATACGGGAGTGGCTGACGGCGGCGAAGGAGGCCGGCCTCGACTCGATCCCCGGCACGGCGGCCGAGATCCTCGACGACGAGGTCCGCTGGGTCCTCACCAAGGGCAAGCTGCCCACGGCCACCTGGATCGAGGTCATCACCACCGCCCACGAGCTGGGCATCCGCTCCTCCTCCACGATGATGTACGGCCACGTGGACCAGCCCCGGCACTGGCTCGGCCACTTCCGCACGCTCGCCCGCATCCAGCAGCAGACCGGCGGCTTCACCGAGTTCGTGACGCTCCCCTTCATCCACACCAACGCGCCGGTCTACCTCGCGGGCATCGCCCGCCCCGGCCCCACGGTCCGCGACAACCGCGCGGTCACCGCCATGGCGCGGCTCCTGCTCCACCCGCACATCCCGAACATCCAGACCAGCTGGGTGAAGCTGGGCGCGGACGGCGCCGCGGAGATGCTGCGCTCGGGCGCGAACGACCTGGGCGGCACGCTGATGGAGGAGACCATCTCCCGGATGGCCGGATCCGGTTACGGGTCGTACCGCTCCGTCAAGGACCTCGTCGCCATCGCCGAGGCCGCCGGCCGGCCCGCCCGGCCCCGCACGACGCTCTACGGCGAGGTGCCGCAGGAGCGAGTTCGGGCCGCCGAGGCGTCCGACGGACACCTCCCGGAGCTGCTGCCGGTGCTGCCAGACTGAGGCGCATGGCCGCCACCGCCCGACCGTCGATGCAGGCCCTGATGGAAGGGCGCAAGCGTGCCCGGTTCGTCGGTCGCCAGGAGGAGATCACCGCGTTCCGGGCGAACTTCGACCTTCCCGTGGAGGACGACCGGCACCGGTTCCTCTTCCACGTCCGCGGCAACGCGGGCGTCGGCAAGACCACCCTCCTGCGCGAACTCCGGGACGTCGCCGCCGGGCACGGCGCCGTGACCGCGTACGCCGACGAGGAGCCGAGCAGCGTCCCCGAGGTGCTGGCCGTGATCAGCGCCTGCTTCGCCCGGCAGGGGCACCCGCTCAAGGCCCTCGACAGACAGCTCGCCACCTACGAGCAGCGACGCCACGAGGCCGAGGCCGCGTCGGCGTCCGCGGCGGCCGAGCCCGGACCCGGGACGGGACCGGACGGCCCGCCCAGTGCGGGCAGCATGGCGCTGGCCCAGGCCGGACTGGTCGGCGCGGGCATGATCCCGGTCGTGGGCGCCTTGACCGGCGCCCTCGACCCGGGCCCGCTCGCCCACGGCGCCGACCGGCTGCGCGGCATCCTCAGCGCCCGCTTCCGCAACCAGGAGGACGTGCGGCTCGTCCTCGACCCGGTCCGCAGCCTCACCCCCGTCCTCGTCGCCGAACTGGACCGGATCGCCGCCGACGCCCCCTGGCTGACCCTCTTCTTCGACACGTACGAACGCACCGCGCCCTACCTCGACACCTGGCTGCGCGACCTCGTCACCACCGAGCGGTACGGCGCGCTGCCCGCCACCACCGTCTTCGTGATCGCGGGCCGCGACCGCCTCGACCCGGCCTCCTGGCCGGACAGCGCCTTCTACGCCCGGGAACTGGCGCTGCGGCCCTTCACCGAGGCCGAGTCGCGCCGGCTCCTCACCGGACGGGGCGTGGTGGACGAGCACGTCGTCCAGGACGTCCTGCGGCTGTCGGGCGGCCTTCCGGTCCTGGTGTCCACCCTGGCCGAGAACCCGGGTGACGCCGGCGTCCCCAGCGCCACCGCCGTGGACCGCTTCCTGCGCGGCGAGCCGGACCCCGACCGGCACGCGGCCGCCCTGGCCTGCGCCCTGCCCCGCCGGCTGGACGAGGACGTCTTCCACGCCGCCGTTGCCGCGGACGCGGACCCCGGACTCCTCGACTGGCTGCGGACCCTGCCCTTCGTCTCCGTCCACGAGGGACGCCTCCAGTACCACGACGTCGTCCGCGGCCCCATGCTCTACCTCCAGCGCACCCGCTCGCCGCGGAAGTGGACCGAGGACCACGACCGCCTCGCGGACGCGTTCGCCGGGCGGGCCGGGTCGGCGGCGGAGGGCGTCCGGGACGACGAGCGGTGGGAACGCGAGGAGTGGCGGGCGGCGCGCCTGGAGGAGACGTACCACCGGCTCTGCGCCCGGCCCGAGGCCGCGCTGGCGGAGGCGCTCCGGGACGGCGTCGACGCCTGCGACGACGGACCCGCCACGGCCCGCCGCTGGGTCTGGACGCTCGCCGACGCGGGCGAGGCGGCGGACGCCCGGGTCCTGCGGGATTGGGCCGGCGCCGCCACGAACGCCCTGGAGACCGGGCCGGAGCCCGTCGCGGCCCTGCTCGACCTGCTGCTGTCCCGGGCGGCGTTCGGCGCGTCCGGGCAGGTGGCGGCGCTCGTGGCACGCGGCAAGCGCCGGCGCCTCGCCGAGGAGTACGACGCCGCGACGGCCGACCACGAGCGTGCCCTCGCACTGGACCCGGAGTGCGCCCGCGCGCACTACGAGCTCGGGATGGTGGGCCAGCGGCGCGGCGACCTGGCCGCGGGGCTGGAGCACTTCGACCGCGCGGACGGACTCGCCCCGGACACCCCGTGGATCCTCGCGGAGCGCGGCGAACTGCACCGCAGGGCGGGCCGGTACGCGCACGCGGTCGCCGACTGCGACCGGGCGCTGGCGTCGGGGCCGGAGGAGGCCGTCGTCCTGGCGACGCGGGGCCACGCGAGGTTCCAGCTCGGCGACCTCCGGGGCGCGCTGGCCGACCTCGACCGCGCTGTCGAGAAGGACGCGGACTACTGGTGGGCGCTGCTGCGCAGGGCCGACGTGCGCTTCGCGCTCGGCGACGAGGCGGGGGCCATGGCCGATCTCGACCACGCCGAGGAGAGGCGGCCGGACCTGGCCTGGCTGCCCGCCAACCGCGGCTACCTGCACTGGCGTTCCGGCCACCACGACCGGGCGTTGTCCGACCTCGACCGCGCCCTGCGACTCGACCCCGACTACGCCTGGGCCCTGGGCAGCAAGGCCCTCGTCCTCGCCGGCCTGGGACGCCTGGAGGAGGCGCTGTCCGCCCTGGAGGCTGCCGTGGCGGCCCGACCGGACTACGGCTGGGCCCTGTCGCAACTGGCGGAGCTCCAACGCCGACTCGGGAACCCCGACGCCGAGTCCGCCGTGCTGGACCGGGCGGTCGCGAGCGGCGACGACGTGGCGACGGCGCTCGTCGACCGCGCCCAGGCGTACCAGCGGGCGGGCCGGCTCGACGAGGCGCTGGCGGACCTGGACCGGGCGATCGCGCTGAATCCGGACCACACCGGGGCGCTCGGTGTCCGCTGCCATGTCCGTCGTGCACGGGGGTGGCCCGAGGGGGCGCTGGACGATCTGGAGCGGCTGTGGGCACTGGCGCCCGACGGCGTCGGATGGACACTGGCGGCCGTCCTGCTCCGGGAGGTCCGGGCCACCCCCGGGGGGCGGGCCCGCTGCGACGCGCTGGCCGAGGCGGGCCCGGAGTCCGTCGTGGACCGGTTGGCGCGCGCGGCCGCGCGGACGGCCGCGGGCCGTCTGACCGAGGCCCTGACCGACTACGACCGGGCCCTGGAGCTCTCCCCGGACCACCGTGGGGCCCGGGAGCGGCGGGCACGTGTCCGGTGCCTGCTCGGCGACGTGCCCGGCGGCCTGGCGGACATGGACCGGCTGGTCGAGCTGAAGGGCACGGCCGCGCTCGCGGAGCGGGCATGGCTCTCCCAGGCGGTCGGCCGTTCGCGGCAGGCGCTCGCCGATCTGGAGCACTGCCCGGACCGCGACTCCGCCTGGATCACGGGCCGTCGCGCCATGGCCCTCTTCCACCTCGGACACTTCCGGGAGGCGCACCACCTTCTCGACGCGCTGCCACCGGGCGACCGCGACGATCGGTGGGAGCTCATCTCCTGGACGCTGCTGAGGCTGGGACGACCGGGTGAGGCCCGGGAGGCCGCGGTGCGGCTGCGCGAGGCGAAGCCGCCGGAGGGACTGTTCCTGCTGGCGCGGGTGGAGAGCCGTCTCTCCGGGATCGAGGCCGCCGCGGGGCTGTGGCGGGAGTACGAGGAACAGCACGCCTTCGTGGTCGCGGACGAGCCCACCGTCGACGAACTCGGGGCCCTGACCGTGACCCGGGCGGCCCTGGGACGGTGGGACGGGGCCGGGGAGTCGCTGGAGCGGCTGCTCCGGCTCCCGCACCTGTGGGCGGGTGTCGTCGACGTGCGTGACGCCCTGGACGACCTCGCCGCGTCCCGGGGCGCGGACACCGGCCGGTTCGCCGAGCTGTCGCGCCCCCTGGCCTCGCGGCTGGCCGAGCTGACGCAGGCGGAAGAGGACTGACCGCCCGGTGCCGGCCCCCGGGCTCCCGGCATCGCTCCGGCGCCGCCCCCGGGCTCCCGGCGTCGCGTGGGACCTCGGGCGAACACGCGACGGAACCTCGGGTGAACTTCGGTCAAATCCGGCCTGAAGGGCGTCGGATCACATAACGTTCCACACCGCGAACGTGCGTACCCGGTCGATTACAGTGCTGCGGCAGACCTGCTTCACCGGGGGAGGGCACGTTGTGACCACGACCGCCGCGGCCGTGTGGGGCCGTGCCGAACAGCAGGACTTCCGGGCCCGGGTGCGGGGCTGTCTGCTGGGCGGGGCCATCGGCGACGCCTTCGGCGCGGGAATCGCGGCGCACTCCCTGGAGGAGATCCGGGCGGCACACGGGGACGAGGGCCTCACCGAACCCGTGCCCGCCTACGGGCGGCGGGGCGCCGTCACCGCCGCCACGCAGATGACCCTCTTCACCGTCGACGGGCTCGTCCGCGCCCAGGTCCGCCGCGACACCGGCGCCTGGCACCCGCCCACCGACGTGCACCGGGCCCATCTGCGCTGGGCCGCGACCCAGCGCGACTGGGGTCCCGACGAACGGCGCAAGGACAACGGCTGGCTGGCGTGTGAGGAGTGGCTCTACACCCGTCGCGACCCGGCCCGCGCCTGCCTGACCGGCTTCGGCGACGAGGTCCTCGGCACGCTCGACCGGCCCAAGAACCCGGACGCGACCGACTCCGGCGCGCTGGTCCGCTCCGCGCCCTTCGGCCTGCTCGTGGGCTGGGAGCCGCAGCTGGTGTGCCAACTGGCCGTGGAGTGCGCGGCCCAGAGCCACGGGGACCCGTCCGCCTACCTCTCGGCCGGCGCCCTCGCCGTCGTCGTGCACGGCCTCGCCCGCGGCGAGAGCGTGGACGGCTCGGTCCAGCGGGCCCTCGGGCAGCTCTCCTCGCGCCCGGGCCACGAGCCGGTCACCGCCGCGCTCCAGCAGGCCCTGGGAGCCGTACGCCAGGGGATGCCGAACGCGGCCCGGGTCATCGCGCTCGGCGCAGACGTGGACCGGGCGGAGAACCAGCTCGCCGTGGCCGTCTACTGCGCCCTGGTGGGCGAGGACATCCGGCACGGCCTGCGGCTCGCGGTCAACCACGGCGGCCCCTCGGCGGCCACCGGAGCCCTCACCGGTTCGCTGCTCGGCGCCCTGCACGGCGAGACGGCCCTCCCGCCGGCCTGGCTGGCCGAACTGGAGGGCCGTTCCACGGTCCTGGAGATCTCGGACGACTTCGCGATGGAGATGACGCAGGGCACCGCCCTGCACAGCCCCTCGGAATCGTCCCCGGGCTGGCTGGCCCGTTACCCGAGGGGCTGACCGGACCGGTCGCCGGCCGTCTGCGCCGGGACGGCGGCGGCCCCGCCGTCGGAGTGGATCGTGTCGAGCACCGCGTCCCGCTCCGGGGTGTCCTCCGGCTTGACGAAGCCGATCAGGACGTACAGGACGAGGGAGGTCGCCAGCGGCGAGACGATCTGGATCTGCAGCTCGACGCCGTCCAGCCCGTAGTTGGTCAGCCAGAAGGCGAACAGGCCGGCGGCCCAGGAGACGAGCGCCGCCGTCGGACCGGACTTCCGGAACGTCCGCAGCAGGCCGAGCATGAACGGGATCGCGATCGGCCCCATCAGACCGGCCACCCACTTGATGACGACGGTGATGATGTCCTTGAAGGTGGGGGAGTTGACCTGGGTGGCGATCGCCATCGACAGCGCCAGGAACGCGATCGTCGACCAGCGGGCCGCGATGAGCCCGGCCCGGTGCGTCCAGCCGCGCGCCGCCTTGCTCAGGGCCGGGGCGATGTCACGGGTGAAGACGGCGGCGATGGCGTTGGCGTCGGAGGAGCACATGGCCATGGTGTGCGAGAAGAAGCCGACGATGACCAGGCCCAGGAGTCCGTGCGGCAGCAGCTGTTCGGTCATCAGCGCGTACGAGTCGGAGGCGTCGGGCTTCTCGGGGTCGACCAGCAGCGGTGCGACCCACATGGGGAAGAACAGCACCAGCGGCCAGACGAACCACAGCACGGCCGAGAGCCGGCCGGAGCGGGTGGCCTCGCGGGCGTTCGGCGTCGCCATGTAGCGCTGCGCCTGGTTCCACATGCCGCCGTTGTACTCGAAGGTCTTGATGAAGAGGAACGCCAGCAGGAAGGTCAGGGTGTACGGGCCGGCGGTCGGCTCCGTGTGTCCCTGGAGCTCGGGCCGGTCCCAGACCGTCCACAGCGCGCTCACGCCGCCCAGCTTCGCCAGGACCGCGATCAGCATCGCGATGCCGGCGAAGAACTGGATGACGAACTGGCCCAGTTCGGTCAGCGCGTCGGCCCACAGCCCGCCCACCGTGCAGTAGATGCCGGTGATCACGCCGGTGATCAGGATGCCCTGGTTGAGGGAGATCCCGGTGAAGACCGAGAGCAGGGTGGCGATCGCGGCCCACTTGGCGCCCACGTCGACGATCTTCAGCAGGACGCCGGACCAGGCGAGGGCCTGCTGGGTGGGGAGGTTGTAGCGGTTCTTCAGGTACTCCAGCGGCGACGCCACATGGAGCCGGGAGCGGAGCCGGTTGAGCCGGGGCGCGAAGAGGTGGGCGCCGATGGCGATACCGACCGCGATGGGGAAGGACCAGGTCACGTAGGAGGTGACGCCGTAGGTGTAGGCGATACCGGCGTATCCGGTGAACATCACCGCGCTGTAGCCCGACATGTGGTGCGAGATGCCGGAGAGCCACCAGGGCATCTTGCCGCCCGCCGTGAAGAAGTCGGAGACGTTGTCCACGCGCTTGTGGGACCAGACGCCGATCGCGACCATCACGCCGAAATAGCCGATGAGCACGGCCCAGTCGAGACTGTTCATTGAGCCCCCTCCAGGGGTCCGGTCCGCCTTGTGAACGCCGTTCATGGTGTGGGGAATCTCGCGCCCACGACAACGCACCGGAGGGTCAAGAGCAGGTAAAATCGTTCGAGTCATTGACCTGTGTTCATGACTGTGAACAACTCAGGGCACGAGAGAGCCGCACGGCATCCCGCGCCGTGCGGCTCTCGTGTGTGCGGTCCCGCGAGGCGCTACCTCATCAGCTCACCGGCGTTGACCAGCAGGGACTGTCCGGTGATGGCCCGCGCGCGGTCCGAGGCGAGGAAGGCCGCGGCCTGGGCGACGTCCGCGTCGGTCGCCAGCTCGGGCAGTGCCATCCGTTCCGTGAGCCGGGACAGCACCTCGCTCTCCGGCACCCCCTCGGTGTGCGCCGTGAACCGGACGTACGCCTGCACCGGCGGACCCCACATCCAGCCCGGCAGGACGGTGTTGACCCGGATCCGGTGCGGGCCGAGCTCCCGGGCCATCGAGTACATCGCCGACGTCAGCGCGCCCTTCGAGGCCGCGTACGCCGCCTGCCGGACCTGTGAGGGCGCCGCCACGGCCGACTGCGTACCGATCAGGACGACCGCCCCGCCCCGCTCCTTGAGCGCCGGCAGGCAGGCCCGGGTCATCCGCAGCGTGCCCAGCAGGTTCACGTCCAGGACGCCCTGCCAGGTGGCGAAGTCGGCGTCCTCCAGCCCGCCGAAGTAGCTGTCCCAGGCGGCCACGTGGACCACGCCGTCGATCCCGCCGAAGCGCTCGACCGCGAGGGCCGCGAGGGCCTCGCACTGCGCCTCGTCGGTGATGTCGGTGGGCAGGTGGGCCGTACGGTGCCCGGCCGGGTCGATCTCGGCCGCCGACTTGGCGAGGTTGGCCTCCGTGCGCGCGCCGAGGACGGCGTTGCCCCCGTCCGCGACGACCGCGGCGGCGATCTGATGACCGAGTCCGGCGCCGACGCCCGACACGACCACGGTCTTTCCCTGGAGCAGCATCCGGGCGCCTCCCGAGTCTGGCCAATTATCTGACGGCCCGTCAGAGTAGGGGGCTCCACCGGACTTGGGAAGGGGTCGGGAATGGGCGAGGACACGCGCGCGGAGGACGGCGGGGAGACCCGGAGCGAGACCTACGCGGAACTGGCGGCCGTGGGTCCCTACGGGGTCCGCCCGGGGCACGCCCTGATCACCATGGTCGAGCCGCACCCGGGCCACGAGTTCGCGTACAACCGCTGGTACGAGGACGACCACTACTACGCGGGCGCGATGGCGATGCCCTGGATGTACGCGGGCCGCCGCTGGGTCGCCACCCGGGAGCTGCAGGAGCTGCGCCGTCCGGAGAAGTCGGCGATCGCCCAGCCGGTCACCGCCGGCTGCTACCTCTCCACGTACTGGATCACCGACGGCCGCTACGACGAGCACATGAAGTGGACCGTCGGCATCAACAAGCGCCTCAACCGCGACGGCCGGGTCTACCACGACCGCACCCATGTCTTCACGGCCTTCCAGGACCACATGGCCACCGTCTACCGCGACGGCGCGGCCGGCCCCCGCGACTTCCACGCCCTCGACCACCCCTACGCGGGCCTGGTGCTCCAGGTCGTCGACGCGGAAGGGCCCGCGGAGCGGGCGGAACTCCTGGAGCGGCTGCGCTCACGGGAACTCCCGAAGCGGCTCGCCGGCTCACCGGCGGCGATGGTCACGGTCTTCCGGCCGACACCCCTGCCCGGGGACCGGATGACGTACGTGAAGCAGGTCGAGGGCGTCGACACCCGGCTGACGCTGCTCTGGTTCCTGGAACGCGATCCCCGCGACTGCTGGCAGGAGCACTTCGCCGGCCTGGAGTCCCTGGCGGGGGAGGCGGGACGGGTCGAGCTGCTGGCCCCGTTCGTCCCGACCGTGCCGGGGACGGACCGCTACGTCGACGAGCTCAGGTGAGGGACGGCCGAGAACGAAGCCGAGCCCCCTCGGCCAGGACGGCGGACCGGTCGAGAGGGCTCTTTCCTTAACACCGTGCGATCCCGGGCGCGCACGCGCTCAGAGGGTTCCGGTGCTCACTTCGCCGACGAAGAGGTTCCAGGAGTCGGGGCCGAAGGCGAGGGAAGGGCCCTCGGGTGCCTTGGAGTCCCGCACCGCGATCGCGGCCACGACGGGGGACTTGACTTCGACACAGGCCCCGTTCCCGCCGGAATAGGAGGACTTGGTCCAGGTGTCCGTAGCGCCCTGAGTAATCGCCATGTTCTTGACTCCGGTTCTGCCAGTAGGTGTCGCGCCAACGTTCTTGCTGGCGTGATCGACGCTACTCGTCGGCCCCGCCATATGGGGCGGGCGTTCACTCGACCGGATGGCATATTCCAAGCGGGCTTCCGCTGGGGCCCGGGCGGGGTGTACCGTGCGGGCCCCCTACGCGGGGGGTGGCTCCCTGTGGCGGCGATTCCTCCCTAATTTCCCGCGGCGTACTCCTTGGCGATGTCCGAGATGAACT
Source organism: Streptomyces sp. NPDC048338 (assembly GCF_043201055.1). Lineage (NCBI taxonomy): Bacteria > Bacillati > Actinomycetota > Actinomycetes > Kitasatosporales > Streptomycetaceae > Streptomyces > Streptomyces sp. NPDC048338. The sequence goes on from NZ_JBICYQ010000010.1 coordinate 128,037, forward strand.
CCCGGGTCTGCTCGACATTCAGCGCCTGTGCCCGCAAGTGCTCGTACATCACACTGAACTTCGCGACATCCTGCGCCTTCTCCAGATACAGGTCGCTGGTGACGCCCTCGATGTAGACGACGCTGGAGTCCGACGTGTCCGGGAATTCGAGAATCGCGTAGTGGCCGCTGATGCCGGGATGCGCGCCCATGTCGAAGGGCAGCACCTGGACGGTGACGTGCGGCAGGTGCGACTGCTCGACGAGATGCTCCAGCTGCTCGATCATCAGCTGCTTGTTGCCGACGATCCGGCGCAGCGCCCCCTCGTCGATGACCGCCCACAGCCGCAGGCGACGCTCGGCGTCCCTGATGCGCTCCTGGCGGCGGGTCCGGACGGTGACGCGCTTGTCGATGTCGGCCGCGGCGGACTCGGGCAGCGCGCCGGTGATCACGGCCTCCGCGTAGGAGTGCGTCTGCAGCAGGCCGGGGATGACCTGCGGCTCGTACACCCGCAGGCTCTCCGCGTCGGTCTCCAGGCCGATGTAGACGCTGTACGGGATGTCGCCGAAGGCGTGCCACCACCCCTGCTGGCGCGAGTCCTTGGCCATCTGCATGAGGGACTCGACGACCCGCTCGTCCTCGACCTCGTAGACCCCGCAGAGGTCACGGACGTCGCGCTGGCTGATCGAACGGCGGCCGTTCTCCAGGCGGCTGATCTTCGACTGGGAGACCAGCAGCCGCTCGGCGACCTGTTCGGCCGTCATGTTCTTCTGCTCCCGGAGCCGGCGCAGCTCCTGACCCAGACGGCGTCGCCTTACGGTGGGATTGACACTGGACGCCACGGAAACTGCACCTCCGACAATCGGCCTGCGTAGCTGTGAGTATCTACTGCTTGGCAGACTGCCACCAAAGGTGCGGTGTGCGCTGGGAAATGACGACAACGCAGCCGTCACGCAGGCGCGATGCCCGAGGCGAGGGCCGTGGCGCGCGTGTGCGGGGCGGTCGTCGTGACCACCCCGCACACGGCTGCGGCTCCCGGATCGGTTCTGTGGTGCTCAGTGCACGGCGGCGCGGGCCATGCTGCCGCGGTGGGGCTGCTCCGGAACGCCCGAGGGACGTCCGCCTCCCGCCGCGGAGTTACGGCGCGGCTGGGCGGCCACACCGTTCTGGACGTCCATCACGGCATGCGCCACGAGGCCGCCCATGGGGTCGTGCCGGATCAGGTCGCGCAGCCGGGACCGCGACGACCGTCCTTCGTTCCCCGGGTACAAGTGCTTGCCGAGACCGACCGCGTGGGCCAGCGCGGCGAGCGCCGCGGTCCGCGGGTCCGGCGGTACGCCGGTGCGGATCGCACTGTCCAGCCGGTTCCTGATGTCCCGGCTGATCGCCGTGTCCGTCGCCTGGTAGCGAGTCGTCGGCAGCACCCCGCACATCTGGCCCTCGACGGCATGCACCATGCCGCACCGCTCCAGATGAGCGAGGTAAATCTGGCGCAGCCCCAGTCGGGGCCCGCCAATCCAGTGGACGGCCCGAACCGGGCTGCCGCGCCTGCGCAGCAGTTCCAGTGCGGAGTCCAGAGTCGGATCTCCGGTCGGCCGTGGCATCACCACGGCGATACGATCCCCGTCAGGGGCTATCCGTCCTGCCAGAGCCAGCTCCACTAGCTGTGCTCCGGCGAGGCCGAGGTCGAGCGACTGCGGCTGCGCTGTGGTACCCGTGGCCGGGTCCAGAGCGAGCAGCAGAAGCTCCTCCGGAATTGTTCTGCGGCTCCTGCCCATCCATGCCTCCCCGCGTGGATGAGTCACAGGGTGACCCCTCTCACATTCATCTGTCGAGAGTGCCTGGGTGGTTCGTACGGGAACCAGTAGGTATGTCGTTCTCGTCTAGCACGGGAGCCAAGGGGTTCACACAGGACACTGGTACATGGTTCGGACGTACGCATGACGCATGGAGGAGGCACGGTGGCGGGCGAGTCCCCCGACAAGGCGGAGCAGAAGGAGTCCTCGCAGGGGGCGGCTCCGGGCGGCGGTGCCCGGGATCCGAGGCTTTCCGTCCTCCGTGAGGCCGAGGGCCCGTCCACGACGGCGGAGGCCCCGGGCGCGGTCCGGGTGGACCAGCCGACCGCCGTCTTCCGCTCGCCGGCCCCGCGGATGCCCGAGGACGACGCCCCGGCGGCGGAGAAGGACGCCGCGACCGCGTCCGAGGCCGCGGAGGCGGACGGTGCGGCCGTCCCCGAGCCGGAGGCCGAGGCGGACACGCCCACGGCCGAGACCGACTCCGAGACCGACTTCGAGACCGACTCCGAGGCCGCCGCGTCCACCGAGGACGACGAGGCGGAGGCCGGTGACGGGTCCGGGGGCGACACCGCTCCCGAGGAGAACGGCGACCGTCTGAGGGCGGCAGTGGCAGCCTGGGTCGCCTCCGGTGACGACACGCAGACCGAGGAGCGCGCCGAGGACGCCGAGGGCGCGGCAGACGCCTCCGGCGAGGCCGCTGCCGACGCCCCCGCTGCCCGGCCCGCCGAGCCCGAGACGGCCGAGGAGCCCGCCGCGGCGGACCGGCCGACCGCCGAGGCCGAGGGCGGTGCGGCGGCCGAAACCACCGCCGAGCCCGCCGAGCCCGCCGAGCCCGAGGCGGAGCAGGCCGACACGGCCGACGCCGAGCCGGACGCTTCCGCCGCCGACGCACCCGCTTCCGACTCCGCCGACTCCGCCGAGGCCGAGCCCGCCGGCACCGATTCCGCCGAGCCGGCCTCCTCGCCGGAGTCCTGGTTCGCCTCGCGCAAGCCCGCCGCAGCGCCCGCCGAGGCCGAGGACGAGCCGTCGGACGCCGCCGCGCCCGCCGCGGAGTCCGGCACGGGCACCGACGAGTCCGGCGCCGACGCGGACGCCGAGCCCGCCCAGGCCACCGCGCCCGCGAAGCCCGTCGCCAAGCCCGTCGACCAGCCCACGGCCGTCTTCAAGACCGTCCGCCCGGCCCCGGTGGACCAGCCGACGACCGCGCTGAAGCTCCCGCCGACCCCGGCCGCCCCCAAGCCCGCCCCGGCCCCGGACGCCCCGAAGCCCGCCGCCGAGCGCCCCAGCACCTTCGTGCCGCTGCGCAAGGACCTCCCCGAGGCCCCGGCGGAGGACGCCGCCGCGCCCGCCGCCCCGCGCGTCCAGGTGCCGGCGCCCGCGCCCGTGCCGCCGGCGTCCCTCGCCGAGGCCGAGCGGACCAGGCAGCAGCCCATGCCGCCGCTGCCGCCCCTCGACCTCCTCGCGGAGCTCACCAACACCCCGCCCCCGCCCCGGACCCCGCTCCGCACCGCCGCGCGGCGCGTGCGGATCTGGACGCCGCTCGTCGTGCTGCTGCTGATCGTCTTTGCGATCGTGCAGTTCGTCCGGCCGCTGCCCGCCCCGGTGCTCGGCCTCACCGCCGAGCCCACCTTCACCTTCGAGGGCGGCGAGCTGCAGATGCCGTGGCCCACCGAGGGCCAGGGTGCCGCCGAGGTGGAGGGCGTCGGTTCGCTGGGCACGTACGGCGCGCAGAAGCCCGCGCCGATCGCGAGCGTCGCCAAGACGATGACGGCGTACGTGATCCTCCGCGACCACCCCATCAAGGGGAACCAGACCGGTCCGGAGATCCCGGTCGACAAGAAGGCCGGGGAGCAGGCCAAGGCCCCGAACGAGTCGACCGCGCCGATCAAGGAGGGGCAGGAGTACTCGGAGAAGGAGCTGCTCCAGCTCCTCATGATCCCCTCCGGCAACAACGTGGCCCGGCTCCTCGCCCGCTGGGACGCCGGCTCCGAGGCGGCCTTCGTCGAGAAGATGAACGCCGCGGCCAAGGACCTCGGCATGACCGACTCGGTCTACACCGACCCGTCCGGTCTGCAGTCGACCACCGTCTCCACCCCGCTCGACCAGCTGAAGCTGGCGAAGGCGGTCATGCAGAACGACGTGTTCCGCGAGATCGTGAACATGCCGAACCTGACCGTCGAAGGCATCCCCGGCCAGATCGAGAACAACAACAACATCCTGCTGAAGCCGGGTGTCGGCGGCATCAAGACCGGTTCCTCCACCCCCGCGGGCGGCAACCTGCTCTGGTCCGCGAACACCGTCGTCGACGGCAAGAACCGCCGCATCCTCGGTGTGGTGATGGGGGCCAAGGACGCCGACCAGCTCTACCAGAAGCTCCAGCTGGCCATCGACTACAGCCTCAAGATCATCCAGAAGGCGCAGGCGGACGTGACCTCCGCCGCCGTGGTCCGCAAGGGCCAGGTCGTCGGCCATGTCGACGACGGGCTCGGCGGGACGACCCCGGTCGTCGCGACCAAGGAACTGAAGGCGATCGGCTGGCCGGGCCTGAAGGTGCAGCTGCGGCTGACCGACGGCGGCAAGGCCGTGCCGCACGCCGCCGAGGCGGGCGACGTCGTCGGCGAGATCTCGATCGGCACCGGTGCCGGTGCGGTCAGCGCACCCGTCGCGCTGCAGAAGGACCTCGTCGAGCCCGGCTTCGACAGGAAGCTGACCCGTCTGGGCTGACCTGCGGCCGACGTGTACGGCGCCCCGGTTTCCCGGGGCGCCGCGCGCCCGGCACCTGTTAGCGTTCCGGGGACGAGGAGCACGGGAGAGGGCCGCAGTGACCACCGCCGAGCCGACACGCGCCGACGAGGCCGCCGCGCATCCGCGTACCCGGGTACCGGCGCGAATAGATCTCCCGGCCCCCCGCCCCGCCACGGAACGACCCCCGGCCGACCGCCCGGCGCGCCCCGCGCGGCGCCGGCGCCGCTACCCGGTGATGATCGCCACCGGGGTCGCCGCCCTCACCCACGTGCTCTGGTTCTTCCTGTTCGCGAACAGTGGCGGCGACCTCGCCGCCCAGGACGCGTGGGCCGAGTTCGTCGGCCGTCATCCCGACTCCGCGTACAACCTCGCCTGGTACGGCGGGATGCACCCGGTCTCGTACAGCGTGGTCTCCCCGTACCTCATGTCCGTCCTCGGGGTGCGGACGACGATGATGATCGCCGGCACGGTCTCGGCCGGCCTGACGGCGCTGATCCTGGTCCGGGTCCGGGCCGTGCGCAATCCGCTGGCGTGCTCGCTCGCCGGCGTCTTCGCCTTCCTGTGCAACGCGCTGTCGGGGCGGGTGACCTTCGGGCTCGGCATGATGTTCGCGCTCGGCGCGGTCGCCGCCGTCTTCTGCTGGCCGCACCGCTGGCGCCACAGACGCTGGGCGAAGGCCGCCGTCGCCGCGCCGCTCGCGGGCATCGCCACCGCCTGCAGCCCGGTCGCCGGACTCTTCCTCGGCGTCGCGGCGGCGGCGCTCTTCCTGAACCGGCGGCGCCCCGGTGCCTACGCCCTCGGCCTCGCCCCGGTGCTCGTCGTCGCCGTCTCCTCCTGGCTGTTCCCCTTCTCCGGGACGCAGCCGATGTCCTGGGCCTCGACCTCGCTGCCGTTCCTCTTCGGCGTCCTGGTCTTCCTGCTGGTGCCGCGCGACTGGCGGACCGTCCGCACCGGCGCCGCCGTCTACTCCGTGGGCACCCTCCTGACCTGGGCCGTCGACTCGCAGATCGGCTCCAACGTCTCGCGGCTCGTCATGCTCTTCGCCGGTGTGGTGCTGCTCGCCGCCCTCCCGTACACGGTGCCGCGCTCGCGCAAGTGGTACGCGGTGCTGCTCGCCTTCGCCGGCCTGAACGTCTGGATCGGCTTCAAGGGCGTCGACGACGTCATCCGCACCGCCCCCGACGCCTCCTGGGCCCGCGAGGTCGCACCGCTGATCAACCAGCTCCAGGTGCGCGGGGCCGAGAAGGCCCGCGTCGAGGTCGTCCCGGCCTCCAGCCACCGCGAGTCCTCCGCCCTCACCCCGTACATCAACCTCGCCCGCGGCTGGAACCGGCAGGCGGACATGGAGCGCAACCCGCTCTTCTACGACGACACCCTCAACGCCGCGAACTACCAGGACTGGCTCGACCGCTGGGCCGTGCACTACGTGGTGCTCCCCACCGGGGCGCCCGACTCGGGAGCCGAGCGGGAGGCCGAGCTCGTCGGGGACGGGCTGCCGTACCTGGAACAGGTCTGGTCCGACGCCAACTGGCGGCTCTACCGGGTCGCCGACCCGACGCCGCTCGCCGCGCCGCCCGCCGAGGTCGAGCGGGCGGGCGCCGACGAGGTCGTCATCCGCGTCGACGCCCCGGGCCGGGTGCTGATCCGCGTCCCGTACTCGCCCTGGCTGGCGCTGCTCGACGAGGACGGCGGCAAGATCGAGCCGCCGCAGGAGACGGAGGCGTCGAAGGCGGCCCGGGAGGCGTCGGCGACCGAACTGCCGAAGGTCTTCCGCAACGCGGAGGGCTGCCTGCTGAAGACGGAGGCCGACGTGGAGGGCGACGAGTGGACGGAGCTGGTGGCCCCGAAGTCGGGCGTCTACCGGCTCGCCGCGCCGTACAAGATCTTTCCGCGCGGCACGGCGTGCCCGGAGGAACTTCGCTGAGAGCTGGTTCCCCTCAGGGGAATCGGCCGTAAGGTGTGCCGCTATGGCGTGCGAAGAATGCGTCGGCGGGCACCGGGGTCCGTTGCCGGGCATGGTCTGCCCCCGGTGCGGCGGCGTGGACCCCGAGCCCCCGTCCCGGGGAAGCCGTGCGTGGATCGTGCTCGCGGTGCTCGCCGTGGGCGCGGGCTGCCTGGTGGCCGTGGTGACCCTGAGCGGCGGCGAGGCGCCGCCCCCGGCGGCGGGTGAGCCGCCGGTACGGACGCTGCCGACCCGGATCGGCCCCACCGAGTTCCCCGGCGAGCCGTCCGGGACACCCGGTACCTCGGCGCCCGCCCGGACCTCCCCGCCCGTGTCCGGCGCTCCGGCGCCCACCCATCCGTCGCGGGACCCCTCGGACTCCTCCGGCCCGCCCTCCTACACCGTGTGGGCGGGACCGGGCTGCACGGGCGGCGACTACCACGAGACGGGTCGCTACGCGGACGGCTTCGAGGGCTGGTACACCGTCACCAGAGGCGGCTACCGGGGCGGGGGCTGCGACGGCCGCTTCTCGGCGATGCCGATGTCGGGCTCTCCGACGGAGGACCACGACAACTCCGCCACCTGGAGCTGGCAGGTCAGCCCGGGCTACACGAGCTGCGAACTCTCGGTCCACATCCCGTACCCGCCCCGCCCCGCGGACGCGGCCGGCGACCCCTCGGTCTACCAACTCCTCGACCACGGCACGCCGTACGCCGCCTTCACCCTCGACCAGACCACGCACCACGGGGAGTTGCTCCGGGCGGGCAACTACACCCTGCGCACCACGGTCTTCACCGTCCGCCTCCTCGACCGCGGCCAGGACTGGGGCAGCCCGTCGCTCGAGCAGGCCCACCACGCGGCGGGCCAGATGCGCCTGACGTGCCGTCGGTAGGGCCGGGATCCCGGTCCTACCGACGGGAACGGGGCCGCTGCCCTCCCGGTCCGCCGGCCGGGAGCGGGTGGCTCAGGGCGCGCCGCCCGCAGGCCGGCCGGTCTCGCCCCGCAGCCCGGGTTCGTGGGCGATCCCCATCTCCGCCGCCAGCAGATAGCCCAGGTGGGTGCGGTTGCGGGCGCCGAGCTTGGCCATGAGCTTGGCGATGTGCTGACGGCAGGTCCGTTCGCTGATGCCGAGCTGGCGGGCGACGGCGGCGTCCTTGTCCTCGCGGAGCAGGAGCCGGGCCACGGCGCTCTGGATGTCCGAGACGATGAGCTTCTGGCGGCGGGTCTCGTAGGCGGAGGCGAACGGGATGGCGTTGCGCCAGGCGGTCTCGAAGGTGCTCACCATGAAGGCGACCAGATCCGGCTGACGGACCTTCAGGGCGCCCGAACCGTCACCGGCCTGGACGAAGGCGACGGTGTGGTCGAAGACGAGGAGCCGCGGGAAGAGGGTGTTCAGCGTGCGGATCTCGGCGCCCGCCTCGGTGAGGCGTTCGGCGTAGGCCTCGGTCGCGGGGCTGAAGCGGGCGCTGTGCTGGTAGATGGTCCGCATCCGGACACCGCGCTCCAGCAGTTCGGAGTCCCTGACCTGGGCCTCGGCGAGCACCTCGACGGGCCGGGGGCCACCGGGCTGGGCGGTCAGCAGGTCCGTCGCGCACTCCGCCGCCGCCTTGTCGAGCATGACGTTGACGTCCGCCGGTTCGAGCCGGATCACGTTCCGGTCGTCCGTCCCCGGGCCCGCGGCGGCCGCGTACACCTCCCGCAGGGCGTCGAGTGTGACCACCGCGCCGTCGATGTCCTCCTGCACCTCCTGGAGGCGGTGGCGCAGCGGGCCGAGCGTGCGGGCCTCGGCCACCTGGGGAGTGCAGGACTGGTAGGCGCCCGGCCGCTCCTCTGCGGGGTGCAGCAGGTTCAGGGCGCACAGCCGCGCGAAGGCGGACTCGGCCGCCGCGGGAGGCATGCCCAGGAGTGAGGTCAGTTCCGGCAGCGTCACGGGACCCCGCCGCACCGCCGCGTCGTACATCCGCTGCAGGTCGGAGGAGTTCGGGAAGTCTTCGCTATGTCCGTTTACCTGATGTTCAGGTCCCATTTGTTCTGCCTTCATGTTCTGCCATTGCATCTTCATGATCCCTGACGGCTGTGGTGTCCGCTATCAGGACAGCGTGATGATCGAAGTGCGCCGGAGGGCACGGGCCACGTGCCGGACCGGCAGGTACTTCTGAGAACAAAACGGGGTGGAAGACCAGATGAACAAGATCAAGCGCTGGATGCTCGTGCTCACCGCCGCGGTCGCCGTGACCGCCGCTCTGTCCACGGCCGAGCTCGCGGCCACCGGGGCGCACGAGGGCCGGACGGTGCCGCTCAGCGCCGCCGCCGGGGACACCGGCTGGGGCTGACCTCCCCTCCGGTACCCGGGGCCGGTGTCCACGGACGCCGGCCTCACCTCTCCCCGAACGAAAGAAGACGCAATGGACGCGAAGGCCCTCCTCCTGCTGGTCCGCGTGGGCTGCCTGCGCGAGCAGGCACTGACCTCGTGGACCGCCCGTCCGGACATCGAGCTGGCGGTGGCCGAGAGCGCCACCGCCGCCTACCTCCGGCTGGCCGACCGTCAGATCCCCCTCTCTCCCGAGCGCCCCGCCGACGAGGTGTACGAGGCCTGCCGCGCGGCACTGGCCGCGGCGCCCGGCCCCAAGGGCGTCATCGGCTTCCTCGACTCGACGCTCCCCCTGGTGGCCCGGCTCGCCGAGGAGTTCGGACTGCCCGGCTGCTCGCCGCGGACCCTGCAGTCGCTCACCGACAAGACCTGGGCGCGCGAGCGCTTCGCCGAATCCGGCGTGCCGGGGCCGCGGTTCCGGGTCCTGCGGGCGGACACCGCCCCCGACGACCGGCAAGGGGCGGTCGGGGGACTGTCCTACCCCCTCATCCTCAAGCCCGCCGACTCCTCGGCCGGACGGGGAGTCGTCCGCGCCGACGGCCCGGCGGAACTCGACGCGGCCTGGGAGACGGCGGCGCGCTTCACCAGGACCGGCAGCCTCCTCGCCGAGGAGGAGCTGATCGGCGACGAGATCAGCGTCGAGACCGTCACCGTCGACGGCCGCACGGTCGTCCTCGCCTGCACCGAGAAGCTGAGCACCCGCGGCACGTCGTTCGTGGAGCTGGGCCAGGCGTCACCGGCCCGCCTGCCGGCGGCCCTGGACGCCGAGGTCCGTGACGTCGCCGGCGCCGCGCTCAAGGCCGTCGGCTACGACCACGGCATCGCGCACACCGAGATGATCCTGACCGCCGACGGACCCCGGATCATCGAGGTCAACCCGCGGCCGGCGGGCGACTGCATCGCCGACCTCGTCCGCCTCACCACGGGCGTGGACGTCTACGGCATCGCCGCGGACCTGGCCCTCGGCCTGCCCGTCGACCTCGACGCCCTCGAAGCGTCCGGCCGGACTCCCTCCGGCGGCGCGGCGATCCGCTTCCTGACCGGCGAGCCCGGAGTCGTCCGCCGCGTCGACGGCGTCGCGGAGGCGGCCGCCCGGCTCGACCCCGCACGTGAACGGCTGGTCCTGCTGACCCGGCCCGGCGACGTCGTCGAATCCGTCACCAGCAACCTGCACCGCCTCGGCTACGTCGTCACGGCCGGCGAGGACACCGCGACCGCGGTCGCCCGGGCCGAGTCCGTCGCCGCGCTCGTCTCCGTCGTCACGTCTCCGGCCGCCGAGGGCGAACAGCCCGCCCGCCGCCTGCCGAGCGCGGAGTGCTGGACCTGATGACCGGCACCCCCACGACCTACGCCACCATGCCGACAAGGACCCCCATGCGATCCCCCGACTCCTACTGGCTCGCCACGGGCCCCGCCTGGGCCCGCGGCGGTTCGGCCCTGCCGGAGCGCGCCGGAGTCTGCGTGCTCGGCGCCGGCGTGATGGGCTCGACCCTCGCCTACTGGCTCACCCGGGCGGGCCTGCGCCCCCTGGTGATCGAGCGCAACCCCGCCCCGGCCATGGGCTCGTCCGGCCGCAACGCCGGCCGTCTCATCCAGGGCGGCAACGCCCAGCACGCCGTCGCCGTCGACCGGTACGGCCACGCCGAGGCACTGGCCATCTACCGCGCCACCCTGGTCAACCGCGACCTGGTGCGCGAGGTGACCGAGCGGGAGGGCATCGCGGCCAGCCGGTTCCCCACGGCCAAACTCGACCTCGCCGTCGAGGAGGACGAGGCCCTCGAACTCAAGCGGACCGCCGAAGCCCTGCGGGCCGACGGCATCGAGGCCACCTGGCTCGATCTGCCCGGAGCGCGCGAGGCGTTCGGCACCGACCTGCCCGACACCGTCCTCGGCGGCCTGTACCGGCCCGACCAGGACGCGGTCCACTCGGTCGCCTACGTCCGCGGCATGGCGGAGGCCGCCGCCCGCGGCGGCGCCGACTTCGCCTGCGGTGTCACCGTCGCCTCCGTGGAGCCGTACGGCACCGACGGCGGCTGGCTCGTCACCACCGACGCGGGCACGGTGATCGCCGACCAGGTGGTCGTCGCCCTCAACGCCTGGACGCCCCGACTCCTTCCGGAGCTCGCGCCGGTCATCACCCCCGTGCGAGGGCAGCTGGTGCAGACCGCGCCGGTGCCCTTCCGCATCCCGCAGTGGGGACTCGACCGCGGCCTCATGTACGGCGGCCAGACCCCCGACGGCTCGCTGCTGATCGGCGGCCTGCGCAACACGGTCCCGGGCCGCGACGAGGGCATCGAGGTGCCGGAGGGCAGCAACACCCCCGACTTCGCCCCCGACCTCGCCGAGCGGCTGGCCGAGGCGCTTCCCACGCTCCTGCCGGAGGCCGCCGGCGTCCCCGTGGTCAGGGCGTGGAGCGGGGTCATGGCCTTCACCCCCGACCGCTGCCCGCTGGTCGGCGCCTGGCCGGGCGCCGAAGGCCTCTGGGTGATGGCCGCCTTCAACGGCCACGGCATGCCGTACGCGCAGGTCATGCCCGAACAACTCGCGGAGCGGATCCGCGGCGGCCGGGGCTCCGGCATCCCCGCCGCCTTCGATCCCGCCCGCTTCCTCTGAGCGGGAGCAACCATGTCGCACACTTCCACGCTGTTCCCGGCCGCCACGGCCGGTTCCTGGGCCACCGGCGGACACGACGGCGCCCCGCTGCTCGTGATCGGCGCCGGCCCCAAGGCCATCGCCCTCGCCGTGAAGTCCCGTGTACTGCGCGCCGCCGGCTTCGACGTCCCCGAGGTCGTCGCCGTCGAGCGCGACTGCACCGCCGCCAACTGGCGCGAAGGCCGGGGCTGGACCAACGGCCGCCAGCGGCTCGGCACCCTCCCCGAGAAGGATCTCGGCTTCCCGTACGACTGCACCACCTGGGGAGACTCCGGCGACCCGCTCGTCGCCGAACTCGCGCAGCGGATGACCGGGTTCGGCTGGACCGGCCACCTCCTCGACCTCGGCACCTACGCCCGCTGGATCGACCGCGGCCGCCCGCAGCCCAGCCACCGGGAATGGGCGGCCTACCTGGAGTGGGCCGCCCGCCGGGCGGACCTGCGCACCGTCACCGGTGAGGTGCGGCGGGCCGAACTCGACGGCGGCGGCTGGGAGCTGACCGTCGAGGACGGCGGCTCGGACACCGTCGTCCGCGGCTGCGGCCTGGTGGTCTCCGGCCCCGGCCCGACCGCCGGCGTCGTGACCGCCGACGGCACCCGCGTCCTGGACACCGGCGACTTCTGGCGGCTCGCCACCCGCGAACTGCCCGTCTGGGCCCAGCACGTCGTCGTGATCGGGGCCGGCGAGACGGCCGGCTCGATCGTCCGCGAACTCGCCCTCGGCCACGACCGCAGGGTCACCGTCGTCACCCCCCGGGCCACCCTCTACAGCCGCGGCGAGAGCCCCTTCGAGAACCGCTACTACAGCGACCCCACCAGCTGGACCGATCTCACCGAGGCGGACCGGCTGGAGTTCATCCGGCGCACCGACCGCGCCGTCTTCTCGCAGGACGTCCAGAACGACCTCGCCGAGTCCGCCGAGGTCTCCTGGGAACCCGGCCGGGTCGTCGGCACGCGCCCGTCCGGCACCGGGCCGGTATCGGTGGACGTCTCCTACGGCGGGCGGCAGCGGACCCTGCACGCCGACCTCGTCGTCGACGCCACCGGGGGCGACCCGCTGTGGTTCACCGACATCCTCGGCCCCCGTGCCGACGAGGCCCTGCGATCCGCGCTCGGCGGTGCCGCCAGCCTTCGCGGCGTCGAGCGCGCCATCGGCACCACCCTCGCGGTCGACGGCCTGCCCGCGCCGCTCCATCTGCCCAACCTCGCCGCCTTCGCCCAAGGCCCCGGATTCCCCAACCTCAGCTCCCTCGGGCTGCTCTCGGACCGGGTGCTCTCGGCGTACGTGCCGTTCGCCCGCACGGAGAACGGCTCGCCCGCAGCGGCCCACGAAGCCGGTGTCCCGGCCGCCGCCTCCCTCGCCGACCAAGGAGCCCTGCACCGATGAGCCGAAGCACCCCGCCGAACGAGCAGGCCGAGGACGTCGACTTCGTCCAGCTGCTCTTCACCGACGTCGCGGGACGTCTCAAGACGCTGGAAGTGCCCTCGGCCCGCTGGGCCGAGGTGCGCGACGGCGGCTGGACCCTGGACGGAGCCGTACTCCTCGGATACGGCGACCCCGAGCACAGCGACCTGCGCCTGATGCCCGACCCGTCCACCTTCGTCCACCGGCCCTGGAGCACCCCCTCCGGGCGCACGGTCGGCATGGTCTTCTGCGACGTCCTCGACTCCGCGGGCCGGCCCTTCGCCGCCGACCCGCGGGCCGTCCTGCGCCGGGCCGTCGAGGCGTCCGAGGCGCGCGGGCAGCGCCCCGTCTTCGGCGTCGAGGCCGAGTTCTACCTGCTGCGCGACACCGACACCGGCACCGGCGCCGCCGGCCACCCGGCCGACGGCGCGGGCTACTGGGACCTGAGCGTCGACGAGCAGGCCGACGAGGTCTGCCGGGACATCGCCGAGGCGCTGGAGCTCATGGGCCTCACCGTCGACGGCCACCACCACGAGGTGTGCTCCGGGCAGCGGGAGCTCGTCTTCCGGCACGGCGACGCGCTGGCCACGGCGGACCGGCTCCTGCTCCTCAAGCACACCGCCCGGGTCATGGCCCGCCGCCGCAACATGTCGGCCGTCTTCATGCCCAAGCCGCTGGCCCACCTCTACGGCAACGCCCTGCACGTCCACGTCTCCCTCGACGGCACCGGCGCGGCCACCGGCACCGGGCCGCTGTTCCACGACGCGGCGGACCCGCACGGCATGTCCGAGCTCTTCCGCCACTCGCTCGCCGGCGTCCTCGACCACGCGCCCGCCCTCACCGCCCTGGGCAACCCGACCGTCAACTCGTACAAGCGGCTGGTCCCCGCCTCCGGCACCCCGGTGCACGCCAGTTGGGCGCGGCACAACCGATCCACCGCGTTCAAGGTCGCCGGCGACACCGCGGCACCGCGCTCGCTGCGCCTGGAGATGCGCAGCCCCGACCCCGCGGCCCACCCGCACCTGCTGTTCGCCGGCGTGCTCGCCGCGTTCGCCGACGGCCAGGACCGCGCCCTGAAGCTGCCGGAGGCGTGCGAGGAGGCGGCGGACGCGCTGGCCGCCGGCGACCTCGCCACCCGGGGCATCGCCGAACTGCCCACGGACCTCCCGTCGGCACTCCGGGCCCTGGAGCAGGACGCCGTCGTCCACGGCGCCCTGGGCGAGCTCGCCGCCGGCGCCGTCGTCCGCAACTCCCGTTCCGACTGGGCCGCGTGGCACCGGATCGTCACCCCCTGGGAGATCGGCCGGTACGCCCAGACCGTCTGAGCGCCCCGCCGTGCGGCCGGTCCACCCCGGCCGTCCGCCCGCGCCACCCGTCCGTCCGCCCCGAGGCAGCAAGGAACTCCCATGCACATCACCGTCGACAGCACCGAGGGCCCGCTCGACGTCCCGTCCCCCGAGCACCGCTGGACCGCGCTGTTCTTCATCACCGAGCCGGGCATCGGCGAGATCATTCCGGAGCTGGCGGGCTGCACGACCGGTCTGTGCTCCGTGCGCGACGACGCCGCCCGGTTCGCCCGCGCCGGAGTACGGGTACTCGGCGTCAGCGCCCACGCCCCGGGCCGGCTGGCCGAGTTCGCCGCCTCCCGCGCCCTGGGCTATCCGCTCGTCGGCGACGGGGAACTGGCCCTCGGGAGGGCCCTGGGCGTGCCCGAGGTGACGGCCGGCGGCCGAACGCTGTTCGCCCGTGCCGCGGTGGTCCTCGACGCCGCGGGTGAGGTGCGGGCCCTGCTGCACCCCGTACCCGAGCCCGAGCGTCACGCGGAACTCGTCCTGGACGCGATCGCGGAGCTGGAAGCGGACGAGGCCGGCCGTGCCTGACGGGAGCACCACGCGAGCCGGCCGGATACGGGCCCTGATCCCGGCCGCGGGGGCACCCCGGGCCCTCGCCCTGTCCACCTTCGTCGGCCAGACCGGCAGCGGGCTCTTCCTGCCCGTGAGCGCGCTGTTCTTCACCCGCTCGGTGGGGCTCGCCCCCACCCAGGTCGGTCTGGGCCTCGCCGTCGCCGGGCTGACCGGGCTGGCGGCCGCGGTGCCCATCGGACGCCTGGCGGACCGGGTCGGCGCCCGCGGCACGTACGCGGTCGCGCTGCTCGGCCAGGCGGCGGCGACGGCCTCCTTCGCGCTGGTCCACTCGCTGTGGACGTTCGTCCTGGTCTCCACGGTCGCCGCGCTCGCCGAACGCGGCGGCAGCGCCGCCCGCGGCGCCGTCATCGGAGCCATGGGCGAGGGCGAGGCCCGGGTACGGCTGCGGGCCCTGCTCAAGTCGGTGACCAACGCCGGTCTGAGCATCGGCACGGCGCTCGCCGCGCTGGCCCTCGCGGCCGACACCCGGGCCGCCTACCTCGCCGTCGTGTTCGTCAACGCCGCCACCTACGTCGGCGCCGCCCTGCCGCTGCTCCGGGTGCCGGCCGTCCCTCCCGCCGGCCGCGGCCCCGACGCCCCACCGCGCCGCGCCGTCCTGCGCAACCGCCCCTACACCCTGGTCACCCTGCTGTGCGGGCTCACCAGCATCCACTACGACGTGCTGTCCCTCGCCCTGCCGCTGTGGATCGCCGGGCACAGCGACGCCCCGCAGTGGAGCATCTCCGCGGTGATCCTGGCGAACACCGTCCTGGTGGTCCTGCTGCAGGTGCCGTTCTCCCGGGGCACCGGCACCGCGGCCACCGCCGCCGGCGCGGTGCGCCGCTCGGGCTGGGTGCTGTGGGCCGGGTGGGCCGTGATCGCCGGCGCCGCGTTCGCCGGTTCGCCCGCCGTCGCCGTCGGGCTGCTCGTGGTGGGCATGGTGTGCCACACGGCCGGCGAGCTGTGGCACTCGGCGGGCAGCTACGGGCTCAGCTACGAACTGGCCCCGGCCGGATCGCACGGCGAGTACCAGGGCTTCTTCTCCCTGGGCCGCGGGGCCACCGCGGCGCTGGCGCCCGTGGTGGTCACCACCGTGTGCCTGGCCGAAGGCTCCGACCGGCGGCCCGCCACCGGCTGGTTCCTGCTCGGCCTCGTCGTCGCCGCGGCCGCCTGGGCGGTGCCCGTGGCGACCCGCTGGGCCGAACGCGCCGCTCCGGCGGAGGCGGCCGCGCTCACCGACGCCCCGCAGGTCGTCGCCGCCCCGGCCGCCGCCGCGCCCGTCGCCGCCCCGGCCGCGAGCGGCGCCGGTCCCGACCGTACGCCCGTCCCCACCGCGGGACTTCCCCTCCAGGAGTCACGATGACCGCCCTCGCCCCCACGCCCACCGCACCGGCCGTGCTGGTCCTGGGCGGTGGCACCCGGCTGCCGAAGGCCCTGCGCGACCACGGCCTCCACGTCGTCTACGGCGGGGCGCCCGCCGAGTTCACCCCGTCGCACCACGACTCCTGCGACGAGGCACTGCTGCTGACCGGCGACGAGGACACCTGGGTGCGCCGGGCCGTGGCCCTGCACCGGCAGGTGCCGTTCGCCCGCGTGGTGACCGTACGCGAGAGGTTCCTGACCGCGGCGGCCCGGATCACCCACGCCCTGGGGCTGGAGGGCAACCCGCTGGACACCGTCCTGATGCTCAAGGACAAGTCCGCCATGCGGGAGGCCTTCGACCCGGAGCAGGACGAGAGCGCGGTCCGCGCGCGGGTGATGGACACGCCGGACGACGTCGACGCGTTCGTGGCGCGGGTCGGTCTGCCCGTCGTCCTCAAGCCGCGCGACGGCTCGGGCAGCGAGGGAATCGCCGTCCTCCGCGATGCCGAGGACGTGGCCGCCGCGCGCCACCGCGTCGCGGCACGGCCGGGCGTGCTCCTCGCCGAGGAGTTCCTGGCCGGACCGGAGTTCAGCGTCGAGACGTTCACCCACGGCGGCCACCACCGGCTCCTCGCCGTCACGGAGAAGTTCACCGGCGACAACGCCGTCGAGATCGGGCACGTCGTACCGGCGCGCGTCGGAGCCGGCGACCGTGCCGCGCTGGAAGGGGCCACCCGGCGCTTCCTCGACGCCGTCGGGCTCACCGAAGGTCCCGCCCACACCGAGGTCATCCTGACCCCCCGCGGCCCCCGCATCGTCGAGTCGCACAACCGGCCGGGCGGCGACGGCATCGTCGACCTCGTCCGGCACGTGACCGGACTCGACATCCGCGACCTCCTGGCCGCCCAGATCGCCGGAGCCCCGCTGCCCGAGGCCGCCGGCGAGCGCGCCGGCGCCGCGGCCACCTGGTTCCTGACCGCCGCCCCCGGCCTCGCCACCGCGGTGTCCGGCTGGGAGGAGGCCGCCGGCCGGCCCGGCGTGGTGGCGGCCCTCCCGGGCACACGGCCGGGCGACACGGTCACCGAGCTGCGCGGCTCCGACGACCGTTGCGGCTCGGTGACCGCGGTGGCCGCCACGGCCGACGACGCCCTCGACCGCGCCCGCGGAGCCCTCGCCCTGGTCTCCGTCCGCACCGAGCCGGTGCCCGCCCATCCGCACGTCCCCGAAAGCCGAGCGACCCGATGACCACGACGCCCTCGCCCACCGGCGCGCCGACCGACGCCCGGCCCGCAGGCCACCCCCTGCCCTCCGCCGCGACCGCGGTCCCCCCGTCCTCCACCGCGACGGACTCCCCGGCCCCCGGGCGGACCGCGGCCCCGGCTCCCGCGCCCCCCGATCCCGTGGTCCGGAACGCCCTCACCGCGCGCTACCTCGCCTCCCCGGCCGGCACCCGCGCGGTCTGGCCCGACGCACCCGACCAGGACCGGCTGGCCGCCGTGCACGACGGTCTGGAGGACCGCTTCCTGACCCGTCCGGTCTTCCTGGAGGCGGACGAGGTCACCCGCCTCGAACATGACCTGAACGGCACGATGGACCTGCTGTTCTCGCTCCCCGACCGGCTCTTCGGCGGCGACGCGCACGCCTTCGCCGCCGCCGTGGGCCTGCGCCCCGAACAGGCGGCGCTCGCCCTGCGCGTCCCCGGCCAGGAGCCCGCCCGGATCGGCCGCGCCGACCTGTACCACGACGGCTCCGGCTTCCGGCTGCTGGAGTTCAACCTCAGCAGCGCGCTCGGCGGCCTGGAGACCCCGGAACTCAACCACCTGCTGCTCGGCGACCCCACGCTGGCCGCGTTCGCGGAAGCGGAACGTCTCGACTTCCCGGACACCCTCGGCCACCTCGCCCGGCTCCTCACCGAGACCGCCGCGGCCTCCGGACGCCGCGCCGCCGCACCCCGGATCGCCGTCATGGACTGGCCCGCCGGATACGCCACGACGGAGCCCGAACTCCGCGCGGTGGCACGGCTCCTGGCCCGTTACGGCATCGAGGCCGTCGCCTGCCACACCGACCAGGTGCGCGAGACGAACGGCACGATCACCGTCGACGGCCTCCCCGTCGACCTGGTGCACCGCTTCTTCACACTCGGCGAACTGACCGCCGACGCCGGCTCGCTCCGGCGCGCCGAAGAACTCCTGGACGCCTTCGCCCGCTGCGGCGTCCCCGTACTCTCCCCGCTGCGGACGTCGCCGCACGGAAACAAGCGCGCCCTGTCCATGCTCTGGGAGGACCGCTGCCTGGCCACCTACGACCACGCCGAACGCGAACTGGTCGAACGCTTCCTGCCGTGGAGCCATCCGCTGCGGCCCGGCACCACCCGGATCCGCGGCGAGGAGACCGACCTGATCGCCCACTGTGTGCGCAACCGCCGCGATCTCGTCCTGAAGCCCTCGCACGGCCTGGGCGGCGTCGGCACCGTCCTCGGCCGCGGCGTCACCGACGAGGAGTGGACCGACGCGCTCTCCCAGGCGGCGCGGGGACGCTACATCGTCCAGGAACTCGTACGCCCGCAGCCCGAGATGTGCCACGATCCGGCGACCGGGGAGCCCGCCCCCTGGGTCGTCAACTGGGGCGCGTTCCTCATCGGACGCGCGTACGCCGGCGCCTTCCTGCGCGCGCTGCCCGCCGACCGGGCCGACGTCATCTCGTACGGCAACCAGGCGTACGCCGGCTGTGTCTTCCAGGCGGCCGCCGATGTCTGAGCTGCTGGCCCGCGCCGCGGCCGAGTTCGGCACCCCCGTCTGGGTCTACGACGCGGCCGCCGTCCGCCGCCGGATCGCACGGCTGTCGCGGTTCGACGTGATCCGCTACGCCCAGAAGGCCAACTCCAACATCCACCTTCTGCGCCTCATGCGGGAGGAGGGCGTCTGCGTCGACTCGGTCTCCCTGGGGGAGCTCGAACGCGCCCTCGCGGCCGGCTACCGCCCGGGCGGCGATCCCTCGCCCGTCGTCTTCACCGCCGACCTGCTCGACCGTGCGACCCTGCGACGCGTCACCGAGCTGCGGGTGCCGGTCAACGCCGGCTCGCCGGACATGCTCGAACAGCTCGGCCGGGTCTCACCGGGACATCCGGTCTGGATCCGGATCAATCCGGGCTTCGGGCACGGGCACAGCAACAAGACCAACACCGGCGGCCCGCACAGCAAGCACGGCATCTGGCACGAGGACCTCCGCGAGAGCCTGCGTCTGGTCGACGCGTACGGCCTCGACCTGGTCGGCCTCCACATGCACATCGGTTCCGGCGTCGACTACTCCCACCTGGAGAGCGTCTGCGAGGCCATGCTGAAGCAGGCGCGCCTCGCCGGCCGCGACCTCCGGGCCCTCTCGGCGGGCGGCGGCCTGTCCGTCCCGTACGGGCCGGGTGCGCCCGAGGTCGACGTGGACCGCTACTTCCGGGTCTGGGACGCGACCCGGAAGGAACTGGAGTCGGACCTCGGCCACGCCGTCCAGCTGGAGATCGAGCCGGGCCGCTACCTGACGGCGGACTCCGGCTCGCTGGTCTGCGAGGTCCGGGCCGAGAAGCGGATGGGCCCCAACCGCTTCGTCCTGGTCGACGCGGGCTTCAACGACCTGATGCGGCCGGCCCTGTACGGCAGCAGCCACCGCGTATCGGTCCTGTCCCCTGACGGCGCCCCGCGCGAGGGCACGCCCACGGACACCCTGCTGGCCGGCCCGCTGTGCGAATCGGGCGACGTCTTCACCCAGGCGGCCGACGGCACGGTGGAACCGATCCCCCTCCCGCCGGTGACGATCGGCGACCTCGCGGTCTTCCACGACACGGGCGCCTACGGCGCGAGCATGTCCTCCACCTACAACTCCCGCCCCCTGGCCCCGGAGGTGCTCGCGGAGGACGACACGCTCCGTCTGATCCGCCGCCGACAGACCATCGGGGACCTGATCGCCCTGGAGGAGAACACCCGGCCGGTCGCGGCCGTCGACAGTCGCTGATCAGAGGATGCCGGTCAGACCCTCGATCGCCGTCCGTGCCCACTCCTGCGCCCCCACCGCCGTACCGGCCACCACCCCGGTCGCGACCGGGGCCAGCGCTCCTCTCAGCATGGTGAGCGCGCGGCGGAGCCGGCCGCTCTCGGGGGCGTCCGGCCCGGAGATCGTCGCCAGCACTTCCCTGGCAGCGGACTCGGCGTCCTCGCGGTCCGGATCGGCGAGGCCGGCCTGGGGCAGCTCTCGGAGCAAGGTGGTGACCAACGTGGCGAGCGCCTCGAAGCCCGGGGCCACAGCGCCGTTGTTCTGCTGGTTCTGGGTGACGGTGTCGTTGTTCCAGGCGAACTGGGCGCCGGAGACCGCGCCGTTGAACACCGGCCCGTCGTGGTGGTCGCCGTGCTGCGGGTCGTTCATGTGTGGGAACCGTCCTCATTCGTCTGCTGCTGGTTGGCGTGGATGTTGTTCCACGCCAGCTGAGCGCCGTGGACCGGTGCGTTGAAGACCGGACCTTCGTAGTGGTTGACGATGGTCGGCGGACTTTCGGCGGACTGTGGGATCTGCTCGACGACCGGCAGCGACGTGCGGAGCGCGACGAGGTCGACGCGACCGTTGTTCTGCACGGCAACACCCTGTGTCCCGGTCACGGAACAGTCCACCATCCTGCCGCCGCACGTGCCGTCGAAGTACGCACCTCCGGCCGCGCAGTCGGCGAACTCGCCGTTCACGACGTCCAGGCGGGCGGAACCCGTCCCGTAGAGGCCGAACGCCTCCGAGCCGGTCACGGTGAGGTTCTTCGCGACGAGCCTCCCCTTGCCGAATCCGACGACCCCGCCGGAGCTCACCGCTTCGACCCGGCAGTCGTACGCGAACAGCTGAGCGTCCTCGCCCACGCCGAAGCCCAGCGGCCCGCGCTTCGCCACCACGCCCTTGAGCGTGACCCGGGACTGGCCGAGGACCTCCACCGCGGACATGCCGAAGTCATGGAACTCGGCGTCGGTGACATCGGCCGTGGTGCCTCCGTTGCCTCGGGTCTCCAGTCCCGACGGGCAGCGCTCCACCCGGACGTGTTCGAACAGGGCCCGGGCCTCGTCCCAGACCCGCAGTGCGACGCTCGTCAGGTCACCGATCTCGACCCGGGTGAAGCGGCCTCTGGCGGCATCCGTGACGGCGATGCCGACGTTGCCTCCCGAGATGCGACAGCCGTGGACCTCAGGAGCCCCGCCCTTGGTCGAGAAGACCCCGACGTTGCCCGCGGCGTGGACCTCGCAGTCCTCGAACCTGCCACGCCCCGACGTCTGGACGTTGATGCCGGTGTCGCGGCAGTCGGTGAACACGCAGTTCCGCACCACCGGGTCGGCACCACTCGCCACCGCGATCCCGTGTTGCGCATCGGTGACGCGCGTACCGTCCACGGAGCCCCGGGACTGCTCGATGAACATGATCGCTTCCGTGTGCACGGCGTCGATCGCGCAGCCGGTGACGATGAGCTCCGCCTGGGAGTCGGCCATGACGGCCGCCTTTCCGGTGCCCGTCAGCCTGCACCCGGTGACCTGGGCCCGTGCACCGCTGACCCGCACGCCGTGGATCATGCTTCCCCCGATCCAGCTGTCCCGTACCGCGACGCGAGCGCCTTCGATCACGGCGACCGCGTTGTCGGTGGCGTCGGTGAACCGGCACCGTTCGACGAGCCCGTCGGACCCGCTGAAGAGGGCTCTGCCGTGCAGGATCACGCTGTCCCTCAGCGTTACGGAGGTGTTCGGCCTCGCGTGCACGCTGACGCCGTTGTACGCCCGGATGTCCGCGCGTTCGAGCGTGAGCGTTCCCGCATGGCAGCCGACGACGTCGGCGTCGCGGCCGATCAGCACGAGGCCGTGCACACGAACCGACCCGAGGGTGTCGAGGACGGCACCGCGCGGCGGGCTCACCACCACGGAGCCCGGATCGCCGAGCGCGGCCAACCGGACGTCGCCCCGAACGGTGAGCGCCTCCTCGTAGCGACCGGGCGCGATCTCGATCAGCGCCGCGCGGCCGCGTCCGGCCGCGGCCGCCAGCGCGGACGTGATGTCAGGGTAGGCGCGACGACCGCCGTGCGGCGAGACGACGTACCTCGCGACCATGTCCCGTCCCCACGCCCGGCCCACTGGAGCCACCGATGTTACCCGTGCGGTCGCGAGCGGCCCCGTTCCCCGGGCAGAACGCCGGGCGTCGGCCGGGTCGTCCTTCTCCGCCAAGTCGGCCTCGGTCCGGCCGAGTTGCTGCGCCTCGGTGTGGGCCCCCGTGTGGGTTCAGCTGGTGAAGAATCCGGCGTCGAGCCCGATCCAGCCGGTGAGCTTGCGCTGGTCGAAGAGGACCAGCGAGCCGTCGGTGAGGACCTCCCAGCGGGCGGTGAGGGAGTCGGAGACCCCGGCGCCGCTGACTTGGCCGACCATGCCCTGGGTGCGGTTGGGGCGGATGTGCGGCGGGAGGGTCAGGATCTTCTCGCCGTTGGTCCACGGGGTGCCGTCGGCGCGGGACAGCCGGAGGTGGAGGTCGATGCGGTTGCCCAGCTGGCGGTACTGAGGAACGTAGTTGCCGGAGTTGGGGGTGTAGAGGGTGGAGTCGTAGTCCAGGTTGGTCCACGGCACGTGGTCGCCGGTGCCGTCGGTGGTGCTGGTGATGCCGTAGAGAGCCATGCGGCGCGGTCCTGGTTCTTGGGTGGCGAAGCCGAAGACGAGCTGTGGCCCGTCGGGCGTCTGGCGGACGGTGAGGGATTCGGTCTCGCGGTGGGAGAGATCGAGAGCGGTGGCGTTGAAGCGACGCTCGATCATCCGGCCGGTGGTGACGTCGTAGACGTTCCACCAGGAGTTGCCGGGACGCGGGTTGTCGACGCCGTAGGCGGCGCCCTCGTTCTGATGGACGAGGTCCCCGTACAGACACCAGGACTGGGTGCGGTAGAGGGCCGGGAAGCGGTACAGCGGGGTGAAGACGCGGCGCCTGAAGGCGTCGAGGTCGTAGACGCGGTACTCCCCGGCGCCGGACGTCCCGGTCCGCACCCCTATCCGGCCGTGGACGACGTCCAGGGACGGGGTGACGGCGGAGTGCTCCGGGACGGGGTCGAACACCTCGATCAGGCTGCTTCCCGCGTCGACGACGGCGTCGGGAGTGAACGCGACACGGCCGATGCGCTTGCCGTGGGCGAAGCCGCTGGTGACGGGGTCCGCGTCGGTCTCCAGCCACAGCCAGGGGCGGCCGTCGACGTGCTCGACGCCGAGTCCGCCGCCGTGGCCGACGCTCCTCAGGTACATGACGGCGCGGACGGTGCCGTCGGGAGTGACCTCGTTGACGCAGAGATCGCCCCGGCGATCGCGCTCGCTGCCGGGCACCGGAGCGGGCTCGTCGGTGAGTTGGCGGCCGTCACTGATGACCTGCGTCACGTAGGCCAGGCCGGTCACCGGATCGAAAGCGACCTGCTGGTGCACCCTGCCCTGGGTGAGCCGGATCTCCTTGCCGAACAGGTCGACGGGCTCGGCTCGCAGATCGAACCTGTGCTGCGCGTCCGCTCCGGCCGTCGGCAGGCTCTCGGCGACGGGCTCGGCCGCGAGGGCGACCCCGGGGCCGGTCGCCGTCTCGGCCCCCGCGGGGGCGAGGGCGGGAGCGGCGGCCGCGGCCGCAGCGGCGGTCAGGACGGTGCGGCGAGTCAGCGACATGTCGAGTGCTCTTCGCCGCCGGGCCGCGCGACCTTCGACGCGCTGCGGCACGGTATACGGGCGGAACGAATGGTCATAGGTGTGGAAGCCCCCTGCAAGATCATCACCAGTACGGTGCGCATCCTTGCATGTCGGCGCCGTCGCACGGAGGACGGTCGGGAGGAGCTGGATGTTCACGGCAAATCACGGAAGGGCCTCGGCCGTCCCGCGGGTGCTCACTACGGCTCGGGCGACTGTCTGAGGAGTGGATCGTCTGGTCTCCTCGGCATTTCTGGACGCTCCTGAAGGTGCCGGGGATCTCAGTGGGTGCTGTCCGGACTCCGACGGCGGGCGCGCAGGGACTCAGCGGCCGAGACCGGACAGTCCGTCGCCGAGGACGCTCGCTCCCAGAAGGAGCAGCACGATCACGGTGATCACGGTGCTGTTGGCGACCATGAACTGTCTGACGCTGTCCAGGAACGACGCGGCGCGCTGTCCGCCGACGAGATGAACACCGACGGCCCCCACCACGGTGCATGAGGCAATCAGTACGAAGACTGCGACTGCTGCGGCGAGGCCGACGTCGTGGACGCCGGTCTCGACGATCGAGGCGGTGGCCGACGCCGTCAGCATGAGGTTCTTGGGGTTGGCGCCGGACAACAGTGCCCCGAGGAGCAGCGCCCGTCCGGCCGTGGCTTCGTCGAGCCGGGCCATCCAGCGGGGTGCCTCCACCTGCTCACCGGCGCGCGGGCGATTCCACCACTTGCGTCCCCCCAGCACAATGAGGGCTGCTCCGGCCAGTACCCGTCCCCAGTCCGCGATCGCCGACGACGTGCTGTCAGGGTCGTCGGCCCCGCCGAAGAGCACCGCGACGAGCGTCGCCGCGATGCTGAGGCCGGTGATCCACCCGGCCGCGAACAGCAGGCCGTTGCGGCGGCCCTGCGAGCCGGAAAGGATCAGGACGATTGCGATCAGGGGGAAGGGACTGAGCGCGACCGCCAACGCAGCCGGCAGCATGGCCCCCATTGCCTGGCTGAGCAACGGATTCCTTTCACCTCGTGCGATCGTCGCCGACACCTGATGCTGCCCCACCAGGAGTGCCGGTGCTTTCCGAACTCGCCGACGTCACCCATCTGCGGAGCGGGCGCCCCACCAGCCTGTCGGCAGGAGCCCTCAGGGCGGCCCGCCAGGCCCGGGAGGCGAGCGATCCGCCGCCTCCTGGCACGTAGGTGGCACGGTCGCGATCATGCGGAAGGGCCGGCACCGGGGAAAGATCCCTGTGTGCCGGCCCTTCTTGCTGTGCCCCCGGCAGGATTCGAACCTGCGACACCCGCTTTAGGAGAGCGGTGCTCTATCCCCTGAGCTACGAAGGCGGGGTGTGTGGAAATCCGTGTGGAGGTTCCGGCGAGGATTCTCCACCCAAGACGACTACACGTCGGTGGTGCCTGGTCCCTGGCGTCAGGTGGGGCGGGGCGCGTGTCCCCGGCCCCTCCTGCGGGAAAGCCAGGAGAGGTACCGGGGACAGCCTAGCGGACGCGTGTGGTGATCCGCTGGGGTGATCACCACCGGGAGCGGATGGTGGCGTCGCCGGGGCCGGACCGCAGCCGCCGGGCGGCGGCCGCGGCCCCGTACCGGTTCTACGAGGTGTAGTACCCGGCGACGTCCGCGAGCAGGTCCACGGACCCGGCGTGGTTGTAGAAGTTCACCTTCCCGTTCACGACGGGTACGACGACCAGGTTGGGGATGGTCGTCCCGGCGGTGAAGTTCAGGTTCGACGCGGAGGAGCGTGCCACTCCGTCGGGGAACACGGAGACGAAGCTGCCCGCGGTCGGCGCGACGGCGGTCACGTTCATGATCACTGCCGTGACCCCGGTGGCCGGGATGCCGGGCCTGCCGGCGACTTCGAGGGTGACCGTCTCCTGAGCTCCGACCTTCGCCTTGGCCACGCCGGTCCCGTCCCGTGTGTCCATCAACCGTGTCGGAGCCAGCGGCCGGTACCCGGACCCGGTCGCGTCCATCGTGAAGTAACCGGCCAGGTCGGCGATCAGGTCCACCGATCCGGCGTGGTTGTAGAAGGTCACGTCACCGTCCTTCCCGACCGGGACGACGACGAGGTTCGGGATCGTCTGTCCGGCGCTGAAGTTCAGGTTCGACGCGGACGAGCGGATCTGGTCGCCGGGATGGACGGAGACGAAGCTCGCCGCGGTGGCCGACGTCGCCGTGACGTTGAGGACGACCGCCTTGACGTCGGTGCTGGGAATCCCGCCGGTGCCCGTCACCTTCAGGGTGACCGACCCCTGAGCCCCCACCTTCGCCTTGGCCACGCCCGTTCCGTCTCGGGTGTCCATCAGCCGGGTCGGTGCCGTCGGCTTGAAGGTGGCTCCCGAGCCGTCCGTGACGTAGTAGCCGGCCACGTCGGCGACGAGGTCGACGTAGCCCGCCTTGTTGTAGAAGTTCACGTAGCCGTTGATCACCGGCACGACCACCAGGTTGGGGATGGTCTGCCCCGCCTTGAAGTTGAGGTTGGAGGCCGATGTCCGGGGCGTGCCGTCCGGATAGACGGAGACGAAGCCGGCGGTGCTCGGACCGGTCGCCGTGACGTTCAGCACGACCGCGCTGACGCCGTTCGGCACGTAGCCCTGGGTGACGAGCAGCGGGACGGTCTCACCCGGGCCGACCTTGGCCCGGTGCGTGTTGATGCCGTAGCGCGTGTCCATCACGCGGGTCGGAGGGAGCGGCACGTAGCTGCCGAGGCCCGAGACGGCCGGCGTCACGGTGAACGTGCCGGCGGGATACACCTTGCCGAAAGCGGCGACGCGCACGTTCCAGTCGCCGGGGACGGCGACGCTCAGGCCCACGGTCACGGTCAGGGACCGGCCGTCGGGAGAGACTGCGACCGGCTTGGCCGTCAGTGTCCTGGCGTCCTTGGTCAGCTGCACCGTGTCCTTGATGCTCAGAGCGCTGCCGTGCACGGTGAGCGTCGCGAGCGAGCCGCGCGGCGCGGACGTCGGGGAGACGGAGGAGACGGACACCGGCACCCCGCCGCAGAGGCGTGTGGTGTACGCGTTGCATTCGACCTCGGCCCGGTAGGAGGTCCGGGTCGCGCTCCGTCCCAGCACCAGGATGCTCGGGGAAGGTGCCGTCGTGCCGGAGTCGCCGCCGAGCGTGCAGCGTGAGCCGCCCCGCTCGGAGCGGCAGGTGTCGTTCAGCTCCGCGTCCCACAGCGAGGCGACGGCCGTGTACGCCGTTCCCTCGGGGTCCTTGACCCATACCCAGAGGTCGTCGTTCGAGGCGGTGGGCAACGAGACGCAGTCGGCGACGTGCCCGTCGTCCAGCGTCCCCGTGACCGGTCCGTAGCCGTCGCGTAGGTTCAGCACCCTCGCACACTGCGGCGCCGGGCCCGCCGGTGTGGCGATACGCATCGCGTCCAGCCGGTACGTGGGTGACGGGCGGTAGGGGGCGGTCATGACCACCTGGTAGCGCGTCGCGCCGGTGACGGTGCACCCCCCGGCACACGGGGTCCCTCGGCCCGACCCGTCGTACGCGGTCGCCTGTGCCGTGGCGTCGAGGTACACCACGTCCCCGGCGTCGTCGGTGGTCACCTGGCGGCAGGAGACGGTGCCCGAGAAGCCGAGCGGGCCGCTCTGGGAGGAACCGCCCGCCGGGACGGCGGACTGCGCCGGGCAGCCCCGGGCGGTGCCGGTCACGTCGCGGCGCACGACGGAGAACTTGTCCCGGAGGGCGGTACGGACGAGCACCGTGTAGGCGGTGCCCGGCGCGAGGGCGCAGTCGGTGTCGCAGACACGCACGCCTTCCGCGTCCAGGACCGTGTGCTCGGCCTGGGACCAACGGGTGGGCTCGCCCGTGGCGGGCCCCGTGCTGATCCACGTGCCGTCGAGGGCCTCGGGCCGGATGAACTCGTGGGCGGAGTGGTCGTCCGCCGGAATCGTGAAGCAGTACGAGAAGACGTCGGCCGCCAGGGCGACGGTCGCCTTGGGGGTCGACGACGTGAAGTCGCCCGCGGGGACGGCCTGGCACTCGTCGGGCACGTCCGTGCGATGCAGCGCGAGGTGGTAGGTGCCGGTCGGCGCCACGGCGTCGGTGGTGGACACCAGCGCGCGGTGCGGGGCGGGGCCGGTCAGCTCGCAGGTGCGGGCGGCCAGCCCGCCCGCCGCGCAGATCTTCGTGCCCGTTCCGTCGACGACCTCCACCGTGTGCGGCGATTTCAGCGGCGTGAGGGCTTCCACGTGGGCTTCCGCGGGCAGGGACAGCGTGAGGCAGTCGATCGCACCGGGTGCCTCGAGAGCACCCGTGTGGCGGCCGGGTGCCATCGGGGAGCAGCCCTGCGTCGACGAGCGGTCGAGGATCAGTGTCGGCTGATCGGTGATCACCCGGTAGGTGCCGCCTGCTGTCAGCCGGCAGGCGCCCTCGGGGGCGCAGACGGCGGCACCGGCAGCGTCGTACACCGCCAGGCGGGCGCGTCGTCCCTCCACCGGCGCGACGCCGAACACGTCGTACGGGCCGGTGGTGGCCGCGGTGAACGCCTTGCAGGTCTCGGCCGACGTCGTGGCCGTCGGCGCGGTGCCGTACTCGTTCACCGGCACGGTCACGCAGTCGGCGAGGGCCGGCAGTTCCTCGGCGTGTGCCGTTCCGGCCGGACCGACCGGCAGGATCGGAAGCAAAAGGGACAGCACCAGCGTGAGTGCGGCGAGCAGAGCGGTGTACGGCGCGGATCTCGGCGCAGTAACCGGCGGTCTTGGCATTCCCGGTCCCCCCAGGAGCGGTGTCGTCGCGATCTTCGTCGCGGAGTTCGCCGCATGATCGCACGAGTGTCCGACAGGAGGCGCACCGGATTCCGCACGCCGTCCGGGACGGGTCCCGATCCGGTGCCCGGGCCGCTTCCTCCCCGTCGCGGAGCGTCCGGGTCGGGCGGGCTCCGCACGAGGAGGCGCCGCCTCGGCGGTGTCAGAGGAGGAACAGCACGGTGCCCGCCCAGAGGACGGCGGCGGCGACGAGGTACGGGCCCAGGGGGAGGCCGTGGTGGGTGGCCGAGGTCCGGGGGCGGAGCTCGGGGTGGTGGACGAGGACGCGGAGGGTCTCCGCCGCGTACCGGGCCGTGGAGCGGCGGCCCAGGCGGCGGTCGAGCCAGGACCAGCCGGTGGGGTACAGGCGCAGCTCGTCGTCCGGGACGCCGACCCGGATGGCGTCGTCGACGTGGGAGACCGCCTTGACCGCGTCCCACGGGACGTGCCGGACGCGCCAGGCGCCGCACAGCCAGAGGCCCTTGTCGTCCGCGACGACGCGCCAGTTCAGGGCGGTGGCGACCATGGAGGCGTACAAGGGCAGCCCGAGGGCGGTGACGATCGAGCGCCAGGAGAGGCCCTCGTCGAACGCGATCCCGAGGCCGAACACCCCCATCAGGAGGAAGCCGAGCCCCTTGATCCGCGCGCCGGTGTCCGCCGACCACGCGAGGGGCTCCCGGGTGAGGGGGAGCGCCGCGACGACGTCCGCGGTGGGGCGCCGCTGCGAGGTCGTGTCGGGCGGCAGGGGCGCTGCCGGGCGCGCGGGGGAGGCGGTGCACTCCGTCAGGGGCCCGCCCTCCTCCAGGGCGGAGACGAACACCAGCTCGGCGCCGGCGTGCGGTAGGCCGTAGAGCACCGCCTCGCGCAGCCGCGGAGCCTCTCCCGCCTCGTCGAAGTCGTCCTCGTCGAAGTCGTCGTCCTCGTCCTCCGAGCGGTCGGCGTCGTCGAAGCCGTCCTCCGGGTGTCCCCCCTCGGAGACGTA
This sequence comes from Streptomyces sp. NPDC048338, assembly GCF_043201055.1. Classification (NCBI taxonomy): domain Bacteria; kingdom Bacillati; phylum Actinomycetota; class Actinomycetes; order Kitasatosporales; family Streptomycetaceae; genus Streptomyces; species Streptomyces sp. NPDC048338. The sequence goes on from NZ_JBICYQ010000010.1 coordinate 157,636, forward strand.
CCGCGTGTGGAAGGAGAGCAGCGGTCGTTCGGCGGCCCTGTCGTCCGCCGCGTGCAGCCACGTCCGGGCGTCGTTCCGCCGCGAGGCGAGCAGGACCCGCAGGACCGGCGCCGGCTCGGCGCGCAGCCGCGCCGCGCGGCCGCGCGCCACCAGGCCGCCGGTGAGGAAGGCCAGACCGGGCACGGAGGACACGAGCAGGAGGAGCTCCCAGCCGAAGGTGTCGTAGGGCTCGGCGGCCGGCCGGATCCAGTCGCCGTCGACGAGGAGGTCCAGGTGCGAGCCGATGGGGTGGTTCTCGGGGAAGAGCACCTCGACCGTGCGCGTGCCGAGCGCCTCCGAGCGGACGGTCAGCGTGCCGCCGTCGACGTCGCTTCCCGTGACGCGTGCGGTCGCCGGCGTCGCCCGTGCCACCCGCTCGTCGAACGCGGACGCGTCTCGTTCCCCCTGCCAGACGGCGAAGACCGACACCGCGAGCAGCAGGGAGGCCAGGGCGAACGAGGCCCGGGCGCGGCGGAACGTCCCGGCGGGTCCGGGCAGCGGGGCGCGTGCCGCGTCGGCGGCCTCCAGGGCCACCAGCTGCTGCTGCCTCGCGCAGACCAGGCGGTGGATCAGGGTGGCGGCGGCGTAGAGGGCGGCCAGCAGCAGCGCCACGCTCGACGCGGCCAGCAGGCCCGGCGAACCGTCCGGGGCGTCCTCGAGGAGCAGCCCGCCGACGGACACCACCAGGCCGGGGAGGGCGAGCGCCGGGTGGCGGCGCAGCAGTACCAGGGTGAGCACCTGGATCGTGGCGAGGGACACACCCGGCCAGTCCGTGGTGCAGGGGATGGCGGTGGTGCAGACGGGGTAGGGGGCCTCCGCGATGGACCAGACGGCCGTCGCCAGCAGGGCGAGGAAGGGCCACAGGGGTTCTGCCCAACGCCCGGGGCCGGCGGCACGCCAGCGCTCGGCGTCCGCCGCGTGCCAGGCGCGAGTGCCCGGAGGTATCTGCTCCAGGGCCAGGGGGACGGGAAGGTCGCTCACTCGCGCATTATGTGTGCAGTCCGGAATCGATGGTCCGGGAGGGCGGGTGTCCCGCCCACCGGGACCGAGCAGGCGCTGGGAAGGGAACGACGATCGTGGTCGCGTCGCACACCGATCCGTCCGCTGTGGGAGCGGCGGGGCACGTACCGGAGACGGCGGGGGAGCCGCGGCCGGCGAGTGCGCCGGTGCCGGGGGCGGCACACGTCGCGGCCGTCCCGGTCCCCGGCCGGTTCCCGGGCGCGGGAGCCGTGACCGCGCCGGGCGGGGACGCCGTGACCGCGGCCGCCGCCGCGGTGGCCGCCCGGCTGTCCGCGCCGGGAGCGCCGTTCGCCGTCGAGGACGGCGTGTACGTGGACGGGCCGCGGACCCTCCGCGAGTTCGTGGAGGCCACCTGGGCCTACGGCGACCGGCCGTTCCTGTACTCCGAGGACGGGGTCCTCGGCTACCGGGAGTTCTTCGACGCGGCCTGCGGGCTCGCGCGTCTCCTCGTCGACACCTACGGTCTGCGGCCCGGCGACCGGGCCGTCGTCGCCATGCGCAACCACCCCGAGTGGCAGATCGCCTTCTGGGCCGCCCAGCTCGCCGGCCTCGTCGCCGTGCCGCTCAACGCCTGGTGGACCGAGGAGGAGTTCGCGTACGTCCTCGACGACTGCCGGCCCCGCGTCCTGCTGGTCGACGGCGAGCGGGTCGGCCGGGTCCGGAGCTGGGCCCGCGCGCACCGGGTGCCCGGCATCGTCTTCCAGGGAGGCCAGGGAGGCCAGGGAGGTGACGGGGCTCCCGAGGGGGAGGCCGTCGACGGCTTCCGGGCGTACGTGCGTGACACCGACTCCCTCCTCGGCCCGCCCTTCGTCGACGTGCTGCCCGAGCACGACGCCACCCTCATGTACACCTCCGGCACCACCGGCCGCCCCAAGGGGGCCGTCGCCACCCACCTCGCGCAGGCCGGGGCCGCGATGAACCCGCGCTACTACGCCGCCGCCTCCGCCCTCGGGCGCGGCACGATCCCCGGGCAGGGTGCCGCCCCCGTCTCGCTGACGACCTTCCCCTTCTTCCACGTCGCGGCCTTCACGTCCTTCTACTCGGTCATGGCCGCCGGCGGTTCGCTCGTCCTCATGCGCAAATGGGACGCGGCCCGGGCGCTGGAGCTGATCCGCGAGCACGGCGTCACCCACTACGCGGGCGTGCCGACCACCGCGCTCCAGCTGCTCGACCTCGCCGAGCGCACCGGCGATCCGCTGAGCACGCTCGTCATGTTCAACACCGGTGGGGCGGCGGCGCCGGCCGAGATCGTCGCCCGGCTCACCGCCCGCTACGGGGAGCGCATCGAGCCCCGCAACGGCTACGGGCTGACCGAGACCTGCGGCGGTGTCCTCGCCAACTTCGGCGCCGAGTACCGCCGGTGGCCCGGTTCCGTGGGCCGTCCCACTCCCGCCACCGAGGTCCGTGTCGACCGGCCGGACGCCGACGGCGTCGGCGAGCTGCTGCTGCGCGGGCAGGCCCTGATCCGCGGCTACTGGGGCGACGAGGCCGCCACCCGGGAGGCCTTCACGGAGGACGGCTGGTTCCGTACCGGCGATCTCGCCCATGTCCGCGACGGGCGGGTCACCGTCGTCGACCGGCTCAAGGACATGGTGATCCGTGGCGGCGAGAACGTGTACTGCGTCGAGGTCGAGGCGGCGCTGCACGCGCATCCCGACGTCGCCGACGCGGCCGTGCTCGGCGTCCCGCACCCGGTGCTCGGCGAGGAGGTGGCCGCCGTGGTGCGGCTGCGGACGGGGGCGACGGTGACCGTGGACGGGCTGCGGGCGCACGTGGGCGGGACGCTCGCCGCCTTCAAGGTGCCGGCCCGGGTCGTCCTGCGGGACGCCGAGCTGCCCCGCAATCCCACCGGCAAGATCCTCAAGCGGGAGCTGAGGGCGGAGCTCACGGCGGGCTGACCGCCGGGAATCCCGCTCGGGTACCGGAACGGCGCCCGGGGGAGGGCCCGCACGACGCCCCCGACGGCGTCCTCACGACCGGGTGATCCGGACGCGGTACGCGCCGTTCTCGTCCTCCTCCAGGACCGAGATCCGGATGCCGTTGGCCCGGTCCGTGAAGGTCTCGCCCGGGCGGAACGGGGCGTCCGAGAGCTCCGCGTGGACGTTGGGGCGGCGCGTGCAGCCGCCGCTGTCCCTGTCGCTGTCGGCGACCGTCACCGGGCCGTGGCCGGTGTCCACGTCCGACTCCACGCGGTAGATCAGGACGCCCGGCTCGCAGACGGCCTCGTCGTTGCCGTCCCGGGTGCGGACCTCGACCGCGTACCCCGAGCGCTCGCCGAGCGGGACGAAGGCCAGCTTCGGGCCGCCGGCCGTGGCCAGCGGCGTCAGGATGTGCTCGCTGGTGCCGGTGCCGGACGCGCAGCCGACCTGGTCGTTGTCGAGCCAGCCCAGCTTCCACTTGTGCCAGCCCAGGAAGTCGTTGTTGGCCCCCCAGTCCTCGGACATGATGTCCCAGTGCCCGACGGTCCCGCCGCCGTCCATGGTGTAGAGGTCGGGCAGGCCGAAGACATGGCCGTTCTCGTGCGGCAGCACCCGGTAGCCGGTCTCGGAGTACGACCCCGATCCGTCGTCCTGCCGGCTGTAGACGAAGGACGTGTTGGCGAGGGGGACGCCGTCGGCGTACGGGGCGTCGTCGTTGCCGGAGAAGGTCACGGACAGCACGGTGTCCAGGGCCGAGGGGCCGGCGTTCGGCGTGACCAGGATGTTGACCAGGTCGTACGCGCTGAAGTCCACCAGGGGGTCGGTCGACTTCACGACGTCCTCGACGAGCCCGCGGTAGCCCGGCTCGTAGGGGGAGCCGCGCTCTATCCCGTACGAGGAGAACGGCCGGGGCATCCGCACCCAGTCGGGTATCGGGGCCTCGGGGGCGTACTCCAGCCGCCCGTAGGAACTGGTGCGGAACCATTCGGCGGTCTGCGGGAAGAACTCCTCGTAGCGTGCGAGCGCCGCGCCGTCGCCGGGCGCGTCCGGGAAGTCGATCATCAGGTTGAGGGCGCGGACGCTGCCCGTGGAGCGGGCGTACCCCGGGGCGGTGGGCAGTCCCTCCGACATCTGCACGCCCAGAGTCGTCGCGATGCGGCAGGGACCGAGCGGTGCCTCGCCGGGACCGGCGGCCACCGGGCCGGCCGAGGCAGGCGCGGGTCCGGGGAGGGTGGTGCTGGCGGAGACCAGGGCGGCGAGCGCGAGGGCGGAGGCCGTGGCCAGGGCCACGGGTCTGCCTATCCGCCGGGGGGTCTTCTCCATGCGGCGCCCTTCTGGTCTGCGGATCGATCTGCGTCTCCTGCGCTCCGATCAGCCTGTGTCGGGAGGTGCGGGGGCGCGCGCGGGGTTGGCCCGATCAGGGGGTATCGCGACGAAAGCCGCATGAGTGACCCAGGTCACATCACCGGAAGGAACAACCGGGGACTGGCTCCCCGTTTACGCCTGTGTCCGAGAGAAGCGGGGACTCACTCCCCGGATCGCGCGGACCGTGCACGACGCGGATCGCCTCGGAAGCCGCGATCCGTCGCGGCGCACCGCAGAACGCTCCCCGGAGCACCCGAGACGACCTGAAGGAGCCGTGGCGTGACCAGCACCGCCGACACCGCGCCCGCCCGCCGCGCACCCCGGCCGCGGGCCGACGCCCTGCGCAACCGCGAGCGGATCGTGACGACGGCCCGCGAGATGTTCGTCGAGTTCGGACCCCAGGTCCCGTTCGACGAGATCGCGCGCCGCGCCGGAGTCGGCAACGCCACGCTCTACCGCAACTTCCCCGAGCGCGCCGACCTCGTCCAGGAGGTCGTCGTCTCCGTCATGGCCCGCACCACGGACCTGGCGGAGGAGGCCGCCGAGGAGGGCGACACCTTCGCGGCGCTTCGCCGCTTCATCCACGCCGCGGCCGACGAGCGTATCGGAGCCCTGTGCCCGATGCTCGACGGCGCCTTCGACAAGGACCATCCCGAACTGCGCGCCGAACGCGAGCGGCTGGAGGAGGCCGTGCAGGGCCTCGTCGACCGCGCGCAGCAGGCGGGCAGGCTCCGCACCGACGTCGGTGTCGGCGACCTGATGATCGCCGTCTCCCAGCTCACCCGCCCGCTGCCCGGCACCGCCTGCCTCAACATGGACCGCTTCGTCCACCGTCACCTGCAGCTGTTCCTGGACGGCCTCGAAGCGCCCGCGCGCTCCGAGCTGCCCGGCTCGGCCGCCACTCTGGAGGACCTGCGGGGAGGCTCCGGCCGGCCGTGAGTCCGGCCCGGCCCGCGCCCCCTTCCTGAACTTCCGCGCCCGACCCCGAACCTTCGCGCCCCGCGCGCTCAGTAAGCCCGTTTTCTCCTTGTACGCACCAAGAGGTGGCTACCCCCATGTCGAAAATCTCCGCGACCGCTCCGCCGGTCCAGGCCGACCCGAGTCGGTGGAAGGCCCTCGTCTTCATCGCCCTCGCCCAGCTGATGGTCGTGCTCGACGCGACGATCGTGAACATCGCCCTGCCCTCCGCCCAGCAGGACCTGGGGATCTCGGACGGCAACCGGCAGTGGGTCATCACGGCCTACGCCCTGGCCTTCGGCGGCCTGCTGCTCTTCGGCGGCCGCATCGCCGACCTGTGGGGCCGCAAGCGCACCTTCGTCGTCGGCCTGATCGGCTTCGCCGCCGCCTCCGCCCTCGGTGGCGCGGCGACCGGTGAGGCGATGATGCTCGGCGCCCGTGCGCTCCAGGGCGCCTTCGGCGCGCTGCTCGCGCCCGCCGCGCTCTCGCTCCTCGCGGTGATGTTCACCGACGCCAAGGAGCGCGCCAAGGCCTTCGGCATCTACGGCGCGATCGCCGGTGGCGGCGGCGCCGTCGGCCTGATCCTGGGCGGCTTCCTCACCGAGTACCTGAACTGGCGCTGGACCTTCTTCGTCAACATCCCGTTCGCGATCGTCGCCGCCGCCGGCGCGTACTTCGTGATCCGTGAGCCGGCCGGCGGCCGCAACCGCTCGGCGCTCGACATCCCCGGCGTCATCCTGTCCACCCTGGGCCTGGTGTCCCTCGTCTACGGCTTCACCCGCGCCGAGTCCGAGGGCTGGTCGGACGTCACCACGATCGGGCTCTTCGTCGCCTCGGCCGTGCTGCTGCTCGCCTTCGTGATCACCGAGTCCCGGGTCAAGTCCCCGCTGCTGCCCCTGCGCGTCCTGACCGAACGCAACCGCGGCGGTGTCTACCTCTCCCTCGGTCTCGCCGTCATCGCGATGTTCGGCCTCTTCCTCTTCCTCACCTACTACCTGCAGGTCGTGAAGGGGTACTCGCCGGTCAAGACGGGCTTCGCGTTCCTCCCGATGATCGCGGGCATGATCACCGGTTCCACCCAGATCGGTACGCGCCTGATGACCCGGGTGCCCCCGCGCTGGCTGATGGGCCCCGGCTTCCTGACGGCCGCCGTCGGGATGCTGCTGCTCACCCAGCTGGAGATCGGCTCCTCGTACGCCGGGCTGATCCTGCCCGCGCAGCTGCTGCTCGGCCTCGGCATGGGTACGGCCTTCATGCCGGCGATGTCGCTCGCGACGCACGGCGTGGACCCGCGGGACGCCGGTGTGGCCTCCGCGATGGTCAACACCTCGCAGCAGGTCGGCGGCGCCATCGGCACGGCGCTGCTGAACACGATCGCGGCCTCGGCCACGACCGCGTACATCGCCGACCACGCGGCCGGTGCCACCACCCCCGGCGCCCAGAAGCTGCTCCAGCTCCAGGGCATGGTCGAGGGCTACTCGGCGGCCATCTGGTGGGCCGTCGGCATCCTGGTCGTCTCGGCCTCGATCGCCGTCGCCCTCATCACCACCGGGAAGCCCGGCTCGGGCGTCGTGGCCGGGTCCGGCGACGGTGTCGAGGACGAGGTGAAGATCCCGGTCGTCGCGCACTGACGACGCGGGGGAGCCACGGGTGCTGATCACCTGCGGGCGCTGAGAACCCGCCGCGGGACCGGACGGCCGACGCCGCCGGTCCCGCGGTCGTTCCGGCGGCGGACCGGTTGCCGGTTCCGCCGTCGGGTCACCGCACGGCACGTCGATCTCGCGTGCGTCACGAGCCGAGGGCCCGTGGCGCACGCGAGGCGCTTTCCGGCCCCGGTCGCCGGGCGCGGGTCACCGGCCGCCGGGCCCGATCGGGCTTCGGCTCAGCGCAGCCAGGGCAGGTCCGCGTTCGGGCCCGTCGGCTGGAGGCCCTCCGCCATCACCTTCATGATCTCGCCGAGCTGCCGCACCTGCTCGGGCGTGAGCCGGTCGAACATGGCCTGCCGGACGGCCGACACATGTCCCGGCGCGGTCCGTTCCAGCACGGCGAAGCCGTCGTCCGTCAGCCGCGCGAACTGGCCCCGCTTGTCGGAAGGGCAGTCCTCGCGCACCACCCAGCCGTTCCTCTCCAGCCGGGCGACGGCGTGCGAGAGACGGGAGCGGGTGATCTTCGCGTCCTTGGCCAGCTCTGTCATCCGCAACCGCCGGCGGGGCGCCTGGGAGAGCTGTACGAGCAGGCCGTAGTAGATGTGGGGCATCCCGGCGTCGCGCTGCAGCTGGCGGTCGAGATGGTCCTCGAGGAGGGTGGTGGCGTGGAGGTAGGCACGCCAGACGTGCTGTTCCTCGTCGCTGAGCCAGCGGGGCCCTTCAGTGGATGCCGTGGTCATGTATCCATCGTACGACCCATCCTTGAAAGTTGAACTACATCGGGGTTAAGCTCGGCGCGAGCGCAGAGCTTGAACTTTCAAAGAACTTCCTCGGACCCGGAACGGAGGCGGTCGTCATGGACGCCACGCTGGAACGGATGCCCGCCCTCTACCTCTCGCACGGTGCGCCGCCGCTCGCCGACGACCCGGTCTGGCCCGGCGAGCTGGCCGCCTGGTCCGCCGGGCTGCCCCGCCCCAAGGCCATCCTGATGGTCTCCGCCCACTGGGAGGAGGCCCCGCTCGCGCTCGGCGCGGTCGAGACCGTGCCGCTTGTCTACGACTTCTGGGGCTTCCCCGAGCACTACTACCGCGTCCAGTACGCGGCCCCGGGCGCGCCCGGGCTCGCCGCCTCCGTGCGCAAACTGCTCCAGGCGCCCGGCACGCCCGTCCAGGACATCCCCGACCGGGGGCTGGACCACGGCGCGTACGTGCCGCTGGTCGAAATGTTCCCCGGTGCCGACATCCCCGTCCTGCAGATCTCCATGCCCACCCTCGACCCCCAGCGGCTGATGGACATCGGCCGGCGGCTCGCACCGCTGCGGGACGAAGGCGTGCTGATCGTGGGCAGCGGCTTCTTCACCCACAACCTGGCCGCGCTGCGGCACCCGGGCGGCGGCGTCCCGGGCTGGTCCGCCGAGTTCGACGACTGGGGCGACCGGGCCCTGCGGGAGCGGGACGTGGACGCGCTCCTCGACTTCGAGCACAAGTCGCCCGCCGGCCGGCTCGCCCACCCGCGCACCGAGCACTTCGCGCCGCTGTTCGTGACGCTCGGCGCGGCGGAGGCGGCCGGGGACCTGGACGGCGGGCGGAGCGTGATCGACGGCTTCTGGATGGGGCTGGCGAAGCGCTCGGTCCAGTTCGGCTGACCCGCGGAACCCGCGTCACCGGCCGGGCCCGTCGGTCCTATGCCAGCCGCTTCTCGTACCAGGCCACGTCCCAGTAGCGGCCGAACTTCCGACCGACCTCGCCGTACGTGCCGATGTGACGGAAGCCGAAGCGGGCGTGGAGACGGACCGACGCCTCGTTGGGCAGGGCGATGCCGGCGTAGACGCGGTGGACGTCCTCGGTGGCGAGGGCCGCGAAGAGCCGCTCGTACAACAGCGTGCCGATGCCCCGGCCGGCGGCGTGCGGGGTCAGGTACACGCTCACCTCCACGGACGTGGAGTAGGCGGGCTTGGGGCGGAACGGGCTGCTGGTCGCGTAGCCGAGGACCCGGTCCGGTGCCCCCTCGGCGGCGTCCCGGGCAACCAGGAGGCGGTGCGGGCCGTCTTCAGGGTGGGAGCGGAGCCAGGGAAGTCGCTGCTCCGCGGTGAAGGGCACGGTGTCGAATGTGATCGCGGTCTCACGGACATAGTGGTTGTACAGCTCGGTCAGCGACGCCAGGTCACCCTCCGCGCCCGCTCTGACCTGCACGTCTGTGGCATCCGCCGACATGTGACCCCCCTCGATGGCGGCACAGGGTACTGCATGATCGCGAAAATCAATGCGTCGTGTGGGAATTCTGTCCTGATTCCAGTCGTTGTTTCCGTCGGATGCAGGGCACCCGAAAGGGTGTCGCGACCTACTCAGTAAGGGAGCTCGCATGGCAACCCGTGCCGTCGCCCGTCGTTCGTCCGCCAGTGGCGGAAGCAGCCGGGCAAGCAGCGTTCGCGCCGTGGGCGGGGAGATCGCCGACCGCGACCTGGTCGGCATGTACCTCGACGAGATCGCGCGCACCCCCCTGCTCGACGCCGCCAAGGAGGTCGAGCTCTCGCAGACCATCGAGGCCGGCGTGTACGCCCGGCAGATCCTGGACGGCGAGGTGGACAGCGAGGCGGGCGGCGCGACCCGCGAGGAGCTGGAGGCGCTGGTCGCCGAGAGCGAGCGGGCCAAGGACGTCTTCATCAAGTCCAACCTGCGGCTCGTCGTCGCGGTCGCCCGGCGCTACCCGCGCAGCGGCCTGCCGCTGCTCGACCTGATCCAGGAGGGGAACGCCGGCCTGGTGCGCGCGGTCGAGAAGTTCGACTACGCCAAGGGCTTCAAGTTCTCCACGTACGCCACGTGGTGGATCCGCCAGGCCATCACGCGGTCCATAGCCGACCAGTCCCGCACCATCCGGCTCCCCGTCCACCTCGTGGAGGAGCTCGGCCGGATCCGCCGGGTCCAGCGCGAGTTCAACCGCGAGAACGGCCGTGAGCCCGAGCCCGCGGAGATCGCCGCCGAGCTGGACACGAAGCCGGAGCGGGTGGTGGACGTCCTGGACTGGGCGCGCGACCCGGTCTCGCTGAACATGTCGGTCGACGACCAGGGTGAGACGCAGTTCGGCGACCTGCTGGAGGACACGTCGGCGGTGTCGCCCGAGCAGTCCGTCCTGACGCTGCTGCGCAGCGAGGAGCTCGACGACCTGATCGACAAGCTGGACCACCGCACGGCGTCGATCATCCGGATGCGGTACGGCATCGAGGACGGCCGGGAGCGGACCCTCACGGAGGTGGGCAAGGAGCACGGCCTGACGCGCGAGCGCATCCGCCAGATCGAGAAGCACGCGCTGCTGGAACTGAAGAAGATGGCGCGGGACACCGGCTTCGACGCGGTCGCCTGAGGGGCGTCCGCGGTCGTCCGCCGGAGGCTGCGGATCGAGGGGAACAGGGCGCAGGGGCGCGCACGGGGTTCGTTCCCCGGGCGCGCCCCTTCCGCCGTCCGTCAGGTGGAGGCCGCCGCGCCCAGCCGGGCCGAGAGCGCCCGGACGTAGGCGATCAGGGGATCCGGCGCATGGATCCTGAAGGGGCAGTCGACCAGCGCCAGCCGGACGGCGACCCATTCCAGCGAGTCCGCGGAACGGGTGCGCAGTCGACAGGTCCCCGGCCCGGTCGCCTCCGGCGCGAGGTGCGCGGGGAGCCGGGCGGTCACGAACTCGGCCGGTGCCTCGAACTCGACGTCGAGGTCCAGCTCGGCGGTGGCCCGCGCCATCGAACGGGACATGTAGGCGACCGCGCCCCCGGCCGGCAGCTCCCGCGGGCTGAACCGCGCGCCCGTCGCGAACGGCTCGCTCACCCGGTCCACCCGGAACGTCCGCCAGTCCTCGCGTTCCATGTCGTACGCCACGAGGTACCAGCGCATCCCGGTCGACACGAGCCGGTACGGCTCCACCAGGCGCCGGCTCTCCGTGCCGTCCCCCGCCCGGTAGCCGAACCGCAGCCGTTCCTGCCCGGTCACCGCCCCCGCCAGCGTCGTCAGGGTCTGCGGCGCGACCGTCGCGCCGTCGCCGCGGGTCAGCGGGATCGTCGCGTTCTGGAGGGTGGAGACCCGGCGCCGCAGCCGTGACGGCAGCACCTGTTCCAGCTTCGCCAGCGCCCGGACCGACGCCTCCTCCACGCCCTCGATCGCGTGCCCGGCGCCCGCCCGCAGCCCCACCGCGATCGCGACCGCCTCCTCGTCGTCGAGGACCAGCGGCGGCATCGCCGTGCCCGCGACCAGGCGGTACCCGCCGACCGCGCCCTTCGTCGCCTCGACCGGGTAGCCGAGCTCCCGCAGCCGGTCCACGTCGCGCCGGATCGTCCGGGCCGAGACCGAGAGCCGCGCCGCCAGCTCACTGCCCGGCCATTCCCGCGGTGTCTGCAGCAGGGACAGCAGATTCAGAAGTCGTGCCGGAGTGTCCGTCATGCCCTCCAGGGTGCGGTCCATCTAGGACATCAGCTGACCTATATGGCCTCTATCTTCATCGTATGAGTGCACACGAAGCCACCGATCGAAGGCGCTGGATCGCCCTCGCCATCGTCATGACCGCCGCCTTCATGGATCTGGTCGACGCCACGATCGTCAACATCGCGATCCCCAGCATCGAGCGCGACCTCGGCGCCTCGTTCGGAGCCATTCAGTGGATCACCGCCGGCTACGCCCTCGCGTTCGCCGCCGGTCTGATCACGGGCGGCCGGCTCGGTGACATCTACGGCCGCAAGCGCCTCTTCCTGCTCGGCACCGCCGGCTTCACCCTCGCCTCGGCGCTCTGCGGCTTCGCCGCCGACCCGGAGATGCTCGTCGCCTCCCGCCTCCTCCAGGGCGCGGCCGCCGCGATGATGGTCCCGCAGGTCCTGTCGATCATCCACGTCACCTTCCCCGCGCACGAGCGCGGCAAGGTCTTCGGCATGTTCGGCGCGATCATCGGGCTCGGCGCGGTCTCCGGACCGCTGCTCGGCGCGCTGCTCACGCAGTGGAACCTCTTCGGCATGGAGTGGCGCCCGATCTTCCTGATCAACCTGCCGGTCGGCATCGCGGGCCTGATCCTGGGCAGCAAGTTCATCACCGAGTCCAAGGCGCCCAAGGCGCTCCGGCTCGACCTGGTCGGCGTCCTGCTCGTGACGCTGGCGCTGCTGATGCTGGTCTACCCGCTGACGCGCGGCCGTGAGCTGGACTGGCCGCTGTGGGGTCACCTCTGCATGGCGGGCAGCCTCCTCGTCTTCGCCGCCCTCGTCGCGTACGAGAAGTACAAGACGAAGAAGGACGGTTCGCCGCTGGTCGAGCTGTCGCTGTTCAAGGTGAAGAGCTTCGCCGCCGGTATCGCGGTGCAGCTGACCTTCGGTGTCGTGCTGGGCATCTTCTTCCTGGTCTGGACGCTGTACATGCAGATCGGGCTCGGCTGGACCCCGCTCAAGGCCGGTCTGACCGGTGTGCCGTTCTCGATCGCCGTCTCGGTGGCGGCCGGCATGTCGGTGCAGAAGCTGGTCCCGCGCTTCGGGCGCAAGGTGCTGCAGGCCGGCGCCCTGACGATGGTCGCCGGTGTGCTGCTCTACCTCTGGGAGGCCGGACGGTACGGGACCGGAATCCACTCCTGGCAGATGATCCCGCCGCTGGTCGTCATGGGTCTGGGCATGGGCCTGATCGTGGCCCCGCTGACCGACGCCGTGCTTTCGGAGGTGCCGCGCGAGCACGCCGGCTCGGCCTCCGGACTGATCAACACGACCGGCCAGATGGGCAACGCGCTCGGGCTCGGGCTCGTGTCGGTGGTCTTCTTCGGCGTGATCGACGACGAGCGGCTGGCCAAGGCCCCGCAGGAGGTGGGGACGGCGTTCACGGACGCCTTCCGCAGCTCGCTGTGGTGGGTGGCGGCGGTACTCGCCGTGATCTTCCTGGTGATGTTCGCGCTGCCGGCGAAGCCGAAGCAGCACGTGGAGGGCGCGGTGGACGAGGCCGGCGACGCCGGCATCGCTGACGCACCCGACCCGACCCGCGGAGCCGAGGCGGGCGGCAAGCCGGCCGACGAGACCGAGGGGAAGCAGGACGAGCCGGTGCTGACCCACTGACGCGGTGAAGGCCTGAGGCGGCGACGGCGCTCGTGGCATGACGGAAGGGCCCTGGGGCATGCCCCAGGGCCCTTCCCCGTTCTGCCTCGTCGCGATCGAGGCAGAACGGCCGGACGGGGGTGGTGCGTTCCTGACGGAGCGCACCGTTCCGCCGTGTTCACCGACTAGTGCTCCGTCAGGGGCGCTTGATCCCCTTCAGGCCCTTCGGCGCGTGATGCGGGGCCGCCACCGAGTCCATGCTGCGCTTGAAGGCGCGGAGGGCGGCCGGAGTCGGCGTGGCCTGCTGGACCCAGCCCTGGTTCCAGACGAAGCCCCCGCTGGCGAGGTTGCCCACCGTCTGCCAGACCGTGCCGGTCGTGGTGACCACCTTGACGTAGGCGGCATTGCCCCGCGCCTCGATGGCGATGCCACAGGCGTTCGCCGGGTAGTCCGGGTTGGCCGGGTCCGTCATGGTCGCGACGGTGTTGGTGAGGTCCTGCCAGGTGATCGCTCCGCCCAGCGTGGCGGCCTTGCCGACGAAGGCCTTCCCGCCGGTGAGTGCGGCCTGGAAGTCCTCGCTGGCCGAATTGCTGAAGGTGTCGATGTCGGAGCAGGGGCCGGTCGCACCCGTGGCTCCGGTCGCACCCGTCGCACCCGTGTCGCCGGTAGGACCTGTGTCGCCGGTCGGGCCGGTGTCACCCGTGGGGCCGGTCGGTCCCGTGTCACCGGTGGGGCCGGTGTCGCCGGTCGGACCGGTCGGGCCGGTGTCGCCGGTCGGTCCCGTGTCGCCGGTGTCACCGGTCGGGCCGGTGTCACCCGTCGCGCCCGTGTAACCGGTGTCGCCGGTCGGTCCCGTGTCACCGGTGGGGCCGGTGTCGCCGGTCGGACCGGTCGGGCCGGTGTCGCCGGTCGGTCCCGTGTCGCCGGTGTCGCCGGTCGGGCCGGTGTCACCCGTCGCGCCCGTGTAACCGGTGTCGCCGGTCGGTCCCGTGTCGCCGGTGGGGCCGGTGTCGCCGGTCGGACCGGTCGGGCCGGTGTCGCCGGTCGGACCCGTGTCGCCGGTGGCTCCGGTGTCACCCGTGTCGCCGGTCGGACCCGTGTCACCCGTGTCGCCGGTCGGGCCGGTGTCACCGGTGTCACCGGTGTCGCCGGTCGGGCCGGTCGGGCCCGTCGGGCCGGTGGGACCCGTCGGACCCGTCGGACCCACCTTGCACTCGTCGTGCCCGCCGGACACCGACCGCACATAGCGGCCCGAGTCCCCGGCGAACTGCTGCATCTGCTGGTCCAGGAAGCTCTGGAGGGCGTCCTCCTGGGGCGCCCCGCCGGAGTCGCGTGCACCGGGGTATCCGTTGTGGTGCTGACCGTGCTCCTCGTGCGGCGGTCGGCCATGGTCCTCGTGGTGCGGGCGGCCGTGGTCGTCGCACTCGCCGCCGTGCGGCGGGCCCGACGTGTCCGTGCCGGAGGGCCGTGCCCCCATGCTCTGCGCCGGGCCGGCAGGGCCGGCCGTTCCGGTGGCGACGGCCGCCGGGCTCGCGAATCCCGTGATGACGAGCGCGATCGAGGCGAGCGCGCCGCCGTTGAGCCAGGCGCGGCGTTTGGGGAGGGGGCCCAGCGAGGACCTCGTCCTGATATCAGGACTCATGCACTGCTCCTTCTTCAACCGATTCGAATGATGTCCCGGAAGCGGGTTTCGAGCTTCCTAATCGGATCATCGGATCGCGGATGCAAAGCCTTGAAGGTTCCAGCGCACTCTCAACACCTTGGCCTAGGAGGGAAATACCAATGGGTGCCTGCGCATCAGCGAATTCTGTTCCGGCTCACGGCGTGCCGTCACCGGGGTTCCGCATCCCCTGCATAAGGTCGCCCCCGACCTCCCCACCGGAAGTGGTGTTGCCGTGAAGCCATCCTTCTGCTTGTGCATGATCGTCAAGAACGAGGCGGCCGTCATCGAACGCTGCCTCACCTCCGTACGTGACCTGGTGGACACCTGGGTCATCTCCGACACGGGTTCCACCGACGGCACCCAGGAACTCATCCGCAAGGCACTCGACGGCATCCCCGGAGAGCTGCACGAGGAGCCCTGGGTGAACTTCGGGCACAACCGGAGCCTGAACATCGCCCACGCCCGCGGCAAGGCCGACTACCTGCTGCTCCTCGACGCCGACCACGTGATCCGGCGGGCCGGGCCGCTGCCCGAGCTGACCGCGGACTCCTACATGCTGCGGCACGCGGGCACCATGGAGTACCGCATCAAACGCCTGGTCAAGGGCGACATCCCCTGGCGGTACGAGGGTGTCACCCACGAGTACCTCACCGCGGACCGGCACCACGCCCAGGAGAACCTCGACGCGCTCGTCATCGAGCACTTCGCCGACGGCGGCTCGCGCCACGACAAGTTCGAACGCGACGCCCGGCTGCTGAGCGCCGAACTCGACCGCGACCCCGCGAACACCCGCACCGTCTTCTACCTCGCCCAGACCATGCGGGACATGGGCCGCACCGCCGAGGCGATCGACCTCTACGAGCGCCGCGCCCGCATGGGGGGCTGGGGAGAGGAGGTCTACTACGCCCTGCTCCAGTGCGGCATCCTCAAGTCCGACTCCGACGACTGGCCCGGCGCGATGGACGCCTTCACCCGCGCCTGGGAGTCCCGCCCGCAGCGCCTCGAGGCCTGCTACGAGCTGGCCGCGCGGCTGCGCACGATGAGCCGCCACCACACCGCCCACGCCCTGGTCGCCACCGTCCTGGACCGGGAGCAGCCGGACGACCTGCTCTTCATGCAGCCCTGGGTGTACCGCTGGGGGCTGCTGTTCGAGTTCTCGATCACGGCCTACTGGGTCGGGGACCACGCGGGTTCGCTCGCCGCCTGCGACCGCCTGCTGGCGATGCCGGACCTGCCGGAGTCGTACCGCGAGCAGACCCGCTCCAACCGGGAGTTCGCCGTCCGGCGCCTGGCCTCGATCCCGCACGCGGCCGGCGCCGCGGCCGTGCCGGCGAGGGACTGAGCGCCCGTCATGGGAACCCCCTCACCGTCGACCCCCTCCTCTCCGTCCCCGGCCTCCGTGGCCGTCGCGACGCCGGTCCGGGAGCCGCGGCCGTCCGCCGGCCGCCCGGGCGGCGCACGCGACGGCCGGGCCGGGCCCGGCGTCTGGCTGTGGCCGACGCTGCTCGCGCTCGCGCTGACCCTGTACGGGATCGGCAGCCCCCAGCTGTGGGAGGACGAGCTCAACACCTGGGACATGGCCGGGCGCTCCACCGGGCAGCTCCTGGACGCCCTCCGGCACGTGGACGCCGTCCTCGGCGCCTACTACCTGCTGCTCCACGGCTGGATGGGTGTCTTCGGCGACTCCGCCACCGCCCTGCGGCTGCCGTCCGCGTTCGCCCTGACCGGCGCCGCAGCCTGCACGGCGCTGATCGGGCAGCGGCTGTTCGGCCGCCGCGCCGGACTGGCCGCCGGCCTGCTCCTCGCGCTCGTCCCCGCCGTGACCCGCTACGGCCACGAGGCCCGGCCGTACGCCCTCGTCGTCCTGGCCGTCGCCCTCGCCACGCTGACGCTGCTGCGCGCACTGGAACGGCCGCGCGCCGCCGGACGCTGGGCCGTCTACGCCCTGTGCGTGGCGGCGGTCGGTCTGCTCCACCTGGTGGCGCTCACCGCCCTGGCCGGGCATCTGGTCGCCGTGGCCCTCAAGGCGCGGGAGGAGCGGCCGGTCCTCGGGCGCTTCGTCCTCGCGGTCGCCGCCGGGGTGGCCGCCGCGGCCCCCGTCGCCCTCCTCGGCCGGGCGCAGGCCGGCCGCCAGATCTCCTGGATCCCCCGCCCCGACCTGTGGAGCCTGCTCGGACTCTGGCCGCAGCTGTACGGCTCGGCGCTGGCCGCCGGCGCGGTGACCACGGCCGCCGTACTGGCCTGGGGCGAGCGCCGTCCGGCGACCCGGGGCCCGCTCCTCACCGCCTCGGCCCTGGCCGTGCTGCCGCCGCTGCTGCTGTGGGCGGTCTCGCACGGCGACGTCTCGTACTTCTTCCACCGGTACCTGCTGTTCACCCTGCCCGCCTGCGCCGTCCTGGCCGGGGCGGGGCTGTGCGCCGCCCGGGCCCGCGGGGTCGTCGCGGCGGGTCTGGTGGCCCTCGCCCTGCTCACCCTCCCCGAGCAGCAGGCACTGCGCCGCCCCTACGCGCACTTCTGGCACGGCGTCGACTACGAGGGCGCCGCGTCGACCGTCCGGAAGTACCACCGCCCCGGGGACGCGGTCGTCTACGACCGGGGCGAGGACTACTGGCGCCTGCTCGACGTCGGCGTCCGCTTCTACCTGCCGGACGACCTCAGGCCCCGCGACGTGTTCCTGGCCGCGTCGGCCGCCGACCGCGCCGAGCTGTGGTCTGCGGAGTGCCCCGATCCGGCCGTGTGCCTGCGGAACGAGGCCAGGATCTGGCTGGTGGTGGCCGGCAACCAGCCGGACCCGCTGGACGCGCTCCCGGCACCGCAGGCCCGGGCACTGCGGGCGCGCTACACCGCGACCGGCACCGAGCGCCTGACCGGCGTGACCGTGGCGCTCCTGGTACGCAAGGCCTGACGGGCGAGGGCCCCGGGAAGAGACCTCCCGGGGCCCTCGCCCGTGCACCCGGCGGGTCCCTCAGCGCACCCGCGCCCGGTGCTCCATCGCCTCCCGCGCCGCGTGCTCGTCGGTGTACACCTCGCACATGTGACGGCCGTCCGGGGTCGCCGTGTGCTCGACCTCCCACAGGCTCAGCTCGCTCCCGTCGAGGAGCAGGAAAGCGTGCTCGTACAGGGTGAATCCGGCGTCCCGGCCGCTGCGCACCGGGCACTGCCGCCCGAAGGCCTGCGTGATGTGGTGGGCGAACGCCACCCTCAGCCGGCGCGCGGTCTCCTCGCCCGGCCGGTCGGCGTTCTCCGCGCGCCGCAGCACCCGCCGCGCGTGGTCCGCGGAGTTGTCCGGGACGTACGGCCGGGGCTGCGCCGGTATCGACCGGGACAGCAACGTGCCGAGCAGTTCCAGGTCTCCGTCCTCGCCGGAGTCCCGGTCCTCCGAGCGGTCCGTGCCCCAGCCCGGATCGAGACCGGCGGGCAGCCGGGACGCGGCCAGACGGGCCTCGCCCTCGTCCGCGTACAGCTCGTGCTGCTCGGCTCCGTCCCGGCCCGAGTTGTGCACCAGCTCCCACAGGCTGAGCGCGGTGCCGTCGGCGAGGAGGTAGGTGTGGCGGTGGGTCGTGCGGTGCAGCGACGCGCTGTGGTGCGAGGAGTACAGCGCACTGGAGTGGGCGAGCGCCGACTCCAGGCGCTCGACCGTGGTGTCGGGCAGATCGAAGGAGTTGAGCGCCCTGCCGAGGAGCCGCTCAAGGTGCGTCTCGGTCGTCTCGTACGGATCGTGAGGATCCTGCGGATCGTTCAAGAGGGTCTCCAGGCCGTCGCCGCATGTCACTCGGTGCTTGCTTAACGTAGCCCCTGGGTCTGACACCGTGTCCGGGGTTCGGCAAAACGAAGGGCGCGTGCGGGAAGTTCCCGCCGGTAACGGCCGGATCGGTCGTGGATCTTTCAACTCCCTTGACCTGCAAGGGAGTCGAGCGGCCCGATCGCCGGGTGCGGCGCCGTGACGCGAGGCCCCTCAGGCGCCGTCGCCGTACAGCTCGCGGTACGCGGGGAAGGTCCCGCCCGGCCCCGCCACCCCTTCCGCCGGTGCGCGCACCGCCCGCACGATCGCCCGGGTCACCAGGTCCGCGCCCGCCGCCAGGACGTCGTTCAGCGCAAGCGGTCCCTGCTCCGGCGGCAGTTCCCGCTCCCCGGTCGCGAGGGCGAAGACGGTGTCCCCGTCGTTGAGCAGATGCACGGGGCGGATGGCGCGGGCGATCCCGTCGTGCGCCGTGCCCGCGAACTTCTGGGCCTGGGCGCGGGTGAGGGCGGCATCGGTGGCGACGACCGCGAGGGTGGTGTTCAGCGGCGGCGGGGTGCTCGCGGCCCGGGCCTCGGCGAGCCGGCGCCGCGCCTCCTCGTGCACGGCGGCCTCCGGCCGGTGCGGCGGCCCGCCGAGGAAGTACTCCCCGTAGAGGACGCCCGTCTCCGGGTCGACCGCCGAGCCGACCGCGTTCACGACGACGAGGGCGCCCACGGTGATGCCCGACTCCAGGACCGTGCTCGCCGTGCCGACCCCGCCCTTGAGGCCCCCGACGACGGCTCCGGTGCCCGCGCCGACCGCACCCGTCCCCACCGGTGCGTGC
This sequence comes from Streptomyces sp. NPDC048338, assembly GCF_043201055.1. NCBI lineage: Bacteria > Bacillati > Actinomycetota > Actinomycetes > Kitasatosporales > Streptomycetaceae > Streptomyces > Streptomyces sp. NPDC048338. The sequence continues at coordinate 176,847 of NZ_JBICYQ010000010.1, forward strand.
GCCTCGCTCGCGGCCGCCGCCTCCACCGCGGCCCGTCCCGTCCCGGCGTCCGGACGGGCCCCGAAGTCCCCGCCCCGGCCGAGGTCGAAGACACAGGCGGCGGGCACGACCGGGACGACGTGCGCGGGGTCGGGCCCGACCCGGACGCCCCGGTGCTGCTCCTCCAGCCAGGCCATCACGCCGGCGGCGGACTCCAGCCCGTACGCGCTGCCGCCGGTCAGGACCACGGCCTCGACGCGCTGGACGACGTTGCGGGGGTCGAGCGCGTCGGTCTCCCGGGTGCCGGGGCCGCCGCCGCGTACGTCCACCGCCGCGACCGCCCCGCCGCGCGGGGCCAGGACGACGGTGGTGCCGCTGAGGGCGTTCGGCCCCTCCACGCGCGCGTGGCCGACCCGCAGGCCGGACACGTCGGTGAGGGCGTCGTGCAGAGCGGATGGCTTCGTCATGGTCCCTGCGTACCACGCCCGTTGGCCCCGCGCCCCGGGCCGGGCGGGTGCCGGCTTCCCCCGGCGTGGGGCATAGGTGCTCCCCTACGCCCGCGTGGCGGGGTTGCTCGCGCTCAGCGTCACCCCGACGGCCACCGTCGCCGCCGCGACCAGACCGGCCGCGAACACCGCCCAGTGGCCCGCGAACGAGCACATCAGGATCGCCAGCGCCGACAGCGGAAGGACGAGCTGCTGGGCGATGCCGACCTTGTAGTAGCGGGCGTGCAGGATCCACACGCAGAGCAGGAACAGCGCCGTCGGGATCGTCACCGCCGCGGAGGCGGCGAGCGTGGAGATGTGGGCCTTGCCGACGGCCTGCTCGACGGCGATCTCGATGCCGGCGCCGATCGCCGCGGCCGAGGCGAAGATCAGGTAGTGGCCGTAACCCCACAGGAAACCCTGCCGGTTGGAGGCGAGGCGCTCGTGGGCGGGGACGACGAAGTAGATCCACCACGCCGCGAACACGATGAGCAGGCCGCCGGCCGCGATCGGGAGAAGCTCGCCGAGGGCGTCGTTCTCGCTGACACCGGACTTCACGGCGACGGTCGAGGCGGCGATCGACTCGCCCAGCACGATGATGGTGAACAGGCCGTAGCGCTCGGCGATGTGGTGCGGGTGCCAGTGGGTGTTGGCGTCCTTCTCCGCGTACACCGGCACCGCCATCTCGGCGATCGCCATGACGAGGAAGACCCAGGGCCGGGCCGCCTCGGGCACGAACAGGAGGGCCGTCCAGCCGATCTGGCAGAGGGCGACCCCGCCCGCGTACCGGTGACACAGGGCGCGCTCGGCGGGGCCGGCGGCGTGGTGGCCCGCGCGCAGCCACTGGGAGGCGAGGGCGAGGCGCATCACGAGGTAGCCGAGCCAGACGACGAAGAAGTCGTGCTCCTCGAAGGCGCGCGAGACGCCGGCGGCGAGGATGAGGACACCGGAGATCTGGACGAGGGTGACGACGCGGTAGAGGACGTCGTCGTTGTCGTAGGCGGAGGCGAACCAGGTGAAGTTCATCCAGGCCCACCAGATCGCGAAGAACACCATCGCGTAGTCGGCGATCCCCTGGCCGGCATGGCCCTCGGCCACGGCGTGCACGAGCTCGGCGCCCGCCTGGGCGACGGCGACGACGAAGCAGAGGTCGAAGAAGAGCTCGAGCGGTGTGGCGGCGCGGTGCGACTCTTCGCGGGAACGCGCGGTGAGGGGCAGGAACGGTTGTGTCATGCGCCCCAGAACACCAGAGCGCGGCGGGGCGCGGCGGCCACGGCACGCGGAGGCGCGGCCGTCGGCGGCCGTCCCCGCCGCCGGTCAGGGGCCTGCCGAGGTCCCGCGCCGCCGGGAGCCCGTCTTCCGGGGTCATGGTCTGAACGCCATCTGAGGGACGGCCTCACCCACCCGCCCCGCCGAACGGGGCGAAATGGCCCATACCGCCCTACGGTGACCGGGTGACCGAGCCACCGCAGGGCCCCGCCGATCCGCCCCCGGGCCGGCCCGACCCGAACACGCCCCCGACCGCGTCCCCGCACGCGGCCTCCACACCGGACGTGCCGCCTTCCTCGGACGCGGCGCCGTCCACCACGGGGACCGCGACCCTGACCGCGTCCGAGACCGTTCCGGCGGCCGGCCCGGTGCCCGACGCCCAGACCCTCGCCGCCGTGCGCCGACGGGCCGCCCTCACCGGCACCGCCGTCTCCGTGCTGCTGATCCTCGCGATCGTCCTCGGCAGCCGGCTGCTCCGGGACTTCGACTCGGCGCTCCTCCCGTACGCCGTCGCCACCGTCTTCCTCGCCTTCGGCATCGCGTACCGGTACACGGTCTGGATCTCCGCCCCCGGCGCCCGGCGGCTCTTCAAGCAGGGCTGGCGGTCCTTCTTCTCGGCCGAGAACTTCCGCAGCGCCCCCACGGCGCTGCCGAAGATGATCGCCACCTACCTCGGCTTCCAGAAGTTCCTCGGCGCCCGCTCGCACGCCCGCTGGGCCGCCCACCAGCTGATCTTCTGGGGCTGCATCCTGGCCGCGCTCATCACCTTCCCGCTCACCTGGGGCTGGTTCACCTTCACCTCGGGCACCGGCTCCGGGCCCGGCTACGAGATGCGGATCTGGGGCATCAAGGTCCTCGGCTTCGACTCGCTGAACTTCGTGGGCTGGCTGATGTTCCACGGGCTCGACATCGCCGCCGTCCTCGTCATCCCCGGCGCCTCCTACTTCCTGTGGCGCCGGATGAAGGACCGCGGGGCCATCACCGGCCAGCGGTTCGCATACGACCTGGTCCCGCTGATCGCCCTGATCGTCATCGCGGTGACGGGGCTGCTCCTCACCTTCTCCTCGATCTTCCTGCACGGCGGCGGCTACGAGTTCCTGGCGATCCTGCACATGGTCTCGGTGGTCTTCACCCTGATCTACATCCCGTTCGGGAAGTTCTTCCACATCGTCCAGCGGCCCGCCGCCGTCGGCATGCAGCTGTTCAAGTACACCTCCCGGCGCCAGGACGAACAGGTCCTCGCCTGCCGCCGCTGCCACGAACCGATCGACACCGCCCCCTACGTCGAGAACCTCCAGGGCACCATGCGCGACCTCGACCTCGGCTTCGACGAGTGGGCCGAGTACTGCCCCCGCTGCAAACGCGTCCTGCGCGGCAACGCCTACCTCACCCACGTCAAGAAGGGCTTCAAGTGACGCAGCAGCACCTGGGGCGGGAGCCGGGACGCCGGCCTCCGCTCGACCCCTCGCTCGCCCCGCCCGGCACCCGCAACTTCCGCGACGCCGGAGGCATCCCCGCCGACCGCTGGCACGCCGACCAGAACGGCGAGACGCTCGTCCCCACCCACTGCTGCTTCTGCGGGGTCCAGTGCGGGATGTACCTCCGCGTCGACCGCGCCGGCAAGGTCTTCGGCGTCGAACCCCGCAACCACGACATCAACCGGATGCGGCTCTGCCCCAAGGGCATCAACGCCTACCAGCAGGTCAACCACCCCGACCGGCTCACCGCCCCGCTCATGCGCCGCAACCGCGACGAGCCCTTCCGGGAGGCGAGCTGGGAGGAGGCCCTCGACTTCACCGTCGCCGAGATCCGCCGCATCCAGACCGAGTACGGCCCCGACGCTTTCGGCCTGCTCGGCGGCGCCAGCCTCTATTCGGAGAAGACGTACCTCGTCGGCAAGTTCGCCCGCGTCGCGCTGAAGACCCGGCACGTCGACTACAACGGGCGGCTGTGCATGGTCTCGGCCGCCGGCGCCAACAAGCTCGCCTTCGGCATCGACCGGGCCGGCAACCCCTTCTCCGACATCCTCCTCACCGACTGCCTCCTGATCGCGGGATCCAACGTCGGCGAATGCTTCCCCGTGATGACGCAGTACCTCTGGGGGGCCCGGGACCGGGGCGCCACGCTGATCGTCGTCGACCCGCGCGAGACCGCGATCGCCCGCACCGCCGACCTCCACGTCGCGCTCAAGCCCGGTACCGACTCCGCCTTCTTCAACGCCGTCCTGAACGTCGTCGTCGCCGAGGGCCTCGCCGACGAGGCGTACCTCGCCGCCCACGCCACCGGCTGGGACGCGGTCAAGGAGACCGTCGAGGCCTATCCGCCCGCCCGCTCCGCGCAGATCTGCGGCGTGCCCGAGGAGCAGATCCGGCAGGTCGCCCGCATGTTCGCCGGCGCGGACAAGGCCATGGCCTGGCACGCCCGGGGCGTGGAGCACCACTCCCAGGGCGTCGAGAACTGCCTGTCGATCATCAACCTCTGCACCGCGACCGGGCACATCGGCCGCCCGGGCGCCGGCTACGGCACCATCACCGGCCAGGGCAACGGCCAGGGAGGCCGCGAGCACGGCCAGAAGTCCGACCTGCTGCCCGGCGGACGCTCGATCACGAACCCCGAGCACCGCCGCCAGATCTGCGAGATCTGGGGCATCGACGAGGCTGAACTCCCGCCCGCAGGCACCTCCATGATGGAGATGGTCTGGCAGATGCAGCGCCGCGAGATCCGCGGGCTCATCGGCATCTGCAACAACCCCTTCGTCTCCCTCCCCAACTACGCCACGGTGAAGGAGGGGTACGACGCCACCGAGTTCCACGCACAGTTCGACTTCTTCCTCTCCGAGACCGCGGCGAACGCGCACGTCGTCTTCCCCGTCACCGTCTGGGCCGAGGACGAAGGCGTCATGGCCAACGCCGAGGCCCGCGTGGTCAAGCACAACAAGGCCCAGGAACCGCCCGCCGGGGTCCGTACGGACACCTGGGTGATCTGCCAGCTGGCCAAGCGGCTCGGCGCCGGAGACAAGTTCGACTTCCCCGACTCCCGCTCCGTGTTCGAGGAGCTCCGCGTCGCCTCCGCCGGAACGGTGAACGACTACTACGGCATCACCTACGAACGCCTGGAGGAGACCGGCGGCATCGCCTGGCCCTGCCCCTCCACCGACCATCCGGGCACCCCCCGCCTCTTCGAGGACGGAAGGACCTACCACCCGGACGGCAGGATCCACATGCAGGTCGTCGAATGGCACCCGCCCATGGACCCGTACAGCGAGGAGTACCCCCTCTCGCTCACCACCGGCCGCACCGTCGCCCACTTCCTCTCCGGCAACCAGACCCGCCGCCTCGGCGCCCTCGTCGAACAGACCCCGCGCCCCTGGGTCGAGGTCCACCCCTCGCACGGCTTCACCAACGGCGACCCCGTCCGCGTCGTCACCCGCCGCGGCAGCGAGGTCTTCCCCGCTCTGGTGACCGAGGCCATCCGTCCCGACACGGTCTTCGTGCCGTACCACTGGCCCGTCCCGACGGCGGCCAACGCCCTGACCATCGACGCACTCGACCCCCGGTCCAAGATCCCCGAGTACAAGGTGTGCGCCGCCCGGATCGAGGCCGCCGAACGGATCGACGAGGTCCCCGCGCCGCCCACCGCCCCGGGGCACCGGGCCTACCCGGAGACCCAGGTCTCCCGCACCGACCCCCTTCCCCCCACGGCCCCGCAGGGCCGTGGCACCGCGGAGAGGAGCTGACGCGCTCATGATGGGCCGCACGATCTTCATCGACCCGGGGCGTTGCATCGGCTGCCAGGCGTGCGTCTCCGCCTGCCGCGAGTGCGACTCGCACCGCGGCAAGTCGATGATCCATCTGGACTACCCCGACGAGGGACACTCCGTCGCCTCCCTTCCCACGGTCTGCATGCACTGCGAGGACCCCGTCGCCCCGTGCGCCGAGGTCTGCCCGGCGGACGCGATCCTGGTCACCGCCGACGGCGTGGTGCAGCAGGCCGACACCACCCGCTGCATCGGCTGCGCCAACTGCGTCAACGCCTGCCCCTTCGGCGTCCCGAAGATCGACCTCCAGGCGAAGCTGCAGATGAAGTGCAACCTCTGCTACGACCGCACCGCCTACGGACTCGCCCCGATGTGCGCCACCGTCTGCCCCACCGGCGCCCTCTTCTACGGGACGCTCGAGGAGCTCCAGGCCGAGCGCCCCGGCGTCCAGGTCGCCGACTCCTTCACCTTCGGCTCCACCACCGTCACCACCGGAGTGGCGATGGTCGTCCCCGCCGACAAGGTCCAGTGGCCCGTCCCCGGCGGCCTCCCCGTCGTCGAGATCAACGGAGTGGACGTGCGCGACACCCAGGCGCCCGCCCCGGCCGCCGGCCGGCAGGAGGACGGCCGATGAGCGTCACGGAACAGCCGCCGCCGCCCGCCGACGGCCCCGGGCCGACCGACGCCGCCCGGGAGGCACTCCACGACCGCATCGCCGCGGACTCCCTGACCACCCGTCGCGACTACCTGCGGATCGTCGCCACCGTCTCCGGCGGACTGGCCGTCGGCGGCATCGGCGTGGCCGCCGGCATCCTGCACCGCCACGGCGACAGCGACGGCCCGCTGGAGCCGAAGAAGATCGCCGACTCCCTCGCGCCCGGTGAGTCCCTCGCCTTCCGCTACCCGGAGGAGGAGGACCGGGCGGTCGCCGTCCGGCTGGAGGACGGCACCCTGGCCGGCTACTCGGCCGTCTGCACCCATCTCGCGTGCGCGGTGCTCTGGCGCAAGGACCGGGGCAGCGAGGGCGAGCTGTACTGCCCCTGCCACGAGGGCGTCTTCGACGCCCGCACCGGCGAGGTCACCGCGGGCCCGCCGCCCCGGCCGCTGCCCAAGGTGATCCTCGTGGAGGAGACCGACGGCAGCGTCTGGGCCATCGGCACCACCCGCTCCGGCGAGAGCCTGCAGGACGGGCTGTGCCGGCAGCTCGAGGGCACCCGGTCCGCCCTGGCCGAGCAACTGGGCTGCCCGGTGGCCTCGCCCGGCGGCACGGGCGAGAGGAAGGAACGGACATGACCGACGGCCCCTTCCCCGGGGACCCCGAGCGGCCCGAGGACCCCCGGCACCCCGAGCAGTCCCGGCCCTCCGGCGCCCCTGGGGGCACCGGCCCGCAGCCCCCGGCGGGCCCCGCCCCGGCGACCACCGGAACGGGCCTTCCGCCGCGGCCCGTCTACACCCCCGGCAGCGGCCAGCCCCGTCTGAACCGTCCTCTGCACGAGCGGTATCCGCAGATCAGAGCCACCAGCGGATACGGCGACCCCCGGGTCCGCCACACCGGCCCGGGACCGGGCGCCGGCACCGAGCAGGAACCGGAGCGCTCCTCGAAGCTCTCCGCCCGCCTGACCCTCGCCCTGACCGTGGTCATCGGCCAGCTGTGGGGGCTCACGGTCGTCGTCGACGAATGGATGGCCGGCGACACCGGCACCGCCTGGTGGGGCGCCGGCTTCCTCGTCCTGTCGTTCCTGGTCGTGCTCGGCCTGTGGCTCATCGACCCGAAGGACCGCTGATCGTCCGGGTCGGGGGCGGTGCCCCGGGCGTACCCTGAAGGCATGAGCACCGCCCCCGCCCACGGCCCGCGAGACGCGAAGCAGTCCGACGACGAACCGAATCCCCGACCCAGGCCGGCACTGATCTTCGACGATCCGCTGGACCAGCAGTCCGCGGACGATACGGACCGCGGGTGGGGTGAGCGGTCTCCGGGCGGCGGCAGCGCCGCCGACCTCGCGCGCTTCCTCGACGAGAAGCCGCCGCACCACATCTGACGTCCCGCACCGGCCGCCCGCCGGGAGACGTCGCCCCCGTGGGAGGAAGCCTCGCGCGGGACGGACGGCAGGTCGACGACGGAGACGCCGCCTACGGCCGGCCGGGCACGTCCGTCCCGCCGGTCCCCGCTCCCGGACCCGTGCCACCACTCGTACCGGTACCCGTGCCGCCGCCCGTGCCCGGTCCGCGCTGCGCCACCAGCAGGTCGCGGATCTCCTTGAGCACCTCCAGCTCGCTGATCTCCAGGGTCTCCTGGACGCCTTCCTTCGCCTTGTCGTGAGCCGCCCGCTTGGCCAGGACCTTGGCCATGGGAAGGACCATCAGGAAGTAGACGACGGCCGCGGTGATCAGGAAGCTGAGGATGGCGCTCAGCACCAGGCCCCACATGATCGGGATGCCGGTGACCACGTTCCCGGCCTTGTCCACCACACACGGGCCCTTGATGCAGGACCGGTAGCTCTCCAGGTCCTTGGTCCCGAAGGCGCCGACCAGCGGATTGATGACGCCCCTGACCACCGCGTTCACGATGTTCGTGAACGCCGCGCCGATGACGACCGCCACCGCCAGGTCGATCACGTTGCCGCGCATCAGGAAGGCCTTGAAGCCCGCCAGCACGCTCTCCTTCTTCGGGGTCACCCGCATGCCTTTCGACGTAAGTGCAGTTGGTGCTGCCATTACGCCGTGCCCGGTACGAGGGCGTCCAATCCGTACACACGTACCGGTTACCGAGCAGGCTGTCCGTGCGAATCAGCACAGGACCACCGCCAGTCGGGACGTCATGCCCGCCCCGGCCAGGGCGGTCGCCACGGACCGGGGGACGGACAGGACGATCAGCGCCCCGTGTTCACCACCGCTCCCGCCGTCCGCGCCGACGCCGGCGTCCGGGCCCGTGCGGGCGGGGCGGGGGACACCGGTCACCCGGGCGCCGGTCGCGACGACGCGCGCCTCGCCGTCCCCGCCCCCGCCCAGGGAGGTCCGGCCCGGCGCGGCGATCACGTCGACCCGGTCACCGGGCCGCAGCAGCCGCACCGTCGCGGCGTCGGCGATCCGCACCGGGGCGGACACCAGCCGCACGGCGGTCGGCCTCTGCCGCGCGGGCGGTGCGTGCGGCCCCGGCGCCCCGGCGGACACCTCTCCCGCGCCCGCCCCGGTCGCCGAACTCACCGCGAGGGCCGCCGAGGCCAGCGCCAGCACCGCGGCCGGCGCCCGGCGCCCGCGCCGCAGCGCCCTCCCGGGCCGCAGCCGCCCGCGCCCCCGGACCCGCAGCGGCTCGAACCGCGGGACCGCGCGGGTCTCGGGCACGGCGGAGAGCGAACAGGGCGCCGGGGGAGGGGAAGGAACGGAGAACGAGGTCGTCATGGCGGCCACCACCTGTCAGGCGTCGGGTGCTTCCCCGGACCGTCCGGAGAACCGCACCCACCGTCCCGCGTCCGCCGGAATCCCGCTCCGGCCTGTGGACAGCCCGCCGCCTGTGGACAACCCCATCACCCTTCCAGGTGAGGCAGGGGGGTCGGCTCAGGGGAGGAGGCAGGGGAGCCGGCCTCAGGGGAGTTCGATGCCGAGATCCCAGCCGTCGTGCGCGTGCGTGCACAGGCAGTCCCGGTCCGCCGTGTCCGGCAGCGCCCCCACCGCGTCGAAGAGCACCTCCCGCAGCCGGCCGACGTTCGCGCCGAACACCCGCAACACCTCGGTGTGCGAGACGCCCTCGCCGGTCTCCGCGCCCGCGTCCAGGTCCGTGACCAGCGCCATCGAGGTGTAGCAGAGCCCGAGTTCCCGCGCGAGCACGGCCTCCGGGTGCCCGGTCATCCCGACGACGGACCAGCCGGCCGCCGCATGCCAGCGCGACTCGGCCCGCGTCGAGAAGCGAGGCCCCTCGACCACCACCATCGTGCCGCCGTCCACCGGGTCCCAGCCCCGCCCGCGGGCCGCCTTCAGGGCCACGCGCCTGCCGTCGGGGCAGTACGGGTCGGCGAAGGTGGTGTGGACGACGTTCGGGGTGGCGCCGCCCCACGCTGCCGGCAGCGGCTCGCCGTCGAAGTAGGTCTGCACCCGGGTCTTCGTGCGGTCGACCAGCTGGTCCGGCACGAGCAGGGTGCCGGGCCCGTACTCCTCGCGCAGTCCGCCCACCGCGCACGGGCCGAGCACCTGCCGCACGCCCACGGAACGCAGCGCCCACAGGTTGGCGCGGTAGTTGATCCGGTGCGGCGGCAGCGTGTGGCCGCGGCCGTGCCGCGGCAGGAACGCGACCTGCCGGCCGGCGACCTCGCCGAGGAAGAGGGAGTCGCTGGGGCTGCCGTACGGGGTGTCCACGGACACCTCCGTCACGTCCTCCAGGAAGGAGTAGAAGCCCGAGCCGCCGATCACGCCGATGTCCGCAAACGCCTTGGTCGTCATGCGCGTCACCCTAGGGGTGTCGATCAGGCCGGATGGGCAGGTTCGACAAGACACCCCCTGGGGGCTGCCCTCCCGGTCCTGCCGCGCTCTCGGCCATCCGCAGACCCTGTCCGGGACCCGACAGGTCCGGTCGCGGCGAACAGAGTCCTGCCACGCGAAAAGCCCTGCCGCGCGAGGCGGCAGGGCTTTCGTGAATCCGTGGATCGGGCGGGAGCCCGGACCGCGACGTGCGCCTGGGGTCAGGCGGCCGAGGTGGAGCTCGACGAGCTCGACGAGGCGGACGAGCCCGAGGCCGTGCCGGACGAAGCGGCGGGCTTCGCGTCGGACGACGACGAGGACGGCGTGGTCGACGACGAGGTGCCGGACGGCTTCGACGACGCGGGCGAGCTGCTGGACGACGAGCCGCGGCTGTCGTTCCGGTAGAAACCGGAGCCCTTGAAGACGATGCCGACCGCGGAGAACACCTTCTTCAGGCGTCCCTGGCAGCTGGGGCACACGGTCAGCGCGTCATCGGTGAACTTCTGCACCGCCTCGAGGCCCTCGCCGCACTCGGTGCACTGGTACTGGTAGGTCGGCACTTGTCTTCCTCCTGGCACTCACACTCATCGAGTGCTAACGACGATCCATAGTGACCTATTCCGCGGGATCAGTCCACCGTCACCGGCACTCGGTGACCGATACCACGTGCGGTCACCCGTCCGGCCACCCGGGGCCTGAGGTGCGCGCGCAGGGTCACCAGCGTGGCCAGCGCGAGCGCGGTGCCCACGAGCGGCACCAGGAACCCGGTGCTCGCGCCGTGGGCGTCGGCGAGCCGGCCGGCGACGGTGACGGCCGCGGCCTGGCCCAGCGCCACGGCGCCCGTGAGCCAGGTGAACGCCTCGGTGCGGGCGCCGGCCGGGACCAGCGTCTCGACGATGGTGTAGCCGGTGATCAGGGCCGGGGCGATGCACAGTCCGACGACCAGGCCGAGCGCGCCGAGCAGCAGCACGGAGTGCGCGGACCAGAGCAGCGAGGCCGCCACGGTCAGGCCGGTGTAGCCCAGGATCAGGCGCTTGCGCGGACCGATGTTCCAGGCCACGGCGCCCATGGCGATGCCGGCGAGCATGTTGCCCGCGGCGAAGATCCCGTAGAGCAGTCCGTTGGCGCCGGGGTTGCCGATCTCCTCGGAGAACGCGGTCAGCGAGACCTGCATGCCGCCGAAGACCGAGCCGATGCCCAGGAAGGCGATGGCCAGGACCCGGACGCCAGGGATGGACAGGGCGGAGACGCGCGGCTCGGCGGCGGCCGCCGAGAGCAGCCCGTGGGCGGGCTGGGTGCGCCGCTGGGCGGCGAAGAACAGGCCGCCGAAGAGGGTCAGCGCGGCCTCGGTGATCAGGCCGGCCGCCGGGTGGACCCCGGTGCACAGCGCGGTGGCCAGGACCGGTCCGACGACGAAGGTGAACTCGTCCGTGACCGACTCGAACGCCGCGGCCGTCGGCAGCAGCGGCGACGGGGTCGAGGAGTCGCCCCCGAGCGTGGCCGCCCAGCGTGCCCGGACCATGGGCCCGACCTGCGGGACGGAGGCGCCGGCCGGGACGGCCGCCAGGAACAGCGCCCACAGCGGGGCGCCGGTCATGGCCAGGACGACGAGCAGGGAGACCGCGACGGTGTGGACGAGGACGCCCGGCACCAGCACGGCGCGCTGGCCGAAGCGGTCCGCCAGCTTGCCGCTCTGCGGGGCGAACAGCGCCATCGAGACGCCGGTGACGGCCGCGACGGCGCCGGCGCTGCCGTACGAGCCGGTGGTGTGCTGGACGAGCAGGACGATGCCGATGGTCAGCATCGCGAAGGGCTGCCGCGCCGCGAATCCGGGCAGCAGGAAGGAGAGTGCTCCGGGGGTTCGGAGAAGCTGCCCGTACCCGGCCTTCCCGCCGGTGACGCCGGTCGCCTCGGTGAGCGACTCAGGCGTGTCAGAAGTGACCGTGGATGCCACGGTCCTTGCCTTTCCGCCGCCTGGTAGCGCGCCCCGAGCACGGTGGTGCGGGTGTCGCCGAGAGCTGTCCTCATGCGCGGAACTGCGGTAGATGCCGTGCCCCACTGCGGAGGGACCCACGGCCGCCATACGGTCGGCGCCAGCTCTGCGTCAGGCAGAGTTGGTTCGATCAAGTGTGCCTTCACGATACAGGGAGAGGCGTCTCCTTGCCTGGGAAAACGCCCACCCCTTCCAAATAATGCCTGTGATTAACCGGATGTCCGCTTGCCTTTGTGGTCGCGGTGTCCGGAAAGCCGCGGAATGGACCCCCGGTGCCCGGTGATCGCGGTCGAGCCGCCGGCGCCCAGCCAGCCGGCCAGCTTGCCGCCCTGTCCGACGGCCCGCAGCCGCCGCTCGGCGGCGTCCCGCACCGGATCGGTGGCGACGACGAGCAGCTCGTCCCCGCGCCGCAGCACGGTCGTCGGCCCCGGCACGAAGCTCTTGTCGTCCCGTACGACGAGGGTGACGGCGGCCCCGGCCGGCAGCCGCAGCTCCGCGACCTCCACGCCGTGCATCCGGGAGCCCTCGGGGATCGCGACCGAGAGCAGGTGCCCGCGCAGCCGCTCCAGCGGCGCCGACTCGACCCCGAGGTCGGCCGCCTCCGAGGAGTCCCCGAGTTCGAGGGCCCTGGCGAGCCAGGGCAGCGTCGGCCCCTGCACCAGGGTGTAGACGACGACGAGCACGAAGACGATGTTGAAGATCCGCTCGCTGCCCTGGATGCCGGACACCATCGGGATGGTGGCGAGGATGATGGGGACGGCTCCGCGCAGGCCGGCCCAGGACATCAGCGCCTGCTCCTGCCAGGGGATGCGGAAGGGCAGCAGGCTGACGAAGACCTCCAGCGGCCGGGCCACCATCGTCAGGACCAGGCCGATGATCACCGCCGGCCAGAAGTCGTCGACGAGCTTGGTCGGCGTCACCAGCAGGCCGAGCAGGACGAACATGCCGATCTGGGCGATCCAGCCGAGGCCCTCGGCGAAGCCCCGGTTGGCCGGGGCGTGCGGCAGCTTGGCGTTGCCGAGGATCATCGAGGCCAGGTAGACGGCGAGGAAGCCGGAGCCGTGCGCCATGGCGCCGGCCGCGTACGCCACCACCGCGATGGCCATGACGGCGATCGGGTAGAGGCCGGAGGCGGGCAGCGCGATGTGGCGCAGACCGTAGGCGCCGAGGAAGCCCACCGCCAGGCCGACGCTCGCGCCGATGGCCAGCTCCAGGGCGATCTTGCCGACCAGGACGTACCAGTCGTCGATGGGGCCGACGGCCGAGAAGGCGACGACGAGGATGACGACGGGTGCGTCGTTGAAGCCGGACTCGGCCTCCAGGACGCCGGTCACCCGCGAGGGCAGCGGCACCTTGCGCAGGACGGAGAAGACGGCGGCGGCGTCCGTCGAGGAGACGACCGCGCCGACGATCAGGGCCTGGCGCCAGTCCAGGCCGACCAGGTAGTGCGCGGCCGCGGCCGTGACCCCCACGCTCACCGCGACGCCGACGGTCGACAGCACGACCGCCGCGGGCAACGCGGGTTTGATCTCCTTCCACTTGGTACCCAGGCCACCCTCGGCCAGGATCACCACAAGCGCGGCATAGCCGATCACCTGGGTCAGTTCGGCGTTGTCGAAGGCGACGTTGCCGATCCCGTCCTGCCCGATGGCGACCCCGATCCCCAGGTACAGCAGCAGGCTGGGGAGCCCGCTCCGGGACGAGATCCGCACCGCCGCGACAGCGATGAGCAGTACGAGCGAGCAGATGAGCAGGAGTTCGTTGAGCTGGTGGACAGTCAGTGGCCGATCCTTCCCCTCGCATGCAGCCGGATCGTTCCTCCAGCAGCCGACACTTCGTTACCTTACCTAATCTTTAACGTTTTCTTGACGCCCTCCGCTCTTCGCTCGCTCACCAGTGCGGGCTTCATACGGGCACCGCGTCCAGGTGGGTGAGGCGCTGCGCCTAAGGTTGCTCCCGTACTCCAGGACCACCCTGCCCCTCGAAGGACAGCGATGCCCTCCAACACGACCGCGCCACCCGCCAAGAAGAGGGGGCGCCGCGCCCGCCTGATCGTCTTCGTCCTGGTCCTTGCGCTGGTCGCGGGCTTCGGTTACGGCGGTTACTGGGGCGTCTCCACCGTCCGGGCCTCGTTCCCGCAGACGACCGGCACGATCCGGCTGGACAAGCTCTCCGGTCAGGTCGAGGTCAAGCGGGACGCCTACGGGGTCCCGCAGATCTACGCGGACACCGAGGCCGACCTCTTCCGCGCCCAGGGCTTCGTCCAGGCCCAGGACCGCTTCTACGAGATGGACGTCCGCCGTCACATGACCTCGGGCCGCCTGTCCGAGATGTTCGGCAAGAGCCAGGTGAACACCGACGCCTTCCTGCGCACGCTGGGCTGGCGGCACGTGGCGCAGGAGGAGTACGACAAGGTCCTGTCGCCGGAGACGAAGAAGAACCTCCAGGCCTACGCGGAGGGCGTCAACGCCTACCTCAAGGACCGGGACCCTTCGGACATCTCGGTCGAGTACGCGGCGCTGGCCTTCACCAACGACTACGCGATCGAGCCCTGGACGCCGGTCGACTCGGTGGCCTGGCTCAAGGCGATGGCCTGGGACCTGCGCGGCAACATGCAGGACGAGATCGACCGCTCGCTGATGACGAGCCGGCTGAGCGCGCAGCAGATCAAGGACCTGTACCCGGGCTACCCGTACGAGCTGCACCAGCCGATCGTCCAGGGCGGTGCGCTGGACGAGGAGAAGGGCGCCTTCGACCCGAAGGGCGAGGCGTCCGACGCCGGCGGCTCCACCACCGGCGACTCGAACGGCGCGCTGCGGGGCATGCAGTCCCAGCTCGGCTCGCTCGCCGACTCCCTCGACGAGATCCCGGCGCTGCTGGGCCCCAACGGCAACGGCATCGGATCGAACTCCTGGGTCGTCTCCGGGAAGTACACGACCTCCGGCAAGCCGCTGCTGGCCAACGACCCGCACCTGGCGCCGATGCTGCCGTCCCTCTGGTACCAGATGGGTCTGCACTGCCGCTCCGTCTCGGCGACCTGCCGCTACGACGTCGCCGGGTACACCTTCTCCGGCATGCCGGGCGTGATCATCGGCCACAACGACACGATCGCCTGGGGCTTCACCAACCTCGGCGCCGACGTCAGCGACCTCTACCTGGAGAAGATCGGCGACACCGGCTACCTGGTGGACAACAAGACCAAGCCGTTCGTCATCCGCGAGGAGACGATCAAGATCGCGGGCGGCGGCACCCGCAGGATCACCGTCCGCTCGACCGAGCACGGCCCGCTGGTCTCCGACCGCTCCTCGGAGCTGGAGAAGGTCGGCCAGAAGGCCGGCGTCAGCAACGCCGCCCCGGACCGGGGCGCCGGCTACGGCGTCTCCCTGAAGTGGACCGCCCTCCAGCCGGGCAAGTCCATGGACGCCGTCTTCGAGCTCAACCGGGCCAAGAACTTCAAGGAGTTCCGCGCCGCGGCCAAGAACTTCGAGGTCCCCTCCCAGAACCTGGTCTACGCCGACGCCGAGAACATCGGCTACCAGGCGCCCGGCAAGATCCCGCAGCGCTCCAAGGGCGACGGCACCGTCCCGGCCCCGGGCTGGGACTCCTCCTACAAGTGGGAGGGCTTCATCCCGTACGACGAGCTGCCGTACGAGGAGAACCCGGAGCGCGGCTACATCGTCACCGCCAACCAGGCCGTCGTCGACCCCGCCAGGTACCCCCACCTCCTGACGAAGGACTGGGGCTACGGCTCGCGCAGCCAGCGGATCAACGACCTCATCGAGTCGAAGACCAAGGACGGCGGCCGGATCTCGCCCGACGACATGCGGACCATGCAGATGGACAACCGCAGCGAGATCGCGACCCTGCTCAACCCGCTGCTGCTGAAGATCGACATCTCGGACCCCTACGTCCGTGAGGCGCAGAAGCTGCTGGAGGGCTGGGACTACACCCAGGAGCCGGACTCGGCCGCCGCCGCGTACTTCAACGCGGTCTGGCGCAACGTCCTCAAGCTCGCCTTCGGCGACAAGCTGCCCAAGGAGCTGCGGGCCGAGGGCGACTGCATCAACGTCCGCCCGGCCGACTTCACCGGCCCGGCCGACGAGCAGAACAAGCTCGTCCGGGAGTGCGGCCAGCGCGATTCGGACTCGGCGCAGCCCGACGGCGGCGACCGCTGGTACGAGGTGGTCCGCCCGCTGCTGAAGCAGGAGAACAGCGCCTGGTGGAAGACCGAGGCCAACCGGACCGACCAGGCCACCGAGACCCGTGACCAGCTGCTCGCCCGGGCCATGGAGGACGCCCGCTGGGAGCTGACCGCCGAGCTCGGCAAGGACGTCTCGACCTGGAGCTGGGGCCGGCTGCACCAGCTGACCCTGACGAACCAGACCCTCGGCACCGCCGGTCCGGGCTTCGTCCAGTCGCTGCTCAACCGCGGCCCGTGGAACCTGGGCGGTGGCGAGGCCGCGGTCGACGCGACCGGCTGGAACGCGGCCGGCGGCTACGAGGTCGTCTGGGTGCCGTCGATGCGGATGGTCGTCAACGTCGGCGACTGGGACAAGTCCCGCTGGATCAACCTCAGCGGAGCCTCCGGGCACGCGTTCCACAGCCACTACACGGACCAGACCGACAAGTGGACCAAGGGCGAACTGCTCGACTGGTCCTTCGGCAAGGCGGCGGTCGACGCCTCGACGAAGGACACGCTGGTCCTGCGGCCGTAGGCGGCGGACCGCTCACGCGGGTCCGAAGCGGGTGACCCCGTCCGGGGTCACCACCGCGTGCACGGGGTGGTCGTGCGGTTCCTCCGGGACCCGCGCGACCACCTCGTTCGCGTAGAGGAGCACCACGAGCGCCGGACGCGCGCCGGCCCGCCCGAGCCGCGCGAGCACCCGGTCGTACGAGCCGCCGCCGCGGCCGAGCCGCATCCCGCGGCCGTCCACCGCGAGGCCGGGCAGCAGCACCGCGTCGGCGTCGCACACGGCGTCCGGGCCCAGCAGCGGCCCCGTCGGTTCGAGCAGGCCGCGGCCGGCCCTGGCCAGCCCCTCCCCGCCCTCGTACACCGCCCAGTCGAGGTCGTTGTCGGGCAGCAGGACCGGCAGCAGGACCCGTACGCCCCGCGCCCGCAGCGCGTCGAGCAGCGCGCGCGTGCCCGGCTCACGCCCCACCGACACGTAGGCGGCGACGGTCGACGCCCCGGCCAGCTCGTCCAGCTCCAGCGCGGCCCGCGCCAGGTCCTCGGCCGCGGCGTCCCGGCCGGTGAGCGCGGCCCGCGCGGCGAGGAGTTCCCGGCGCAGCGCGGCCTTCTCCGACGGGTCGCCGGACGGTTCGACGGTCACTGTGGCCTCACTCTGCATTCACGAACCTCTCGTACCTGTCGTTATGTGAAGGAAGTTAACGGGAGCCCCATCTTCCTCTCATACCCAGCGGCTATGGTCTCCGCATGACTCAGTCGCTCCCCAGGATCAGCAAGGCTGTCATCCCGGCCGCGGGCCTCGGCACCCGGTTCCTCCCGGCCACCAAGGCGACGCCGAAGGAGATGCTGCCGGTCGTCGACAAGCCGGCGATCCAGTACGTCGTCGAAGAGGCCGTCGAGGCCGGGCTCTCCGACGTCCTGATGATCACCGGACGCAACAAGCGTCCGCTGGAGGACCACTTCGACCGGAACTACGAGCTGGAGGAGGCGCTGACCCGCAAGGGGGACAGCGAGCGCCTCTCCAAGGTCCGGGAGTCCAACGACCTCGCCACCATGCACTACGTCCGCCAGGGCGACCCGCGCGGTCTCGGCCACGCCGTCCTGTGCGCCGCCCCGCACGTCGGCGAGCAGCCCTTCGCGGTCCTCCTCGGCGACGACCTGATCGACCCGCGCGACCCGCTGCTCTCCCGGATGGTGGAGATCCAGGAGCGGGAGGGCGGCAGCGTCGTCGCGCTGATGGAGGTCGAGCCCTCGCAGATCGGGCTCTACGGCTGCGCGGCCGTGGACCCCACCGCCGACTCCGACGTCGTCAAGGTGACGGGCCTGGTGGAGAAGCCGGACCCGGCGGACGCGCCCAGCAACTACGCGATCATCGGCCGCTATGTCCTGGACCCGGCCGTCTTCGGCATACTGCGGGAGACCGAGCCGGGCCGCGGCGGCGAGATCCAGCTGACCGACGCCCTGCAGAAGCTCGCCATGGACGAGAAGATCGGCGGCCCCGTGCACGGAGTCGTCTTCAAGGGCCGCCGCTACGACACCGGTGACCGGGGGGACTATCTGCGTGCCATCGTCAGACTCGCGTGCGAACGTGAGGACCTGGGCCCGGACTTCCGGACCTGGCTGCGCAGTTACGTCAGCGAGGAGTTGTAGCACCGTGAGCAGCAGTACGGCACCGTCGTCCGGCGACCCGTGCGCGGGTCCGTCCCGTGATCTGTGGTCCGTGGACGCCCACCTGGACGACATCCTCGCGGCGGTCGCACCGCTCGAACCCATCGAGCTGCAACTGCCCGACGCCCAGGGCTGCGTCCTGGTCGAGGACGTCACGGTGCCGGTCGCGCTGCCCCCGTTCGACAACAGCTCCATGGACGGGTACGCGGTGCGGGTCGCCGACGTCGCCGGAGCCACCGAGGAGTACCCGGCCGTCCTCACCGTGATCGGTGACGTGGCGGCCGGGGCCGGGGGCCTGCCCCGGGTGGGACCGGGGCAGGCCGCCCGGATCATGACCGGCGCCCCGCTGCCGCCGGGCGCGGAGGCCGTCGTCCCGGTCGAGTGGACCGACGGCGGGAGCGGCGGCGGAGCGGCGAGCGGCATGCGCGCCGCGAGCACCGCCCCCGAGGGCGCGGCCGGCGAGGTCCGCGTCCACCGCCCCGCCGAGGCCCGCGCCCACGTGCGCGCCCGCGGCAGCGACGTCCGGGCCGGCGACCTGGCGCTCAAGGCCGGCACCGTGCTCGGCCCGCCGCAGATCGGGCTGCTCGCCGCGATCGGCCGCGGCACCGTGCGGGTGCGCCCCCGCCCGCGGGTGGTCGTGCTCTCCACCGGAAGTGAACTGGTCCAGCCCGGCGAGGAGTTGGGCGAGGGCAAGATCTACGACTCCAACAGCTTCGCGCTCGCCGCCGCCGCACGTGATGCCGGCGCCCTCGCCTACCGGGTCGGCGCCGTCACCGACGACGCCGAGACGCTCCGGGCCACCATCGAGGACCAGCTGATCCGCGCGGACCTGCTGGTCACCACCGGCGGTGTCAGCGTCGGCGCGTACGACGTCGTCAAGGAGGCGCTGACCGTCGACGGGCAGGTCGACTTCCGCAAGCTGGCCATGCAGCCGGGGAAGCCGCAGGGCTTCGGGACGATCGGACCCGAGCAGACCCCGCTGCTCGCCCTGCCCGGCAACCCCGTCTCCTCGTACGTCTCCTTCGAGCTCTTCGTGCGGCCCGCGATCCGGGCGCTGATGGGCCTCGCCGACCTGCACCGCCCGCGGGTCCGGGCCGAGCTCGTGGCGGACAAGGCGCTGTCGTCCCCGGCCGGGCGCCGGCAGTTCCTGCGCGGCACGTACGACGCCGAGGCCGGCACGGTCACTCCCGTGGGCGGCGCCGCCTCGCATCTGATCGCCGCGCTCGCGCACGCGGACGCGCTGCTCGTGGTGGACGAGGAGACGACCTCGGTGGAACCCGGCAGCACGCTGGAAGTGGTCCTCCTCGGCTGAGGAGGCCCTGGTGGCGGTACCGTGTCGTCCCACACAGCGACCGGGAGTGTCACGGCCATGAGCACGCAGCAAGGACTCACCCACATCGACGAGGCGGGTGCGGCCCGCATGGTCGACGTCTCCGCGAAGGACGTCACGGCGCGGACCGCCCGGGCCAGTGGGCGGGTCCTCGTGGCGCCGCGCGTGATCGAGCTCCTGCGCGGTGAGGGCGTGCCCAAGGGGGACGCTCTCGCCACGGCCCGGATCGCCGGGATCATGGGCGCGAAGAAGACTCCCGACCTGATCCCGCTCTGTCATCCGCTGGCCGTCTCCGGCGTCACGCTCGACCTGACGGTCGCGGACGACGCGGTCGAGATCGTGGCGACGGTGCGGACCACGGACCGAACGGGCGTCGAGATGGAGGCCCTGACCGCGGTCTCGGTGGCGGCCCTGACCGTCGTCGACATGATCAAGGCCGTCGACAAGGGCGCGGTCATCTCCGACGTGCGGGTGGAGGAGAAGACCGGCGGCAAGTCCGGCACCTGGACGCGGACGGACGCGGAGACGGAGGCCGGTTCGTGACGGCCGCCGTCCCGCAGGTCCGCGCGGGCCGGGTGCCCGAGGCGCACCACGGCGCGCACGGCGCCTCCGGCGGGGACGCGGCGGCCGGGGACGCACCCCACGGCGCCACCTCCTCCGGGCCGGAGGGCGCCGCCGGCGGCGCCTCCGGAGCCCCGTACCGGGCGCTGGTCGTCACCGCGTCCAACCGGGCCGCGGCCGGGGTGTACGAGGACAGGGGCGGTCCGCTCCTCGTCGAGGGTCTCGCGGGCATGGGCTTCGCGGTGGACGGGCCCCGGGTGGTCCCGGACGGGGAACCCGTCGCGGCGGCGCTGCGGGCCGGGGTGGCCGCCGGCTACGACGTCATCCTCACCACCGGCGGCACGGGCATCTCGCCCACCGACGCCACGCCCGAGGTCACCCGGCCGCTCCTGGAGCGCGAGATCCCCGGCATCCCCGAGGCGATCCGGGCCCACGGCCGGACGAAGGTCCCCACCGCCGCGCTCTCCCGCGGGCTCGCGGGCGTCGCGGGCGGCACCCTGATCGTGAACCTGCCCGGTTCCACGGGCGGCGTCCGGGACGGGCTGGCGGTCCTCGACGCGCTCCTCGTCCACGCCGTCGACCAGATCCGCGGCGGCGACCACCCCGGACCCGGTCCGGGGCGCGCGTCATGATCCCGTCCTGGCCGGTGATCCTGGTGGACGGCGACGTGGTGCTCCGCCCCATAAAGCTCCGCGACCAGCGGGCCTGGCGCGAGGTGAACCGGCGCAACCGGGACTGGCTGCGCCCCTGGGAGGCGACCGTCCCGCCGGCCGCCCCCGGCGCGCCCGTCGCGCAGCGCCCGACCTACCGCCAGATGGTCCGCCACCTGCGCTCCGAGGCGAACGCGGGCCGGATGCTGCCCTTCGTGATCGAGTACCGGGGCGAACTGGTCGGTCAGCTCACCGTGGCCGGCATCACCTGGGGCTCCATGTGCTCGGGCCACGTGGGCTACTGGGTGGACAGCCGGGTCGCCGGACGCGGCGTCATGCCGACGGCGGTCGCGCTCGCCGTCGACCACTGCTTCCGCGTGGTCGGGCTGCACCGGATGGAGGTCTGCATTCGGCCCGAGAACGGGCCGTCGCGGCGGGTCGTCGAGAAATTGGGATTCCGGGAGGAAGGCCTGCGCCCCCGCTATCTGCACATCGACGGTGCCTGGCGGGACCATCTCGTCTTCGCCCTCACGGCGGAGGAAGTGCCGGAAGGACTGCTGCGGCGCTGGCACCAGGCACGTCCGCCACATCCCGCACAATGACATAAGTGTTCGAATTTAATCGACAGTTGACCACTCGTCGATCGGCAATCGATCTGAACAATCACAAAAAAGTTCAGTGATATCAGCCAGATCGTGCGACACACCGGGCCAATTGGCCGATGCCCTCACGCGAACCCCTCTACGGTGTGAAGCGTGAGCAGCAGCGGCCTCATCTACGCAGTCATTGTCGGGGCCTGGGCCGCCTACTTGGTACCGATGTGGCTCCGCAGGCAGGACGAGCTCAACGAGGCCCGTCCGACGGAACGCTTCAGCACCGCCATCCGGCTGCTGTCCGGACGGGCGGGTATGGAGCGCCGGTATGCCAAGGAGCTGAAGGACCGGGACCGTACGGCGGACCACGCGGAACCCGACGTGGACCCGGACGCCGAGACCGAGCATCTGAGCTCGGTCGACGTCCGGGCCTTCTCCGCGCCCGCGGCCAGAACGGAAGCCCGGCTCGAACTCCCGGCCCCCGCCCCCGTGCGGCGGCCCTCGAAGTCGGCGGCCGAGCGGGCCCGCCGGGGCAAGGTCCTCGCCCGGCGCCGGCGCACCACCGTCGTCCTCTTCCTCGCCTTCACGCTCGGCGCGGTCGTCGCCGCCGTCGGCGGCCTGACGTTCCTGTGGGCGCCGGCCGCCCCGGCGGTCCTGCTGAGCGCGTACATCCTGCATCTGCGGGTCCAGGAGCGGCGGCGCTTCGTGTACGTGATGGACCGCCGCCGCGCCGAGGCGGCGGCGGCGCGCCTGCGGGAGAGCCGGCCGCAGCGCCGGCAGCCCGCGTCGGCGCCCTCGCCGGCGGCCTCCGCCGACGAGGAGGCCGGCCATCCCGAGGCGGAGCCGGCGCCCGAGGTCTCCCCGCAGGAGGCCGGCCGTCGCGCGCTCGTGGAGCAGACGGACCACGCCGAATGGGTGGACCAGCAGCGCGAGCGCGGACCGGCCCGCGGCGACAGCTGGGAGCCGGTCCCGGTGCCGCTGCCCACCTACGTCACCGCTCCGGTCGCCCCGCGCGCCACGAGCGGCATCGACATCACGGACCCGGAGACCTGGAGCGCGGCCCGCTCCTCCACGGCGGCCGACCCGGCCCCGCCGTCCGCCCCGTCCCCGGCTCCCCGCCAGCGCAGCGCCCCGCAGCGCCGCAACCGCGACCACGGCCGCACCCCGCTCTTCGACCAGTACGCGGACGACGACCGCCCGCGCGCGGCCAACGAATGAGACGCGTCGGCTGACCTGCGGGGAGCGGATTTCCGAGTACCCCGATCGGGATGCTAATGTTTCACACGTCGCAAGGGCCTGTGGCGCAGTCTGGTAGCGCACCTCGTTCGCATCGAGGGGGTCTGGGGTTCAAATCCCCACAGGTCCACCAGCGCACAACGGAGATCCCGCCCGATCGAAAGATCGGGCGGGATCTCCGCTTTTGCGTGCCGTCAGGACGTGGGTGCGGTCGTCAGGACGTCTGGGCCTTGTCGTACAGCGCCTTCGCGTCGTTGCCGAAGTACGGGCCGAACATGCGGTTCGGCAGGAACGCGTAGCCGAAGCTGTTCACCGAGACCTGCAGGCCCGTTCCCGTGGACTCGTCGAAGCCGGTGAACCAGGGGCCGCCGCTGGAGCCGCCCGTCATGTTGCAGGCGAGGCCGTGGTCCTGGGAGAAGAGGAAGTCCTTCGAGGAGTTCCCCGAGCAGTACACCAGCTTGCTGCCGTCGTACGGGGAGGCGGCCGGGAAGCCGAAGGCGTACATCGGCTTGTTGTAGCCCCCGTTGAACTGGATGCCCTGGGCGCCGGTGACCGAGGTGAGCGTCCGGCCGTCCAGCGGGGCGACGACCGCCGCGCCCACGTCGTGGTTGATGTCCTCGCTCGCCTCCCACTGCGGGGTGGTGAGCGTCTTCGTCGCCGTCCACTGGCCGTACGGCGCGCTGCCGTTGGCGTAGCCGGGGACGAAGACCCAGTTCGTGTGCCAGGCGCCCTGGTACTTCACGCAGTGGCCGGCCGTGACGACCGTGCTCGCGTTCTGGCTGGTGACGGCGTTGCCGGAGCAGGAGGCCGTACGGCCCTGGAAGGTGAAGAAGACCCTGCCGGAGGTCTTCACGACCGCGCCGCCGCCGGTCCAGGCCCCGCCCGCCTGCGGGAAGGCCGCGGGGGCCGCCGCGGTGGGCGGGACCGTCGTCGGCCGCTCCGCGCGGGCGACCTCCGTGCGGGCGCCCGGGGTGAGCCGGAGATCCAGCGGGGTGGCCGACCTCATACGGGCCGGGGTCCAGAACGCCGCCGCCCGCTGCTGCTGCGTCGCGGTGACGGAGCGTGCGGCGGGAGCGGCGGCGGGTGCGGTGTCGGCGGCCTGGGCCTGTGTCGTGGTCAGGGCGCCGGCGAGCAGGGTGCCGGCGGCCGACAGGACGGCCGCGACTGTGCGATGGCGTCTCACGCATGTCTCCTTCTGCCGAGGCAGGTGGGGATGAGAGCGGTGCGGATCGACGTGCGTGAGAAGGGTGCCAGAGAAGGACGGAGATGTCAGGGGCGCGTCAGACTCTTGGCGAAACAACGACTGTTCTCGTACAGGCGGTAGTG
This sequence comes from Streptomyces sp. NPDC048338, assembly GCF_043201055.1. Taxonomy (NCBI): domain Bacteria; kingdom Bacillati; phylum Actinomycetota; class Actinomycetes; order Kitasatosporales; family Streptomycetaceae; genus Streptomyces; species Streptomyces sp. NPDC048338. The sequence continues at coordinate 200,833 of NZ_JBICYQ010000010.1, forward strand.
GCCGAACTTGCTGCACGGCTCGTAACCGCTGGACGTGTAGAGGGCGATCGCCTCCGGCTGCATGGTGCCCGTCTCCAGGACCATCCGGGTCCGTCCGGCGGCGCGGGCGTCGTCCTCCAGGGCCGCCAGGACGCGGCGGGCCAGGCCGAGGCCGCGGGCCTCCGGGACCACGTACATGCGCTTCAGCTCGGCGTCGCCGTTCGCGTAGCCCTCGTCGTTCTCGTCCTGGGTGCGCCAGCCGCCGGTCGCGACCGGGCGGTCCTCGGCGTCGTAGACGAGGAGGTAGAGGCCGAGCGGCGGGACGAACATCCCCGCGTCCAGGGGGGTGGCGTCGCCCTCGTCGCCGTAGCGGACGGCGTACTCCAGCTGCACGGCGTCTTCGAGCTTGACCGCGTCGGGGTGGTCGTACGGGGTGGGGCGGATATTCATGCGCAACATCGTACATGTATGCGCCACCCGACCCGGGGCCTCCCCTGTCGGTATTCTCCCGGGATGCTCACTGTGACGTCCGTGAATGTCAATGGTCTCCGAGCCGCCGCCAAGAAGGGCTTCGTGGAGTGGCTGGCCGGTACCTCCGCCGACGCTGTCTGCCTGCAGGAGGTGCGCGCCGAGGCGGCGCAGCTCCCGGAGGAGGTCCGCGCGCCCGAGGGCTGGTTCACCGCGCACGCCCCGGCCGCCGCCAAGGGGCGCGCCGGCGTCTCCCTCTACACCCGTCGTGAGCCGGACCGCGTGCAGGTCGGCTTCGGATCGAGCGAGTTCGACGGCAGCGGCCGGTACATCGAGGCCGACCTGCCCGGTGTCACCGTCGCCAGCCTCTACCTGCCGTCCGGCGAGGTCGGCACCGACCGGCAGGACGAGAAGGTCCGCTTCATGGACGAGTTCCTGCCGTACCTGAAGGAGCTCAAGGCGCGGGCCGCCGCCGACGGCCGAGAGGTCGTGGTCTGCGGCGACTGGAACATCGCCCACCAGCAGGCCGACCTCAAGAACTGGAAGACCAACCAGAAGAACTCCGGCTTCCTCCCCGAGGAGCGCGCCTGGCTCACCCGCGTCTTCGACGAGGCCGAGTACGTCGACGTCGTCCGCGCGCTCCACCCCGACCAGGAGGGCCCGTACTCCTGGTGGTCGTACCGCGGGCGCGCCTTCGACAACGACAGCGGCTGGCGCATCGACTACCAGGTGGCCACTCCCGGTCTGGCCCGGCGGGCGGTGAAGGCCTTCGTCGAGCGCGCCGCCACGCACGGCGAGCGGTGGAGCGACCACGCGCCCGTCACGGCGGTCTACGAGCTCTGAGGGCTGCCCCGGAGGGGTTCTGTCCGGACGGGAACGGGGCCGGTCCGGACACCCTCCCGGGCCGCTCTGTAATACCGTGCGGGAAAGAGCGGTTCCGGGTGGGGGGAAATCGTTGAACGCGCGCATTCTGGTCGCCGAGGACGACGAAAAGCAGTCACGACTGATCCGGGTGTATCTGGAACGCGAGGGAAACGCCGTCCAGGTCGTGGCCGACGGCCGCGCCGCACTCGAAAAGGCGCGATCCGGTCGGCCGGATCTCATCGTTCTCGACGTGATGCTTCCGTTCGTCGACGGTCTCGACGTGTGCCGCATTCTGCGTGCCGAGGGGTCCGAGGTGCCGATTCTGCTGCTGACCGCCCGCAGCACCGAGGAGGACATGCTCCTCGGCCTCGACCTCGGCGCGGACGACTACCTCACCAAGCCCTACAGCCCCCGGGAACTGACCGCCCGGGTACGGGCCCTGCTGCGCCGCTCCCGCAAGGGCGGCGCGGCGACGGAGACCGCGCTGCTCCGGGTCGGCGAGGTGGAGCTGGACACGGCGCGCTTCGAGGTCCGGGTGGCCGGCCGGCCGGTGACGCTGACCTCGAAGGAGTTCGCCGTCCTGGAGGCGCTGGCCCGCGAGCCGGGCCGCGTCTTCACCCGGGCGCAGATCATCGAGCGGGTCTTCGGCTTCGACCGGGACGTCCTGGAGCGGACGGTCGACGCGCACGTGATGAACCTGCGGCGGAAGCTGGAGGCCGACCCGGGGCGCCCCCGCCACCTGGAGACCGTCTACGGGCGCGGGTACCGGCTCGCCGACGGCGCGGGGGCGGCGGACACCGTCTGAGCCGGGACCGCCCTCAGGGACGTTCCGGCGCCGGCCCGGGCCCGTCCGGTCCCGGCCGCGCGCCCAGGACGATCCGGAACGTCGTCCCGGCCCCCACCGTGCTGCGCACGTCGATGGTCCCCCGGTGGTCGGTCACGATCTGGCGGGCGATCGACAGGCCGAGACCGCTGCCGCCCGTCGCCCGCCCGCGTGAGGCGTCCGCGCGCCAGAACCGGTCGAACAGGCGGGGCAGGTCATCGGCGGGGATCCCGTGGCCGGTGTCCCGCACCTCGACGACCGCCAGTTCGGGGTGCGGCACCAGCGCCAGGGTCACGCCGCCGCCCGGCGGCGTGGCGCGCAGCGCGTTGCCGACCAGGTTCCCGACGACCTGGCGCAGCCGGTCCGGGTCCGCGGTCACGTACACCGGCCGCGGGGCGTCCAGTTCCAGCGCGACGCCCGCGGTCTCGGCCTGGGCGCGATGCGCGGTGCGGCTGGCCTCCAGCAGTTCGCGCAGGTCGACCTCGCAGCGGTGGTACGTGAGGGCGCCGGCCTCCGCCAGAGCGAGGTCCTGGAGGTCGTCCACGATCCGCTGCTGGAGCAGCGCCTCCTCGTGGAGGGAGGCGAGCAGCTCGGGCGTCGGCTCGATCACCCCGTCCCGCAGCGCCTCCAGGTAGCCGCGCAGATTGGCCAGCGGCGTGCGCAGCTCGTGCGCGATGTCGCCGGTGAGCCTGCGCTGGCGGGCCTCGCCGGCCTGGATGGAGTCGGCCATGCGGTTGAACGCCCCGCCGAGCCGGGCGATCTCGTCCCGTCCCGAGACGGGCACCCGCCGCCCCAGGTCGCCCTCGCCGAGGTCCTTGGCGGCGACCGTCATGGCCCGGACGGGCCGCAGGACGGCCCGGCTCAGGAGCAGGCCGCCCAGGATCGCGGCGAGGGCCACGCCGACGGCGACGGCCACCGTGGGCGCGGCGGCGAGGGCCGGGGGCGACTCGTCCTGGTAGCCCAGACGCACGTCGAGGCGGGCCGGCGCGACGGAGGCCGTGCGCTCGTGGAAGACCTGCCGGAGGCAGGGCGCGAGCGGCGGCCCGCCGGCGCAGCGCCGGGTCGCCGCGTCGTCGGCGGCGCGCTGCGGATCGTCCGGTGAGGACGGCTCGCGGCACTGCGCCGGCCGGACGGGGGTCGCGAGCGCGGGCAGGCCGAGCTCGTCGGCGCGGGCCGTCACCGCGGCGCCGGCCCGGGTCAGGCAGACCGCGTCCGCCGCGGTCGCGCGGTAGTCGCCGATCGCGGTGACGGTCACCTTCCGGGCCGCTCCCGGCACCAGCCCCTCGGGGAGGCCGAGGACGGGCCGGGCGTCGACCACGACGGCCGGCTGGCTGCCGAGCGCGCGCGGTTCGCGGCCCTGGAGGACGTCGGAGTCGGCGAGGACGACGCCGGTCTCGGTGGCGACCCGGATGCGCTGACCGGTGTCCCGGGCGAGGGCGCTCACCGTGGGGGCCAGCCCGTCCCAGGTGCCGTGGGCGAAGCCGTACCCGCGCAGCTCGCCGGTGATCCGGGAGACCTCCTCCTGGCCGGCCGCGACGGCCTCCCTGACCTGGCGGTTCGCCTGGCGCAGGGTCAGCCATGCGGTGGCGGCGGTGGCGGTCAGGGCGACCAGCATGAGCAGGCCGAGCGCACGGAGCCGGAAGCTCATCGCGACCCACCCGGACCGGAGGACGGGAGGCGGGCGCTCAAGGGGACTCCTTCGGTCGGGGTTCTCCCACGCTACGGGACGCGGGACGGGCGGCGGCCGGAGATCGGAAAGGGCGGCGGAACGGCCGATTTCCCGTGGGAGCGGCGGGATTTCGCCCGGAAGAATTCCGGACCGCGAGGTGCCCGAAATGGGTCAGTCCGCGCCGGAAGCATTTCTTCATCTTTCTCGGTGGGCGACGGTTTTCACGCCGCTCGCCGAAGGTTCGGCGCAGGGGCCGCTGCATTCGTGCCGGGTTCCGCCCGGCCCTGGATGCGGTGCTGACGAAACGACATTCTTGGGGGAATCGAAGTGAAGCGTCGAATCGCAGCAATTCTTCCCGCCGTCGCCATGGCGGCATTGGCCATTCCGGTCGTCGCGTCCACGCCGGCGGCGGCCCACGCCGCCTGTGGCACCGGTGCCTCGGACAAGGACGGCTCGGCGTGGGGCAACTACGCCAACGGCGCCAACGAGCGCAGCGGGTCCAGCACCGGGTGCGTCAGCAAGGGCATCGCCTACAACAACGACCAGCTGAACTACTTCTGCTACACCGTCGGCAACGACGGCTACACATGGACCTATCTGCACAACCGCTCCGACAACGTGTACGGCTGGATCCGTGACGACCTGCTGAGCAACGGCGGCAGCTACGTCCCGTGCTGACGCCGCCCCGGCCGCGCTGAGCGCGCCCGGGACCTGACGAACGGAGCACGCCGGGGGCGGTCCCGAACGGGACCGCCCCCGGCCCCGCTCAGGTGCCGGCCAGCGCCTCCGTCGGCGACAGCCGGCTCGCCCGGACCGCGGGATACAGCCCCGCGATCACGCCGATGACCAGTGTCGAGCCGACGCCCGCCGCGCTCGCCCAGACGGGGACGACCGTCGGCCAGTCGCGGCTGACGGCGTATCCGGCGGTGATCAGCGTCCCCAGGACCGTCCCGCCGAGGCCGCCGATCAGCGTCAGCAGCAGGGACTCCGTGACGAACTGGGTCCGGATCTGCCCCCTGGTCGCTCCCAGGGCCCGGCGCAGGCCGATCTCCGGGCGCCGCTCCAGGACCGAGATCACCATGGTGTTGCCGACACCGACGCCGCCGACGAGCAGGGCCACCCCGCCGAGGCCGAGGAGCAGGCCGGTCAGGGCCGACTCGGTGGCCTCGCGGGCCGCCAGCGCGTCCGACGGGCGCGAGATCCGCACCTCGCCGGGCTTCGCCGGGTGGGCCGTCGCCGCCAGCACCGCCCGCACCGCCGCGACCTGGCTGTCCTCCGCCCGGACGTACACGGTCGACGGATGCCCGTCGAAGCGGAGGTACGTCCCGGCGGCCGGCCAGCCGACCAGCGCGGCGCTGTCGAGTTCCGGCGCGAGCGGTACGGGGTCGAGCACGCCGATCAGCGAGAACCAGCGGCCCCCGATCCAGAGCCGGATCCCCGGGGTGTACACGTCGAGGCGCTGTGCCGCGGTCGCCCCGAGCACGACGGCCGGGTAGTCCTCCGTCGCGCCGTCCAGCCAGCGGCCCCTGCGGACGTGCCCGCCGACGGCGGGCAGGAGGCCGGAGCCCGCGGCGAGCACGTCGAGGGAGCCGGTGCGGCCCAGGGAGATGCGGTCGTTGCGGTAGACCCGGGCGCCGGTCGCGCCGGTGGCGGCGACCTGCCGCACGGGCGGGACGCGCCGGATCATGGCCACGGACTCCGGCGGCAGCTCGGCCGCGTCCCCGGAGAGCGTCTCGCCGGGCGCGACCCGCAGCAGGTTGGTGCCGAGCGCGTCCAGCCGCCGGTCCACCTCCGCCTGTCCGGAGCCGGAGATGCCGACCACGGCGATCATGGCGGCCACGCCGATGGCGATGCCGAGCGCGGACAGGAAGACCCGCAGCGGCCTGGTCCGCAGACCGGTGCCGCCGAGCCGGACGACGTCCGCGGGGCGGAGCCGCGCGGCGCGCAGCGGGGACCGCGACGGCGGGCCGGCCGGGGTCGCCGGCCCCTGTCCGGCCGCCTCGGCGGGGACGCCCGTCACCGTGGTGCCCCGATCGTCGCGCCGTGCGCCGTGTCGGCGACGACCCGGCCGTCGCGCATCTCGATGCGACGGGGCAGCTCGGCGGCGATCTCGCGGTCGTGGGTGATGACGACGACCGTGGTGCCGGCGGCGTGCAGTTCCCGCAGCAGGGCGAGGACGGCCGCCCCCGAGGCGGAGTCGAGGTTGCCGGTGGGTTCGTCGGCGAGCAGGACGGCCGGTTCCCCGACGACGGCGCGGGCCACCGCGACGCGCTGGCGCTCGCCGCCGGAGAGCTGGTGCGGCAGATGGTGCATCCGGTGGCGCAGGCCCACCCGTTCCAGCGCGGCCGACGCCCTGGCGCGGCGGCGGCGCATCGGCACGCCCGCGTACAGCAGGCCGTCCGCCACCGCGTCGAGGACCGGGACCCCGACCGCGAGGTGGAACTGCTGGAAGACGAAGCCGATCCGGGTGGCGCGCAGGGCGGAGACCTCCCGGTCGGACAGGGCCGCCACGTCGTGACCGTCGACCAGGACGCGCCCGGTGGACGGCCGGTCGAGGCTGCCCATCAGGTTCAGCATGCTGGACTTGCCCGAGCCGGAGGGGCCGACGATCGCCACCAGTTCACCGCGCCCGATGCGCAGGCTCACGTCCCGTACGGCCGCCACACCGCCGGGGTAGGTCCTGCCGACCGCGTCGAACTCCACCACCGTGTCGCACCCCGTGGCCGCGGTCATTCGGGGATCCTCACCTTCATGCCCTCGCGGACGGCCGGACCTGCGACCTCGACCCTGCCGTCGGCGAACAGACCGGTCCTGACGGTCACGAACCGGCCGTCCGCGGTCTCCAGGCCGTGCCCGCCCTCGGCGAGGGCGACCAGGGCGGACACCGGGACGCTCAGCACCTTCGCGACCTCCCGCCCGACGTACTCGACGGTCACCGGGCCGCTCTCCCAACGCCCCGCGGACTTCTGGTCCTTGATGCCTACGGTGACCGGCACCGTGGCCGGCCGTTCCGCGCCTCCGCCGTCCCCGCCACCCCCCTCGGGCGCGGTCGCCTGCCTGCCGACGGACACCACCTCGCCCTTGACCGCGGCGCCGTCGGGCAGCTTGACGGTGACGGCCGCCCCGCGCAGGGCCCAGGCGGCGTCCGTGGCGGAGGCGTCGACGACCACCTTCCGGGCCGTACCGGTGTACGTCAGGGTGTTCTCCCCGACGGCCTGGCCGAGCCGGGTGCCGGCCGGGCCGATCCGGACCCGGCCGGCCGCGTACACGACGTCGCCCACGCCGACCGTGCCGGTCCGGGGCAGCCCGAGCGTCTTCTGCCAGCGCTTGACGGCCTCGGCGGTGCCGCGGGTGAACGTCTCGTCCACGGTGAAGCCGGTGTAGCCGAGGGCGGCCAGGTTGGTCTCGAACTGCATGACGTCCATGCCTCTCGTCACGCGGGGCGCCGTGCTTCCCGCGCCGGTCCCGCCTGCCGTCCCCCGGTCACCGGCGCCCCCCGGCGCCGGTGACCCCGAGGGGGTCGGGGACGTGCCCTTCCCCTCGTTCCGCCCGCCGTCGTCCGCCGGCCGGCCGGCCGGGGCCTCGCCGTCCTCCTCCTGCGGGGCGAGTCCGAGGTCGCGGTACATCGGGAGGGCCCCGTACAGCAGGGTCACCGGCCGGTCGTCGACCCGCAGCAGCTCGTCGCCGCGCTCGGCCGTCGTGCCGGCCTCGGGCAGCCAGGTCACGGTGCCCTGCGCCTTGATCGGCAGCGGCAGTTCCGCGCCGAAGCCCAACCGGCCGTCCACCGAGGTGCGTTCGGTCAGGGTGGTCCTCGTCACCGGCACCAGGGAGCCCGCCCGGGGCGGGGCGCCCGGGCCCTCGGCCCCGCCCCCGCCGAGTCCGAGCGCTCCGGCGGCGGCGACCGCCGCCACGACGACCACGGCCGTCCCGATCAGCACCGCCCGCCGGCGGTACCGGCCGCGCGGCGGCGGGGCCGGCGGAGCGGCCGCCCCGACCGCGTCGGCGGCCTGCGTCACCGTCTCCGTCATCGTCAGCCCTTGGCCGGCGGCGGGTCGGTCGGGTCGCCGTTGATCGGCGCGCAGATCCGCGTCGCGCGTCGCGCGCCGGCCGAGGTCTGGTTCCACTCGGCGCCCGAGGAGCCGCCCCAGTCGCCGTCCGGGCCGGGGTCGGGGAAGTCCGGTGCGCCGTTCTTCTGCATGCAGGCGGCGTAGTCCCGCCTGGTCCTGAGCTGCTCGGGGGTCAGCTTGGGATTGTCGGCCTTCTCCAGGCTCTCGGGAACGGCCGGCGCCAGCGAGGCGCACTTCCGGGAGGCCGTGATGAACTTCGGGTTCTTCTTCAGGGTGAGCGCGTTGCCGCCGGTGCCGTAGTCGATCCGGCCCCGGGCGTCCGGGTCGGGCAGGTCGACGCCGTTCTCCCGCATGCACGTCACGTACGCGCGCTGGCCGTCCACGTAGGCGGCGATCTCGTCCTTGCCGCCCGCGCCGTCCTTCCCGCCGGTGGCCCCCGACGACGCGGACGATCCGCCGCCGTCGGCCGTCGGCACCTTCGCCGCGCCGTCGTCACCGCCGCAGCCGGTCAGCGCGAACGCCACGACCGAGGCCGCCGCGGCCAGCAGTACCCGGTTCGTCCTCATCGGTTCTCCCGCTCGTCCCGCCTCGCCCGGCCGCGGGTGCGGCGGGCGGATCGAACGTAGGCCGGGAGCGATGAAGAACCTTTGAAGAACCTGTCACCTGATCATGCGCTCCGAGAGCGCCCGGGGGTGTCCCGCCGGTCCGGCCGTCAGGGCGCCTCGCGCAGCCTCCGGTCGAGCGCCATCGAGAGCTCGGCCTCCACGACGCTCTTCGCCAGCGGGCGCAGCCGCTCGACGTCCTTCTCCTCGGCGTGGGCGCGCAGCAGGTCCGTGAAGAGCGCGGCCAGCGCGTCCGCGTGCTCGCGGACCCGGCCGCCCGCCTCCAGGACCGCGGCCAGTGGGACGCCCTCCCTGACGAGCGCGGCCGAGACGTCCAGCAGCCGGCGGCTGATGTGGATGATCTCCTCGCCGTCGGTCGCGAGGTAGCCGAGGTCGAGCGCGGCGGCGAGGTTCTCGGGGGTGACCTCGCCGGCGAAGTGGTCGGCGAGTTCCTCCGGGGTGAGCCGGACGGGCTCCTCCTCGGTGGGTTCGCCCAGGCTCAGCACCTCGCCGACGTCCCGGCCGCTCTCGAAGGCGGCCGTGAGGTCGGCGATGCCGTTGAGGGTGTGGCCGCGCTCCAGCAGGGCGGCGATCGTGCGGAGCCGGGCCAGGTGGTGCTCGTCGTACCAGGCGATCCGGCCCTCGCGGCGGGGCGGCGGGATGAGGCCGCGTTCGCGGTAGAAGCGCAGGGTGCGCACGGTGATGCCGGCCTCGGAGGCCAGTTCCTCCATGCGGTACTCACGGACGCCGGATGCCGGGTCGGCCGGGCCCGACCGGCCGGCGCGGTCCGTTCCGCCTGCCCGGCCGGGCTGCCCCGCCGTTCGTCCCGCCACCTGATCCGTCACGTGATCCGATCCTTCCGCCACGCCGCCAGCCTATGTTGTACCGCCGGTAACTTTCCCTCGTCGTACCCCTACCGCTCGGTATGGAGCTGCTCTACTCTCCCAATCGTGCCAGTGATTGCTGGCGGAGTCCTGGGTGCGGCGGAGGCGGCATGACGAACCACGGGCATGTGCGGGTGGCGGTGATCGGATCGGGCTTCGGTGGCCTCGGCGCGGCGGTCAGGCTGCGGCGCGAGGGGATCACCGACTTCGTCGTTCTGGAGCGGGCGGACTCCGTCGGCGGCACCTGGCGGGACAACAGCTATCCCGGCTGCGCCTGCGACGTCCCCTCGCACCTCTACTCCTTCTCCTTCGCGCCGAACGCCGACTGGCCGCGGACCTTCTCCGGACAGAAGCACATCCGCGCCTATCTGGAGCACGTCACCGACACCTTCCGGCTCCGTCCGCACCTGCGGCTCGGCCACGAGGTGCTGATGATGCGCTGGGACTCCGCCGAACTGCGCTGGGAGATCGAGACCTCCCGCGGCGACTTCACCGCCGACGTCGTCGTCTCCGCGACCGGCCCGCTCTCCGACCCGAAGATCCCGGAGATCCCCGGCCTCGCGGACTTCCCGGGCAAGGTCTTCCACTCGGCCCGCTGGGACCACGACTACGACCTCACCGGCAAGCGCGTCGCCATGGTCGGCACCGGCGCCTCCGCCATCCAGATCGTGCCCGCGATCCAGCCCCGGGTCGGCTCGCTCACCCTCTTCCAGCGCACGCCCCCGTGGGTCATGCCGCGCATGGACCGCGCCATCACCGGCCCCGAGCGCTGGCTGCACCGCAAGCTGCCGGCGACCGGCACGCTGCGCCGCGGACTGCTCTGGGGCATCCGTGAGCTCCAGGTGAGCGCCTTCACCAAGCGCCCGACCGAGCTCGGCCTGGTCGAGTCGCTCGCGAAGGCCAACATGGCCAAGGCGATCAAGGACCCGGTGCTGCGGGCCAAACTGACCCCGTCGTACCGCATCGGCTGCAAGCGGATCCTGCTGTCCAGCGAGTACTACCCGGCGGTCGCCCGGCCCAACGTGGACGTCGTCGCCTCCGGGCTGCGCGAGATCCGCGGCAGCACGCTCGTCGCCGCCGACGGTACCGAGACCGAGGTCGACGCGATCGTCTTCGGCACCGGCTTCCACGTCACCGACATGCCGATCGCCGAGCGGGTCGTCGGCGCCGAGGGGCGCACGCTCGCGGAGACCTGGAAGGACGGCATGGAGTCGCTGCGCGGCGCCACCGCCGCCGGCTTCCCCAACTGGATGACGATCATCGGCCCCAACACGGGCCTCGGGAACTCCTCCATGATCCTGATGATCGAGTCCCAGCTGAACTACCTGGCGGACTACATGCGCCAGCTCGACGTCCTCGGCGGCCGCGCCGCCCTGGCCGCCCGTCCCTCCGCCGTCGGCGCCTGGAACCGCAAGGTGCAGTCCCGGATGGAGCGCACGGTCTGGAAGGCCGGCGGCTGCGACAGCTGGTACCTCGACGCCAACGGCCGGAACACCACGCTGTGGCCCGGCACCACGGGCGAGTTCCGGCGCGAGACCAGGCAGGTCGACCTCGCGGAGTACGAGGTGCTGCGCGCCCCCGCCGCCGAGGAGAAGGCCGGGCCCGCGCCGCGCACCGCCAAGAAGAAGGAGACGGTCAAGTGAGCCGGCCGACCGGCGGGGGACCCGTCGCACCGCAGCCCGTGCGCGAACTGACCGCCGTCTCGGCCGACGGCTCGCGGATCCACGTCGAGGTGTTCGGGCCGGAGGGCGCCCCGGCCGTCGTCCTCGCGCACGGCTGGACCTGCTCGATCGCCTTCTGGGCCGAGCAGATACGCGACCTGTCCGCCGACCACCGGGTCATCGCCTACGACCAGCGCGGCCACGGCCGTACGCCCCAGGTCGGCCGGTCCGGCTACTCGACCACGGCCCTCGCCGACGACCTCGAGGCCGTACTCGCCGCGACCCTCGCGCCCGGCGAGAAGGCGGTCCTGGCGGGGCACTCCATGGGCGGCATGACGATCATGGCCGCCGCGGACCGCCCCGGCCTGCGGGACCACGCCGCCGCCGTGCTGCTGTGCTCCACCGGCCCCGCCCGGCTGGTGGCCGAGTCCCTCGTGGTGCCCATCCGGCCGGGCGGCCTGCGAAGCCGGCTGACCCGGGGGATCCTGGGAGCCAGGGCGCCGCTCGGACCGGTCACGCCGATCTCCCGGAAGGTCCTCAAGTACGCCACGATGGGCCCGGGTTCGGCACCGGAACGGGTCGACGCCTGTGCCCGGATCGTGCACGCCTGCCCGCGCCCGGCCCGGGTGGCCTGGTCGCACGTCCTGGCGGAGCTCGACCTGGAGGCGGGCCTGGCGGGCCTGACACAGCCGGTGGCCGTGCTCGTCGGCGCGGCGGACCGGCTGACCCCGCCCGTGCACGCGCGCACGATCGCGGCGGCACTGCCCCGCTGCGTGGGCCTCGTCGAACTGGCGGGCATGGGCCACATGACACCGGTGGAGGCCCCGGAGGCCGTCACCGGGCAGATCCGCGAACTGACCGTCACGTACCTGGGTGTGAAGGAGGACGCATGAGCAGGGTGAGCCTGGAGGGGCAGGTCGCGGTCGTCACGGGCGCGGCCCGCGGTGTCGGCGAGCTCCTCGCCCGCAAGCTCTCCGCGCGCGGCGCGCGGATCGCGCTCGTGGGCCTGGAGCCCGAGGAGCTGAAGCAGGTCGCCGCGCGGCTGCACACCGAGGCCGACTGGTGGCACGCGGACGTCACCGACCACGTGGCGATGGCCCGGGTCGCGGAGGAGGTCAAGGAGCGCTTCGGCAAGGTCGACATCGTCGTCGCCAACGCGGGCGTCGCCGCCGGCGGCCCGTTCGTGGACTCCGACCCGGTGGCCTGGCGACGCGTCATCGAGGTCAACCTGATCGGCGGGGCGGTGACCGGCCGCGCCTTCCTGCCGGTCCTCATGGAGTCCCGCGGCTACTTCCTGCAGATCGCCTCCCTGGCGGCGATCACGCCCGCACCGATGATGACGGCGTACTGCGCCTCGAAGTCGGGAGTCGAGGCCTTCGCCCACAGCCTGCGCGCGGAGGTCGGATACAAGGGGGTGCGGGTCGGCGTCGGCTACCTGTCCTGGACCGACACCGACATGGTGCGCGGCGCGGACCAGGACGACGTCATGAAGGAGCTGCGCTCCCGGCTCCCCTGGCCGGCGAACCGGACCTACCCGCTGGGCCCGGCCGTGGACCGGATCGTTGCGGGCATCGAGCGGCGCTCGGCGCACGTCTACGCGCAGTGGTGGCTGCGGGGGATGCAGTCGGTACGCGGCTACCTCCCGGGGCTCATCGCCACCGTCGGGCAGCGCGAGATGAAGCGCTTCGAACCGCGGCTCTCCGGTGTGTCCAAGGGCCTGGTGGGCGCCGGCGGAGCGGCCGACGAGGACGCCCGCTCGCTGGGGCGGCGCTCCGCGACTACCGAGGGTGCCTGATCGAAATGCGTGGAATGTTCTGCCGTGCCACGCTGGTCGAGGCCCAAGGGGCGCCACGCCCCGTACCCCTCACACAGGAGTGAACCTTCATGGGCAAGGCAGACCAGTTCAGGGACAAGGCGCAGGACCTCGCCGACCGGGCGAGGGCGAAGACGGGCAACGCGAAGGACGAGGCGTCCGAGCGTGCCTCCCAGGCCAAGGCCCGCTCCGACGAGGAGCGCCGGGCCCAGATGGAGGCGCAGGACCGCTTCGACCAGGACTACGACGCCTGACGTCTGTCCGCTGAGGAAGGCGCACCCGGGACGCCGGGTGCGCCTTCGCGGCGTCCGGGGCCGGACGCGCGCCGTCCGCGCCCGGCCGCCTGACGAAATCCGGGTGCCCTCCGTCCCGGGCGGCGCGTACGGTGCCGGCATGCCCGGACTGGAGTCGCTGCGCCCCGACCACGCCCCCGCCCTGCTCGCCTTCGAGCGGGAGAACCGGGCCTGGTTCGCCGCTTCCGTGCCCGACCGCGGGGACGCGTACTTCGAGGAGTTCGAGGAGCGGCACCGGGCGCTGCTCGACGAGCAGGAGACCGGCGCGATCCTCTTCCACGTGCTGGTGGGCAACGACGGGGAGATCCTCGGGCGGTTCAACCTCGTCGACGTGGCCGACGGGTCGGCCGAACTCGGCTACCGGGTCGCCCGGAAGGCCGCCGGGCGGGGCGTGGCCACGGCGGGCGTGCGGGAGGTGTGCCGGCTCGCCGCCCGGGTCCACGGGCTGCGGACGATCCGGGCCGCGACCACCCTCGACAACGCGGGCTCGCGGGCGGTGCTCGCCCGGACGGGGTTCGTGCCCGTCGGGGAGGAGACGTTCGACGGGCGGCCCGGCCTCTCCTACGTGCTGGACCTCGGCGGCAGCTTCGGGCGCGAACGGTCGGGCACCGAGTCGTAGTTCGGTGGACTGGCCGCGGGGGTCTCCGCCAGCAGCGACAGGGCCAGTTCGACGGCGTCGTCCAGCTGCGCGTGGCGGCCCTCGGCCCAGTCCAGCGGGGTGCGCAGGATCGCCAGGTCCGGCTCGACGCCGTGGTTCTCGACCGACCAGCCGTACTCGGGGAACCAGGCGGCGTTCATCGGCACCGTGATCTGCGTGCCGTCACCCAGCCGGTGACGTCCCGTCATGCCGACGACGCCGCCCCAGGTGCGCTGTCCCACCACCGGGCCGAGACCGAGCAGCTTGAACGCGACCGTGATCATGTCGCCGTCGGAGGACGTGGCCTCGTCGGCGAGGGCGACGACCGGACCGCGCGGGGCGTTCGAGGCGTAACTGACGGGCTGGGCGTTGCGGGTGAGGTCCCAGCCCAGGATCCTTCGGGTGAGCTTCTCGACGACCAGCTCGCTGATGTGGCCGCCCGCGTTGCCGCGCACGTCCACGATCAGCGCCGGCCGGGAGACCTCCATCCGGAGGTCGCGGTTGAACTGCGCCCAGCCCGAGCCGCCCATGTCCGGGATGTGCAGGTAGCCGCACTTGCCGCCGCTGACCTCCCGGACCACCGCGCGCCGCTTGGCCACCCAGTCCTGGTAGCGCAGCGGCCGGTCGTCGACCAGCGGCACGACGGCGACCCGGCGCGCCGGGCCCTCGCCCTCCGCCGGCCGGAAGGTCAGCTCGACCGTCGTGCCGCCGGAGGATGCCAGCAGCGGGTACGGGCCGCACACCGGGTCCACCGGACGGCCGTCGACGTGCGTGAGGACCGCGCCCTCCCGGATGCCGGTACCGGCCAGCGGCGAGCGGGCCTTGGAGTCGGAGGAGTCGCCGGGCAGGATCCGCTTGACCGTCCAGCCGTCGTCGCGGTGCACCAGGTTCGCGCCCAGCAGCCCCATCGGCCGCTGGTAGTGCGGCGGCCCCTCGTTGCGGCGGGCGGGCGTGACGTACGCGTGCGAGGTGCCCAGTTCGCCCATGACCTCGCGCAGGAGGTCGGCGAACTCGTCGGGTGAGGAGACCCGTTCGACCAGCGGGCGGTACTGGTCCAGCACCGCGGGCCAGTCGACCCCGCCCAGGTCGGGCTCCCAGAAGTAGGCGCGGACGATCCGGCCGGACTCGTCGAAGGCCTGGCGCCACTCCGCCTCCGGCTGGACCTCGTGCAGGATCCGCCGCAGGTCGATGTAGACGGTCGAGTCGCTGTCGCCCGGCTCCGTCGACGGCACGGCCCGCAGCTCGCCCTCGTCGGCCACCACGAGCCGTGAGCCGTCGCCGCTGACCGCGAACCAGTCGAGGTGCTGGACGAGCTCCGTCTTGCGGGCCTTCGTGATGGTGAAGTGCTCCAGGGTGGGGCGGCCCGAGGTGTCGGAGGGGTTGGCGAAGGTCTCGCCGAGCGCGCCCGAGATCGGCCAGCGCAGCCAGACCAGCCCGCCGCCGCCGACCGGGTGCAGCGCCGAGTACTTGGAGGCCGACACGGGGAACGGTGTCACCCGGCTCTCCAGCCCCTCGACCTCCACCGTCACCGTGCCGTCGCCCTCGTCGGCGTCCTCGACCGGGTCCAGCCCGCCCGCCGCCGGGCGGCCGTCCGGCAGCAGCGCGAAGGGGGAGGGCGTCGCCGAGGACAGCGGTACGAGATAGGGGCGGCAGCCCAGCGGGAAGGACAGGTCGCCGGTGTGCACGTCGTAGACCGGGTCGAAGCCCCGCCAGGAGAGGAAGGCGAGATAGCGGCCGTCGCGGGTGAACACCGGGTTCTCGTCCTCGAACCGGCCGTTGGTGACGTCGACGATGATCCGGGCCCCAGGCCCCGTGATCCGGGCCATCTTGATCTGGCGCAGGGAGCGGCCGATGAACGGATGGGACCAGGTCAGCCAGCACCCGTCGGGGGAGAAGGCGAGGTCGCGGACGGGGCCGTTGATCGAGCGGATCAGCTCGGTGACCTCGCCGCCGGACTCCTCGGTGGCGTCGATGAGCAGCAGCCGGCCGTCGTTGGAGGCGATGGCGAGGCGCTCGCCGTCCGGGTCGGAGACCAGCTCCTCGACCCGGCCCAGCTCACCGGAGGCGAGCCGGCGCGGCGGCCGGTCGCCGCTGGCGCGCGGGAGGTAGGCGACCTCGACGGCGTCCTCGCCGTCGGCGTCGGTGACGTACGCGATCTGGCCGCCGCTGCCCAGCATCTCGGGCAGGCGCACCCGGACGCCCGGGGTGTCGGCGATGGTCCGGGCGGGTCCGTCGCGGTGCGTGAGCCAGTACAGGCTGCCGCGTACGGAGACCGCGCTGGCCCGTCCCGTCTCGTCGACCGAGAGCGCGTCCACGTGATGGGCGGCCGGGACCTGGTAGGGGCGGCGGCCGGCGCGCGGGCCGCCGAGCCGGACGTCCAGCTTGCGCGGTGCGGCGTCGGGGAGGGTCAGGTCCTCGACCATCCACAGGTCGCCCGCGCACTGGTAGACCACCCGGCGGCCGTCGCTGGAGGCGTGCCGGGCGTAGAAGGCGTCGTGGTCGGTGTGGCGGCGCAGGTCCGTGCCGTCGGGCAGGCAGGAGTAGAGGTTGCCGATGCCCTCGTGATCGGAGAGGAAGGCGATCCTGCCGGCCACGAACATCGGCGCGTCGAGGTGGCCTCCGAGGTCCGGCAGCAGCCGCTCGCCGTGCAGCCAGAGGCGGCCGGTCGCCCCGCCCCGGTAGCGCTTCCAGGCGGCCGGCTCGTGCGGCGGCTTGCCGGTGAGCAGCAGGGTGCGCCGCTCGCCGTCGAGGTCGGCGACGGCGATGTCGGACACCGGCCCCCAGGGCATCCGGCCGCCGGGGGAGCCGTCGGTCGGGACGGTGTAGGCCCAGGAGTAGTACGAGAACGGCTGGCCGTGCGACGAGACGGCGAGGATGTCGCCGTCGGGCGACCAGCCGCAGACCCGGGTGTCCGTCGAGCCCCAGTAGCCGAGCCGGCGGGAGGGGCCGCCCTCGACCGGGGCGAGATGGATCTCGGGGTCGAGGCTGCGCCAGCTCGTGTAGGCGATCTGACGTCCGTCGGCCGAGAAGCGCGGATGGCCGACCCGGGTGCGGTCGACCGTGATGCGCCAAGCCCGGCCCGGACTCCGCCCCTCGGGGGCGAGGGGCGCGACCCAGAGATCGTCCTCGGCCGCGAAGCACAACAGGTCGTCGTGGAGGTGCGGGAAGCGGAGATACGCGACGTCGTCACTCACTCCCCAATGCTTTCCGCGGGGAGGGGGTGCGGCAACTCGGGAACGCGAATCTTTCGGGCGGAGTTCCGGCTTCCGCGCCCGGACGGTGTGGGCTGCGACACGTACGAAACGGTTTCGTTTCGTTGGGGGCGCGGGTATCTTCGTACTGTACGAAACCGTTTCGTTCGGAAGGAGGGCCGGACATGGCCCGCAGCAGGCTCACCCCTGAGCGTGAGGCCGAGCTGTACGAAGCCGTGCTCGACCTTCTGCGCGAGGTCGGCTACGACGCCCTCACCATGGACGCCGTCGCCACCCGTACCCGCTCCAGCAAGGCCACCCTCTACCGCCAGTGGGGGAGCAAGGCCGAGCTCGTCGCCAGGGCCCTGCGCCACAACAAGCCCGTCAGTCTCGCCGAGATCGACAGCGGCAGCCTGCGCGGCGACTTCCACGCGATGCTGGAACTGACCGACGACTGCCAGATGGAGAAGGACTCCGCGCTGATGCGGGGCCTGGCCCATGCCGTCCACAACAACCCCGAACTGCTCCAGGCGCTGCGCGAGCTGCTCATCGAACCCGAGATGACCGGCCTCGACGAGGTGCTGAGGCGAGCGGTGGACCGGGGCGAGATCAGTGCCGACAACCCGGCCCTGCGACTCGTGCCCCACATGCTGATCGGGGCGTTCATCGCCCGCCCGCTGATCGAGGACCAGCCGGTCGACCACGCCTTCCTCAGTGGTTACCTCGACGCCGTCGTGCTCCCCGCACTGGGCGTCTGACCGGGGATCCCCCCGGACCGGCACCGTCCCGACGCCGAGGTGCCCCCCTCACCCGGCGTCCGGCACCCCTGAAGCCCGCAGTACCTGACGTCGCACCGCTCACGCCGTCGGGCCGGCTCCCCATGCCCCTGTCCCACTCACCAAATGGGAGTACGCCCCCGTGGCCACGTTCCTCTACAAGCTGGGTCGCTCCGCCTACCGGCGCCGACGGCTCGTCGCCCTGCTCTGGGTGGCGCTGCTCGCGCTCGCCGGAGCCGGCGCCGCGTCCGCGCCCGCCGCGACCTCCAGCTCCTTCTCGATACCCGGCACCGAGGCCCAGAAGGCCTTCGACCTCCTGGAGCAGCGCTTCCCCGGCGGCAACGCCGACGGGGCCACCGCCCGTGTCGTCTTCAAGGCCCCCGAAGGCCAGAAGATGACCGACCCGGCCAACAAGGCCAAGGTCCAGGACGTGGTCGGCGAGCTGAAGTCCGGCTCCGACCAGGTCGCCTCGGTCACCGACCCGTACACCGCCCAGGCGGTCTCCCGGGACGGCTCGACCGCCTACGTCTCCGTCAGCTACAAGCTCTCCGGCATGGAGCTGAGCGACGCGACGCGCGAGGCCCTGCAGAAGACCGGGCACGACGCGCAGGGCCAGGGGCTGACCGTCGAGATCGGCGGTGACGCGCTCCAGACCATGCCCGAGACCGGCGCCGGCGAGATCGTCGGCGTGGTGATCGCCGGCATCGTGCTCGTCATCACCTTCGGTTCGCTGGTCGCCGCCGGACTGCCGCTGCTGACCGCGATCATCGGCGTCGGCATCGGCGTCTCCTCGATCACTGCGCTCGCCAGTGTCCTCGACCTCGGCTCCACCACCTCCACCCTCGCGATGATGATCGGCCTCGCCGTCGGCATCGACTACGCCCTCTTCATCGTCTCCCGCTACCGCGCGGAGCTCGCCGACGGCCGGGAACGCGAGGACGCCGCGGGCCGCGCGGTCGGCACGGCCGGCTCGGCCGTCGTCTTCGCCGGGCTGACCGTGGTCATCGCTCTCGTCGGCCTCGCCGTCGTCAACATCCCGATGCTGACGAAGATGGGCTTCGCCGCTGCCGGCACGGTCGTGATCGCCGTCTTGATCGCGCTCACCCTGATCCCGGCCCTGCTCGGCTTCGCCGGCTCCAAGGTCGTGGGCCGCAAGGAGCGCAAGGGGCTGAAGAAGGCCGACGACAAGCCCAACATGGGCACCCGCTGGGCGCGGTTCGTCATCCGCCGCCCGGTCATGGTCCTGCTCGTCGGCGTCCTCGGCCTCGGCGCGATCGCCCTGCCCGCCGCCTCGTTGGAGATGGGCCTGCCGGACGACGGCGCCAAGCCCGCCTCCGCCACCGAGCGCCGGGCGTACGACCTGCTGTCGGACGGGTTCGGTCCCGGGTTCAACGGCCCGCTGATGGTCGTCGTCGACGGTGACAAGGCCGCGGCCGACTCCACCGTCTCGACGATCAAGGGCCTGGACGGCGTCGTCGCCGTCACCCCGCCGACGCCGAACAAGTCCGGCGACACCGCGATGATCACCGTGATCCCGAAGGACCGCCCCTCCTCGGTGGAGACCGAGAACCTGGTCCACGAGATCCGGGCCTCGACCGGCGACGACGTCCTGGTCACCGGCGCGACCGCGATGAACATCGACTTCTCGCAGAAGATGAACGACGCGCTCGTGCCCTACCTGGCACTGGTCGTCGGCCTCGCCTTCCTGCTCCTGATGCTGGTGTTCCGCTCGATCCTGGTCCCGCTGAAGGCGGCCCTCGGCTTCCTGCTCTCGGTGGTCGCGGCCCTCGGCGCGGTCGTCGCGGTCTTCCAGTGGGGCTGGCTCGGCTCGCTGTTCGGGGTCGAGCAGACCGGCCCGATCATGTCGATGATGCCGATCTTCATGGTCGGCGTGGTCTTCGGTCTCGCCATGGACTACGAGGTCTTCCTCGTCACCCGGATGCGAGAGGCGTACGTCCACGGGGAGCGCCCCGGCGAGACGATCGTGACCGGCTTCCGGCACAGCGCCCGGGTGGTCACGGCCGCCGCCGTGATCATGATCGCGGTCTTCTCCGGCTTCATCGGCATGACCGACCAGATGATCAAGATGATCGGCTTCGGTCTCGCCGTCGCCGTCCTCTTCGACGCGTTCGTGGTCCGTATGGCGATCGTGCCCGCGGTGCTCGCCCTGCTGTCCCACAAGGCGTGGTGGCTGCCGAAGTGGCTCGACCGGATCCTGCCGAACGTGGACGTGGAGGGTGAGGCCCTGGCCGCCCCCGCCGACTCCCCGCAGGACGCGGACCCCGACGCGGGACGCAGGCTCGTGAAGGTCTGATCCCGCCCCGGCTCCGGGGCCGCGAACGAGCGGTCGCGCCCCGGATCGCGCCGGGACCCGTGGGGACGGGGTACCGACGCGGCCTTACGCCGTCATCGTGTCGTGGTCGACGCGGTGACGGCGTAGGTGTGCCGCAGGAAGCGCAGCAGGGCGGTCGTGTCGAACTGGACGACGGCGACGCCGTGCGCCGTGTGGAACTCGACGACCGTCTGCACCCGGCCGCAGGGCCAGACGCCGATGTCCCCGCGGCGGGCGGGCGCGCGCATCCCCGATTCGAGGAGGGCGCGGGGGAAGGACCACTCGATGTTGCCGGGAAAGGCGAAGCGCACGGTGGCGGGCTCGGCGTCGGGGTCGTAGCGCAGGGCGACCGGGACGGGCCGCGAGAGGGGGGCGTCGGTGATGATCCGGCCTTTGGCGTGATCTTCGACGGCGTGGTCATCCGCAGGGTGCATCGGCCGACTCCTCGCGCTTGGCGCTTTCATTACCTAATGTCCCATATTCTCCAGCTTTCGCGCGGCGCACTTCTGTCGAGCGTGCGCTCTTGCAAGCTCTTTGCAGGTAGCGCCTATCATCAGTGCCGTGCATGTACCTGACGGATTCATCAACGCCCCTGTCTCGGTCGCCGCCGGAGTCGTCGCCGCGGGCGCCGTCGCCGTCAGCCTGCGCGGAGCCCGCCGCGAGCTGGACGAGCGCACGGCTCCGCTCGCCGGCCTGGTCGCGGCCTTCATCTTCGCGGTCCAGATGCTGAACTTCCCGGTCGCCGCCGGGACCAGCGGACACCTGCTCGGCGGCGCGCTCGCCGCGATCCTCGTCGGCCCGTACACAGGCGTGCTCTGCATAGCCGTCGTGCTGCTGATGCAGGGCATCCTCTTCGCGGACGGCGGCCTGACCGCGCTCGGCGTGAACATCACCGTCATGGGCGTCGTCACGGTCGTGGTCGCGTACGCGCTCTTCCGCGGTCTCGTCCTCGTCCTGCCGCGCACCCGCCGCTCGGCGGCGGTCGCCTCCTTCGTCGCCGCGCTCGTCTCCGTGCCGGCCGCGGCCGCCGCCTTCACCCTCGTCTACGCGATCGGCGGCACCACCGACGTCCCGATCCCGCAGGTACTGACCGCCATGATCGGCGTGCACGTCCTCATCGGCATCGGCGAGGCCGTGATCACCATGCTGACCGTCGGCGCGGTCATCGCCGTCCGCCCCGACCTGGTCCACGGCGCCCGCGGCCTGAGCGCCCCGCTCAAGCTGCGCGTCGGCGGTGAGCTCGTCGACGCCGCACCGGTCCGCGAGACCGCGCCCGCCGGCGGCCCCGCGCCGCGCAAGCTGTGGCTCGGCGGCCTGGTCACCGCCCTCCTGCTGGCCGGTTTCGTCTCCTTCTACGCCTCCGCCAGCCCGGACGGCCTGGAGAAGGTCGCCGCCGACAAGGGCATCGACAAGAAGGTCGAGGAGCACGCCGCCGCCGACTCCCCGCTCGCCGACTACGGGATCAAGGGCATCGAGGCCCCCCGGCTCTCCGGCGGCCTCGCGGGCGTGATCGGCGTGGGCGGCACCCTCGCCGTCGGCTCCGGCGCGTTCTGGGCCGTCAAGCGCCGTCGCGCCTCCCACGCGCCGACCGGGGCGCAGGTCTGAGATGGGGGCAGGGCACGCGCACAAGCTGTACCGGCGGGGAGACTCGCCGGTCCACGCCCTGCCGCCGCACGTCAAGCTGGCGGCGGTCTTCGCCTTCGTGGTGGTCGTGGTCTGCACGTCCCGCGAGGCGGTCTGGGCCTTCGGCCTCTACGCCCTGCTCCTCGCCGGGGTGGCGGCGTGGGCCCGGGTGCCGGCCGGTTTCGTGCTGCGCCGGTTGGTGATCGAGATCCCGTTCGTGGCGTTCGCGTTCCTGATGCCCTTCGTGGTCCCCGGTGAGCGGGTCGAGTTCCTCGGTCTCTCCCTGTCCGTCCAGGGCCTCTGGGGCGCCTGGAACGTCCTGGCCAAGGGGACCCTGGGCGTCGCCGCCTCCGTCCTGCTCGCCGCCACGACCGAGCTGCGCTCCCTGCTGCTCGGCCTCCAGCGGCTCAGGCTCCCGCCGCTGCTGGTCCAGATCGCGTCCTTCATGCTCCGCTACGGCGACGTGATCTCGGACGAGATGCGCCGGATGTCGATCGCCCGGCGCTCGCGCGGCTTCGAGGCGAAAGGCGTCCGCCACTGGGGCGTCCTCGCCAAGTCCGCCGGCGCGCTCTTCATCCGTTCCTACGAGCGGGGCGAACGCGTCCACCTCGCCATGGTCAGCCGCGGATACGCGGGGTCCATGCCGGTCATCGACGAGGTGACCGCCTCCCGGGCGCAGTGGGCGCGGGCCGCCGCCCTCCCGCTCGCCGCTCTCGTGATCTGCCTTCTCGGATGGACCCTATGACCTTCCCGTCGACACCCCCCGCCCCCGGCTCCCCCTCGCTGGAGGTGCGCGGCCTCGCGTACGCCTACCCGGACGGCCACCAGGCGCTCTTCGGCGTGGACCTGACCGTCGGACGGGGCGAGCGGGTCGCCCTGCTCGGCCCGAACGGCGCCGGCAAGACCACCCTCGTGCTCCATCTCAACGGCATCCTCACCGGCGGCGCCGGCACGGTCGCCGTCGCCGGGCTGCCGGTCGAGAAGCGGAACCTCGCGGAGATCCGTCGCCGGGTCGGCATCGTCTTCCAGGACCCGGACGACCAGCTCTTCATGCCGACCGTGCGCGAGGACGTCGCCTTCGGTCCCGCCGCGGCGGGGATCCGCGGCGCGGAGCTGGACTCCGTCGTCCGCACGGCGCTCGAACGGGTCGGCATGGCGGAGTTCGCCGACCGGCCGCCGCACCACCTGTCCTTCGGGCAGCGGCGGAGGGTGGCGGTGGCGACCGTGCTCGCGATGGAGCCGGAGATCCTCGTCCTGGACGAGCCGTCCTCCAACCTCGACCCGGCCTCGCGCCGCGAGCTCGCCGACATCCTGCGTTCGCTGGACGTCACCGTCCTGATGGTCACGCACGACCTGCCCTACGCCCTGGAGCTCTGCCCGCGCTCGGTGATCCTCAGCGACGGGGTGATCGCGGGCGACGGGCCGACCAGGGACGTGCTGAGCGACGCCGAGCTGATGCGGCGCCACCGGCTGGAGCTGCCCTTCGGCTTCTCCCCGCAGTCGGTCTGAGCCTTCGGCCCCTCCGGGGTCCGGACGGCGGGGGACCCCCGCCGGGTCGCCGCCCGAGGCCCGTGGGCTCTCGCTACCCCTGGGTAACGTGGAGTCGCTCCGTCCGATATCTTGTGCACAATCCATTTGTGCACTCCTTACTTACGGGGGCGGACCATGAGCGAACGCGCGGACAGCCGTCCGACGAAGATCATGTACGTGGCCGAGGCCACCGCGCACGGCGGTCGCGACGGCTTCGTGACGAGCCAGGACGGTCTGATCGACCTCCGCCTCGCGATGCCGCCCGCGCTCGGCGGGGACGGCCGGGGCACCAACCCCGAGCAGCTCTTCGCCGCCGGATACAGCGCCTGCTTCCACAACGCGCTCGTGCTCGTCGGCCGCCGGGCCGGCTACGACCTCTCCGGATCCACCGTCGCCGCCAAGGTGGGCATCGGCCCCAACAAGGCCCGCGGCTACGGACTGGCCGTCGCCCTCAACGTCTCGCTGCCGCTGGTCGACCAGGAGCTGGCCGCCTCGCTCGTGGACGCGGCGCACGAGGTCTGCCCGTACTCCAACGCCACCCGCGACAACATCGACGTCTCCGTCGTGCTGAGCTGAGGGACGGGACAGCCCCGAGCGACCCGGAATCCGCGCTTCGAGGCGGACGTTGCACCATGGGGTGACGACGAACGACGAGGAGCGTGGCACGTGGACGTCCGGGGCACGGTGGCGGCCGGATTCGAACCGGTGGGGGACGCGTTCCGGCGCAACTTCGAACAGCGCGGCGAGCGGGGCGCGGCCCTCGCCGTCTACCGCGACGGCGTCAAGGTCGTGGATCTGTGGGCCGGCGCCCGGGACGCCGACGGCAACGCCGCCGACGCCCCCTGGGCCGTGGACACCGCACAGGTGGTCCGCTCGGCCACCAAGGGCGTCGCCGCCGCCGTCCCTCTGCTGCTCCACCAGCGCGGACAGCTCGACCTCGACGCCCCGGTCGGCACCTACTGGCCCGAGTTCAAGGCGGCCGGGAAGGACCGGGTGACGGTGCGACAGGTGCTCGCCCACCAGGCCGGTCTGCCCGTCCTCGACCGGCCGCTGACCCTCGCCGAGGCCGCCGACCGGGAGACCGCCCTGCGGGCGATCGCCGCCCAGGCGCCCGTCTGGGAGCCCGGCACCGCCCACGGCTACCACGCCCACACCTTCAGCTGGCTGCTCGCCGGGATCGTCCACCGGGTCACCGGGCGCACCATCGGACGCTGGGTCGCCGAGGAGATCGCCCGTCCGCTCGGCCTCGACCTGTGGATCGGCCTGCCCGCCGACGAGGCCCACCGGGTCGGCCGCATCGGCCCCGTCGAGGAGATCGACCCGCCCGGCGGCGGAGCGCTCAAACTGCGCCCCAAGCGCTCGGTCACCGAGGCCTACCGCGATCCCGACTCGCTCACCCGGCGCGCCTTCGGCGCCATCGACCCCAAGCCCGACGAGAACGACCCCGTCTACCGGGCCGCCGAACTCCCCGGCTCGGCCGGTGTCTCCACGGCCCGCGCGCTCGCCCGCTTCTACGCCGCCACCCTCGGGCCCGTCGACGGCGGCGTCCGCCTCTTCGCCCCGGCGACCCTGACGCTCGCCCGCACCGAGGAGTCGGTGGGGCCCGACCGGGTGCTGATGGTCGGCACCCGCTTCGGACTCGGCCACATGCTCCACGGCCCGGCCTCCCCGCTGCTCGGCCCCACCTCCTTCGGGCACCCCGGACGGGGCGGCTCGCTCGGCTTCGCCGACCCGGAGTCGGGCATCTCCTTCGGGTACGTGACCAACGGGATGCGCAAGACGGTCACCGCCGATCCGCGGGCCCAGGCTCTGGTGCGGGCGGTGCGTTCGGTGCTGTGATCCCCCCATGGATCACCACCCGGACTCCTCCCCGCAGTCGCCCGCGGACCGTCTCCCGGACGTCCCCGGCGGCCCTTCACCCCGCGCGGTCCCCGGTCGTCTCGCGGGCCACGCCGCCCTGGTCACCGGTGCGGCCCGCGGCATCGGCGAGGCGACTGCCCGCCGGCTGGCCGCCGAGGGCGCCCGGGTCCTGGTGACGGACGTGGACGGCCGGGCGGCGCGCGCCGCGGCCGAGGCGATCCCCGGGGCCGTCGGCCTGCGCTGCGACGTCACCGACCGCGCGTCCGTCGAGGCGGCGGTCGCGTACGCGGCGGAGTCCTTCGGCGGCCTCGACGTCCTCGTCAACAACGCCCTCGCCCCGGTCGCGCCCGACGCCGACGCCTTCGAGGACGACCCCGACGAGGGCTGGCGGCAGCAGCTCGACGTCACGCTCCTCGGCGCGGTCCGCTGTTCCCGGGCGGCGCTGCCCCTCCTCGCCGCGGCCGGGGGACGCGGGGCCATCGTCAACATCGGGTCGGTCAACGCGCGGCAGGACTTCGGGAACCACGCCTACAGCGCCGCCAAGGCCGGTCTCGCCTCGCTCACCCGCACCCTGGCCGGCGACGGCGCCCCGCGCGGCGTCCGCGTCAACCAGATCGACCCCGGCACCGTCGCCACCCGGGGCTGGGCTGGCCGGGAGGACCGGCTCGCCGCGCTGGCCGGCCGCGTCTACCCGCTCGGCCGGGTCGGAACCCCCGAGGACATCGCCGCCGCAGTCGCCTTCCTGGCCTCCGCCGACGCCGCATGGATCACCGGCACGACGCTGCGTGTCGACGGCGGCCTCCTGGCCGTGAACACCCACTTCCGCGAAGTCCTCGGCGCCTTCGACGACTGAGCGGCGCCGCCCCCGGGGACGTCCTGCCGGGCTTGTCGGGCTCGCGGTGTGCTCGACGAGACACCCCCTGGAGCCCGCCCGTTCCGGCCCGTTGCTCCCGTGACGCCCCTTCGGTGCCGGTTCGGATCGATCACAGTCCGGTAACCATCGGCACCCGCTGTGGAGTGCGTTTTTGTTGCCTGATAAAGATTCAGGTCTGGCCGTCGTCCACCGCGCAGGAGCGGTGACACCGCCGGGGGGGCTCACATGGTCGGGTCCCGGGCGGAGCCCGGACCCCAGCACGACTTTGCACGCTTTCGCCGTGCCCGCATACCCGCACGGCGCACCCTTCCCGCGGATTCACCTGCCCGCACACCGGGACGACGGGGATCGTGAAAGGGAGTGTGCATGGGCCGAACCGCCCGTGAGAAGGCATTCAGATGGGGCGCGGCGGCGGTCGCCACCCTCGCCGTCACCGCCGCCGGGATACCGGCGTCGCAGGCGGCAACCACGGACGAGCCCGGACCCAAGCGGGTCGGATCCGCCCCGAAGATCCCGCACGGCGCCGTCCGCTCGGCGGACCCGGCCGCCGGCGAGAAGCTCGACCTGAACGTCGTGCTGGAGCCGCGGGACCAGGTCGCGCTGGACCGCTTCGTCGCGGCCGTGTCCGACCCGAAGTCGCCGCAGTACCGCCAGTACCTCGGTACGGGCGAGTTCGCGGCCGCGTTCGGCGCCGCGCCGCAGACCGTCGCGAAGGTCAGGGCCGAACTGGAGGCCAAGGGCCTCACGGTCGGCGAGCTGGAGGCCGACGGCCTCACCCTGCCGGTGACCACGACGGTCGGCGCGGCCGCCAAGGCGTTCCGCACCGAGTTCGACGGCTACCGGCTGAAGGACGGCAAGAAGGGCGTCGCGAACACCGCGGCCCCGCAGTTCGACGGTGCGACGGCCGGCGCCGTCCGCGGCGTCGTGGGCCTGAGCAGCCTGGCCTCCTTCGAGCCGCGCAACTCCGGCGCCAAGCGCGCGGGCCGCGTGCAGCCGGCGGACGACTCGGGCTCGGTCGCCCGCCAGCCGCGCCTGACGGGCACGACCCCGGCGATGTGCTCGGGCATCGTGGACATGTTCGCGGACGCGTCCGACCCGAACTACCCGCCGATGTACGACAAGCAGGACTACTGGAGTGCCCGGTCGCTCGCGACCGCGTACAACATGGCGAACCAGCCGAACGTCCAGACCGGCACCACGATCGCCATCTACTCGCTGGAGAACTACGACCCGAAGGACATCGCGAGCTACCAGGCGTGCCACGGCACGAAGGTGCCCGTGACCCCGGTGCGGGTCAACGGCGGCCCCACCGAGCCGGCGGGCCTGGAGACCGGCGCGGGTATGGAGACGGCGCTCGACGTCCAGACCATCATCGGTCTCGCCCCGCAGTCCAAGATCCTCGTCTACCAGGGCCCCAACACCTGGGACGACGGCACGGACGTCTTCCGCAAGATCGTCACGGAGAACCGTGCCAAGGTCGTCTCCGTCAGCTGGGGCAGCTGTGAGATGAACACCCCGGCCGAGGTCATGGACGCCGAGAACCTGGCGTTCCAGCAGGCCGCGGCCCAGGGCCAGACCATCGTCGCCGCCTCCGGCGACAGCGGTTCCACCGGCTGCTACTTCGACAACGACCAGAACGGCGTGCCGGACCAGCCGAACGCCGACCAGCTCGTGACCGACAACCCGGCCTCCTCGCCGTACGTCCTCGGCGTCGGCGGCACCACCATGCGGACCTCGGTCACGAACCAGACCACCTGGACCGGCTCCGGCGGCGGCGTCTCGCGTCACTTCACCGTGGCCGCCGACGGCTTCCAGACCGGGAAGACCGGCGCGGGCTACAGCGACCTCTGCACCGCCGGTGCCGGCACGAACTGCCGCCAGGTCCCGGACGTCTCCGCGGTCGGCGACGGCGACACCGGCTACCCGGTCGCCTTCGGCCAGGACGGCGGCCAGTGGTGGTGGATCATCGGCGGCACCAGCGGCGCCGCCCCGGTGTGGGCCGCCCTGATCGCCCAGGCCGACCAGGACCTCGCCTGCCAGGCCAACGGCCCGGTCGGCTACGCCCACCAGGCGCTGTACAAGCTCCCGGCGACGGCCTTCCGTGACGTGACGACCGGCCACAACAACGTGACCCAGTCCGGAAACGTCAGCGGCCTCTACCAGGCCGGCGCCGGCTACGACCTCGCCACCGGTCTCGGCACGCCGAACGGCCGCGAGATCGTCAAGGGCCTGTGCCAGGCGGTCCCGCGCTCCGCGGCGACCACCTTCAACGCGCTCGCCCCGGCCCGCATCCTGGACACCCGCTACGCCATCGGCCGCGCCGGCACCGCCCCCGTCGGCGCCAACGGCACGGTCAAGCTCAAGGTCGCGGGCGCCGGCGGCGTCCCCGCCACCGGCGTGACCTCGGTCGTCATGAACATCACGGCCACCGCGCCCTCCGCGTCGGGCTTCCTGACGGCGTACCCGAGCGGCACCACCCGCCCGTCCTCGTCGAACATCAACTGGCTGAAGGGCCAGACCATCCCGAACCTGGTGACCGTCCCGGTCGGCAAGGACGGCTCGGTCGACCTCTTCAACGCCGGTGGTGGCACGACCCACTTCATCGCGGACGTGTCCGGCTACTACTCGGCCGACGCCGGCGGCAGCACCTATGTGCCCAAGGGCCCGGCCCGCATCCTCGACACCCGCAACGCCATCGGCCGCGCCGGCACCGCGCCGGTCGCGGGCAAGGGCACCGTCACCCTGACCGTCGCGGGCGCCGGCGGCGTCCCGGCCACGGGTGCCACCGCGGTCGTCCTCAACGTCACGGCGACCGCGCCGACCTCCAACGGTCACCTGATCGCGTACCCGAGCGGCACCACCCAGCCGACGGCGTCCAACATCAACTGGCTCACCGGTCAGACCCGGCCCAACATGGTCGTCGTGCCGGTCGGCGCGGACGGCAAGGTGAAGCTGTACAACGCCGGTGGCGGCACCGTGCACTTCATCGCCGACGTCTTCGGCTACTACACGGCCGCGACCGACGGCGTGTCCTTCCACACCGCGGGCCCGAGCCGACTGCTCGACACCCGTTCCGCCCTGGGTACGGCCTCCGCGGCCCCGCTGGGCGCCGGCACCAACCTGGTGCTGGACCTGAACGACGGTCACACGCTGGCCAACGCGAAGGCGGTCGTCCTCAACGTGACCGTCACGGCCCCGTCGACCGCCGGTTTCCTGACCGTGTGGCCCGACGGAACGGCGCTGCCGAACGCGTCCAACCTCAACTGGACGGCCGGTCAGACCACGGCCAACCTGGTGACCGTCCCCGTCGTCAACGGAAAGATCGACTTCCGTTCGAAGAGCGGCACCGTGCACGTGATCGCCGACCTGTTCGGCTACTACATGTAAGGCGCCCCCGCGCCATGCAGGAGGCCCTGCCCCGCCGCTTCACCGCGGCGGGGCAGGGCCTCCTCGTTCCGGGCTCCGCCCCCGTCAGGAGGCGTGCAGCATCAGCCCGATGCCGACGACCATCAGCCCGGCCGCGGCCACCCGCGGCCCGCCGAAGCGCTCCTTGAAGAACAGCGCGCCGATCGCCGCGCCGACGATGATCGACGACTCCCGCAGCGCCGCGATCGGCGCCAGCGCCGCCTTCGTCTGGGCCCACAGCACCAGTCCGTACGCGGCCACCGACAGCGCCGCCCCCAGCAGGCCGCGGACGGCGTACGGGCGGAGCTGGGCCGCCAGCGCGCCGCGCCTGCGGTACAGGGCGTACGCCGGGATCGCCAGGCCCTCCATGACCATCAGCCAGGCGATGTAGCCGAGCGGGGTACCGGACGCGCGCACTCCGACGCCGTCGACGACCGTGTAGCCGGCGATGGCCAGTCCGGTGGCGCCGGCGGCCAGCAGGGCGGCCCAGTCGGGGCGGCGCCCGGTGCCCCGGATGCCCCAGAGGGCCAGGCCGGTCAGGCCCGCGCAGGCGAAGGCGACCCCGGTGAGCTGCCAGCCGTCCGGGATCTCGTCGACGAAGACCGCCGCGAGGACGGTCACGGCCAGCGGGGCCGTGCCCCGCGCGATCGGGTACATCTGGCCGAAGTCGCCGAGGGTGAACGACCGCATGAGCAGCGCCATGTAGCCCACGTGCAGCACCGCGGAGCCGGCGAGGTACGGCCAGGCGCCGGCCGCCGGCAGGGCGACGAAGCAGGCGGTCACACCGCCGATGAGCGCCCCGCCGCCGGATATCAGCGTGAAGGAGAGCAGTTGGTCCCGGATGTTGTGGGCGATCGCGTTCCAGCTGGCGTGCGTCACCGCGGCGGCGAGGACGGCCGCCGCGACCAGGGGCGTCACCGCTCACGCTCGCGGACGTCCACGACCGCGCCGCCCGCGTGGGCGATCAGCGCCTGCGGGTCGAGGGCGAACACGGTGTGCGGGTCGCCCGCCGCCGCCCACACCACGGCGTGGTCGAGCAGGCCGCGGTCGGCGAGGACCCGGGTCCGGGTACGGTGCCCGAAGGGCGGGACGCCGCCGATCGCGTAGCCCGTGGTCTCGCGGACGATGCGCGCGTCGGCCCGTGTCACGACCGCGGCGCCGAGCTCCACGCGGACGCGTTCCACGTCGACCCGGGAGGAGCCGTCCATCAGGACCAGCACCGGCACCCCGTCGGCCGCGAAGATCAGCGACTTGACGATCTCGGAGACCCCGCAGCCGATGGCCTCGGCGGCCTGGACCGCGGTGCGGGTCTCGTCCGGGAAGCGGCGGACCTCCACCTCCAGGCCCAGCTCCCGCAGGGCTTCGGCGAAGAGGGGGTGGGCCGGGGACGGGATGGACGCGGCGGTGGGTTCGTGAGCGTTCATGGCCCGCACGCTAACGGTATGTGTACGGGCCACGCGAACCGTTTCAGCCGGCGTTCAGGACCTTCGCCACGACGGGCCCCGCGGCGTCGCCGCCGTGCCCGCCGGACTGGACGACGGCCGCCGCCGCCAGATCGCCGGAGAACCCGGTGAACCAGCTGTTGGAGGTGTCCTGGCCGCCCACCTCGGCCGAGCCGGTCTTCGCGCCCTTGTCGGTGCCGCCGACCGGCGCCATCGCCCGGGCCCCGGTGCCGCTGGTGGCCGTGCGCCGCATCATGTCCCGCAGCTGACGGGCCACCGAGTCGGGCAGGCGCCGCTGGGCGGTGGCGATCGTCCGGTCGTCCAGGTCCCTGCGCACGATGATCGGCTGCTTGAAGGAGCCGGTCTTCGCGGTGGCGGTGATCGAGGCGATGTTGAGCACGTTCATCTGCACGGTGCCCTGGCCGATGTACTGGGCGGCGGCCTCGCCGCCGGTCTCGGCCGGGATGCTGCCGTCGTAGGTGTCCACGCCGGTCTGCCAGTTCAGGCCGATCCCGAAGACGTCCCGGGCTTCCTTGCCGAGCGCCGCGTCGTCCTTGACGTCGTCGATCTTCTTGATGAACGCGGTGTTGCAGGACATCGCGAAGCTCTGGGAGAAGGGCACGTTGCCGAGCTTGAAGTTCTTCAGGTTGTGGAACGTGCGGCCGTAGTACATGGCGTTCTCCGGGCACTCGGCCGGCCGGTCCGCCGTCACCAGCCCCTTCTCCAGGAGCAGGGCCGCGGTCACGATCTTCAGCGTGGAGCCGGGCGCCTGCTTGCCGAGGAAGGCCGTGTTGTAGCCGCTCGCCGGGTTGTTGGCGACGGCCCGGATCTCGCCGGTGCTCGGCTTCACCGCGACGACCGCGGCCTGCCCGTACTGCCGGACCGCCTGCTCGGCCGCCGCCTGCACGTCCGCGTCGATGGTGGTCTCCAGCCGCCCCGGCTCGCCCTTGACGAGGGTCAGCAGGGTGGAGTCGGCCACCCCCTCGGTCTCGGACTCGACCCAGGTCTCGACACCGGCGGTGCCGCCGGCCTTCCTGCCGTACCGCTCGCGCAGCTGGTCGAGGACCGGGCCGAGGGAGGGGTACTTCTCCTTCGTCAGCTCGCCGCCCTTCCGGTCGACGGCCTTCACGGCGGCGGCCTTCGCCGTGCCCGTGCGCAGCGTCGTGCCCTTGGTCAGCCGCGGATGGAGGACGGACGGCTTCCAGTCGACCAGGGGGCGCCCGGTGGTGAGCCCGCGTACGACCGTCAGCTGCGAGGAGTACGTCCAGGGCTTCGACCGCCCCTCGTAGGTCACGGTGGCCTTCACCGTGTACGGCACGGTGGTGCCGTTCGGTGCGCCCGGGGTGATGACGGCTCCGGAGACCTTCGCGCCCTCGCGGTAGTTGAGCACCGCCGGCCCGGCGTCGACGGGGTTGTTGGTCAGCTGCGCGGCCCGGTCCGACTCCCCGGCCGCCCAGGCGGCCAGGAAGTCCTTGGCGGTGCCGACGACCTCGTCGGTGTGCAGGGGACCGGACTTCTTGGTACCGGTACCGGATTGCACACCGGTACCGGAATTCTCGCCCCCGCTTATTCCGGTCCAGAGGTTGTATCCGCCGTATCCGACCCCGCCCGCCACGACGACGAACACACTTCCGACCAACGCGACCTTGGCTCCACTGCGCATGACGGTGAATCCCCTCCCCAGGTGGTAGCCGCAGTCAACCAGTGCTTCCGTCTCCGTGTCGAGCGAGATCCGATTGCGCCGGGAATGGCCTCACTAGATCCAGGTGTCCAGCCACATCCTGTTTCTCCACTGGTCCATCGGAATCGCCGTCCCGGTGTACAGAGGCCAGAAATAGATGAAATTCCAGATGATGAGCAGAACCAGTACACCGGCCCCCACCGCCCCGAAGGTCCGGCGCCTTTCCGAGGAACCCGCCGGGCCGATCATCGCCCCGATCATCATCGTCACCGCGAGACACAGGAACGGAACGAACACCACCGCGTAGAAGAGGAAGATGGTGCGTTCCTGATAGAGGAACCACGGCACCCACCCCGCCGCGATCCCGCAGGCGATCGCGCCCGCCCGCCAGTCCCGGCGGAAGAACCAGCGCCACAGGATGTAGAGGATCGCGAAGCACGCCGCCCACCACAACAGGGGCGTGCCCAGGGCCAGGACCTCCTGCGCGCACTTCTCCGTCGCGGTCGTGGGACAGCCGGCCTCGCCCGGTGCCGGGCTCTCGTAGAAGTACGAGACGGGGCGGCCCAGGACGATCCAGCTCCACGGGTTCGACTGGTACGTGTGGTGCGAGGTCAGATGGACGTGGAACTGGTACACCTCGGTCTCGTAGTGCCACAGGCTGCGCAGCCAGTCCGGCAGCCACGACCAGAGGCCCGAGCCGTACGCCTTGTCCTGCTCGGCCGCCCAGTTGCGGAAGTACCCCTTGTCGGTGCTGATCCAGCCCGTCCACGTGGCGAGGTAGGTGAGCACCGCGACCGGCACCACCGAGACGAACGCCGGCAGCAGGTCCCGGCGGGCCACCGCCGCGTGGGGACGCACCGCGCCCGCCGTGCGCCGCGCGCCCACGTCCCACAGGACGGCCAGCAGGCCGAACGCGGCCATGATGTACAGCCCGTTCCACTTCGTCGCGAACGCCAGGCCCAGCATCACCCCGGCCGCCAGCCGCCACGGCCGCCAGCCCAGGCGCAGCGTCTCCGCGACCTCCGCGTCCGGCCGCAGCACCCCCTCCTCGTCCTCCGGCAGGGCCGCCGCCAACCGCCGCCGCGCCCAGTCCCGGTCGATCAGCAGGCAGCCGAAGGAACCGAGCACGAAGAACATCAGCACCTGGTCGAGCAGCGCGGTGCGGCTCATCACGAAGTGCAGGCCGTCCACGGCGAGCAGCGTGCCCGCCAGGCAGCCCAGGAAGGTCGAGCGGAACAGCCGCCTGCCGATCCGGCACAGCATCAGCACCGACAGCGTGCCGAGCAGCGCCACCATGAAACGCCAGCCGAACGGCGTGAAGTCGAAGATCCTCTCGCCCAGGCCGATGACCCACTTGCCCATCGGCGGGTGCACGACGTAGCCCGGATCGGTCGGCACGACGACGCTCGACGGATCGCTCAGGATCGTCTTGTCGATGTCCTTCGGCCAGGCACCCTCGTACCCCTGGTTGACCAGCGCCCAGGAGTCCTTGGCGTAGTAGGTCTCGTCGAATATCACCGCGTGCGGCTTGCCCAGGTTCCAGAACCGCAGCACCCCGGCGAACAGCGCCACCAGCAGCGGACCGCCCCAGGCCGACAGCCGCCACAGCCGCTCCGCGAGCAGCGGCGACACCCCCAGCAGCGACCACAGCCGCTCCGAGGGCCGGGTGTACGACGGCACGAGGCGTTCCCGCAGCCCCGCCCGTGCCGCTCCGTCGGCCGGGGGCGTGTAGCCGAAGCGCCGCAGACGGTGCTGCCATGCCGGCGGCGTCGAGACCGACGAGGGCTCTTCCACGGCGCGCTGACCCTCCAGGGCCTCAGGTGCGGTACTGGTCACCGCGCCATCGTAGGGAACGTGCCTGTGCGAGTCGCCTCTGCGGGCTGCGAGGATGGGCCATGTGACAGGAACGGTGACCGGAACGCTCGTACTCGCAGGTACCCCCATCGGGGACATCGCGGACGCCCCGCCGCGGCTCGCGGCCGAACTCCAGGCGGCCGACATCGTCGCCGCGGAGGACACCCGCCGGCTGCGCGGCCTGACCCGCGCCCTCGGCGTGCACACGTCCGGGCGCGTCGTCTCCTACTTCGAGGGCAACGAGTCGGCCCGGACACCCGAGCTCGTCGAGGCACTCGTCGGCGGCGCCCGGGTGCTGCTGGTCACCGACGCGGGCATGCCCTCCGTCTCCGACCCCGGCTACCGGCTCGTCGCCGCGGCCGTCGAGCAGGACATCAAGGTCACCGCCGTGCCCGGCCCCTCCGCGGTGCTCACCGCGCTCGCGCTGTCCGGGCTGCCCGTGGACCGTTTCTGCTTCGAGGGCTTCCTGCCCCGCAAGGCCGGCGAGCGCCTCGGGCGGCTCCGCGAGGTCGCCGACGAGCGCCGGACCCTCGTCTACTTCGAGGCCCCGCACCGCCTCGACGACACCCTCGCCGCGATGGCCGAGGTCTTCGGCGCGGACCGGCGGGCGGCCGTCTGCCGCGAGCTGACCAAGACGTACGAGGAAGTGAAGCGCGGCGCCCTCGGCGAGCTCGCGACCTGGGCCGCCGACGGAGTGCGCGGCGAGATCACCGTCGTCGTCGAGGGCGCCCCGGAGACCGGGCCGGCCGAACTCGACGCCGACGAGCTGGTGCGCAGGGTGCGGGTGCGCGAGGAGGCGGGGGAGCGACGCAAGGAGGCGATCGCCGCCGTCGCCGCCGATGCGGGGCTACCCAAACGCGAGGTGTTCGATGCCGTCGTCGCGGCAAAGAATGCGGCTGCACAGAGCCCCGGGAACGGTAAAGGACTATCGTAAAAAGCAAAGCAAAACCCGTGCGGCGGGCCTGCCGAGGGCCTCAGGGCAAGGGAAGGCCAAAGAGCATTCCATTGTTCCACCGGCGCTGATGCGCTCCGGCCCGAAAAGGCGTCCACTGGATCAGTGGAGAGGAGCTGGCATGAGTGAGATCACCGGCACCGGCACACCCGTCGCGCACGAGGCGTACGCCTTCGCCTGCATGCGCTGCGGATACGGCTGGGAGCAGGAGTACGACATCGAGCACCACCTCGATGCGGCCGGTCAGGCTTTCATCGTCTACAAGGCGGGCGGCGAACGCGTACCGTCACCGCTGTCCAGCCCGACCTGCATGAATTGCGGCGGGCACGTCGTGCGCATCATGCGGGCCGGACAGGTTTCCTCGGTCCTCGACCTCATCGCCGCGGCCGAGAAGCACCGCCGCGGAGCCCGGGAGGCGCGGCCGGTCGGCCCGGCAGGACCCATCGGACAGGAACTCATCGAGACCACGCCCGAGGAGGGCACGCCCCCCGAGAAGCCCGCCCACCACTGGCACCTCTCGGACCTGCTCCACCCCTTCCAGCACCGCGGCAAGTAGGCAGCCGCCACCGGACGACCGGCCCCGGGTCCCGCGTACCCGGGCCGTCGCGAACGGACCCGTCGACCCTCGTACGATCGGGTCCATGAGTTCCAAGGACGCCCCGCCGCCGCTGCCCGAGCCCCTGCTGGTGCCGGTGGCGGACTCCCACACCCACCTGGACATGCAGTCCGGCACCGTCGAGGAGGCCCTGACCAAGGCCGCCGCCGTCGGCGTCACGACCGTCGTCCAGGTCGGCTGTGACCTCAAGGGGTCCCAGTGGGCCGCCGAGACCGCCGCCGCGTACGAGAACGTGCACGCGGCCGTCGCCCTGCACCCCAACGAGGCCCCGCGGATCGTCCTCGGCGACCCCGACGGCTGGTCCCGCCAGGGCGCGCGCGAGGCCGGCGGCGACGCGGCCCTCGACGAGGCGCTCGCCGAGATCGACCGGCTGGCGTCCCTGCCGCACGTCCGGGCCGTCGGCGAGACCGGCCTGGACCACTTCCGCACCGGCCCCGAGGGCATGGCCGCCCAGGAGCGCTCCTTCCGCGCCCACATCGAGATCGCCAAGCGGCACGGCAAGGCCCTCGTCATCCACGACCGCGAGGCCCACGCCGACGTGCTGCGGGTCCTCGACGAGGAGGGCGCGCCCGAGCGGACCGTCTTCCACTGCTACTCCGGCGATGCCGACATGGCCCGGATCTGCGCGGCCAAGGGCTACTACCTGTCCTTCGCGGGCAACGTGACCTTCAAGAACGCCCAGCCGCTGCGCGACGCCCTCGCCGTCGCCCCGCTGGAGCGCGTCCTGGTCGAGACCGACGCCCCGTTCCTGACACCCGCGCCCTACCGGGGCCGGCCGAACGCGCCCTACCTGATCCCCGTCACCGTCCGCGCGATGGCGGTCGTGCGCGGGATCGGCGAGGACGCCCTGTGCGCGGCGATCGCCGACAACACCGCACGGGCCTTCGATTACTGATCCATAACGGTTACTTCGCGTAGTCGAGTCGCTTTGTAGAGTGACCGCCGTCCGGGCTAGGGTCCGGGCCTCGTGAGCACTTCCCAGGGCAGTCATCGCGCCGCGCGGGGCGGACAGCGGGCGGCGACGCTGCCCTTCCACGAGCAGCAGACCCAGGTGGCACCCCTCGTCGTCCCCGGTCAGGGCACCCGCGCCGAGGCCCGGCGGGCCGCACGGCGCCGCAAGTCGTCCCCGCCCGCCGTCGAGGGCCTGCGGCGCCTCGTCCCGCAGGCCCTCGTCGTCGCCTTCCTCGCCGGCGGCACGAGCGCCTTCGTCGCCAACGACAAAGTCGTCCGGCTCTCCGTCGACGGCGTCCCGCGCACCCTGCACACCTTCGCCGACGACGTCGACGAGCTCCTCGCCGACGAAGGGCTGACCGTCGGCGACCACGACATCGTCGCCCCCGCCCCCGGTGAGGCGCTGGCCGGCGGCGACGAGGTCGTCGTCCGCTACGGCCGCCCCGTCCGCCTCACCCTGGACGGCCGCCGCCGCGAGGTCTGGACCACGGCCCGGACCGTCGACGGCGCCCTGCGCCAGCTGGGCGTCCGAGCCGAGGGCGCCTACCTCTCGGTCTCGCGCTCCGCCGCCATCTCCCGCCACGGCCTCGCCCTCGACGTCCGCACCGAACGGACCGTCACCCTCCTCGCCGACGGCCGCGAGCGCACCCTGTGCACCAACGCCGCCACCGTCCGCGAGGCCGTCGAGGAGGCCGGCATCACCCTCACCGGCCAGGACACCACCTCGGTACCGCCCGGATCCTTCCCGCGCGACGGCCAGACGATCACCGTCATGCGGATCACCGGCACCCGCGAGGTGCGCGAGGAGCCGATCCCGTACGCCGTCGAGCGCACCCGCGACCCCGACCTGTTCGCGGGCACCGAGCTCGTCGAGGAGCAGGGCCGGGCCGGTGTGCGCCGGGTCGTCTACGCGCTGCGGACCGTCAACGGCGTCCGGCAGCGGCCGAAGCGGATCGGCGAGGAGATCGTCCGCGAACCCGTCGCCCGGAAGGTGAAGGTCGGCACCCGCCCGCTGCCCTCGTCGGTGGCCGGCGCCGACGGACTCGACTGGGGCGCGCTGGCCGCCTGCGAGTCCGGCGGCCGGCCGGGCGCGGTCGACCCGTCCGGCACCTACGGCGGGCTGTACCAGTTCGACCCCGGCACCTGGCGCTCGCTCGGCGGCACCGGAGTCGCCCAGAACGCGCCCGCCTCGGAACAGACGTACCGGGCCAAGAAGCTCTACGTGCAGCGGGGGGCGAGTCCCTGGCCCCACTGCGGCCGTAGGCTGTACCGGTGAGCACCACCGATCCCGACGCCCTCCTCGGCCCCGCCGACATCCGTGAACTGGCAGCGGCGCTTGGCGTCCGCCCGACCAAGCAGCGCGGCCAGAACTTCGTCATCGACGCCAACACGGTCCGGCGGATCGTCCGCACGGCCCAGGTGCGACCCGACGACGTGGTCGTGGAGGTGGGACCGGGACTCGGGTCCCTCACCCTGGCCCTGCTGGAGGCCGCGGACCGCGTGACGGCCGTCGAGATCGACGACGTCCTGGCCGGCGCGCTGCCCGCGACGATCGCGGCCCGCCTCCCCGCGAAGCAGGACCGCTTCGCGCTCGTGCACACCGACGCGATGCACGTCCAGGAGCTGCCCGGGCCGCCGCCGACGGCGCTCGTCGCGAACCTGCCGTACAACGTGGCCGTGCCCGTCCTGCTGCACATGCTCGACCGCTTCCCGACCATCGAGCGCACGCTGGTCATGGTCCAGGCGGAGGTCGCCGACCGGCTCGCCGCGCAGCCCGGCAACAAGGTCTACGGCGTCCCCTCGGTCAAGGCCAACTGGTACGCCGACGTGAAGCGGGCCGGCTCGATCGGCCGCAACGTCTTCTGGCCGGCGCCGAACGTCGACTCCGGTCTGGTGTCCCTGGTCCGCCGGACCGAACCGGTCGCGACCACCGCCTCCAAGGCCGAGGTCTTCGCGGTCGTCGACGCCGCCTTCGCCCAGCGCCGCAAGACCCTGCGCGCCGCGCTCGCCGGCTGGGCGGGCTCGCCCGCCGCGGCGGAGGACGCCCTGGTGGCGGCGGGCGTCTCGCCCCAGGCCCGCGGCGAGTCGCTGACGGTCGAGGAGTTCGCGCGGATCGCGGAGGCGAAGAAGTGAGCGGCACGGAACCGGCCCGCACCCCCGGCAGGGGCGCGACGGCGGCCGGCGTCACCGTGCGCGTGCCCGCCAAGGTCAACGTCCAGCTCGCCGTCGGCGCGGCGCGTCCCGACGGCTTCCACGACCTGGCCAACGTCTTCCTCGCCGTCTCCCTCCACGACGAGGTCACGGCCACTCCGGCCGCCGCCCTGACGGTCACCTGCGAAGGCCCGGACGCCGACAAGGTCCCGCTGGACCGGACGAACCTGGCCGCGCGGGCCGCCGAGCTCCTCGCCGCCCGCCACGGCATCTCCCCGGACGTCCACCTCCACATCGTCAAGGACATCCCGGTCGCCGGCGGCATGGCCGGCGGCAGCGCCGACGGCGCCGGCGCCCTGCTCGCCTGCGACGCCCTGTGGGGCCTGAACTCCTCCCGCGCCGAACTCCTGGAGATCTGCGCCGAACTCGGCAGCGACGTGCCGTTCAGCCTCGTCGGCGGCGCCGCCCTCGGCACCGGCCGCGGTGAGAGGCTGACCGACGTGCCGGTCGGCGGCACCTTCCACTGGGTGTTCGCCGTCGCCGACGGCGGCCTGTCGACCCCCGCCGTCTACGGCGAGTTCGACCGCCTCAACGACGGCGTGGACGTGCCCGAACCGGCGGCCTCGCCCGCGCTCCTGGAAGCACTGCGCACCGGCGACGCCGGCGCCCTCGCCGGCGCCCTGGCCAACGGCCTCCAGCCGGCGGCCCTCTCGCTGCGACCGTCGCTGTCCGCCACCCTCGACGCCGGTCTGACGGCCGGGGCGCTCGCCGCCCTCGTCTCCGGTTCCGGCCCGACGACCGCCTTCCTGGTGAAGGACGCCGAGTCCGCCGAGTCGGTCGCCGCGGCCCTCGTCGCCTCCGGCACCTGCCGCACGGCACGGACGGCCACCTCGCCCGCGCCGGGGGCCACCGTTCGGTAGGGGGTGCCCTGAGGGGCGCCCTGCCGGGCCGGCGACGTACTCACGCCGCGGTTGAGTATCCGCGCCCTGACGAACGGCCCGCCCTCCGCGGGACCTTGGGCGCATGGGAATCAGCGCTCGTGAGCTCGCCGCCGCCACGCCCGCGACCCGCGACCGGTACGTCGACCTCCTGCGGGTCGCCTCGCTGGGCGTCGTGGTCCTCGGCCACTGGCTGATGGCCGCCGTGTCCGGGGACGGGACGGTGGGCAACCTGCTCGCCGTCGTACCGGAACTCCAGCCGCTCACCTGGGGACTTCAGGTGATGCCGGTGTTCTTCTTCGTCGGGGGGTTCTCCCACGCCCTGGCCTACCGCTCCCGGCCGGACTACGCCGCCTTCCTGCGGGCCCGGCTCCAGCGGCTGCTGCGGCCGGCGATGGTCTTCATCGGCGTCTGGGGCGCCGCGGCGCTGCTCGTCCCGCTCCTCGGCGGGGACGGCGGCCTGACCGGCGTCGCGCTGCGGCTGGTCGCCCAGCCGCTCTGGTTCATCGGCATCTACCTCGCGATGGTGGCCTTCACCCCTCCGCTGCTGCGTCTGCACGAGCGCCACGGCTGGGGCGCCTTCGCGGGCCTGGCCGGCGGGGCGGCGGTCGTCGACGTGCTGCGCTTCGCCCTCGACGTGCCCTTCGTCGAGTTCCTGAACTTCGCCTTCGTCTGGCTCGCCGTCCACCAGCTCGGCTTCCTGCGTGCCGACGGGCGGATCGGCCGCCCCGGCCTCCTCGCCGGCACCGGCCTCCTGGGCGCCGCCGCGCTCGTCGCCCTCGGCCCGTACCCGCTCTCCATGGTCGGGATGCCCGGCGAGAAGGTCTCGAACATGGCGCCGCCCACGCTCGCCCTGCTCTGCCACGGACTGTGGCTGGTGGGCGCGGTCGAACTGCTCAAGGGCCCGGGGGCGCGGTTCGCGGGGCGCGCCGGCGTCTGGCGCAAGGTCGTCGCCGCCAACGGCATCGCCATGACGGCCTTCCTCTGGCACCTGACCGCCATGCTCGGCGTCTACGGCGCCATGCTCGCCCTCGGCCTGACGCCGCCCGCCCCGGCGACGGCCGCCTGGTGGTCCCAGGTCCCCGTCCGCCTCGCCGCGGCGGTCGTCCTCACCGCGGCCCTCGTCGCCGCGTTCCGCCGCTTCGAGCAGCCCGTACCGTCCGCCCCCGCCACCGGCACCGGCGGCCCGCTCGCCGTCCTCGGCATCACGCTGGCGCTGTTCGGAGTCCTGGGCCTGTCCATGACCGGCTTCGCGGGCCTTCTGGAGGGCCACGCGGCGACCCTGATCGCGGTCCGCGTCACCGCCCCCGCCGCCATCGCCATGACGCTCGCGGGCTGGCTCCTGGTCGAACGGGCCGGCCGGACCGCCCGGCACCGGCCCGCCGCCTGACCGCGGGGCGGACCTCCTACCTTCCGGACACCGCGGAGGACGCCTTCGGGACCCCGCAGCCATGGGCTTTCGCGGACCTCTCCGCGAAGCGCAGCAGGGCGGCGCGCAGGCCCGCATGGTCCAGCGCGAGGACGGAGGCGTGCCCCTCGCCGGTGCGGGAGGTCACCTCGTACACGGCCTTGCCGCCGGCACCCGGACACGAGGCGGCCAGCATGTACCGCCCGTCCCGGTGCTCGCCCGCCAGCCGGGCGTCGTCCCGCTGCTCCATGCCCTTGAGGCCGAGGAACGGCCCGTAGAACGCCGTGAAGCCGTACAGGGGCGCACCGGCCGTCCCGCCGAGAGCGCAGCCCTCGACCGGCTTCGGGCCCGGCACGGTCTCGACCGCCGTGCGGACGCCCCAGCGCGCGGCGGTCGGCGCGTCCAGGACGCCCGCGCAGCTCCCGGACACCTCGGCGAACGGCCGGTGGTCCCACGACGTCACCGACATGCCGACGTCCTTCACCGGGCGCCCCGGCGCGGTCTCGCAGCCGGTCCGGTGCGCGTAGGAGACCGCCGTCCCGGTGAGCACCGCGGTGAGCCGGTCCCGTTCCGCCGCCCGGGAGAAGTCGGCCCGGTCGATGCGGGTGCTCACCGAGGCGACGAGCCCGTCCCCCGGTTCGGCGCCGCAGTCCAGCATCACCGTCACCCTCGCCTCGCCGCGGTCGTCCGCGTCGCCGTCGGGGGAGAAGCCGAAGGAACCGGTCCAGCCGTGGCCGAGCGGGGCGTCCTCGCGGTTCGCGTCCACGCCGGCCGCCGGGGCGCTCGCGCGCCGCACCGACAGGTCGAGGCGGACGCGGCCGTCCTCGTCGTCCGCCCCGCGCACCCGGCACCACCAGGCACGTTCCCCGGGCCCGCCGGACGCCGTCACCTCGGCACCGTCGAGCAGGGCCCGCAGCTCACCGGCCGCCAGGTCGCCGTCGCAGGCCGAGTCGAGGGCGGCGTCGTGCCGCCAGGCGTCCCAGCCGCCCGACACCCAGAACACCGCGCCGGCGGCGACGGCCACGGCCGCCGTCCACGCCGCCGCCCGCCGCACCCGCCGTCGCCGCGGGAGGAGCCGGTCGTCCGCCTCGCTCATGCCCACACCTTCCCGAGAACCTCGATGTCACGGCAGCCGCGGGCAGCGGACAGATAGCGGTCGAGCAGCGCGTCGACGCGGGCCGCGAGCGCCGCCTTGTCCAGGCCGCTCACGCTCACCCGGTGCAGCGTCGTGCCCTGCGCGCACCGCGACCTGGCCCAGGCCGCCACCTCGTAGGAGCGCCGGGTCGCCGACGCGGGCGCCCCGCCGCCGAGTCCGGCGAGTTCCGCCCCGTACTCCGTGCGTGCCTCCGGCAGCACGTCACCCCACCAGCTCGCCGAGCCGACCGCGTGCACGTCCGTCGCCGGCAGGCCGATCACGCAGCCGCGGGCCCAGGCGTGCTCGCCGCCCGCCGCCGACTCCGTCTTCCCGCCGAACCACCGGCACGGCGCCGGGGTCCCCTCGCGCTCACCGTCGTCACCCCGCGCGGGTGCCGGCGCCCGCGCGTCCGACGGGCGCACCGGCGCGCCCCCGCAGCGGTTCCGCTCCCGGACGTCGTTCGCGAGGGCCGCGACGGCCGGCGCGAGTCCGGCCGCCTCCGGGCTCCCGACCAGCGAGGCGTACACCCGGAAGCCCGTCACCGGCCGCGGGTGGCCGGGCAGCCCCGCGGGGCAGGCCACGGTCACCTCCGAGTCGGCCCGCTCGTGCGCACGCGCCCACTCCGGCGCCGACGCGTACGGGGTGTCGCGCGCCAGATCCTCCGCCCGGACACCCCTCAGGGGCGGGTCCGCCAGCGGCACGGCCGCGAACTCCAGCCGGGCGTCGTCCTCGCCGGTCCCGCCGACGGTGCACCCGGCCAGCGCGCGCGGCCCGGCTCCGGGCCGGAGCTCCCACCGCACGTCCCCGGACAGCAGGTCCCGTACGACGTCCGGGGGCAGTACGCCGCCGCAGGCCCTGGCCAGCACCGCCGCGTTGTGGTCCGCCCGGCGCTCCGCCCGGACCACGAAGAAGCCCGCCACCAGCGCCGCGAGCAGCACCACCGCGGTCGCCCGGGGCAGCCACCGGTGCCTGCGCCCACGCGCCCACACGGAATCGGACATCCCCGGCCCCCCGCCTCGAAAGATCACGGCAGGCTATCGCACCCCCCGCGGCGTCTACCCTTGGACGTCGATCGATCCCCCGGTACAGGAGTCAAAGTGGCCGTCAACCTGGTCAATGTCGAGGCCGTCAGCAAGGTGTACGGCACCCGTGCCCTGCTCGACGGGGTCTCACTCGGCGTCTCCGAGGGGGACCGGATCGGCGTCGTGGGCCGCAACGGCGACGGAAAGACCACCCTCATCCGGATGCTCGCCAAGCTGGAGGAGGCCGACACCGGCCGCGTCACGCACAGCGGCGGGCTGCGGCTCGGCGTGCTCACCCAGCACGACTCGCTCGACCCGGCCGCGACCGTCCGCCACGAGGTCATCGGCGTCATGGCCGACCACGAGTGGGCCGG
This sequence comes from Streptomyces sp. NPDC048338, assembly GCF_043201055.1. Taxonomy (NCBI): domain Bacteria; kingdom Bacillati; phylum Actinomycetota; class Actinomycetes; order Kitasatosporales; family Streptomycetaceae; genus Streptomyces; species Streptomyces sp. NPDC048338. The sequence continues at coordinate 244,708 of NZ_JBICYQ010000010.1, forward strand.
CAGCGCCAAGATCCGCGACGTGCTCACCGGCCTCTTCGGCGGGCTCGACCTGCCCGGCTTCGAGAAGGGGCTCGACACCGTCATCGGGCCGCTCTCCGGAGGCGAGCGGCGCCGGATCGCGCTGGCCAAGCTGCTCATCGAGGACCAGGACCTGATCGTCCTCGACGAGCCCACCAACCACCTCGACGTCGAGGGCATCGCCTGGCTCGCGAGCCACCTCCAGCAGCGCCGCTCGGCGCTCGTCTGCGTCACCCACGACCGCTGGTTCCTCGACCAGGTCTGCACCCGCATGTGGGACGTGCAGCGCGGCGACGTCCACGAGTACGAGGGCGGCTACTCCGACTACGTCTTCGCCCGTGCGGAGCGCGAGCGCATCGCCGCCACCGAGGAGGCGAAGCGCCAGAACCTGATGCGCAAGGAGCTGGCCTGGCTGCGGCGCGGCGCCCCCGCCCGCACCTCGAAGCCGCGCTACCGCATCGAGGCCGCCAACGAGCTGATCGCCGACGTGCCGCCGCCGCGCGACACCTCCGAACTGATGAAGTTCGCCAACGCCCGGCTCGGCAAGACCGTCTTCGACCTGGAGGACGTGACCGTCACCGCCGGACCGAAGACGCTGCTCCAGCACCTCACCTGGCAGCTCGGCCCCGGCGACCGGATCGGCCTCGTCGGCGTCAACGGCGCGGGCAAGACCTCGCTGCTGCGCGCCCTCGCCGAGGCCGCCGACACCCAGGGCGAGACCCAGCCCGCCGCCGGCAGCATCGTCGTCGGCAAGACCGTCCGCCTCGCCTACCTCTCCCAGGACGTCACCGAACTGCCCGCCTCGCTGCGCGTCCTGGAGGCCGTGCAGCAGATCCGCGACCGGGTCGACCTCGGCAAGGGCCGCGAGATGACCGCCGGCCAGCTGTGCGAGCAGTTCGGCTTCACCAAGGAGAAGCAGTGGACGCCGGTCGGCGACCTCTCCGGTGGCGAGCGACGCCGGCTGCAGCTGCTGCGCCTGCTGATGGACGAGCCGAACGTGCTCTTCCTCGACGAGCCCACCAACGACCTCGACATCGAGACCCTGACCCAGCTGGAGGACCTCCTCGACGGCTGGCCGGGCTCCATGGTCGTCATCTCCCACGACCGCTTCTTCATCGAGCGCACCACGGACAGGACGCTCGCGCTGCTCGGCGACCGGACCCTGAGGATGCTGCCGCGCGGCATCGACGAGTACCTGGAGCGCCGCCGCCGGATGATCGAGGAGGCCACCCCGGCTCCGGCCGCTCCGGCCGCGCAGCAGAAGCAGGGAGTGTCCGCCGCCGACGCCCGCGCCGCGAAGAAGGAACTGCAGAAGGTGGAGCGTCAACTCGACAAACTCTCCGAGCGGGAGAGCAAGCTGCACGCCCAGATCGCCGAAAACGCCACAGACTTCGAGAAGGTGGCGAAACTGGACATGGAGCTGCGCGAACTGGCCGGGGAGCGTGACGAGTTGGAGATGCGTTGGCTTGAACTCGCCGAAGACGCGTAACGACGGCATCACGGGCCGGTCCTCCCTTGGGTACAAGGGGTGGACCGGTCACTTTTGCGCCATCCCGTGAGTGGTAGAAAGAAAACCCGCTCACTTCAAGGGGGAAGCGCTGATGACCCAGCCGCCCAGCAACCAGCCGCCCGGCTTCGGCGCTCCGGAAGGCCCCGAGGGCCCGAGCCAAGGGACCCCGGCCGTACCGCCGATGCCGCCGGCCCCGCCGTCCGCGGCTCCGCAGACGCCGCCCGCGCCCGGTCCGTTCGACAAGACCCCGGAACCCCCGCAGGGCCCGCCGGCCGCGGCTCCGCAGACGCCGCCTCCGGCACAGGCCCCGCAGCAGCCGCCGACCGCGCCCGGCCCGTACGGCCAGCCGCCGCAGCCCGGTTACGGCTATCCGCAGCAGGCCCCGCAGCCCGGCTACGGCTACCCGGGCCAGCAGGCCCCCCAGCCCGGTTACGGCTACCCGACGCAGGCGCAGCCCGGCCCGTACGGGCAGCCGCCGCAGCCCGGTTACGGCTACCCCGGCCAGCCGCAGTACCCCGGCCAGGCCCCGTATCCGGCACCGACCGGCGGCGGTTCGAACCCCTTCAAGGGCAAGCCCGGCGTCATCATCGCCGCGGCCGCGGCCGCGCTCCTGCTCATCGGCGGCGGCACCTGGTTCGCGCTGAGCGGCGACGGGGAGGAGAAGCCGGTCGCCCAGCCGACCGCCTCCCCGACGGGCCCGAAGCCGAGCGAGTCCGTCGACCAGGGCGACGGCAGCGGTGACGGCGACAAGGGTCCCGAGGACCTCAACGCCGGCCGCCAGCCCGGCGAGGCCAAGATCAACTGGATGCTGAAGAACAACGTCGACCTGCCGAAGAACGGCTCCGACGTCCTCGGCCCGTGGATCGTCGGGGACGTCGTCGTCAAGGCCATGTACAAGAGCATCGACGGCTACAGCCTCAGCGACGGCTCGGCGAAGTGGCACCTGGACGTGCCCTTCGAGCTGTGCGCCGCCCCGCCGGCGCCCGCCGCCGACGGCACCATGGTCTTCGGCCACCACGACAAGGCGGGCGACCGTGCCAAGTGCACGCAGCTCCAGCAGGTCGACCTGAAGACCGGCAAGGCGGGCTGGAAGAAGGCGGTGCCCAAGGCGAGCGGCCTGTTCGCCTTCGACGACAACACCCTCGCCATCAGCGGCAGCACGGTGACCGCCGCCGGCACCAGCAGCGCGTACGGCTTCTCCATGGCCGACGGCAGGCAGCTCTTCGCCTCGCCGAGCAGCGGCTGCAAGCCGTACGCCTACGCGGGCGGGGAGAAGCTGATCGCGGCCTCCTCCTGCCCCTCCGGTGACGTGAACAAGAAGCAGCAGCAGATCGGGGAGGTGGACCCGAACACCGGCAAGGCCAGGTGGAACTACAAGCTCCCGGCCAACTGGGAGGTCGACCGGGTCTACTCGGTGAACCCGCTCGTCGTCTCCGCCACGCAGCGCGACGAGAAGAAGTGGATGGTCTTCGCCCTCACCGCCGACGGCCGGCTGCGCTCCCAGATCCAGGGCGGCAGCGACAAGTTCGCCCCCAAGTGCGGCGGATCCTTCGTCGTCTTCGGCAAGAACCTCCAGGGTTGCGTGGGCGTCGCCGCCGACGCGAACACCTTCTACATGGCCACCGAGACCAGCTACGGCACCCCGAACGAGGTCGTCGCGTTCGACCTGAACACCGGCAAGGCCAAGTGGCGGTCCAAGGCGCCCGGCGAGCAGAGCATGATCCCCCTCCGGATGGAGGGCCCGGACGTCCTGGTCTACGTCGACCCGTCCTACGACAAGGGCGGCGCCGTCGCCACCGTCGCACCGACCGGCGGCGCGCCGAAGGTCCTGCTCCAGCACCCGGCGGCCACCGCCCAGATCGAGAGCACCTACTACGACCCCGGCTACGCCTACGGCAACGGCACCTTCGTGATCACCGCAGGGCGTGTGTCGGCCTTGAACGACAAGGCGGAGAAGGAAGTCAAGACGATGATGGCCTTCAGCAAGTGAGGTACGCAGACCGATGACCCAGCCCCCTCCGCCGCCGCCCAACCAGCCCCCGGGCCCGCCCCCGAACCAGCCGCCGGGCGGTTTCGGCGCACCCCAGGACCCGCCCCCCGGCGGTTTCGGCGCCCCGCAGGACCCGCCTCCCGGCGGTTTCGGCGCCCCGCAGGACCCGCCCCCCGGCGGTTTCGGCGCGCCGACGCCCCCGCCGCAGGGTCAGCAGCCCTACGGCTACCCGCAGCAGCCGCCGACCCAGCCGCAGTACGGCTATCCGCAGCAGCCCCCGACGCAGCCGCAGTACGGCTATCCGCAGCAGCAGCAGCAGCCGCCGTACGGCTACCCGACCCAGCCGCAGTACCCGCAGGTGCCGCAGCCGGGACCGGGCGGCCCGTCCGGCGGCAGGAAGCTCTCCTCGCAGATGCAGATCATCATCGCCGCGGCCGTGGCCGTGGTGCTGCTCATCGGCGGTGGCGTCTGGTACGCGACCTCCGGCGGCGGCGAGAAGGACGACACCGCCAAGAACAGCTCCGGCTCCCCGCAGGGCACCGGCGGCACCGGCGGGATCGGCGGCAACGGCAAGGAGAAGCCGCCGGCCGACGTCCAGGGACAGGTGGCCTTCCAGCTGCCCGTGCCGAAGGTCCCGGACATCACGGACGTGTCGGGCTCCTGGCTCACCGACAAGGCGTACGTGAAGCCGGGCGTCGACTCGGTCGTCGGCTACGACGTCGACAAGGGCACCCCGCTGTGGACGCTGCCGCTCGCCGGCCAGGTCTGCGGCGCCTCCCGCCACGTCACGGCCGACAACAAGACGGCGATCCTCTTCGAGGAGGCCAAGCGCGTCGCGCCGAAGTACTACCAGAAGTGCACCGAGGTCGGGGTCGTCGACCTCGACACCGGGAAGCTGGTGTGGTCCACCCACGTCACCGGCGGATCGGCGGGTGACGGCAAGGTGCGCTTCAGCGAGATCACGCTGAGCGGCACCACCGTCGCGGCCGGCGGCACGGACGGCGGCGCCGGCTTCGACCTGGGCAACGGCAACCCCCGCTGGAAGCCCCAGCCCAACGCCGACAACTGCTACGACATGGGTTACGGCGGCGGCGCGGGCCTGGTCGCCGCCCGCAAGTGCGGTGCGTACGGCTCGCAGACCGTGACGATCCAGAACCTCAACCCGACGACCGGCGCGCCGATCTCGCAGTACAAGATGCCCACGGGCGTCGACTACGCGTCGATCGTGTCCACCAAGCCGCTGGTCGTGGCGGCCGACGTCGGCGACACCGCCGGCGACGGCAGCGGCATCTCGGACTTCTTCTCGATCGACGAGCAGACCGGCAAGCTGAAGGCGAAGATCACGGCGGACGCGGACCGGTACGCGGCCAGCTGCCGCTCCACCAAGGTCGAGTCCTGCAACAAGGCGCTCGTCGGCAACGGCCGGCTCTACCTGCCGACCGAGGAGCACGAGGGCAGCACCGGCGAGTACGGCGACGAGACGAACGAGATCCTCTCGTTCGACCTGGCCACCGGCAAGCAGGCCACCGGCAAGGCGGACGCGGGCGACCGCTACACGCTGATGCCGATGCGCATGGACGGCGGCAACCTCATCGCGTACAAGCACCCCCCGTACGACAAGGGCGGGAAGATCGTCTCCATCGACGGCGGCACCATGAAGGAGACGGTGCTGCTGGAGAACCCGGCGGACAAGGCCGTCCGGGACGCGGAGACGGGCTTCACCGAGAACGGCTCGGAGTACCGCTACGCCTCGGGACGGTTCTTCATCTCGCAGACCCTGCTGAGCAAGCCGCGCGAGTCCTCCTCGACGAACGACAAGGAGTACCTGGCGATCGCCTTCCGCGCCGCCCGGTGATCCCCGTGGAGTGACCGTGGGCCCCCTCCGGACGACCGGAGGGGGCCCACGTGCGTCGGCGCCCCCGGTGTCCGGGCTCCCCTCCCGTTCCTGCTCGCGGGCCGTCGGCGGCCGCCCCGGGAGGGGTGACGCGCGATGCCTGACGGCTCGGCAATTTGTGTCCAGGCAGGGTCATTTCGGTCCCTGGGCGGTCTTCCGTAGGAGTTCGGGGCACGTCGGCCCAAAGGACCGTGTAACTTGCCGGGGCATCAGGGTCACTGGAGCCGGGGGACGGCTCCAGGGGGGATAAGGGGTTGCTCGATGGGCGTGCGGCTCATGGTGGTCGACGACCACCGTCTGCTCGCCGAGGCGCTCGCCTCGGCACTGAAGCTCCGTGGGCACCGGGTGCTCGCGGCGGCGGCGCCGGTCGCGGGCGCGGCGGAGCTGGTCGTGAGCCGGGCGCCGGAGGTGTGTCTGCTCGGCACGGCGGCGCCGGCCGAACCGGGCGCCTTCGACCCGATCGTACGGATCAAGCGGGAGCGGCCCCAGGTCGCCGTGGTCGTGCTGGGCCCGGTGCCCTCGCCGCGCGGGATCGCGGCGGCCTTCGCGGCCGGCGCCTCCGGGTACGTACGGCACGACGAGCGCATCGAGGGCGTCGAGCGCGCCCTGATGAAGGCGCGGGCGGGGGAGACGGCGGTGGCGCCGCAGCTCCTCCAGGGCGCCTTCGCGGAACTGCTCAACCCGGTGGCACAGCCGGACGACGAGGGGCAGCGGCTCCTGCGGATGCTGACCCCGCGCGAGGTGGAGGTCCTGGTCCGGGTGGCCGAGGGCGAGGACACCCGGCTGATCGCCGCCGGGATGGGGATCGCCGCCAGCACCGCGCGCACGCACGTGCAGCGCGTGCTGATGAAGCTGGGGGTCGGCTCGCGACTGGAGGCGGCCGCGCTCGCCGCCCGCACCGGCCTGCTGGACCGCGCGCCCGTCCCCGCGCCCCGCGCGCCGCGCGGCTGAGGGCTGTCCCGTCCGGGCCGGAGAAGCCCTGAGTGTCCGCCCGGGGAAGACCGCCCGGCCGGGGCCCGCGGGGCTCCTGCCGGTGCGGGCCCCGACCTGCGCGGGCGCCGCGCCACGCCTTCCGCCGCCCCCCGACGGGGTGGGTCCTGCGCGAAAGCAGCCGTCGGCGTTGACGTCGATGTTTGATTGTGATTCCTTGTGCGTGGTTCTGTTGGGTTGCGCACGGAGGCACTCCCGTGAAGAAGACCGTCACCACCCTGGCCGACGGGCGTGAGCTCATCTACTACGACGCCGCCGACGACACCGTCCGCGACGCCGTCGACACCCGCCCGCTCGACCCCGTCGCGTCCCGCTCCGAGGTCCGCCACGACCTGCTCCTCGGGGACAGCGTCGTCGTCGCCTCGCACCGCCAGGGCCGCACCTTCCACCCGCCGGCGGACGAGTGCCCGCTCTGCCCGTCGCGGGACGGCCGGCGGAGCGAGATCCCGGCCGACGGCTACGAGGTCGCGGTCTTCGAGAACCGCTTCCCCTCCCTCGCCGGCGAGGCCGGCCGCTGCGAGGTCGTCTGCTTCACCTCCGACCACGACGCCTCCTTCGCCGACCTCACCCCCGACCGGGTCGCCCTGGTCCTCGACGCCTGGACCGACCGCACGGCCGAACTCGCCGAGCGTCCGGGCGTCGAGCAGGTCTACTGCTTCGAGAACAGGGGAGCCGAGATCGGCGTCACCCTGGGCCACCCGCACGGCCAGATCTACGCCTTCCCCCACACCACCCCCCGGACCGCGCTCATGCGGCGCAACGCCGCCGAGCACCGGGAGCGCACGGGGCGCAACCTCTTCGACGAGGTCGTCGCCCGCGAGCGCGCGGACGGGGCGCGGGTCGTCCTGGAGGGCGAGCACTGGATCGCCTTCGTCCCCTACGCCGCGCACTGGCCGTACGAGGTCCACCTCTACCCGGTGCGCCGGGTGCCCGACCTGCGCGCGCTCGACGACGCCGCCCGCACAGAGTTCCCACAGGTCTACCTGGAACTCTTGAGGCGCTTCGACCGGATCTTCGGTCCGGACGAGCCGCCGACGCCGTACATCGCCGCCTGGCACCAGGCGCCGTTCACGGACGACCGGCGGGAGGAGTTCGCGCTGCACCTGGAGCTTTTCACCGTGCGCCGGGCCTCTGGCAAGCTGAAGTACCTCGCGGGCACCGAGTCCGGCATGGGCGCGTTCATGAACGACGTGCCACCGGAGTCCGCGGCACACAGACTCCGAGAGGTAGCGAGCAAGTGAGCAAGTATCTGGTGACGGGCGGGGCCGGCTACGTGGGCGGCACGGTCGCGCAGCACCTGCTGGAAGCGGGCCACGAGGTCACCGTCCTCGACGACCTCTCCACCGGGTTCCGCGAGGGCGTCCCGGCCGGGGCCACGTTCGTCGAGGGCCGCATCCAGGACGCGGCCCGGTGGCTGGACCCCTCCTACGACGGAGTCCTGCACTTCGCCGCCTTCTCGCAGGTCGGCGAGTCGGTCGCCGACCCCGCGAAGTACTGGGAGAACAACGTCGGCGGCACGATGGCACTGCTCGCCGCCATGCGCGAGGCGGGCGTGCGCAGGCTCGTCTTCTCCTCCACCGCCGCCACCTACGGCGAGCCGCAGAGCGTCCCGATCACCGAGGCGGCGCCGACCGCCCCGACCAACCCCTACGGCGCCACCAAGCTGGCCGTCGACCACATGATCAGCGGCGAGGCCGCCGCGCACGGCCTGGCCGCGGTCTCCCTGCGGTACTTCAACGTGGCGGGCGCCTACGGCGACTGCGGCGAGCGCCACGACCCCGAGTCGCACCTCATCCCGCTGGTCCTCCAGGTGGCCCAGGGCAGGCGCGAGGCGATCAACGTCTACGGCGACGACTACCCGACGCCCGACGGCACCTGTGTGCGCGACTACATCCACGTCGCCGACCTCGCCGAGGCACACCTGCTCGCCCTCGGCGCCATGACCCCCGGCGAGCACCTGATCTGCAACCTGGGCAACGGCAACGGCTTCTCCGTGCGCGAGGTCGTCGAGACGGTGCGCAAGGTGACCGGCCACCCGGTCCCCGAGGTCGTGGCCGCGCGCCGGGCCGGCGATCCGGCCGTCCTGGTCGCCTCGGCCGACACCGCGCGGGAGCGGCTCGGCTGGAATCCGTCCCGTCCGGACCTGGCGGGCATCGTGCAGGACGCGTGGGCGTTCGCGAACAAGAGGGAGCAGGGACAGGCATGAGCGTGGCGGGGGAGTTCGCGGCACTGTACGGAGCACGGCCCGAGGGCGTCTGGGCGGCTCCGGGGCGGGTCAACCTGATCGGTGAGTACACCGACTTCAACGACGGTTTCGTCATGCCGCTGGCTCTCCCGCACACCGCGGTGGCCGCCGTCTCGCGCCGCACCGACGGCGTGCTGCGGGTCCACTCCGCCGACGTCGACGGCGGGGTCGTCCAGCTCGACGTCGACAGCCTCGAACCCCGCTCCGGCACCGGCTGGGCCGCCTACCCGGCCGGTGTCGTCTGGGCCCTGCGCGAGGCGGGTCACCCGGTCACCGGGGCGGACGTCCACCTCGCGTCGACCGTGCCGACCGGCGCCGGGCTCTCCTCCTCGGCCGCCCTGGAGGTCGTCACCGCCCTGGCGCTCGACGACCTGTTCGGCCTCGGCCTGAGCCGTCCCGAGATCGCCGTCCTCGCCCAGCGGGCCGAGAACGCCTTCGTCGGGGTGCCCTGCGGGGTGATGGACCAGATGGCGTCGGCGTGCGCGGCCGAGGGGCACGCCCTGTTCCTGGACACCCGTGACCTGTCGTACCGTCAGGTGCCCTTCGACCTGGCCGCGCGGGGGCTGCGGCTGCTGGTGGTGGACACCCGCGTGAAGCACGCCCTCGGGGACGGCGCGTACGCGGAGCGGCGCGCCGGCTGCGAGGCAGGCGCGCGGGCGCTCGGCGTACGCACCCTGCGCGAGGTCGATGCCGCGCGCCTGTCCGACGCACTCGCGCGTCTGAGCGACGAGACCGTGCGCCGCTATGTCCGGCACGTCGTGTCGGACAACCACCGGGTGGAGCGGACGATCGCCCTCCTCGACGCCGGCGAGGTCCGGGCCGTCGGCCCGGTGCTCACCGAGGGCCACGTCTCGCTCCGGGACGACCTGCGGGTCTCCAGCCCGGAACTGGACCTCGCCGTCGAGGCCGCGAACGCGGCCGGGGCGCTCGGCGCACGGATGACGGGCGGCGGATTCGGCGGCTCGGCGATCGTGCTGGTCGAGGAGGCGGCGGCCGAGGCGGTGTCCGCCGCGGTCGGCAAGGCGTTCGCCGAGGCCGGTTTCACCGTGCCGGGCGTCTTCGCGGCGATCCCCGCGGCGGGTGCCCGGCGTCTGTGACGCCACCCCCCGGTGTCTTTGACGCCACCACCCCCTGCGCGGGGCCCGGTGGACGGGGCGCCCTGCGCGTTCGAGACCTTCGGAACTGTCGACTTCTGTCGGGTTTCGACCCATGCGGCTCATGCGTCACGCCCCTGACGACCAGTTCTGTGAATCGGCTTCCCCCTCTGCGGCTCGCCCGTACTCTGATGCACAGCACCGGTGGGGGCCGGTGCCGTTCAGGGGGCGAGACCAGTCGGGTACGGCGCCCGGGGTGGGGTAAAAGTCACTGCACGGCGGCGGCCGTGCGCACGACGGACCCGCCCCCGGCGCCGTATCCGCGCCGGTCCGTCCTCGACACTTTGGGGGTGTCCGTGGTCCGTATCCGGGTCCTGGTGGTGGACGACCACCGCATCTTCGCCGAGTCGCTGGCTGCCGCCCTCGCGGCCGAGCCCGACGTCGACGTCTCCGCCGCGGGCAGTGGTCCGGCCGCACTGCGCTGCCTGGACCGCGCCGCCGCCGAGGGCCGCCGCTACGACGTGCTGCTGGTCGACGCCGACCTCGGCGCGCTGCCCGGGGCTCCGGCGGTCGCTCGCGCCGTACCGGACAACGGCGAGGCCGTGGTGGACGGCATCTCGCTGGTCGCAGGGGTCCGCGAGGCCCGGCCCGCGGTCCGCTCGATCGTGCTCGCCGAGAAGGACGACCCGCACCGGGCCGCCCTCGCCCTCCAGGCCGGCGCCTCGGGATGGGTGGCCAAGGACTGTTCGCTCCAGCGCCTGCTCGCCGTGATCCGCGGCGTCCTGCGGGACGAGACGCATCTGCCGCCCGCACTGCTGACGGGTGTCCTGCGGGAGCTGACGGCGGCCCGGAAGCACCGCACCGAGAGTGAACAGCTGGTGGAGTCGCTGACACCGCGCGAGCGCGAGGTGCTCCGCTGCATGGTGGCCGGCCTGGGGCGCAAGGCGGTCGCCGAGCGCCTGTTCCTGTCGCCGCACACCGTCCGCACCCACATGCAGAACGTGCTCGGGAAGCTGGGCGTGCACTCGACGCTGGCCGCGGTGGCCCTGGCGCGCCGGGCCGGTGTCGGTCCCGCCGAGCTAGCCGGGGATGTTGTCGAACGGGGCGGTCAACTGGCGTAGCAGGTCGGCCAGTTCCCCGCGCTGGCCGCGCGAGAGCTGGGCGAGGATGGCCCGTTCCTGGGCGAGCAGTCCGGCCAGGGCCTGGTCGGCCCGGTCGCGACCCTCGGGGGTGAGGCGGACCAGGACCCCGCGCCGGTCGCTGGGGTCGGGGAGCCGCTCGACCAGCCCCTTCTTGGTGAGCCGGTCGATGCGGTTGGTCATGGTGCCGGAGGTGACCAGCGTCTGGGTCAGCAGCTGACCGGGGGAGAGCTGGTAGGGGGCGCCGGCGCGGCGCAGCGACGTGAGGACGTCGAACTCCCAGGGCTCCAGCTGGTGCTCGGCGAAGGCGAGCCGACGGGCGCGGTCGAGGTGCCGGGCGAGCCGCGAGACGCGGCTGAGCACCTCGAGCGGTTCCACGTCGAGGTCCGGGCGCTCGCGGCGCCATGCAGCGACCAGCCGGTCGACCTCGTCCTCCATGACGATCAGTGTAGAGGGTCTGTTGACATAAAGTCTCTTGACGTCAAGATATATTCAGCTGGACTATGGGGAAGGACCGGGCCGGAACACCGTTCCGCTTGGGTAGCTCGTTCCAGCAAGGGGGCTCGAACATGCATTCCGCACCATCTTCTGCTTCTGCCGCACCGATATGGGATCCCCAGCAGTACCTCCGGCACGCGGGCCTGCGCGCCCGTCCCTTCCTCGACATGCTCGCCCGCATCCCCCACCTGCCCACCGAGGGCAGGCCCGCCCGGATCGCCGATCTGGGCTGTGGACCCGGCAACGTGACCGCGCTCCTCGCCGACCGCTGGCCCGACGCCCACATCACCGGCTTCGACCTGTCGCCCGACATGCTCCAGCGCGCCGAGAAGGACTACGCCGGAACCACGGCCGGCGGCGGCTGGCTCGACTTCCGGCCCGCCGACGCCGCGCACTGGAACCCCGACGAGCCCTACGACCTGATCGTCTCCAACGCGGCCCTCCAGTGGGTCCCCAACCACCCCGAGTCCTTCGCCCCCTGGATCGCCGGACTCAAGCCCGGTGGCACCTTCGCCTTCCAGGTCCCCGGCAACTTCACCTCGCCCAGCCACGCCCTGCTCGGCGAGCTCTGCGACACCCCGCAGTGGCGCGACCGCCTCGGCGACCAGGGCCGCCGCTTCATCCACGTCCTGGACCCGGCCGACTATTTGACCCGGCTCGCCGACCTCGGCTGCGCGACGGACGTCTGGGAGACCACGTACTCGCAGCTCCTGCCCGGCGAGGACCCGATCCTCGACTGGGTCAAGGGCACCGCGCTGCGCCCCGTCCTGACCGCGCTCGAAGGAGACCAGAGGGCGACCGAGGCATTCCTCGCCGCCTACCGCGACCTGCTGCGCGCGGCCTACCCGCCCGGCCCGCACGGCACCGTCTTCCCGTTCCGCCGGATCTTCGCCGTCGCCACGAAGGGGCTCTGATGCTGACCGCCGTCGACCACGTCCAGCTCGCCGCACCGCCGGGCTCGGAGGACCTCCTCCGGGCGTACTACACCGACGTCCTCGGCATGGCCGAGGTCGCCAAGCCGCCCGTCCTCGCCGCACGGGGCGGCTGCTGGTTCGAGGCCGCGGACGGGGCCGTCCGGCTCCACCTCGGCATCGAGCAGGACTTCCGCCCCGCGGCGAAGGCCCACCCCGGCCTGCGGGTCACCGCGATCGCCGGCTACGCGGCCCGCCCGGAGGAACGCGGCGCGAAGGTCGTCTGGGACGACGATCTCCCGGGCCACCGCCGCTTCTACTCCGAGGACCCCGTCGGCAACCGCCTGGAGTTCCTGGAGCCCCTGGAGTGACAGGACGGGGGCGTCGCATCCGCGGCGCCCCCGTCCGACTCTCCCCGCAGTCTCAGCTCTTGCGATGCCCTATCAGGCGCGGCTTCTGCTCCAGACCGTCCAGGCCGTGCCAGGCCAGGTTCACCAGATGCGCCGCGACCTCGGCCTTCTTCGGCTTGCGGACGTCCAGCCACCACTGGCCGGTCAGGGCCACACTGCCCACCAGCGCCTGCGCGTACAGCGGCGCCAGCTTCGGATCGAAGCCGCGGGCCTTGAACTCCAGGCCCAGGATGTCCTCGACCTGGGTGGCGATGTCGCTGATCAGCGACGCGAACGTGCCGGTCGACTGCGCCACCGGCGAATCACGGACCAGGATCCGGAAACCGTCCGTGTAGTTCTCGATGTAGTCCAGCAGCGCGAACGCCGCCTGCTCCAGCAGCTCCCGCGGATGCCCCGCCGTCAGCGCGCCCGTCACCCCGTCGAGGAGCTGGCGCATCTCCCGGTCGACCACGACCGCGTACAGGCCCTCCTTGCCGCCGAAGTGCTCGTACACCACCGGCTTGGACACCCCGGCCTTGGCCGCGATCTCCTCGACGGACGTGCCCTCGAAGCCCTTCTCGGCGAAGAGCGTGCGGCCGATGTCCAACAGCTGTTCCCGGCGCTCCGCGCCTGTCATGCGGACCCGGCGCCCCCTGCGGGGCTTGCCGGGGCCGCTGCTGCCGGTAGTCGTGCTGCCATCGATCGCCACGTCATCCATCATGCCGCGTTCGCGGGCTCGTCCTGGCGGCGGGCTTCGATACGTGACGCATCCGGCCAGCGCACGTCGGACGCCCAGCCCAGCTGCTCGAACCAGCGGATCAGCCGCGCGCTGGAGTCGACCTGGCCCTTCAGCACCCCGTGCCGGGCCGAGGTCGGGTCCGCGTGGTGCAGGTTGTGCCAGGACTCGCCGCAGGACAGCACCGCGAGCCACCACACGTTGCCCGAGCGGTCACGGGACTTGAAGGGCCGCTTGCCGACCGCGTGACAGATCGAGTTGATCGACCAGGTCACGTGGTGCAGCAGCGCCACCCGCACCAGCGAGCCCCAGAAGAACGCGGTGAACGCGCCCCACCACGACATCGTCACCAGGCCGCCCACCAGCGGCGGGATCGCCAGCGACAGCACCGTCCACAGCACGAACTGGCGCGAGATCGCCCGGATCGCCGGGTCCTTGATCAGATCCGGCGCGTACTTGTGCTGCGGCGTCTGCTCCTCGTCGAACATCCACCCGATGTGCGCCCACCACAGGCCCTTCATCAGCGCCGGCACCGTCTCGCCGAACCGCCAGGGCGAGTGCGGGTCGCCCTCCGCGTCGGAGAACTTGTGGTGCTTGCGGTGGTCGGCCACCCAGCGCACCAGCGGTCCCTCCACCGCCAGCGACCCCATGACGGCCAGCGCGATCCGCAGCGGCCGCTTGGCCTTGAAGGAGCCGTGCGTGAAGTAACGGTGGAAGCCGATCGTGATGCCGTGGCAGCCGATGTAGTACATCGCCACCATCAGGCCCAGATCGAGCCAGCTCACCCCCCAGCCCCAGGCCAGCGGCACCGCGGCGAGCAGCGCGAGGAAGGGCACCGCGATGAACAACAGCAGCGTGATCTGCTCGATCGACCGCTTGCTGTCCCCGCCGAGCGTGGCGGAGGGCGGTTGGGCGGCGGTGACGCGCGCCTCGGGTTCCGAGGTCACCTCGGGGGTAGTGGTCATGAGGGTCCCCTGGGGATGAAGGGATGAAAGGGAGTCAAAGGGACGCGTGGCTACGCCTCCGTAACCTACGGCGACGTAAGTATGGCAGTGGGATGCCCCGCGGCAAGAGGGCGCAAGGAGGGGCACGGGAGGCGTCGTGGAAATGGACACCTATCCTGGGTGCGTCGGACAGCGCGGTCCGCAAGCCTCCAGTACCCCTCCAGACGTGCTCAAACACTGCAAGGAGCCGCACCTGTGAGCAGTGCCGACCAGACCCCCACCGCCAGCGCCGAGCTGCGATCCGACATCCGCCGACTGGGCGACCTGCTGGGCGAGACCCTCGTCCGCCAGGAGGGCCACGAGATCCTCGACCTCGTCGAGAAGGTCCGACGGCTCACCCGCGAGGACGGCGAGGCCGCCGCCGAGCTGCTCGGCGACACGGACCTGGAGACCGCCGCCAAGCTCGTGCGCGCCTTCTCCACCTACTTCCACCTGGCGAACGTGACCGAGCAGGTCCACCGCGGCCGCGAGATGCGCGAGAAGCGCGCCGCCGACGGCGGCCTGATCGCCCGGACCGTCGACATGCTCAAGGACGGCGACCCCGAGCACGTCCGCGCCACGGTGAAGAACCTCAACGTGCGGCCCGTCTTCACCGCGCACCCCACCGAGGCGGCCCGCCGCTCGGTCCTCAACAAGCTGCGTCGCATCGCCGCCCTGCTGGAGACCCCGGTCATCGAGGCGGACCGCCGCCGCCACGACCTGCGGCTCGCCGAGAACATCGACCTCATCTGGCAGACCGACGAGCTCCGGGTCGTCCGCCCCGAGCCCGCCGACGAGGCCCGCAACGCCATCTACTACCTCGACGAGCTGCACGCCGGCGCCGTCGGCGACGTCCTGGAGGACCTCGCCGCCGAGCTCGAGCGCGTCGGCATCGAGCTGCCCGCCGGCACCCGCCCGCTGACCTTCGGCACCTGGATCGGCGGCGACCGCGACGGCAACCCCAACGTCACCCCCGCGGTGACCTGGGAGGTCCTGATCCTCCAGCACGAGCACGGCATCAACGACGCCCTCGAACTGGTCGACGAGCTGCGCGGCTTCCTCTCCAACTCCATCCGCTACGCCGGGGCCACCGAGGAACTCCTCACCTCCCTCCAGACCGACCTGGAGCGGCTGCCCGAGATCAGCCCCCGCTACAAGCGGCTCAACGCCGAGGAGCCTTACCGGCTCAAGGCCACCTGCATCCGCCAGAAGCTGGTCAACACCCGCCGCCGGCTGGCCAAGGGCACCACCCACGAGGAGGGCCGCGACTACCTCGGCACCTCCGAGCTGGTCCACGACCTCGCCCTGATCCAGGACTCGCTGCGCGCCCACCGGGGCGGCCTGTTCGCCGACGGCCGGATGGACCGCACCATCCGCACCCTGTCCGCCTTCGGCCTCCAGCTCGCCACGATGGACGTCCGCGAGCACGCCGACGCCCACCACCACGCGCTCGGCCAGCTCTTCGACCGGCTCGGCGAGGAGTCCTGGCGCTACGCCGACATGCCCCGCGACTACCGGCAGAAGCTGCTCGCCAAGGAGCTGCGCTCGCGCCGGCCCCTCGCGCCCACGCCCGCCCCGCTGGACCCGGCTGGCGAGAAGACCCTCGGCGTCTTCCACACCATCAAGGAAGCCTTCGAGCGCTTCGGCCCCGAGGTCATCGAGTCCTACATCATCTCGATGTGCCAGGGCGCCGACGACGTCTTCGCCGCCGCCGTCCTCGCCCGCGAGGCCGGCCTGATCGACCTGCACGCCGGCTGGGCCAAGATCGGCATCGTGCCGCTCCTGGAGACCACCGACGAGTTGAAGGCCGCCGACGTCATCCTCGACGGCATGCTGGCCGACCCCTCCTACCGCCGGCTCGTCTCGCTGCGCGGCGACGTCCAGGAGGTCATGCTCGGCTACTCCGACTCCTCCAAGTTCGGCGGCATCACCACCTCGCAGTGGGAGATCCACCGCGCCCAGCGCCGGCTGCGCGACGTCGCCCACCGCTACGGCGTCCGCCTGCGCCTCTTCCACGGCCGCGGCGGCACCGTCGGCCGCGGCGGCGGCCCCTCGCACGACGCGATCCTCGCCCAGCCCTGGGGAACGCTGGAGGGCGAGATCAAGGTGACCGAGCAGGGCGAGGTCATCTCCGACAAGTACCTCATCCCGTCGCTGGCCCGCGAGAACCTCGAACTGACCGTCGCGGCGACCCTGCAGGCGTCCGCCCTGCACACCGCGCCCCGCCAGTCCGACGAGGCCCTGGCCACCTGGGACGCGGCCATGGACACGGTCTCGGAGGCGGCCCACACCGCGTACCGCCGACTGGTCGAGGACCCGGACCTGCCCGCGTACTTCTTCGCCGCCACGCCCGTCGACCAGCTCGCCGACCTGCACCTCGGCTCGCGGCCCTCGCGCCGCCCCGACTCGGGCGCCGGCCTCGACGGACTGCGGGCCATCCCGTGGGTGTTCGGCTGGACCCAGTCCCGGCAGATCGTCCCCGGCTGGTTCGGCGTCGGCTCGGGCCTCAAGGCGCTGCGCGAGGCCGGCCTCGACGCGGTGCTCGGCGAGATGTACGAGCGCTGGCACTTCTTCCGCAACTTCGTCTCCAACGTCGAGATGACGCTGGCGAAGACGGACCTGCGGATCGCCCGGCACTACGTCGACACGCTCGTCCCGGAGGAGCTGAAGCACGTCTTCGCCACCATCGAGGCCGAGCACGCGCTGACCGTGGCCGAGGTCCTGAAGGTGACCGGCGGCCGGCAGCTGCTCGACTCCAACCCGGTGCTCCAGCAGACCTTCTCCATCCGCGACGCCTACCTGGACCCGATCTCCTACCTCCAGGTGGCCCTGCTGGCCCGCCAGCGCGAGGCGGCCGAGCGGGGCGAGCAGGCGGACCCGCTGCTGGCCCGGGCCCTGCTGCTCACGGTGAACGGCGTGGCCGCGGGCCTGCGCAACACCGGCTGACGGCCCCGACGCACGAAGTGCCCCCACCGGCTCGGCCGGTGGGGGCACTTCGCGTCACGACGCCGTGCGGCGTCCTCAGTGCTGCTGCGCCTTGCGGCGGCGCGTCACCAGGAAGCCACCGACACCCGCGAGGGCGACGGCGACGGCACCGATGATGCCCACGGGGGCGCTGGAGCCGGTCTCGGCGAGGTTGCCCTCGGAGCCCTTGCTGTCGGTACCACCGGTGGAACCGGGGGCGCCGGGCGTCGGGGAGGCGGTGGAACCGGGGGTCTCACCGGGCTTCGTGGGCTCCTCGCCGGGCTTGGTCGGCTCCTCACCGGGCTTGGTGGGCTCCTCGCCGGGCTTGGTCGGCTCCTCGCCCGGCTTGGTGGGCTCCTCGCCGGGCGGGCAGTCGGTCTTGAAGACCTTGTGCTTGGCCTTGCCGTTCTCGCCCTCGAAGTTCCAGAACAGCTTGTACTGGCCGTTCGGGAGGGTCATGTCCGCGGTGCGCTCGTGACCGTCGGCGTCGAGGGTGATGAGGCCGGACTTGACCGTCTCGCCCTTCTCCTTCTCGTTGTTCGCCCAGGCCTCGATGTGCCAGTCGACCTTCTGACCCGCGTCGAAGCCGAAGGCGTCGAGGTAGAAGGAGCAGACCTTCGGCTGGTTGGCCTTGATCTCCTCGTTCGTCTTCGAGTCGTGGATCTTCACGGTGCCGTTGTCACCGTGGGGCTTTCCGTTCGCGAGCGCGCTGGGGGCGAGCACGAGGGAACCCGCCATGGCCGCGACAAGCGCGCCTGCGGGTATGAGGGATCGTCGCATATGCAGTCGTCCATCTTAGATGAGGGATGCCGTGGGGAGTGGCGGGGGCAGCCTATAGGCACCTTTAAGCCGCTCTTAACCCGGTGGCTTATAACAATCCCTGCGGTAACACGCCCAACCGACCGCAATGTTCAGAGTGCGAAGAATGCCCCCAGCAGCAGCGCCGCCCCCGCCCCCGCCAGCGACCACGCCGTACGCGTCATCCGCAGACCACCCCCGACGACCGGCGCCGCCAGCAGCAACGCCCCGCCCAGCGGCAGCCAGGCGTGCAGCCCGCCGCCCCAGCCGGTCCGCACCGCCTCCTCCGTACCCGGCTTCACCACCACCGGCAACGTCTGGCCCTTGGCCGCCGCCACCGAGTGCTCGATCGTCACGGCGCTGTGCGGCTGCGCGGGATCCTCCGGGACGTACCGGCCGCTGCACGTCTCCTCGTTGCAGCCGGTCACCGTCAGGGTGCCGTGCTCGCGGCCCTTGGAGAGCAGGACGTGCTGGGCCGTCCCCCAGGACGACCAGGCGCCCGCGACGACGAGCAGCAGGGCGACCAGGGCCATGGCGGCGTTACGGGCATGGTTCATGACCCGCGATCGTACAGTCGTACTGATTCGGCTCGTCGGTCAGGAGTTGTACGCCGACTGCGCCCGCTCCAGACCCTCCGTCACCAGGCACTCGACCGCGTCGGCCGCCCGGTCCACGAAGTAGTCGAGCTCCTTGCGCTCGGTCGACGAGAAGTCCTTCAGCACGAAGTCCGCGACCTGCATCCGGCCCGGCGGACGCCCGATCCCGAACCGCAGCCGGTGGTACTCGGCACCCATCGACTTCGTCATCGACTTCAGACCGTTGTGGCCGTTGTCGCCACCGCCGAGCTTCAGACGCAGCACGCCGTAGTCGATGTCCAGCTCGTCGTGGACGGCCACCACACGCGCCGTCGGCACCTTGTAGAAATCACGCAACGCCGTGACGGGACCACCCGAGAGGTTCATGTACGACATCGGCTTCGCGAGGATCACCCGGCGGTTCGCCGGCCCGGGCGCACCCATCCGGCCCTCCACGACCTGCGCCTGCGCCTTCTGCGCCCGCTTGAACTTCCCGCCGATCCGCTCCGCCAGCAGATCCACCACCATGAAGCCCACGTTGTGCCGGTTCGCCGCGTACTCCGGGCCAGGGTTGCCGAGGCCGACGATCAGCCAGGGGGCGTTCGCGTCGTCCGTCATGTGCGTCACGTCTCCTCGTGTGCGTACAGAAAGAAACGGGGTGGCGGGCCGATGGCCCGTCACCCTGTCACGTCAGACAGAGCCTACGGCTCAGGCCTCGGCGCCCTCGGCGGCGGCGGCCTCTTCCTCGGTGCCCTCGGCGGCCGGCTCCTCGGCCTGCGCGGCCAGGACCTGCAGCACGACGGCGTCGGCGTCGGTCACCAGGGTGACGCCCTTCGCCAGCGTGATGTCCTTGGCGAGGACGGAGGCACCGGCCTCCAGGCCCTCCACGGAGACCGTGACGGACTCGGGCAGGTGGGTGGCCTCGGCCTCGACGGACAGCGTGTTGAGGACGTGCTCCAGCAGGTTGCCGCCGGCGGCCAGCTCACCCTCGGCCACGACCGGAACCTCGACGACGACCTTCTCGCCGCGCTTCACCAGAAGCAGGTCGACGTGCTCCAGGAAGCCCTTCAGCGGGTCGCGCTGCACGGCCTTCGGGATCGCGAGCTCGTTCTTGCCGTCGATGTCCAGGGACAGCAGGACGTTCGGGGTACGCAGGGCGAGCAGCAGCTCGTGGCCCGGCAGCGTCACGTGGACCGGGTCCGAACCGTGACCGTAGAGAACGCCGGGGACCTTGCTGTCACGGCGGATCTTGCGGGCGGCGCCCTTGCCGAACTCCGACCGGAGGGTCGCGGCGATCTTGACCTCGGACATGTGCACTCCTCGTAATGTGGTGACGAAACGACTGTCACCCGGCCACGACTGGCGATGGCCTGCTACGAAGAGCGCGTCGATAACGGACCGCCGTACCACTCCGGGTACGGCCTCCCTCGCCGAGCAACTACGGCAGTCTACTCGCCGCTGCCCGCACCACCCAATTGGATCACCCGGAGCCCCCGGAGACCGGCGCGGAACCCGACCGGGAACGACGAGAGGGCCGCCTCCCCGACCAGCGGGAAAACGGCCCTCTCGGAAGAAACCTCAGTGCTCCTCGAACAGGCTCGTCACCGAACCGTCCTCGAACACCTCACGCACCGCACGCGCGATCGACGGCGCGATCGACAGCACCGTGATCTTGTCCAGCTCCAGCGCGCTCGGGTCCGGCAGCGTGTCCGTGAACACGAACTCGCTCACCTTCGAGTTCTTCAGACGGTCGGCGGCGGGACCGGACAGGATGCCGTGCGTCGCCGTCACGATCACGTCCTCCGCACCGTGCGCGAACAGCGCGTCCGCCGCGGCGCAGATCGTGCCACCCGTGTCGATCATGTCGTCGACCAGGACGCACACGCGGCCCTTCACGTCACCGACGACCTCGTGCACCGTCACCTGGTTGGCGACGTCCTTGTCACGACGCTTGTGCACGATCGCCAGCGGCGCGTCCAGACGGTCGCACCAGCGGTCGGCCACCCGCACACGACCCGCGTCCGGAGACACGATCGTCAGCTTGTTCCGGTCGACCTTCGCGCCCACGTAGTCCGCCAGCACCGGCAGCGCCGACAGATGGTCCACCGGACCGTCGAAGAAGCCCTGGATCTGGTCCGTGTGCAGGTCGACCGTCAGAATCCGGTCGGCACCCGCCGTCTTCAGCAGATCCGCGATCAGGCGGGCCGAGATCGGCTCACGCCCACGGTGCTTCTTGTCCTGTCGCGCGTAGCCGTACGACGGGATGATCACGGTGATGCTCCGCGCGGAAGCCCGCTTCAGAGCGTCCAGCATGATCAGCTGTTCCATGATCCACTTGTTGATCGGAGCCGTGTGGCTCTGGATCAGGAAGCAGTCCGCGCCACGAGCCGACTCCTGGAAGCGGACGTAGATCTCACCGTTCGCGAAGTCGAAAGCCTTGGTCGGCACGAGGCCGACACCCAACTGGTGCGCGACCTCCTCGGCCAGCTCGGGGTGGGCGCGGCCGGAGAAGAGCATCAGCTTCTTCTCGCCGGTCGTCTTGATCCCGGTCACAGCACTGTCTCCTCAGACGTGTTCCCTGGCCGCGAATCCCGCGCTCCCGTGCGCGTGTGCGAGCCAGCCGAATTTGTGTGCACGTATCACGGTACGCCGAGTTCGACGTACCCGTTTCCGGTCAGCTTTCCCCGGCGGGCTCCTCCGTGGCCGTCAGAGCGGCCTGCGCGGCCGCGCTGCCCGGACGCTTCCGGGCCACCCAACCCTCGATATTCCGCTGCTGGCCCCGCGCCACGGCGAGCGAGCCGGCCGGCACGTCCTTGGTGATCACCGACCCCGCCGCGGTGTACGCACCGTCCCCGATCGTGATGGGCGCCACAAACATGTTGTCCGAACCCGTACGGCAGTGGGAGCCGATCGTGGTGTGGTGCTTCGTCTCACCGTCGTAGTTCACGAACACGCTCGCGGCGCCGATGTTCGTGTACTCACCGATCGTCGCGTCACCCACATAGGAGAGGTGCGGCACCTTCGTGCCCTCCCCGATCGTGGCGTTCTTCATCTCCACGTACGTCCCGGCCTTCGACTTCGTGCCGAGCGTCGTCCCCGGACGCAGATACGCGAACGGACCCACCGTCGCGCTCTCCCCGATCACCGCGGAGTCCGCCACCGTGTTGTCCACCCGCGCGCCCCGACCGACCCGGGTGTCCTTCAGCCGACTGTTCGGACCGACCTCGGCATCCTCGCCGACATGGGTCGAACCCAGCAGCTGCGTACCCGGATGGATCACCGCGTCCGGCTCGAACGTCACCGTCACGTCCACCAGCACGGACGACGGATCGACCACCGTCACACCCGCCGTCATCGCCCGCTCCAGCAGCCGCGCGTTCAGCAGGGCACGGGCCTCCGCCAGCTGCACGCGGTTGTTGATCCCCAGGATCTCGCGGTGGTCACCGGCCACGGACGCACCCACCCGGTGCCCGGCCTCCCGCAGGATCGACAGCACGTCCGTGAGGTACTCCTCACCCTGGCTGTTGTCCGTCCGCACCTTCCCCAGCGCATCGACGAGCAGCCGCCCGTCGAACGCGAACACACCCGAGTTGATCTCCCGGATCGCACGCTGCGCCTCGGACGCGTCCTTGTGCTCCACGATCTCGGTCACGGCGCCGGTGGCCGCGTCCCGCACGATCCGGCCGTAGCCCGTGGAGTCCGGCACCTCGGCGGTCAGCACGGTGACGGCGTTGCCGTCGGCCGCGTGGGTGGCGGCGAGGTCGCGCAGCGTCTCGCCGGACAGCAGGGGGGTGTCGCCGCAGACGACGACGACCGTGCCGTCCGGAGCCTGGCCCAGCTCCTCCAGCCCCATGCGGACCGCGTGCCCGGTGCCGTTCTGCTCGTGCTGCACGGCGGTGCGGGTGCCGGCGTAGTGCGTGTCGAGGTGCGCGGTGACCCGCTCGCGCGCGTGCCCGACGACCACGACGAGGTGCTCGGGCTCCAGCTCGCGCGCTGCGGAGACCACGTGTCCGACGAGCGAGCGCCCGGCGAGTTCGTGCAGGACCTTGGGGGTCTTCGACTTCATGCGGGTGCCCTCACCCGCTGCGAGGACGACGACGGCTGCCGGGCGATTGGCGCTCACGGGTGTGCCCTTCGGCTTCGGTGGGTGGACCACCGAAGGATACCGGGGGGCCTCGGAGCGGACATGAGTAAGGGTCCCGACCAGGAGGTCGGGACCCGAACCGAGCGTGTGGCTCCCGGGGGAGGACTCGAACCCCCATGATCAGAACCAAAATCTGACGTCTTGCCCTTAGACGACCCGGGATGGGCGTTATGTCCGTTCTGCTCGGACCGCCGCGGATGCAGCCCCTACTATGCCGCACCAGGCCCCTTCGATGCGACGGTAGAGATCGGCGCTTCTGCGGACGTGGATCACGAGGCAGCCGCGATAGTCGTCCCCCACGTTCTTCCGGACGGTCCGGGGGTTGTGCCGCTTCAGTGTCGTCCTGCCGAACCGGGACGCGTCGGTCCCCACGACGTCCGCCCAGTACCGCTCGGCGGCGGCGACATCGGCGGTCTCGTGGATCAGTACGTGATAGGTGTGCCGCTCCCGGTCCACGCCGAGCAAGTCGAGCCAGGCGACGAACACCCGGATCATGCCGGGATCGCTGTTGACGAAGGCCACCCGCTCGCGCCGCGCGTGCGCCTTGTCCTTGGTGCCCTCCGCCCAGTAGAGGCCCACGCCCAGCAGGAACAGCTCGCGGTCCGAGAGGGCGCCGACCTCGGCCTCCGCGGCCCTCTTGGCGCGGCCCCGTTCCTCCTCCCGCAGTCTGAGCCTGCCCTCCCAGCCGCGCCTGGCGATCTCGGAGGCCTGCTCGCGCGTCCGCCGGGGCGGCCTCGGCAGGTCCCGCACCCACAGCGAGATCGAGCTCTTCGAGCAGCCCAGCTCCTGTTGGATCTCGTCGTACGTCCGGCCCTCCCCGCGCAACTCCCGCGCCCGCTCGCGCAAGGCGTCCTTGGCGTTCGGATGCCGCTTCCGGCCCTGTGTCTCGGCTGTCATGGGTCCAGCGTCGTCCGGAATCCGGACATCCGGGTCGAAAGTCTGGTCGATTCATTAGTTCGAGGGACAGGTGTCCGTGTCTGGTTGACGGGGGACTCTCCGGGGTCGTCCCGTCTCCGGAAAATGGGTCGCGGGCGCCCGTAGGGTGGAAGGCATGACCGCAACGGGGGCTCACCGGGACGCGGCGGGCACGCCCGTCCGTGGCTGGTGGTGGTGGGGGAGACCGCGCAGCGCGGTGCTGGACATCGCGTTGGCGGTGGTGTCGGCGCTGGAGTGCGGGCTCGAGGGGATCGGGTTCGCCGACTCGGCGGGACTGCCGGTGCCCGTGGGGGTGCTGTTCGGCCTGTTCGTCGGGGCCGTGCTGGTGGTGCGGCGGAAGTGGCCGATCACGGTCGTGCTCGTCTCGATCGCCGTCACGCCGGCCGAGATGGGCTTCCTCATGGGCATGGTCGGGCTGTACACGCTCGCCGCCTCGGAGGTGCCCCGGCGGATCACCGCGGCGCTGGCAGGGATGTCGACGGTCGCCGTGTTCCTCGTGACGGTGGTGCGGCTGCGGCAGGACGTCGGCAGCCAGGACTTCGACCCGAGCGGCTGGTACGTGCCCGTCGTCTCGCTCTTCATGACGCTGGGGCTCAACGCGCCGCCGGTGCTCTTCGGGCTGTACATAAGGGCGCGGCGCCGGCTCATGGAGAGTCTGCGGGAGCGGGCCGACAGCCTGGAGCAGGAGTTGTCGCTGCTCGCGGACCGGGCGGAGCAGCGGGCGCAGTGGGCGCGGCAGGAGGAGCGGACGCGGATCGCGCGGGAGATGCACGACGTGGTGGCCCACCGGGTGTCGCTGATGGTGGTGCACGCGGCGGCGTTGCAGGCGGTGGCGTTGAAGGATCCGCAGAAGGCGGTGAAGAACGCGGCGCTGGTGGGTGACATGGGCCGCCAGGCGTTGACGGAGTTGCGGGAGATGCTGGGGGTGCTGCGGGAGGGCGTGCCGGTGGCGGGGCCCGCGGCGGTGCCGTTGGCGGCGGTGGGGCGGGCGGCGGCGGCCGCGGCGGAGGCGGCTTCGGAGGACGGGCCGTGTCTGGACGCCTTGGAGGCGCTGGTGGAGCAGTCGCGGCTGGCGGGGGTGGTCGTGGAGCTGGCGGTGCTGGGTGAGTCGCGGGTGTACGGGGCGGAGGTGGAGCGGACCGCGTACCGGGTGGTGCAGGAGGCGCTCACCAATGTCCTCAAGCACGCGGCGGGGGCGAGGGTCGTGGTGCGGTTGGCCCACCGGGAGGCCGAGGTGGCCATGCAGGTGGAGAACGGCCCTTCGGACGCGGCGGTGGCGGATGCGCAGCTGCCGAGCGGGGGCAACGGTCTGGTGGGGATGCGGGAGCGGGTGACGCGGCTCGGGGGTGTGTTCGTGTCGGGTCCGACGGACGCGGGTGGTTTCCGGGTGTCGGCGGTGTTGCCGGTGGCGGAGCGGGTCGCGTAGCCGGGTCCGGTCGAGGGGCCGGGCGGGTCGGCGCCCGGCGGGTCCGGGGTCCGGGTCGCCGGTTCTCGTGGGGTGCCGGGTGGGGATCCCCTGCCGGGGCAGGGGATCGCCGTGTCGCGCGGGGTCAGGTGCCGCTGGTGACCAGGCGGGTGGGCTGGGAGCCGGTGACCAGGGTGGCGAGGGCGGTGTCGATGTCCTGCCCGAGGAACCAGTCGCCGGTGTGGTCGAGGCTGTAGACGCGGCCTTCCAGGTCTATCGCGAGCACCGCGTGGTGTTCGTCCTCCTCTCCCAGGGGGGAGATCTCGGTGTCGAGGGCGCGGCCCAGGTCCGCCATGGTGCGGGCGAGGTGGAGGCCGGCGAGCGGGTCGAAGCTGACGGTCGCGGGGGCGATCTGGCGGCCGGCGCCGGGTGCGGCGATGTGCAGTCCGCCGAATTCGGCCCAGGCTTCGACGGCGGCGGGGAAGACGCTGTGCCGGTGTCCGCCCGGGGAGGTGTGGGCGCGCAGGGCGTCGGCCCACTCCTCGGCGAGCTTGATGTCCCAGCGGCCGGGCTGCCAGCCCGCCTCGCGGAGGGCGGCGTCCACGTTGACCGGGAAGCGGGTGGTGCTCAGGTGGTCGGGCATTTCAGGTGCGGTCAGCCGTTCTCGACAGTCGAGGTGGGATCGACGGTGCGCACCCCGAAGTGGGCGAGCAGCGCCGTACAGGAGCGGCAGGGTGCCGCGTAGCTGCCGTGCAGCGGGTCGCCGTCCTCGCGGATGCGGCGTGCGGTGAGTTTCGCCTGTTTGAGTGAGCGGCGTGCCTCGCCGGAGGTGAGGGGCTTGCGCTGGGCGCGCTTGGAGCGGCCGGTCTCGGTGGCGGTGAGGTGCCGGGACAGCAGGATCGCTTCGGGGCAGCGGCCGGTGAAGCGTTCGCGTTGTCCGCTGGTGAGGGTGTCCAGGAAGTCCTGGACGAGTGGGTGCAGGACCGGCGGCTGGTCGCCGCGGCCTGCGGTGCAGGTGAGGGTCTCGCCGCGTACGGAGAGTGCGGCGCCGACCGTGGGAAGGATTCCGTCGCGGCGGAAGCGCAGTATCGGGGCCCGGGTGGGCTCGGTGCTGCTCCAGTTGAGGCGTGGGTCACCCTGAGTGGGTGCTTGTGCTGCGTACATGGTGCTCGTCTTCCCCTCCGCGCAATCCCCCGAGTTGCTTGAACAGACTGCCAAATGGGGTGCCCCATGTGGAAGCTGGGTAGCGGAAACGTGCTTTCGGTGTGTCGGAACTATCGCCGCTCAGTCATGCGGACGTGACACTTGGTCACGGTAGCCGCTCGGAGGTATCGGGCCATGTCACGGCCTTGTGGCACCGCATAGGCTGTGCGGAATCAGCCAGCAGCCAGCGCAGGGGGCAACCGCCATGACGACAGGTCGGCTCGGGCAGTCAGCCGCGCCACCGAACGCGGCCTACGCCGGGCAGGTCGTGCACTTCCCGGACCCGGTCCGGGCCTCCCGGCATCCCCGAGGGGTGCGGGTGGACGAGCACGGCTACCCGGACTTCTCGCCGTACGCCAGGGCCGCAGCGGAGATCGCGGAGCCGCCGGAGGGCTTCGGTGTCGACGAGCTGAGGCTGACGGACTACGTGTCGGCGAACGCGGCGCTCGCCGCGACGGGGCACGAGCTGTGGGACACGATCCCGTCCGTGGCGACGCCGCACGGCTGGACCTGGCACCACGTGGCGGGCAGCCGTCGCATGGAGCTGGTGCCGGTGGAGGTGAAGGCGCTGCTGCGTCATCACGGCGGGGTGGCGACGGCGGCGGTCGACCAGGGCAAGCGGGGCACGCGTCCGCTGCAGGAGACCCGGCCGGCGCACTTCGGGCTGCCGAAGGCGCTGGTGTCGGTGTCCGAGCAGCACCTGCTGGGTGTCGAGGAGGACCTCGGGTACCGCCTGCCGGGCGCGTACCGGTCGTTCCTGAAGGCGGCGGGCGGCTGCGCGCCGGTCGGCGCGGCGCTCGACGCGGAGCTCGGTCTGCTGGTGGACCAGCCGTTCTTCACGGTGCGCGAGGAGGCGGGGGTCAACGACCTCGTCTACGTCAACAAGTGCCTGCGTGATCACCTGACGAAGGACTACCTGGGTGTCGCGTTCGTGCAGGGCGGCATTCTCGCGGTGAAGGTGCGGGGTGCCGCGGTCGGCACGGTGTGGTTCTGCGCGTACGACGACGCGCGGGATCAGGACGGCTGGAGTGTGAACGAGCGCGTGGAGCGGTTGCTGCTGCCGTGCGGTGAGGACTTCGACGCGTTTCTGCAGCGGTTGGCGGGTCATCCGCCGGAGTTGGAGACGGTCGCGAACCTGATGGTGGACGGCGGCTTCGCGCGCGCCGTGTCCGTGGTTCCGGTGGGGGAGTGAGCTGGCTGTGGTGACGTTCGCGCAGGCGCAGGAGCGCGCCGAGGAATGGATCAACGGTGACGTGCCGGCGTACCAGCATCGCGAGGTGCGGGTGCGGGAGTTCGAGCTCGGTTTCGTCGTGTGGGCGGAGGACCGCGAGGAGGGTCCGACGTCGGACGGCGGCCGGCAGCGGCTGGTCATCGCGCGGGACAGCGGTGAGGCGACGCTGTGGCCGGGGCTGCCGGTGGGCGAGGTGATCCGCCGGTACGAGGAGGAGTACGGGACGGCCGCGGAGGAGCCGGGTGCGGTGGCGCCCGCGCCGCCGGAGCGGATCGACCTGAACCAGACGTCGTTCCTGCTCAGTCCCCCGGAGTGGTTGCAGGACGCGGCGGACCGGATCGGGCTGCCGAAGGCGTCGGAGGCCTCGCAGCCGGGCGTGGCCGCAGCGGCGTCCGCGGTGTCGCCGGAGCCCGTGGGGTCCGGGCCGCGGCCGCTTCCGGTGGACCGGCCGGAGGCCGTGGACCGGCCGGGTCCCGCGGAGCACGAGCCGACGGCGCAGGACGGGGTGCCGGCGACGACGCCCTCGGACAGCCCGTGGGCGGACGCGAACGCCAGCTCGGGGGGTGCGGACGGGGCGGTGCCGTTGCCGGCGACCGTCTTCGCGCCGCCGCTCTCGGGCGCGGACGACGAGGACACCCCGCTCCCGGTGGTGGGCGCGGACGCGCCGACGGCGCTGATGTCGGCCGGCAGCGCGCTGCCGCCGACGGCGGTGGCCCCGAGGCTCGACCCGTCCTCGCCGCGCCCGGACGGGCCGCACGGCCCGTCCGCTCCGGCGGCGCCTTCCGCTCCGGGTGTGCCTTCCGCTCCGGCTGTGCCCGGTGGCACGCCCGCTCCCGGTGTGCCCGCGCCGCCCGCGGCTCCCGGCGCTCCCGGCGCGGGGGACATCGCGGACGCGGCGACCAGCAAGGCCGTCCTGCCGCCGCGGGCCTCCCGGGGAGGCGGGGGCAACCCCCCGCCGCCGCCGCAGGCGCCCGGTGTGCCGGGTCAGCCCGCCGCCCCCGCGGGCGGCTACCTGCCGACGCAGCTGGTGGCGCAGCTCGGTCCCGACGGTCCCCAGCCGCCCGGTCCGCCGGCGGCGCCCGGCACCCCGCCGCGTGGCATCGACCACGCGGCGACGATGCTCGCGCACCCGAACCAGGGCGGTCCCGGGGCGCCGCCGCCCCCGCCCCCGCCCCCGGCTCCGGGTGCGCCCGGCACTCCGCCGGGTGGCATCGACCACGCGGCGACGATGCTCGCCCACCCGGGTCCCGGCGGTGCGCCGACCCCGCCCGGGCCTCCGGGGGCACCGACCCCGCCCGGGCCTCCCGGCGCGCCCGGTGTGCACCACGCGGCGACGATGCTGGCGCAGCCCGGTCCGGGCGGCCTCGGTGGTCCGGGCACGCCTCCTCCGCCGGCGCCCGCGCCGGCTCCCGGGGCGCCTCCGGCGTACGGGTACCCGCAGCAGCCGACCGGTCAGCCGACCGTGGGCCCCGGGTACCAGGCGGTGCTGCGGTACCGCGCGCCGGACGGTTCCGAGGCGCAGATCATCCGGCGGTCCGCTCCCGGCACCCCGCACCCGGAGTGGCAGATCCTGCACGAGCTGCGCGCGATGAACGTGCCGCCGCAGCAGGTGCTGGAGCTGCACACGGAGCTGGAGTCCTGCGAGCTGCCCGGTGGTTACTGCGCGCGGATGATCCGGGAGACCTGGCCGCAGGCGCGGATCACCAACATCGCGCCGTACGGCCGTGATCACACGGGCCGGCAGCAGGGGATGCGGCAACTCCTGACCCATCAGGGAGAGTTGCATCAGGTCGCGGACGGTCCGGCCCGGCCGGCGCCGGTGCGTGCCCCGTTGCCGCAGGTGCAGCCGCTGCCGCCGATCCCCCCGGAGGGGGTCGCGCAGGAGCTGGCCGGCGCGTTCGGCCCGGGCATCTGCCGGTTCGACCAGCGGGCCGTGTCCCGGCAGGGCGTTCCGGAGATCGTGGCGCTCACCCTGGTCTGGGCGGGTCTCCCGGCCGACTTCGGGCCGTTCTTCTGGGCGCAGCCGGCCCAGCCGGTGGTGCCGACGCTCGCCGAACTCGCGGCGCAGCGGCAGATCCAGCCGGCCTCGGACGCGGGCTCGTACCTCGTGATCGGCTCGGACTTCGGGCGGGCGATCTGCGTCCAGTACGGGACCGCGCACATCGTCGCCGTACCGGTCGAGGCCGGTCCGGGCGGGCAGCCGGTGCCGCCGCAGTTCGTGAACAGCGGCCTGCCGGAATTCACCCGCTCCATGGCGCTGCTGGGCCGGATGTGGCGGCTCAGGTTCGGGCTCAACCCCGAGCAGGCGGGCCGCTGGACGGTCGACTTCCAGGCGCAGCTGGCCATGCTGGACCCGGCGGCGCTCGCGTCGCCGGACAGCTGGTGGTCGGTCCTGCTGGAGCAGATGTGGGACGGCCTCCTCTGAGACGGGGCTGAGTCCCGCCCGATGGCCCGAGGCGCCCGACGTGTACGTCACGTCGGGCGCCTTTTGTCCTTTCTCGGGGGGCTGATGACGCATCCTTGGTGTTCGGGCCGTCGTGGAAGGAGCGTCAACGGATGGGTTTCTCCGTCTTACGGGGTGGCCGGGGCTACCGACCGGAACAGGTCGACCGCGTGCTCGCCGCGCTCGTCGGGGAAGGGGACGCGGCCCGGGAGCACGCGGAGCGGCTGACTGCCCTCGCCGGCGAGCGGGAGGCGGAGGCTGCCCGGCTGCGGGAGCTGGTCGCGGGGCTCGCGCCGCAGCGCTACGAGGCCCTCGGCGCCCGGGCGCGGCGGATCCTGGCCCTGGCTGAGGAGGAGGCCGCGGCCGTGTCGGCGGCGGCCAGGGCGGCGGCGCAGGCGCTCGCGGAGGAGGCCCGGGCGGCGGGTGAGGCGGCCGCCGAGGCGGCGCGGGCGTACGCGGCCGAGACCGGGGAGGCCGCGGACGCGGCCGCGCACGCGACGCTGATTGCGGCCGGCGCGGACGCCGAGGAACGGCGGGGGACGGCCCGCCGCGAGGCGGAGGAACTCCGGGGCGGGGCACGGGCGGAGCTGGAGGAGACGGTGCGCCGGACGGCTGCGCTGCTCGACCGGCAGCGCGCGGAGCAGACGTCGGCCCGGGAGCGGGCCGAACGGACGGAGTCGGCGCGGGAGGCGGACCTCGACGCGCGGCACGAGGGGCTGCTCGCGGCGGCCGAGGCACGGCTGGCCGAGGCCCGCCGGGCCTTCGCCGAGGCGGAGGAGAGCGCCCGGCACGGCCAGGAGGACGCCGAGGCGCGGGCGGCGGAGCTGCTGGCCGGGGCGGGAGCGCGCCGGGAGCGCGCCGAGCGCGAGACGGAGCGGATCCTGCGGGAGCACACGGAGTCCGCCGAGGCGATCCACGCGCACATGGAACACATCCGCGCCTCCCTGGCCGCCCTGACGGGCCGCGGGACGTCGGGTGAACCGGCGGACGGCCCGGACAGGCCCTAAGGGCTGTCCCGTAATCCCCGGCGGGCGCACGACGCCGGTTACGGCACCTCGCTGCGTTGTCGGATCGCCCGAATACGCCCAGTATGAGAGCGGCCCTCCGCCTTGCGATGCACCGCATCCGACGCCGTGCGCCAACCCACCGCGGATTACGGGACAGCCCTTAGGGGGCGTCCTGCCGATCTTGCCGGGCTCCCGGCGCCGGAGTGCCGGCGCGCGAAGTGCCGGTACGCGGAGGGTCGTCGCGGGTGGGTGTGGTTCGCGAGGCGCCGGGGCGTGGGGGGTCGTCCGGCCGGTCGTCGCCGTCGGGCAGGACCGGGAAGCGGCGTGGCGCGACGGTGAGCAGGACGAGCAGGGCGAGTGCCGCCGCTGCCGCCGCGCCCGCGAAGACGTGGTCGACGGCCGCGTCGACCGCCCGCCGCAGCGCGTCGGCGGTTCCGGCGGCGAGTGAGCCCGGTGCGTCGAGGGCCCGGGCCAGGCCGTCCAGGTCGCCGCCCCCGAGCCGGGCGGCGAGGACCGCGTTGGCCACCGCGCCGAAGAGGGCCGCCCCCACGCTCTGGCCGACCTGGCGGCAGAAGAGGACGGACGCCGTGGTGGTGCCGCGTTCGCCGTACGGCACCGTCGCCTGGACCCCGACGATCAGCGGGAGCTGGAAGAAGCCGAGCGCGCCGCCGAGCAGCAGCATGAGCAGGGCCGGCTGCCAGGGTTTCCCGGGGAAGGGCAGGAACGGGAAGGCGAGCAGGACCAGCAGGGCGAGGGTGATGCCGATGACGGCGGTCAGCCGGAAGCCGATGCGGCCGTAGACGCGGTTGGACAGGGCGGCGGTGACCGGCCAGCTCAGGGTCATGGCGGACAGGACGAAGCCGGCGGCGATCGGCCCGAGCCCGAGGACGGCCTGGGCGTAGGTGGGCAGGAAGACGGTCGGGGCGACCATCAGGAGGCCGAGCGCGCCGAGGGCGAGGTTGACGGTGACGATGGTGCGGCGGCGCCAGATCCAGCCGGGGATGATCGGTTCGGTGGCCCGCCGTTCGACGAGGACGGTGACCGCGCCGAGGGCGAGGGTGCCGCCGAAGAGGCCGAGCGAGGGCGCGGACAGCCAGGGCCAGGCGACACCGCCCTGGACGAGCGCCGTGAGGAGCAGGGCCCCGGTCGCGAAGACGGCGAGGGCCCCGGGCCAGTCGACGGCGGGTCGTGCCGGGGCGTCCGGGCCTCCCGAGGCCGCCGAGGGGCGGCCCGGTTCGACGAGGTGGCGCCCGATCAGCCACAGGGCGAGCAGGCCGACGGGCAGGTTGAGCAGGAAGATCCAGCGCCAGTCCGCGTATCCGGCGAGCAGGCCGCCGGCGGCGGGGCCCGCGACCGAGGCGGTCGCCCAGACGGTGGACAGCCGCGCCTGGATCCTGGGGCGTTCCTTCAGCGGGTACAGGTCGGCCGCGATGGTCTGCACGGTGCCCTGGAGGGCGCCGCCGCCCAGGCCCTGGACGACGCGGAAGGCGATCAGCGAGGCCATGTTCCAGGCCGTGGCGCACAGCAGGGAGCCGATGAGGAAGAGGACGGTGCCGGCGATCAGGACCGGTTTGCGGCCGAAGGTGTCGCAGAGCTTCCCGTACACCGGCAGGGTCACCGTCACGGCGAGCAGGTAGCCGGAGAACAGCCAGGAGAAGGCGGAGAGGCCGCCGAGGTCGCCGACGATCTGCGGCACGGCCGTCGAGACGACGGTGCCGTCCAGCGCGGTCAGGCCCATGACCAGCATCAACGCGGCGACGACCGGGCCGCGTCCGTGGGGCGTGGTCGTCGCTGCCGCCGTCCGCCGTGGCGTCGTCTCGGACACTTCGGGATCCCTCCCCTGTCGGCCCGGCGCGGCCGGGCCCGTACGACCGGTGCGGCGGAACCCGGTGGCCCGCACACCTGATGAGTCGTACATCTATTTCGCCGGACCACCTTCTCACTCGACCCGCGGGTGGAGAACCCCTAGGGGTGTCTCCCCCATAGAGGGCAGGGGCCGTTCGTTCCGGCGGAGGACGAGGAAGCCCCCTCCCGGTCCTTACCTTGGTCTTACGGAAAACCCCAGGGCGAAGACTGCGACAGGCACCAGTGACCAGCCGCCCCGTCCCTCGCAGACTCGTAGACGAGTCGGATCCGATCCAGGCATAGGAGACATACCGTGACTTCGGCTGTGACCATCCCCCAGCACGAGGGCGCCGCAGGGCGCACGGCGGTGGCCGCGCGGGCGCGGCAGGTCGTCAAGGCGTACGGAGCGGGTGAGACGAGGGTCGTCGCGCTCGACCACGTCGACGTGGACATCACCCGCGGGCAGTTCACCGCGATCATGGGGCCGTCCGGCTCCGGCAAGTCGACCCTGATGCACTGCCTCGCCGGCCTCGACACCGTCACCAGCGGCCAGATCTTCCTCGACGACACGGAGATCACCGGCCTCAAGGACAAGAAGCTCACCCAGCTGCGCCGCGACCGGATCGGCTTCATCTTCCAGGCGTTCAACCTGCTGCCGACGCTCGACGCGCTGGAGAACATCACGCTGCCGATGGACATCGCCGGCCGGCGCCCGGACCGGGAGTGGCTCGACCGGGTGGTCTCCACCGTGGGCCTCGCCGACCGTCTGAAGCACCGTCCCACCCAGCTCTCCGGCGGCCAGCAGCAGCGCGTCGCGGTGGCCCGCGCGCTCGCCGCCCGACCCGAGATCATCTTCGGCGACGAGCCGACCGGAAACCTCGACTCCCGGGCCGGAGCCGAGGTCCTCGGCTTCCTGCGCCAGTCCGTGGACGAGCTCGGTCAGACCATCGTCATGGTCACCCACGACCCGGTCGCCGCGAGCCACGCCGACCGCGTCCTCTACCTCGCGGACGGCCGGATCGTCGACGAGATGTTCCGGCCCACCGCCGACGCCGTCCTCGACCGCATGAAGGACTTCGACGCCCGGGGGCGCACGTCATGACCGTCCTCAAGTCCTCCCTGCGCAACTTCTTCGCGCACAAGGGCCGCATGGCGCTCTCCGCCGTCGCCGTCCTGCTGTCCGTGGCGTTCGTGTGCGGCACGCTCGTCTTCACGGACACCATGAACACCACCTTCGACAAGCTCTTCGCGTCCACCGCGTCCGACGTCACCCTGAGCGCCAAGTCGTCCGGCACCGACGAGATCCCGGCCAACGGCCGTCCCGACTCCTTCCCGGCCTCCCTCGTCGACCAGGTGCGGAAGGCCGAGGGCGTCAAGGACGCCCAGGGCTCGGTCGTCTCGCTCGGCGTCACCGTCGTCGACGCACGCAACAAGAACGTCGGCCCCACCAGCGGCGCACCGACGATCGCCGTCAACTGGACCCCCAACGAACTGCGTTCGGTGGAGATCAGCTCCGGCCACGAGCCGCGCGGGCCCACCGAGGTGCTGGTCGACGGCGGCACCGCCGAGAAGCACGGACTGAAGATCGGCGACGAGCTGCGCACCATCGCGGTCACCGGCGACTTCACCGCGAAGATCTCGGGCATCGCCGACTTCAAGGTCACCAACCCCGGTGCCACCGTCGTCTACTTCGACACCGCCACCGCCCAGCGTGAACTCCTCGGCAAGGAGGGCCTGTTCACCCAGGTCCTGGCCGACGCCGCGCCCGGCGTGTCCGACGACGCGCTGAAGCGGAACATCGCCTCCGTGGTCGGCGCCGGCTACAAGCTGCAGACCGCGGCCGAGGTGGCGGACGAGGGCCGCGAGGACATCGCCGGCTTCCTCGACGTGATGAAGTACGCGATGCTCGGCTTCGCCGGAATCGCCTTCCTCGTCGGCATCTTCCTCATCGTCAACACCTTCTCGATGCTGGTCGCCCAGCGCACCCGCGAGATCGGCCTCATGCGGGCCATCGGATCCAGCCGCCGGCAGGTCAACCGCTCCGTCCTCATCGAGGCGCTGCTGCTCGGCGTCGTCGGTTCGGTCGCCGGTGTCGCGGCGGGCGTGGGCCTCGCCGTCGGCCTGATGGAGCTCATGTCCTCCATGGGCATGGAGCTGTCCACCCAGGACCTGACCGTCGCGTGGACGACCCCGGCCGTCGGCCTCGGCCTCGGCGTCGTGGTCACCGTCGTCGCCGCGTACGTCCCGGCCCGCCGGGCCGGCAAGGTCTCCCCGATGGCCGCCCTGCGCGACGCCGGCACCCCGGCCGACGCCAAGGCGGGTCTGGTCCGCGGCGGTGTCGGCCTGCTCCTGACGGCCGGCGGCGCGGCCGCCCTGTGGACCGCGACCCAGGCGGACAAGGCCGGAGCGGGCTCGCTGTGGCTCGGCCTCGGGATCGTGCTCTCCCTCATCGGCTTCGTCGTCGTGGGACCGCTGCTCGCCGGCGGAGTCGTCCGCGTCATCGGTGCCGTCGTCCTGCGGGTCTTCGGCCCGGTCGGCCGGATGGCCGAGCGCAACGCGCTCCGCAACCCGCGGCGCACCGGCGCCACCGGCGCCGCCCTGATGATCGGCCTGGCCCTGGTGGCCTGCCTGTCGGTGGTCGGCTCCTCCCTGGTCGCCTCGGCGACCGACGAGCTGGACCGCACGGTCGGCGCGGACTTCATCGTCCAGTCGCCCACCGCACAGCCGATCGTCCCGCAGGCCCAGGCGGCCCTGGAGAAGACCCCGGGCCTGACCCACGTCACCGAGTACAAGTCGGTGGACGCGAGGATCACCGACCCGAAGGGCGTCTCCCTCGACGACGACGTCGTCGCCGCCGATCCGACGTACGCCCAGGACCTCAAGCGCGACACCACCGCCGGCCGGCTCGCCGACGCCTACGGCCCGGACGCCATGTCCGTCGGCAGCGACTACGCGACCGCGCACGGCGTCGAGGTCGGCGACCGGCTCACCGTCGCCTTCAAGGGCGGCCGGACCGCGAAGCTGCGGGTCGCGGCGATCACGTCGGACGCGGGCAACGTCGACAAGGGCGTGATGTACACGAACATCACGACCGCAGCCCGCTACCTGCCGGCCGAGAAGATGCCGCAGAGCATGATCATGTTCGCCGCGGCCCGGGACGGCCAGGAGGCCCAGGCGTACGCCGCGCTCAAGAAGTCCCTGGAGCCGTATCCGCAGTACTCCGTGCGCGACCAGACCGACTACAAGCAGGAGCTGAAGGACCAGGTCGGCCAGCTCCTGAACATCGTGTACGGGCTCCTCGCCCTGGCGATCATCGTCGCCGTCCTCGGCGTGGTGAACACCCTCGCCCTGTCGGTGGTCGAGCGGACCCGGGAGATCGGCCTCATGCGGGCCATCGGCCTCTCGCGCCGCCAGCTGCGCCGCATGATCCGCCTGGAGTCGGTGGTCATCGCCCTCTTCGGCGCCCTGCTCGGCCTCGGACTGGGCATGGGCTGGGGCACCGCGGCCCAGAAGCTCCTCGCCCTGGAGGGGCTGGGCGTCCTGGAGATCCCGTGGACGACGATCCTGACGGTCTTCGTCGGATCGGCCTTCGTGGGCCTGTTCGCCGCCCTTGTCCCGGCCTTCCGGGCCGGACGGATGAACGTCCTGAACGCGATCGCCAGCGAGTAACCGCCGGCGGCGACGTCCGGGACCCACGGGGGAGCGGACGGGGGAACGACGGGGGTACGGCCCCGGCGGGCATCGCACGGATGCCCGCCGGGGCCGCCCCGCGTCCCGCCGCCCCTCACCCCGTCGGGCCGCCCCGGCCGCGCCGCGGTCCGGCCGCCCGGGCGACCCCGCCCGGCGCCTCGCCGAGCGGCGGGCGGAGGGGCGACCCTCGGGCGTAGGCTGGAATCTCCCCCGGCCCGTGAGACGTGTCGGGCTGTTCGCGTTGCCCGTTCTGCCAGCCACCCCCGGGATGGAAGTCCATGAGCCTGCACGGTCTGCTCGACGTCGTCGTCAAGGACGCGGCCCTCACCGAAGCGGTGAAGGCCGCCACCGACGGCAACCGCACCCACGTGGACCTGGTCGGCCCGCCCGCCGCGCGCCCCTTCGCCGTCGCCGCCCTCGCCCGCGAGGCCGGCCGGCCCGTACTCGCGGTCACCGCCACCGGCCGCGAGGCCGAGGACCTGGCCGCGGCCCTGCGCAGCCTCCTCGACCCGGACACCGTCGTCGACTACCCCTCCTGGGAGACGCTGCCGCACGAGCGGCTCTCGCCTCGCTCCGACACGGTCGGCCGCCGCCTCGCCGTCCTCCGCCGGCTGGCCCACCCCTCGCCCGACGACCCGGCCGCCGGCCCGGTGTCGGTCGTCGTCGCGCCCGTGCGGTCGGTGCTCCAGCCCCAGGTGAAGGGGCTGGGGGACCTGGAGCCCGTGGCGCTGCGGACCGGGCGGCAGGCCGATCTGAACGAGGTCGTCGAAGGTCTCGCGGCCGCCGCCTACTCGCGGGTGGAGCTCGTCGAGAAGCGCGGCGAGTTCGCCGTGCGCGGCGGCATCCTGGACGTCTTCCCGCCCACCGAGGAACACCCGCTCCGTGTCGAGTTCTGGGGCGACGACGTCGAGGAGATCCGCTACTTCAAGGTCGCCGACCAGCGGTCCCTCGAAGTCGCGGAGCACGGGCTGTGGGCGCCGCCCTGCCGTGAGCTGCTGCTGACCGAGGACGTGCGGCGGCGGGCCGCGGAGCTG
This sequence comes from Streptomyces sp. NPDC048338, assembly GCF_043201055.1. Classification (NCBI taxonomy): domain Bacteria; kingdom Bacillati; phylum Actinomycetota; class Actinomycetes; order Kitasatosporales; family Streptomycetaceae; genus Streptomyces; species Streptomyces sp. NPDC048338. The sequence goes on from NZ_JBICYQ010000010.1 coordinate 282,380, forward strand.
GCCGAGCTCCACCCCGAGCTGGGCGAACTGCTCGGCAAGATCGCCGAAGGCATCGCGGTCGAGGGCATGGAGTCCCTGGCGCCGGTCCTGGTCGACGACATGGAGCTGCTGATCGACGTCCTGCCCAAGGGCTCGATGGCCGTGGTCTGCGACCCGGAGCGGGTCAGGACCCGGGCCGCGGACCTGGTGGCGACCTCCCAGGAGTTCCTCCAGGCGTCCTGGGCGGCCACCGCGGGCGGCGGCGAGGCCCCGATCGACGTCGACGCGGCCTCCCTGTGGGGGATCGCGGACGTCCGGGACCGCGCCCGCGAGATCGACATGATGTGGTGGTCGGTCTCCCCGTTCGCGGCGGACGCCACCGCCGACGACTCCGGCGGCGACACGCTCACGCTGGGCATGCGCGCCCCGGAGACGTACCGCGGCGACACCGCGCGGGCCCTCGCCGACACCAAGGGCTGGCTGGCCGACGGCTGGCGCACGGTGTACGTCACGGAGGCGCACGGTCCGGCCTCCCGCACGGTGGAGGTCCTCGGCGGCGAGGGCATCCCGGCCCGGCTGGCCGCCGACCTCACCGAGGTCACGCCGTCCGTGGTGCACGTCTCCTGCGGGTCCATCGACTACGGCCTCGTCGACCCGGCCCTGAAGCTCGCCGTCCTGACCGAGACCGACCTGTCCGGCCAGAAGGCGGCCGGCAAGGACGGCCAGCGGATGCCGGCCAAGCGCCGCAAGACCATCGACCCGCTGACCCTGGAGGTCGGCGACTACATCGTCCACGAGCAGCACGGCGTGGGCCGGTACATCGAGATGGTCCAGCGCACCGTCCAGGGCGCCACCCGCGAGTACCTCCTCGTCGAGTACGCCCCGGCCAAGCGGGGACAGCCCGGCGACCGGCTCTACATCCCCACCGACCAGCTGGAACAGGTCACCAAGTACGTGGGCGGCGAGGCGCCGACCCTGCACCGGCTCGGCGGCGCCGACTGGACCAAGACCAAGGCCCGGGCGAAGAAGGCGGTCAAGGAGATCGCCGCCGACCTGATCAAGCTGTACAGCGCCCGGATGGCGGCGCCCGGCCACGCCTTCGGCCCGGACACCCCCTGGCAGCGGGAGCTGGAGGACGCCTTCCCCTACGCCGAGACGCCCGACCAGCTGTCCACCATCGCCGAGGTGAAGGAGGACATGGAGAAGACGGTCCCCATGGACCGCCTGATCTGCGGAGACGTCGGCTACGGCAAGACCGAGATCGCGGTGCGCGCGGCGTTCAAGGCGGTGCAGGACGGCAAGCAGGTCGCGGTCCTCGTGCCCACGACGCTGCTCGTGCAGCAGCACTTCGGCACGTTCTCGGAGCGGTACTCGCAGTTCCCCGTCGTCACGCGGGCGCTCAGCCGCTTCCAGACGGACACCGAGTCGAAGGCGACGCTGGAGGGCCTCAAGGACGGCTCGGTCGACATCGTCATCGGCACGCACCGGCTGTTCTCGTCCGAGACCAAGTTCAAGGACCTCGGCCTGGTCATCGTCGACGAGGAGCAGCGCTTCGGCGTGGAGCACAAGGAGCAGCTGAAGAAGCTGCGGGCCAACGTCGACGTCCTGACGATGTCCGCCACCCCCATCCCCCGCACGTTGGAGATGGCGGTCACCGGCATCCGCGAGATGTCCACGATCACCACCCCGCCGGAGGAGCGGCACCCGGTGCTGACCTTCGTCGGCCCGTACGAGGAGAAGCAGATCGGCGCGGCCATCCGCCGCGAACTGCTGCGCGAGGGCCAGGTCTTCTACATCCACAACCGGGTCGAGTCGATCGACCGGGCGGCGGCGCGGCTGCGGGACATCGTCCCGGAGGCGCGGATCGCCACCGCCCACGGCCAGATGAGCGAGAGCGCGCTGGAGCAGGTCGTCGTCGACTTCTGGGAGAAGAAGTTCGACGTGCTCGTCTCCACGACGATCGTCGAGTCCGGCATCGACATCTCCAACGCCAACACGCTGGTCGTCGAGCGGGGCGACAACTTCGGCCTGTCGCAGCTGCACCAGCTGCGCGGCCGGGTCGGCCGCGGCCGCGAACGGGGGTACGCGTACTTCCTCTACCCGCCGGAGAAGCCGCTGACCGAGACCGCGCACGAGCGGCTCGCGACGATCGCCCAGCACACCGAGATGGGCGCGGGCATGTACGTGGCCATGAAGGACCTGGAGATCCGCGGTGCGGGCAACCTGCTCGGCGGCGAGCAGTCCGGTCACATCGCGGGCGTCGGCTTCGACCTGTACGTGCGGATGGTCGGCGAGGCCGTCGCGGACTACCGGGCGCAGATGGAGGGCGGCGCCGAGGAGGAGCCGCCGCTGGAGGTCAAGATCGAGCTGCCGGTCGACGCGCACGTCCCGCACGACTACGCGCCCGGCGAGCGGCTGCGCCTCCAGGCGTACCGGGCGATCGCCTCCGCCAACTCGGAGGAGGACATCAAGGCGGTGCGGGAGGAGCTCACCGACCGCTACGGCAAGCTCCCGGAGCCGGTGGAGAACCTGCTCCTGGTCGCCGGGCTGCGGATGCTGGCGCGGGCCTGCGGAGTGGGCGAGATCGTGCTCCAGGGGCCGAACATCCGCTTCGCGCCGGTGGAGTTGCGCGAGTCGCAGGAGCTGAGGCTCAAGCGGCTGCACCCGCGTTCGGTCATCAAGCCGGCGGTGCACCAGATCCTGGTGCCGCGCCCGACGTCCGGGAAGATCGGCGGCAAGCCGGTGGTCGGGCGCGAACTGCTGGCATGGACCGGGGAGTTCCTCACCACGATCCTGGGGTAGCGGGGCGGCCGGTCCCACGGGACGCGTGCGGCCGAGGGCCGGCGGAGCCCACCCGGGCTCCGCCGGCCCTCGGCCGTGTCGGGGACGCTCGGTGTGCGTCCGCGCCGGGGCCGCCGCCGGTCGTTCCCCTCAGGCCGCGGTGCACGGCTCCGCGGGCGCGGTCTGCCGGGCCGCGGCCGTGTCGGGCCCGGCTCCCGCGCCCGGTGCGGATCGCGAACACGCGTGTGGCACGTCCTAGAAGAGCGACGGGTCGTCGGGCGAGGGCTCGGCGGCGGTTTCGCCCGGACTCGGCGAACTCCCCTGGAACAGCAGGCGGGCGAGGTCGCGGAACAGGTCCTCCGGAGCTCCCGGGTCGCCCGGGACGCCGGAGGCGCCGACGGCTCGGGCGGCCTCGGTGAGGTTGCCGGTCAGGAAGAGCGTCGCGAAGCCGTGCGCCAGGGACCAGGCGGCGATGCCGGCCGCCCGCGCGTCGCCCGCCGGGGCCAGGGTGGTGACGCCCGCGCGCAGTTCGGCGGAGGCGCGTTCCTTGGCCGCCAGGAGCGCCGGGTCGTCGCTCCGGTGCAGGTCGGGCTGGAACATCACCTGGAAGTGGGCCGGATGGCCGAGGGCGAAGCGGACGTACGCGACGCCGCGTTCCCGCAGGCTCGGCGCGTCCGCGAGGGCCCGGGCGAGGAGGTCGTAGCCCTCGGTCGCGATCGCGGTGAGCAGACCCGTCCGGTCCTTGAAGTGGTGGGCGGGGGCGGCGTGCGAGACGCCCGCGCGGCGGGCGAGGTCCCGCAGGCTCAGGGCCGCCGGGCCCTCGTCGGCGATGACGTCCAGGGCGGCGGTGAGGACCGCCTGCCGCAGGTCGCCGTGGTGATAGCTGCTCCGGCTGGTCATGGCAGGCAGCGTACGCCACATCTAGGCATTGACAAGTTTGGCGTCCGGGGGGCAATCTTGCCAGTGACAAGATGATGCGAAGGAGAAGGCCATGGCCGTCGACGCCCGACAGACCCCGGACTCCCGCGAACCCCGTGACCAGCCCGCCGAGCAGGCCCCCGTCACGCGGCAGGGCATGGACCCCGGGCGCGCACGGCGGATGTGGCACCTGCTGGAGCCCCTGCACGCGCTGCTCTACTACGCGCCCGGGGCCTTCGAGGAGGCCGCCGCCCTCGGCTACGACGTGACGGAGCGCTGGCCGAGCTACTTCGCCTGGCGCGCGGCCCCGCTCGGTCCGGCCGGCGCGGAACGGGTCGCCTCCGCCTTCTACAGCTTCAGCCCGCGGATGGTGGCCCGGTTCGTACCGGCCGGCTGGGACACCGCCGCGCCGTCCGACGTGCTCGCGGCCCGGCTCCGGGCCGTCGACCGCACCTACCGGGCCGTCCTCGGGGACGACGTCGTGGACGGTCCGGAACTGGCCGAAGCGGCCGCCCTCGCCCGTCGCGCCGCCGGGTCCGTGTCGACCGCCGGCCGCCCGCTGGCCGCGGCCAACGCCGAACTGCCCTGGTCCGATGCCCCGCACCTGGTCCTCTGGCAGGCCGCGACCCTGCTGCGGGAGCACCGCGGCGACGGACACCTGGCCGCACTGCTGAGCGCCGGACTCGACCCCGTGGAGGCCCTGGTCTCCTTCGCCGCGGTCGGGGCGGCCTCGGAGCGGACCTTCACCAGCCGCGGCTGGACCGAGGCCGAGTGGGCCGCCGCCCGGGCCCGGCTCACCGCGCGCGGCCTGCTCGCCGCGGACGGCACGGCCACCGAGGCCGGGCGCGCGCTGCGCGCGGAGGTCGAACGGCGCACGGACGAACTGGCCGTCGCCCCCTGGGAGGCGCTCGGCGCCGAAGCCGCCGACCGGCTCTCCGGACTGCTCGGCGGTCCCTGGCTGGCCGCCCTCGGCTCCGGCCTGCTGCCGGCGGAGAACACGCTCGGCATCGGGAAGATCTGACGGCGCGGGGCCGGCCGCCGGCCGAGGGAGCCGGCGGTCACCCCGCTCGCGTGGAGGCGCACGCGCGCACGCCGGCCGCGGGGATGCTCGAAGCACCCCGCGGCCGGCGTGTGTCCAGGGGGATCAGCTCGGTGGCTGCTCCGGCCGGTCCGGCATCCCCATCGAGCCTTCGGCCTTCCGCTGGGCCTGGTCGACCTGACCGGTGTACTTGTCACCGGTCCTCTCGTTGATCTTCTTCTCCGCCGCATCCGAGGCCTGCTGCGCCTTGTCCGGATGCTGGCCCATCATGCCCTTGAGCTTGTCCATGAGCCCCATGGGTCGCCGCTCCTTCGGAAGGGGACATACAGCGCAATCGACGCTACGCGCCCCCGGTGGAATCCGCGCGCCGAGCCGCCCGACGAGGCTGGGTAGGGTCCCGGGACGGGGGTACCCGACAACGAGGTGCCGGGGACACGAAGGGGCGGGGACGCGATGGCCGGGGAGCGGACGGGCACGGACCGGGCGGTCGGCGAGGGGGCGGTCGGGGCGCGGCCCGGTCCGCGCCGTGACATCGGTGCGTGGACACCTCCCCGCCGGGCGCGCGCCGGAGCCGGGGCGGGAGCCGCGCTGCTGGCCGTCGTACTGACGGGCTGTACGGGAGACGGGCTGGGGCTCGACCCCAAGACCCCCGGTGCGGAGTCGGCGCCCGCGGCCGGTTCGGGAGCCAGCCCGCTCGACAACCCGGACGGCACGAAGCCGGGCCTCGCGGCGCTCACCTCCGAGCCGGACCGGGCCGCCGCACGGCAGCTCATCACCCGGGTCCGCACGGCGGGCCGCGGTCCCCGAACCGGCTACGACCGCGACGCCTTCGGCCACGCCTGGACGGACGCGGTCGACGGCGTGCCGCTGGCGCGCAACGGCTGCGACACCCGGAACGACCTGCTGGCCCGCGACGGCCGCGACGTGCGCCACCGCTCCGGTTCGGACTGCGTCGTCATCTCCCTGACCCTCGACGACCCGTACACCGGCAGGACCCTCGACTGGCGCAAGCAGAAGGCGAGCGAGGTGCAGATCGACCACGTGATGCCGCTGTCGTACGACTGGCAGATGGGCGCCGCGCGCTGGGACGCGGCCAAGCGGCGGCAGATCGCCAACGACCCGCTCAACCTGCTCCCGGTGGACGGCCCGACCAACGGGGCCAAGAGCGACTCCGGACCGGCCTCCTGGCTGCCGCCGAACAAGCGGATCCGCTGCTCGTACGCCGTGCGGTTCGCCCAGGTCGCGCTGAAGTACGGGCTGCCGGTGACGAAGGCGGACAAGGAGACGATGCTGCGCCAGTGCGGAGGCTGACGGGGCGGGCGCCGGCCGGGCGGGGCCGACGGCACCCCGTGCGGGACCGCGGTACCGAGGCCCCGGAAAACCGGTGGGGGCGCCCGTCGAAGATCGTTTAGTCTGCGCGCATGGAGCTGACCGTCACCACCCTCGCCGAGCGTCCCGAACTCCAGGGCGCGCTGTGGGCGATCAAGGACCTCTGGCCGGAGTTCACCCTGCACGACCCGGTCGGCTGGGGGTACATGGCGCGGATCGTCACCGAGCTGCCGGAGTACGTGCTCGTGGCGACCGACGCCGACGGTGAGGTCGTCGCGCGTGCCTTCAGCGTGCCCTTCCGGCTCGCGGGCGAGGACCGGGGCGAGCTGCCGGCCCGGGGCTGGGACGAGGTGATGCTCTGGGCCTTCTCCGACCTGCGGCACGGCCGCACACCGGACACGGTCAGCGCGATCGAGGTGTGCGTGGCCACGAAGGCGCTCGGCCAGGGACTGTCGGGGCGGATGCTGGCCGAGATGCGGGACAACGCCCGCCGGCTCGGCTTCTCCGAGGTCGTCGCCCCGGTCCGGCCCAACGCCAAGCACCTGGAGGCCGGTTCGTCGATCCACGAGTACGCCTTCCGGACCCGGGAGGCGGACGGCCTGCCCCACGACCCGTGGCTGCGCGTCCACGTCCGCGCGGGCGGTGTCATCGAGGCGGTCGCACCGGCCTCGATGACGATCTCCGGCTCCCTGGACCAGTGGCGCCGGTGGACCGGCCTGCCGTTCGACACGGAGGGTCCGGTCGAGGTCCCGGGCGCGCTGGTGCCGGTCCATTGCGAGGCCGCCCGCGGTTACGCCGTCTACGTCGAGCCGAACGTCTGGGTCCGCCACCGGCTGTGATCCGTGCGCGGCCCGCGTGATCCGCGCCGTCCGCCTCCACGAGGGGTGGGCGGCGTGCAGCGGGAACGGCGCGAGGGGGTGGACGCCGCGAGGGGGTGCGAGCCGCCCCCCTCCTGCGGCCCGCACCCCCTCGTCCCCCGTCCCCGCCCCCCCGGGTGTACGGCACGGGCCCGAGGGCCGTGCGCGTACGTTCACGGGCGCACCGGCGTCAGCCGAGCGCCTTCTCGTCGAGGATGTCCTTGGCCGGCGGGACCTTCGCGTCCACCGGCTTGCCGTAGTCGGCGAAGGTGATCGTCCCCGGCTCCTCGCCGCCCGCCGTCACGATCTTCAGCAGGTACGGCGTGCCTTCGGTCGCCACGTAGAGCGTGGTCTTCTCGTCGTCGAGCGCCTGCGTCAGTGTGAGCGCCTTCTTGCCGCCGACCGTCGTCTCCTTGCCCTTCACCGCGAGGTTGGCCCCCGTCTCGAACTCGCCGAGCAGCGCCTTCAGATCGCACAGTTCGAGGCTGTCCTTGGCGTCCGGGTCCGTCACCGGCGTCTTCACCCAGCGGCCCTTGAGCTGCTTGAGCACGGCCTCCTGGGTCGCCGCGTCCTCGCCCTTGGCCTGCTCGCGCAGGAACGCCTCGTCGAAGCGGAGGTAGGCGTCCTTGTCGTCGGCCTTGATCAGCTCGGCGGTGCCCGTGGGGCCGACCGTCAGGTTTCCGGCGCACCGCCCCCGGGTGTCGAGCGACAGGTGCGCCTTCATCGGCCCGTCGGTCGTCTTCGCCGCGAGGTCGAGGGTGAGGGAGTCCGCGGTCTTCGTCGCGGCTATCGCCTTGTTGGCGATCTGCGGGCCAGTCAGGTCGCCGAACGGGCCCTTGGCCTCGGCCTTGCCGGAGAACGGCCCGCAGGCGGCGACACCCAGCGCGAGCGCCGCGCAGAGGGCGCCGGCGAGGACGGTGCGACGGGTCCGGGGGTGGGTGAGGGCAGCAGACATGATCGTTTCTCCGGGGATGGAGGGCGGGGTGTACGGGGAGAGCGGGGCGGAGCGGTCGGGCGAGGACATGCGGAATGTGTGACCAAGGCCCTTCCGGGTCTCCGTGGAGCGATGAATCAATAACAGCAGAGGCTGTGAACCGAGTCAACACGGTTCACACGACTTGGTTTGGATCACGCTGTGAAGTGGTGCGTCTGGTGTTCATCAGTAAGATCGGGCCACAGCAGCGGGCGAGCGGGTGGGTGAAAGGGGTCGGTCAGTGCCGGAGAGCGCAGCAGAGGTGACCGCCGCCGGGATCGCACGGCTCGCCGGCGTGGGGCGGGCCGCCGTGAGCAACTGGCGTCGCAGGCATGCCGACTTCCCCCGTCCCGTGGGAGGCACCGAGACCAGCCCCTCCTTCGCGCTCGCCGACGTCGAGGGGTGGCTCCGTGCCCAGGGGAAGCTCGCCGAGGTCCCCCTGCGCGAACGCGTCTGGCAGCAGATCGCCGGCCACCCGGGCGGGGCCGTCACCGCCCTCGTGCACGCCGGGGCCGTACTGCTGCTCGTGCGCGACCGGTCCGCGGCCTGGCTGAAGCTGGCCGCCCTCTCGGACGAACGGCTCGCCGAGACCCTGCCGGTCGCCCTGGACGAGACCCTCACCCGGCGGTTCGGGTCCGAACGGGCCGTCCGCACACCCGCCGCCGCCGAGCTCGCCGCCTCCGTCCCGCTGGTGCGCGGAGCCTCCGACCTCGCCGCCGAGAGCGGCGCCCGCCAGGCCTTCGAGTTCCTGCTCGGCCGTCACCTCGACGCCAACCCGCGCCAGTACACGCTCACCCCGCCGGGCCCCGCCGCCCTGATGGCGGCCCTCGCCGCCGGCCCCGCCGACGCCCGCCCCACCGTCCTCGATCCGGCCTCGGGCACCGGCACCCTGCTGCGCGCCGTACGGAACCCGGCCGCCGTCCACGGCCAGGACACCGACCCCGACCTGGCCGCCCTCACCGCCCTGCGCCTGGGCCTGGCCTCCGACGCCGAGGTCCGCGTGCGCACCGGCGACAGCCTGCGCGCCGACGCCTTCCCCGGGCTCGCGGCGGACGTGGTCCTCTGCCACCCGCCGTTCAACGAGCGCAACTGGGGCCACGAGGAACTGGCCTACGACCCGCGCTGGGAGTACGGCTTCCCGGCCCGCACGGAGTCCGAACTCGCCTGGGTCCAGCACTCCCTGGCCCGGCTCCGCCCCGGCGGCACCGCCGTCCTGCTCATGCCGCCCGCCGCCGCCTCGCGCCGCTCCGGCCGCCGCATCCGCGCCGACCTGCTCCGCCGGGGCGCCCTGCGGGCCGTCGTCGCCCTGCCCGCCGGCGCCGCGCCCCCGTACGGGATCCCGCTCCACCTCTGGGTGCTGCGCCGGCCCGCGGCGGGAGTCGCCGTCTCGCCGGAGCTGCTGCTCGTCGACACCACCGGCGCCGAGCACACCGGCGGCGCGGGGCGCGACCGGCTGGACTGGCCCGCCGTGCACAGCGCCGTACTCGACGCCTGGCTGCCGTTCGACAAGCACGGCACCGTCGCCGAGAAGCCGGGCGCCAGCAGGGCGGTGCCCGTCATCGAACTCCTCGACGACGACGTCGACCTGGCCCCCGCGCGCCACCTTCCGCCCCCGGCCGCCGGAGGCGGCGCGGCCGAGCTGGCCGAGGTCCGCGAGCGGCTCACCGCGACCCTCGGCCGGACCGTCGCCCTCACCCCGCCGCCCGCCCTGCCCAGCGCCGCCGACCCGGCCGCCGCCACCCGGCTCACCGGCGTCACCGTCGGCGAACTCGCCCGGGCCGGCGCGCTCGAACTGCGCGCCGGCGGTGCCGGGGGGACCGGCGGTGCCGGCGGCCCGGTCCGCGTGCTCACCGAGCACGACGTCCTCGCCGCCCAGCCGCCGTCCGGCACCCTTCCCGAAGGGCCCGCCGAGGACGCCGTCCTGCTCCACGCCGGCGACGTCGTCGTACCGGTCCTGGGCGGCGGCTCGGTCGCCCGGGTCGTCGACGAGGCCACCGCCGGCGCCGTACTCGGCCGCAACCTCCAGCTGCTGCGCCCCGACCCGGCGGCCCTCGACCCGTGGTTCCTGGCCGGGTTCCTGCGCGGCACCGCCAACAACCGCCAGGCCAGCAGCTACGCCTCGACCGCCACCCGGCTCGACGTCCGGCGGCTCCAGCTGCCGCGCCTGCCGCTGGCCGAACAGCAGCGCCACGGTGAGCGGTTCCGGGCGCTGGCCGCCTTCGAAGAGGCGCTGCGGCTCGCGGGCCGGCTCGGCGAGCAGCTGATCCAGGGGATGTACGACGGGCTCACGGACGGCACGGTCGCGCCCTGAGGAGCCTGTACCGTCCCGAACGGCGGGCCGTGCCGGCGTGAACGGGCGGTCCGCCGCGGCCCGCGAACGCCCGGCCGTCGCCGACGGGCCGTGATCGGTTCGGCAACGGTTCCGTACAACCCTGGGGACGCCGTCGGTGTCGCTGTATACGCTCGACTCCCCAGCGACCTTTTTGAGCAGGAGCAGGAATGTACGGCCCCGGCTACGTGCCCCCGCCACCTTCGCGCACCGTTCCGACGTCCGTGATCGTCCTCCGGGTGCTTTTCGCGCTGCTTCCGCTCTTCAGCATCGGCTTCCTGACGTGGGCCACGATGCTGCGGCTCGCGGTGGTGACCCGCCGCGCGCTGGACTGGGTCCTCTGCGGGTTCTCGGGGGCGGTCATGGTCACCGGGCTGCTGCTGATGCCCGACGACATCGAGACGACCCAGGCCGACGTGGCCATGAGCCTGGTCCTGATCAACGCCGCCGCGTTCACCGTCTACTTCCTGGTCGTCGACATCCGGCACGACCGGCTCCGCGTGCGCGCCGGGGCCCCGCCCTACCCGCCGTACGCGACGACGGTGCCTCAGCACCAGGCCGGGTACGTCCCCCCGGCGACCACGCCCACCCCGACGCCGTACCCGCAGCCCCGGCACACGCCGCCGACCCCGTCGCAGCCCGCGCTGCCGCCCCAGCCCCAGGACCGGCCCCAGCAGCAGCCGCACGCCCAGGGCAGCCACCGGATCGACCAGGTCCGCGCGGAGCTGGACGAGCTCAGCCATCTGCTGCGTAAGGACGAGGAGAAGTGAACGGACGCGTCATCGGCGGCCGTTACGAACTGTCCACGATCATCGGGCAGGGCGGCATGGGCCAGGTCTGGACGGCGTACGACGGGCGGCTCGACCGCCGGGTCGCCGTCAAGCTCCTGCGGCCCGACCACATGGCCGCCGCGACCGCCGCGGGCGAGATGCGGCGCCGCTTCGTGCGCGAGTGCCGGGTCACCGCCCAGGTCGACCACCCGGGCCTCGTCACCGTCCACGACGCCGGCAGCGACGGCGACGAGCTGTACCTGGTGATGCAGTACGTCGAGGGCGCGGACCTCGCCGACCACCTGGCCGAGCACGACCCGTACCCCTGGGAGTGGGCCGTGTCCGTGGCCGCGCAGCTGTGCGCGGTCCTCGCCGCCGTGCACGCGGTGCCGATCGTCCACCGCGACCTCAAGCCCCGCAACGTGATGGTGCGTCCGGACGGCACCGTGACCGTCCTCGACCTCGGTGTCGCCTCCGTCCTGGACACCGACACCACCCGCCTGACCCACACCGGGTCGCCCATCGGCAGCCCCGCCTACATGGCGCCCGAGCAGGCCATGGGCGGTGCCGTCGGCCCGTACACCGACCTGTACGCGCTCGGTGTCCTGCTCCACGAACTCCTCAGCGGGAACGTCCCGTTCGCGGGTTCCACGGCGCTCGGCGTGCTGCACCGCCACCTCTACGAGCCGCCGCTCCCGGTGCGCCGTTCCAGGCCCGAGGTGCCCGAGGCGCTGGAGGCGCTCGTCCTGCGCCTGCTCGCCAAGGACCCGCAGCACCGCCCGTCCGACGCGCACCAGGTGTACGAGCAGCTGCTGCCGATGCTCCCGGCCCGCGGGATGCCGTCCGGGCCGCTCGACCCGACCCGCCCCTTCCTGCGCCCGCACGCGCCCTGGCCCGACCGGGCCGCGACGCCCCCGCCGCCGATGACGCCGCCCGTCGTCCCGTCGGCCGCGAGGCCGGACGTGGCGGCCGCCGTCGACGAGGTCAAGCGGCTGCTCGGCGAGGGCTCCATCACCCAGGCCGTCGACATCCTCGGCGGGATCCTGCCGGTCGCCGCGGCCCAGCACGGCGAGCACTCGCCCGTCGTCCGCATCCTGCGCAAGCAGTACGCGGCCACGCTGCTGGACGACGGCCAGTACCGCAGGGCGCTGCCGGAGCTGCGCCGGCTCGCCGACGACCGTGCGGCGGAGGCGGGTCCGGCCGACCCGCAGGCCCTGCAGTTCCGCCAGGACGCGGCGCAGTGCCTGGAGCAGCTCGGCGAGACCGCCGCGGCCCTGGCGGCCTACCGGGAGGTCCTGCCGTACCACGAGAACGGGGCCCCCGGCGCGGACCAGGGGAAGGCATTCGACATCCGCCGCCGGATCGGGAACCTGCTGCTCGCGATGGGCGACCACACGGCGGCGGGCCACCAGTTGCAGTCGCTGCTCTACGACACGGAGCGGGTCTACGGCCCCTATCACCCGGTGCCGTCGGACCTGCGGCGTGCGCTCGACCGTCAGCGGAAGATGGGGCTTCTCGGGTGACAATGCGCGGGTGATCATCACCAAGCGCAGCTTCAGAACGGCCGTCACCGCGCTCGCCGCGGGCGCCCTCCTCATGACCTCACCCGCGGCGGGCGCGGAGCCGCTCCCGACCGTGACCACCGGCCCGGTGTTCAACGACCCGTCGGGCGACACGACCGCCGAGGGCCGGATCCTCTCGCACCTGGGGGGCCTCGTCGACGGAGCCGAACCGGGCTCTTCCATCCGGATATCCATGTTCGCGTACGGATCGCAGTGGCTGTCCGGCAGGCTCCTCGCCGCCCACGCGCGCGGAGTCACCGTCCAGGTGGTCCTGGACCAGGAGAGCGAGCGGTACGCGACGGCGGTCGACAGCCTGAAGAGCGGTCTGGGCGGGGACTCCTGGGTGCGTGTCTGCAAGGCGCAGGAGGCGTGCCTCGCCAAGGATCCCGGCACGACGGCCGCGGACCCGGACGGCTGGTACGACAACGTCAACCACAACAAGTTCTTCCTGTTCTCCCGCACCAAGGGCAAGGGCACCGTCCCCGTGGACGACGTGGTGGTGCAGTCCTCCGGCAACCTCGTCGAGTGGGACCGCACGCTGGCGTGGAACGACGCGATGACGGTGGCCGGCAACAAGGAGCTCTTCGACGCGTACGGGGCGTACTTCGGCGATCTGGCCGGCGCCGCCGCCGGCCAGATGCCGCAGGTCGCCGACTACCCGCACGACACGCAGGCGGGCGCGGCCAAGGTCTACTTCTTCCCGCGGTCGGGCACCGACGTGGTCGTCAACATCCTCAAGACGGTGGCCCAGCCGGTCGGCACCGCGGCCCCCTGCTTCGGCAACGACCCGGGCGTCGGCACGTCGGACGGCCGGACGCGCCTCCGGATCGCCCAGCACCACATCACCCGGCCCGAGGTGGCCCAGCAGCTCTGGGCCCTGGCCGACGCCGGCTGCTACGTCGACATCGTCTACCGCAAGCTCGACAACCCGCCGAACACGGAGGTGGCCGGCTGGCTGACCAAGCCGACCGCCAAGGGCCGTATCGCGCTGCACCAGCTCGACAACGACCAGCGCGGGGGCACCGCGACCCACACCAAGTACCTCCTGGTCGAGGGCACGTACCTCGGGGGCGCCAACAAGCGGATCGTCTTCACCGGCAGCCACACGTACACGGTGACCGCGCTCAAGTACAACGACGAGGCGCTGCTCAAGTACGAGGACCCGGCGGTCTTCGACGCGTACGTGAAGAACTTCGACGCCCAGCGGGCGGCTGCGGAGGCGGAGGGCCTGTAGGTCCTGCCGGCGGAGTCCGACAGGCCCCGGAGGGCCGGTGTCCTGACGAGTCGGCAGAATCACGACTCCGCATCTGATTGGAAAACGGAAGGGAACAGTCCCTTTTGTGCGCCCAGGGGGCGGTAGCGTACGCGCGTTCGATCATGTACACGTCCCCAAGGAACCCTCCATGGCCACGCCTCCTGCGCCGCAGACCCCTGAGCAGCCCGCCGCTCCCGGCCCGTTCGACGCCCCCGTCGCGCCGTCCGAGCCCGTGAAGAAGAAGAGCGGCCTGGGCAAGAAGATCCTCGGCGTCCTCGTGGCGATCGCGGTCGTCCTGTTCTGGCGGCTGGGCCTTCCGCACCTGACGGGCGAGGCTCCGGTGCACGCCGAGGCCGGTGACTGCGTCGTCGTGACCGGCCCGGAGAACGACCCGAAGGTCGAGAGCAAGGGCTGCACCGAGAAGGTGGCGGACCTCTACAAGGTCGTCAAGGTCGTCGACAACACCTTCGACCTCGACAAGTGCGAGGGCGTGGCCGAGGTCGCGCTCGCGCAGCAGCTCGACGCGGACAAGTTCGTGCTCTGCATGGAGCCCGTCAAGAACTGACGCTCCGTACACGCCCGCAGGGGCCGGACCCGCCCGGGTCCGGCCCCTGCGGCGTCCCCGCGGGCCGTCAGACGGCGCGCCCGTGGAGGGAGTCCAGCAGCGCGAGGTCCTCCCCGGAGAGCCGCAGCGCCCCCGCCGCCACATTCGCCGTCAGGTGGTCCGGGTCCCCCGTGCCCGGGATCGCCAGGACGTGCGGGCCCTGGTGCAGAGTCCAGGCCAGGCGCACCTGCGTCGGGCTCACCCCGTGCGCGCGGGCGACGGTCAGCACCTCCTCGCACTCGGCGTCCGCGCCCTGCCGTGCGCCGCCCTCACGGCCGGTGCCGGCGATGGAGTAGAACGGCACGAACGCGATCCCCAGCTCGCCGCACGCGCGCACGAACGCGTCCTGCTCGGGCCGCACGCCGATGCCGTACATGTTCTGCACGCACACCACCGGTGCGATCGCCCGCGCCTCGGCCAGGTGCTCCGGGGTGATGTTGGACAGGCCCAGGTGCCGGATGAGGCCCGCCTCGCGCAGCTCGGCCAGCGCGCCGAAGCGCTCGGCCACCGAATCGGTGCCGACGACCCGCAGGTTCACCACGTCGAGGTGGTCGCGGCCCAACTGCCGCAGGTTCTCCTCCACCTGGCCGCGCAGCTGCCCGGGCGTCGCGTGCGGGATCCAGTCACCGGACGGACCGCGGCCCGGGCCCACCTTGGTGGCGATCACCAGGTCGTCGGCGTAGGGGGCCAGCGCCCGGTTGATGAGCTCGTTGGCCGAGCGGAGCGGGGAGAAGTAGAACGCGGCGGTGTCGATGTGGTTGACGCCGAGCTCGACCGCGCGGCGCAGCACCCCGACCGCCCGGCCGCGGTCGCTCGGCACGGCCTCCCGCACGAGTGCCGCACCGGTCTGCGGCAGCCGCATCGCGCCGAAGCCGAGCCGGTTGATCTCCAGGTCGCCGAGCTTCCAGGTGCCCGACGCCGAGGCGTGGATCGTCTGTGAGGTCATGCCCGGAATGATCCACGGCGGCTAGGATGCCGCACCAACGGTGAGGGCATGTGTGAATCCTCGGGGGAGTCGTGGCGGTGGAACTGGCCTTCTCGGTGCGCGATCTGGCGCAGACCCGGTTCGCCGTGTCGCCCATGTGGGAGGTCGGCCCCAGCTGCCGGCTGCTGTTCTCCGGGGCGGCCGGGACCCACCCGGCGCACCGTGCCTGGGCCGCCCAGGTGCGGCCGCGGCTGGCCGCCGCCGGACTCGACCGCGGCCGGCTCGCCGAACTGGTCCCGCCCTCGGGATACGTCCCCGACTTCCTCAACCCGGCGCCCCCGGGACCCGGCGCCACGCTGGGCGAGGAACTGGAGCGGATCCTGACCGCGCCCGCCGACCGGATCCGCGCGGACCTCGACCGGCTGCGGGACGAGCAGGGGCGCCTCGGTCCCCGCGCCCGCGCCCTCCACGCGGCCCCGCGGGAACGGCTGCCCCGGCTGGTGGAGGAGATCGAGACCTACTGGGAGCTGGCGATCGCCCCCTACTGGGCGCGGATCCGGGCGGTGCTCGACGCCGACATCTTCCACCGGATCCGCCAGATCACCGAACACGGCGCCGCCCACCTCTTCCACGACCTCCATCCCTCGGTGAGCTGGAACGACGACAGCCTCCGGCTCACGCGCCGGCGGCCGCTGCCCAGGTCCTCGGCGGGTGACGGCCTCCTGCTGATCCCCTCGGTCTTCATCGGGCCGGTCCCCTTCACGCGGGTGACGCCGCCCGATCCGCCGCAGCTCGCCTATCCTGCGCGCGGCACGGGCACCCTGTGGGAACGGCGCCCGGCCGCCTCCACCGGCGCCCTCGCGCCCGTGCTCGGCCGCTCCCGGACCCTGCTGCTGACCGAGCTGGAGACACCCGCCACGACGACCGAACTCGCCCGCCGCACGGGCCTCTCGACGGCCGGGGTGTCCCAGTACCTCGCGGCCCTGCGCGCCGCGGGCCTGGTCAGCGCCCATCGGGCCGGCCGCAGCGTGCTCTACGCCCGCACCTCCGCCGCCGACGTCCTCCTGACGGCCGCCGCGGGCGGCCCGGATCCGGCACGGCGAAGGGCCCCGGCCGATCCCGGCGCGGAGCCTTCGGAGTCGTGACCCGCGCGGGGGCTCCCGGAGCGGGTCGTCGACGCCCTCCCCGAGCCCCCTCGACACGTGCGGCCGGCGCTACCCTCCGGCGGGCGCGTGGATGCCGGCCCCCGCCCGCGCGCTCTCCTCCCGGGACCCGGCCGCCGCCCGATCGCCGCCGGCCACCCCGCCTCGTCCGTCCCGGCCGTCCTCCCCGCCGGCCGCGACCGTGCGGGCGCCCCCGGCCCGGCGGGCGCCGCGCGCGCCCGCGAGGGTCCACAGCGCCAGGAACAGCGCCGCCGCCAGGCCCGTACCCACACCCGCCCGCAGTCCCGGCGGGCGGAAGTCGCAGGCGACCGGCCCGCCCGTCGCCGGGAAGGCGATCAGGCCGCCGTACGTGCCGGGCGGCCGCCCCTCGCAGGTCCAGCCGGCGATGCGCGGGGCCGCCACGACGACCGTGCCCCGGGCGCCGGGCGGGAGTTCGGCCCGGATTCCCGAGTCCGTCACCTCGACGCGCGTCGCCGCCGTCGCCGTGAGCGCGGCCACCGCGGCGCGCAGGCGGGCCCGGTCCAGACAGCCGATCTCGCCCGGGTCGCCCCGCCCGGTCAGGACCGGCCGCATGCCCGCGACCCGCTGCGCGCCCAGCGACACCATCGCCGCCCGCCGCTTCGGCGCGCCGCCCAGCAGCGACACCGACCGGTCGCCGAGCGTGACCCGGCCGGTGAAGTCCGGTGCCCACACGAGGACGTCGCGGCCGACCGGGCAGGCGCCGCCGGCCGGCCGGTCGTACACCCGCGCCCCCAGCAGCAGTTCCTGGTTGCGGAACGGCGAAGGGCCGTAGCGCGGCACGGGGCCCGCGGGCCGGACCGTCACCAGGGGGAGCACCGCGTCACCGCGCACGACCGACCCGCCCCGCCAGCGCGCGCCCACACCGAACACCGCGTCCGTCACCGGGTTGTCCAGACTCTGCAGATTGCGCCCGCGCGAGGTCCAGCCGCCGCCGAGGGCCGTCATCGTCTCCGTCAGGACCGCCGGAGTGTGACTGCTGTAGTACGCCCCGCCCTGGCCGCCCAGCAGCAGGGGCTCGTTGGCGGCGACCCGCGGGAGCCCCGAGTCCGTGCGGTACGCGGGCCAGCCGTCCGCCTCGGCGAGCGCCGCCGCCCGCCGGACGTCCGCGGCGCCGAAGGCCGGGTAGTCGTCGAGCCGGGCGAGGCGCTCCCGGTCCGCGTACGCCGTGGTCGCCGCCGCCTGCCCGACCAGCGTCGCGGCCAGCAGAAGCACCGCCAGGGGCCCGGCCCGGCGCGGGGCGAGGACCGCCCCGGCCGTCACGGCCGCGCCCGCCGCGAACAGCGCGAGTCCCCAGCCGGTCAGCTGCGGACTCGCCGAAGCGCCGGCGCCGAGGACCACCGTCACGCCCAGGCCGCCGAGCACGGAGCGCCGGTCCGGCAGCCCGTGGCCCAGGGGGCGTCTTGCCGATCTTGCCGGGCTCGCGGTGTCCGGCCTGATCGACAAGACACCCCCTAGACCCGCCCACGCCGCCAGGACCAGGACCCCCGCCAGCACGAAGCTCTGCCGGTACGGACTGCCGTTGGGGGTGGCGAACGCGTGCCACACCAGATGGGTCGGACCCCACTGCATCGACACCGCGACCGTCGCCACCAGCCCCGCCCACAGCAGCCGCTCCCGCCGGGCGACGTCCCGCCGGAACAGCAGCGACGCGGCGAGCAGCGGCACCGCCGTGCAGACGAAGACGGCCGGGGTGGCGAAGCCGTACGTGGCGGGCATCAGCCGTGCGAGGACGTCCGTCCAGTCCGCCGGCGCGAACTCCCGCGTCACGCCCGGGTGGGCGTACCGGGACCCCAGCCAGACCGGCACCAGGATCGGCGCGGCCAGCCCGACGCCCGTCCCGACGGTCAGCGCGGCCCGCCCGAGCACCCGCCGGGCGTGCCCTCCCGCCACGGCGAGGCGGACCAGCAGCACCAGGCCGGCCCCCAGCGTCGCCATGTACGCGGTGTAGAAGTTGGCCACCCAGCACAAGGCGACGACCAGCGGCCCCGCGAGTCGGTGCCGCCCCGCACGCACCCACTCGCCGACCAGGCAGAGCAGCGGGAAGGCGATCAGCCCGTCCAGCCACATCGGGTTGTACGTCGCCTCGGTGACGGACCAGCCGCACAGGGCGTAGGAGGCGCCGAGCAGACCGGCCGCCCACCAGGGGCCCGGTCGCATCCGCAGCAGCAGCGCCGCCGTCACGGCCGCGGCCACCGCCGTCTTCAGGACGGTGACCGCGTAGAGCGCGTACTCGATGTCGGCGCGCGGGAACAGCCCGACCAGTGGCGCGAACGGGCTGGTCAGGTAGGTGCCGAGGTCCGGCAGGAAGCTCGTGCCCCAGCCGGACTGCCAGTCGAGCAGCAGCCCGCCGTCGCCCCGGCCGTGCAGCAGGTCCCAGAGGTGGGCGTGGTACGGCACGAACTGGTTGGACAGGTCGTTGACGCCCCGCCGGCGCGGACCGAAGGGGAAGGCGCGCGCGACGGCGTCCCCGGCGCACACGGCGAGCGCGGTGAGGAAGGCGGCGAGGCCGGCGGCGCGCGGGGTCCTGATCTCCATGATGGCTTCGAATATGCCAGCGTGCGCATCGAAATCACGGTGCACCGGGGCCAGTTCACGCAATGGTCGCCTCATCGCCATGTGGCGAATCCGCCGTCGACATCCGGCTCCGTTGTCGTTTCCTGCGTGCTGCTCTCGATCGTGGTCCCGTGTTTCAACGAAGAGGAGATCATCGGCCGCTTCCACGACCATGTGACCACCGAACTCTCGCGATTCGACGGCGAATTCGAGCTGGTCTACGTGGACGACGGAAGTCGCGACCGTACGCTCCCGATCCTGGAGGAGATCGCCGCCTCCGACCCCCGCGCCCGCTACGTCTCCTTCAGCCGCAACTTCGGCAAGGAGGCGGCCATGCTCGCCGGCCTCCAGCATGCCGAGGGCGACGCCGTCGTCATCATGGACGCCGACCTCCAGCACCCGCCGGAGCTCGTGCACCGCATGGTGGCCCTGCACGCCGAGGGGTACGACCAGGTCATCGCCCGCCGGACCCGCGCCGGCGACCGGGTGACCCGGACCCTGACCGCCCGCGCCTACTACTGGGCGATCAACCGCCTGGTCGACGTCGAGCTCGTCGACGGCGTCGGCGACTTCCGCCTGCTCTCCCGCAGGACGGTCGACTCCGTCCTCGAACTCACCGAGTACAACCGTTTCTCGAAGGGCCTCTTCGCCTGGGTCGGATTCCGCACCACCACCTTCTCGTACGAGAATGCGGTGCGCGAGGAGGGCCGCTCGAAATGGACCTTCGGAAAACTGCTCAACTATGGTCTGGACGGGCTTCTCTCGTTCAACGACAAACCGCTGCGGGCAGCCGTGTACCTGGGAATGCTGCTCGTTTCCGTGGCGCTGGCGTACGCGGCCTGGATCGTCGGTGTCGCCCTGGTGAACGGCGTGGACACTCCCGGATACGTCACGCTGCTCGTCACGGTCACGGCCCTGGCCGGCGTCCAGATGGTGATGCTGGGCCTGGTCGGTGAGTACGTCGGCCGTATCTACTACGAGGTGAAGCGGCGCCCGCACTTCCTGGTGAAGGCGACGAACGTGGGCGTGCCGCGGCAGCGGCTGCGGCCCGAGGAGCTCGTACGACGATGACGGTGACCTGGCAGGTGCTGCGCTTCGCGCTGGTCGGGGTCGTGAACACGGCCACGTACTACGGCCTCTACCTGCTGCTGACGCTGTGGCTGCCCTACATCGCCGCCCATGTGATCGCCTTCGCGCTGTCCATGGTCGGCTCCTTCTTCCTCACCACCCTCTTCACCTACCGGACCCGCCCGACCTGGCGGAAGTTCCTGCTCTTCCCCCTCACCAACGCGGCGAACTTCGTCATCACCACCGCCGGCGTCTGGCTCCTGGTCGACGTCGCGGGCCTCGACAGCCGCCACGCCCCGCTGATCGCCGCCGCCGCGGCGATCCCGGTCACCTTCCTGCTCTCCCGAACGATCATGCTGCGACCCGACACCACCCGAACACGTGACTCGTTGGTCGGAACAGTCGCCTCGAAGTAGTGGCCGCGAAGGAGTGGCCCTGATCACGACGACTGCCTAACATCGATCACCGCAAGGTCGTTCCACTGACGCACGACCCACGCCGGGAGGCTCCTTTGCACCGCCGCACTGCGCTCTCCGTCTCCGCCGCGCTCCTCGCCGCGGCCCCGCTGCTCACCGCCTGCGGCAGTGACGCCCACCCAGGGGCGGCGGCCGTCGTCGGCGGCGAGCGGATCGAGGTGTCCAGCCTCCAGGCACAGGTGCAGGACGTGCGGACCGCCCAGCAGAAGTCCCCGCAGGCCACGCAGCTGATCCAGGCCACCGGCGACCTCAGCCGCGAGAAGCTGAACGTGATGATCTTCGACCGGGTGGTGGAGCAGGTCGCCGAGGACCACGGCATCACCGCCGACCGCGGCGAGGTGCAGCAGACGCGCGCCGAGTTCGCCCGGCAGAGCGGCGGCGAGGCGCAGCTCGCCGCGATGCTGCTCCAGCAGCAGGGCGTGGCGCCCGACCAGATCGACGGGGTCGTCCGGCGCACGGTCCTGATGAACAAGATCGCCGCCAAGCTCGGGGTCTCCAACACCCCCGAGGGCCAGAAGAAGCTCACCGAGGTCTTCACCGCCGCCTCCAAGGGCATGAAGATCGACGTGAACCCGCGCTTCGGCGCCTGGGACGACGAGAAGATCCAGCTCGGCACCTTCACCGCGCCCTGGCTGCGGCAGATCAGCAAGGCCCCCGAGCCGGTCGAGGCCGGCGCCTGAGCCGGGCCAGGGCGCCGCGTAAGGTCGAAGGGTGAACGCTGAAGCACCCCTCGACACCGGCCGCATCGTCCTGCTCACCGCCAGCCATCGGGTGGCGCCCGGACTCCTGTCCTGGCCCGCCTGGCAGGCGCTGCACGGAGCCGACCGGGTGCTGTGCGCCGACGACCACCATCCCCAGCTGCCGTACCTCCGCGAGGCCGGCGTCGCGGTCGAGCACGCCCGCCCCGACGCCCAGGAACTCGTCGACGCCTGCGCCGGCGGCCGGACCGTCGTGGTGCTGCCGTCCGGCGAGGGGGACCGCGCCCTGACCGACGGGCTCGCCCGGCTGGCCGGCTCGGGCCGGGTCGCGATGCCCGACCTGGAGCTGCTCCCCGGCTCGTACGACCTGCCGGGCGCCCGGCTCCTCGACCTGGTGCAGGTCATGGACCGGATCCGCCGCGAGTGCCCCTGGTCCTCGCAGCAGACCCACAAGGGACTGGCCAAGTACGGCATCGAGGAGGCGTACGAGCTCGTCGAGGCCATCGAGGACGGGGATCGCGACGAACTGCGCGAGGAGCTCGGCGACGTGCTGCTCCAGGTCGTCTTCCACGCCCGGATCGCCGAGGAGGACGAGGAGCGGCCGTTCTCGGTCGACGACGTCGCCGGCACGATCGTCGAGAAACTGATCCACCGTCATCCGCATGTCTTCGGCGACGAGACCGCCGAGACCCCGGAGGACGTCAAGGAGCACTGGCTGCGCACCAAGGCCGTCGAGAAGCAGCGCGACTCGGTCACCGACGGGGTGCCGCTCGGACAGCCGGGGCTCGCGCTCGCGGCGAAGCTGGCGGGCCGCGTGCGGACGGCCGGTCTGGACGTCGAGCCGCCCACCGGTGAGGGCGTCGGCTACGAACTGCTGGCCCTCGCGGCCCGGGCGGACGAGGCCGGTGTGGACCCCGAGGCGGCGCTGCGGGCGGCGGCCCGGGCGTACCGGGACGCGATCCGGGTGGCGGAGGGGCACGGCGCCGACGGCGCGGCCTGACTCCCGGCCCTCGCTCAGACGTCGCGTGGTGCGCGGGCCCCGGGGTTGTGCCACATCGGGTCCGGAGGTCCGAGCAGGCGCTCGGCCGCGGTGCCCGGGCGGACGTGGAAGCGCCCCACGGCCGGCAGGACGTCGTGCAGGATCCGTGCGGGCTCGGCCCCGAGGTGCTCCAGCACGGGCACCGTCTCCGTGAGCAGGCCGGGCGGCCCGGCGAGGTAGACGTCGTGGTCGGGCCAGTGGCCGCACATGGCCAGGGCCTGGTGCAGCCGTTCGGTGGCCTGCACGCGACGGCTGCGCGGTGCGGCGGAGAGGTACGTGACGTGCAGCCCGGGGATCCGTTCCCGCAGCAGCTCGGCCTCGTCCCTCCCGTAGAGGTACTCCCGGGCCCGGGCGACGAGGAAGAGGCGGGCCTCCGTCTCGCCGGGGGCCTCGGCCAGCTCCTCGAGAAGCGCCTTCACCGGCGCCCAGCCGGTGCCCGCGGCGATGTAGGTGCGCGGACGGCCGGGCGGGGTCCGGCCGGTCAGCCCGCCGCCGGGCGCGCTCAGGCGCAGCGTCTCGCCCACGCCCGTCCCGTCGACCAGCGCGGTGCTCATCAGCCCGCCCCGGATGCGGCTGACGTGCAGGTCCAGAGTCCCGTCCTGGCGCGGCGCGTTGGCGGCCGAGTAGGTCCGCCAGATCCGCGGGACCCGCGGGGAGCTGACGCTGACGTACTGCCCGGGCAGGTACGGGAAGGGCTGCCGGGGCCGCAGGGTCAGCAGCGCGAGGTCGTCGCCGAACCGCTCGTGCCGCACCACGTCGGCGTCCCACCAGGCCGGCTCCCCGGACTCCGCGGCCCCCTCGGCACCCGCGATCATGAGATCGGCGACGAGCGCGTAGGCCTCGGTCCACGCCTTCTCCGCCTCGATGCTCCAGGCCGCCCCCGAGGCGTGCGCGAAGGCGGCGACCAGGCTGGTCCCGACGGCGGCGTACAGCGCGGGCGAGGCGAGGAACTTGCGGTGGTCGCGGCCCAGATGTCCGAGGTACTCCCCGAGGGCCGGATCGTCCAGCCGCGTCACCACCCGGGTGAGCGCGGCGAAGAGCCGGTCGCGCTGCGGCCGCATGTCCTCGGGGAACAGGTCGCGCACGCCCGGGTTGTGCCAGAAGAGGTGCGAGTAGAAGTACGTGACCGCGTGTTCGGCCCGTCTCTCGACGACGGCGAACGTACTCCTGAGCAACTGAGGATCCACTCGGGAGAATCTAGGCCACCCGCCTTCACGACATCGCCACATCTCCTCCGCAAGGGCGCGCCATCGTGGCGGCGGTCGGGCGCCGGCCGGTCTCGCGGTGCTGTCGCCGGCCGGTCCCACGGTGCCGTTCCGCCGGCCCGGACGGGGTCTGGTCACCGGGCCCGTGGCGGGTGTCGCGGAGCCGTCGGGCGGGTGGGTCGCGGCGGACCGCGGGGGAGCCCGCCGGGGGGTCGTGCGCGGTGGGGCCGGATAGTGTCGGGGCCATGCACGACCAGCCCTCCGCGTCCGCGCCCGAGCTCTTCACCTGGGAGTTCGCGAGCGATCCGTACCCCGCCTACGCCTGGCTGCGGGAGCACGCGCCCGTGCACCGGGCGACGCTGCCGAGCGGGGTCGAGGCGTGGCTGGTGACGCGCTACGCGGACGCCCGGCAGGCGCTCGCCGACCAGCGGCTCTCCAAGAACCCGGCGCACCACGACGAGCCGGCACACGCCAAGGGGAAGACGGGGATCCCCGGCGAGCGCAAGGCCGAGCTGATGACGCATCTGCTCAACATCGACCCACCGGACCACACCCGGCTGCGGCGGCTCGTGTCGAAGGCGTTCACCCCGCGCCGGGTCGCGGAGTTCGCGCCGCGCGTCCAGGAGCTGACCGACCGGCTCATCGACGGGTTCGCGCGGGAGGGGAGTGCCGACCTCATCCACGAGTTCGCCTTCCCGCTGCCCATCTACGCCATCTGCGACCTGCTCGGCGTCCCGCCGGAGGACCAGGACGACTTCCGGGACTGGGCCGGGATGATGATCCGGCACGGCGGCGGTCCGCGTGGCGGGGTCGCGCGCTCGGTCAAGAAGATGCGCGGCTATCTGGCGGAGCTGATCCACCGCAAGCGCGGGGAGCCGGGCGACGACCTCATCTCCGGGCTCATCCGGGCCTCCGACCACGGGGAGCACCTCACCGAGAACGAGGCCGCGGCGATGGCCTTCATCCTGCTCTTCGCGGGCTTCGAGACCACGGTCAACCTGATCGGCAACGGGATGTACGCGCTCCTGCGCCACCCCGGCCAGCGGGAGCGGCTGCAGACCTCGCTCGCGGCGGGCGAGCGGGGCCTGCTGGAGACCGGCGTCGAGGAACTGCTGCGCTTCGACGGGCCGGTGGAGATGGCGACCTGGCGGTACGCCATGGAGCCGCTGACGATCGGCGGGCAGGAGATCCCGGCGGGCGATCCCGTGCTCGTCGTGCTCGCCGCCGCCGACCGCGACCCGGCGCGGTTCGCCGGGCCGGACACGCTCGACCTCTCCCGGCGCGACAACCAGCACCTCGGGTACGGACACGGCATCCACTACTGCATCGGTGCCCCGCTCGCCCGGCTGGAGGGTCAGACCGCGCTGGCCACGTTGCTGACCCGGCTGCCCGATCTGCGACTTGCGGGCGATCCGGCCGATTTGCGCTGGCGGGGCGGGCTCATCATGCGCGGATTGCGCACGCTTCCGGTGGAGTTCACCCCCCTTGCGAACTGACGGAGCGTCAGAACTGTGATATTTACGTGATCTCCGCTGCATCGACTTGTGACTGACGTTCGAATGCCGCTACGTTCACCGTCGTCTCAAGCAGTCAGGCGAAAGGCACTCCGTATGCGCTCCGGGAACGGACGACACCGCAGACCCAGGCAGGCCCCCGCGATCATCGTGGCCGCAGGCGTGACGGGTTCGGCCCTCGCGCTGCCACTGCTCGGCGCAGGGTCCGCCTCAGCCGCCGACGCGGCCACCTGGGACCGGGTCGCCGAGTGCGAGTCGGGCGGCCTGTGGAGCGCCGACTTCGGCAACGGGCTCTACGGCGGGCTCCAGTTCACCCAGGAGACCTGGGAGACGTACGGCGGCACGGCCTACGCGTCCCGCGCCGACCTGGCCAGCCGCTCCCAGCAGATCGCGGTCGCCGAGAAGGCGCTCGCCGCGCAGGGCACCCAGGTCTGGGCCACCTGCGCCCCGATCGCCCAGCTGACGAACGACGGCGCCGCCCCCGAGGTCGACCCGGGCACGAGCCCCGCGCCGACCACGCCGACCGCGCCCGCCGCCCAGGCGAAGCCGGGCGCCGCCAAGTCGGCCGGCCCGGCCGGGACCGGCGCCGCTCCGGGGGCGCCCTCCACCTCCACCACGCCGGAAACGCCCGATGTATCCGTTACGCCCGGTACGTCGGACTCGACGGGCGACCCCGACTCCGCGACCGGCGAGGCGGCCGGCCCGGGCAACGGCAAGCACCGTGGTGAGGCCGCTCGCGAAGAGGGCAATTCGGGCGAAGGGCAGGAAACCGGACGTCACGCCTCGCCGGCTGACGGGCAGCCAGGCGGTTCGGCCGGCGAGGCCGGTTCGGGGGAATCGGGCACCACGGACACTTCGGGCGAATACACCGTCCGGCCCGGCGACAGCCTCTCCGAGATTGCACGGGAGAACGAGCTGCCCGGCGGTTGGACCGCCCTCTACGACGCCAACCGTCAGACGGTGGGTGCCGACCCAAACCTCATCCTGCCTGGTCAGAGCCTCGACTTGAGCGAGGAACCCGTGGAAACCCAGGGGTAGTTCGAGGACTTATGTCCGTTCTGTCTAAGTGAGACATGAGTCTCTTCGTCCCGCTTGGCGTGTCACGTCCGCAAAGTTTGCTCCGATCGCCCCTCACCTGCGTAAACACCCCTCATGGGGGTGCAGGGAGGGGCGATTTGGCCGTTTTGGCCTTCTTTGAACTTCGTGAGGTCTGTGTCTACGGTCGGGACCGCTCGCCACCGCGGGCCCCGTCGACCGGTAACGCCGAATCCTGCCGCCGGTCGAGGGGAACAGTCGTCGCGCAAGCGCCGTAGGCAGGAGCGGGGGACCCAAGGTAAGTGCCGGTCCCGGCCGTTGAGACAGACGGCCGGAATCCCGGCTCGGGGTGAAGCCGCGTGCTCGTCACGTGGCCGGGCAACTCACATGGCCCGAACCCGACAGCTCACCTCGCAGGCGTCGGTGAGGAGAATTCCCATGCTGTTTTCCGCCAAGGGCAAACACCGTCGTTCCTCCAAGGCCACCCGTGCCATCGCTCTCGCCGGTGTGGCGGGCGTCGCCGTCGCCGCCCCGCTCATGACCGCCGGGTCCGCCTCGGCCGCGACCGCCTCCGAGTGGGACGCCGTCGCCCAGTGCGAGTCCGGTGGCAACTGGTCCATCAACACGGGCAACGGCTACTACGGCGGCCTGCAGTTCTCGGCCTCCACCTGGGCCGCCTACGGTGGCACCGCCTTCGCGGCCAGCGCCGACCAGGCGTCGAAGTCCCAGCAGATCACGATCGCCGAGAAGGTCCTGGCCGGCCAGGGCAAGGGCGCGTGGCCGAGCTGCGGCGTGGGCCTGTCCGGCGCCGCGTACACCGGTGGCACCGCCGAGAGCGCCCCGGCGCCGGAGCGCAAGGCCGAGCAGCCGACCACCCGCAGCGAGCAGCGCACGGCCCCGAAGGCGACGCCGAAGAAGGCCGAGTCGAAGAAGACCGTCACCACCCCGACCGGCAAGAAGGTCAAGAAGGGCGACGGCGAGTACAAGGTCGCCGCCGGCGACACCCTGAGCAAGATCG
Source organism: Streptomyces sp. NPDC048338 (assembly GCF_043201055.1). Lineage (NCBI taxonomy): Bacteria > Bacillati > Actinomycetota > Actinomycetes > Kitasatosporales > Streptomycetaceae > Streptomyces > Streptomyces sp. NPDC048338. The sequence continues at coordinate 309,491 of NZ_JBICYQ010000010.1, forward strand.
CCGCCGCGCAGAAGGTCAAGGGCGGCTGGGCGAAGCTCTTCGAGCTCAACAAGGACGTCGTCGAGGACGCCGACCTGATCTACCCGGGCCAGCAGCTCCACCTGAAGTGAGCCCGGCGGCCCGTGTGAGTCCGGCGGCTCACCGGGTCCTGTGACCCTCCCGCGGTGACCACCCCGGCCCGGCGCGCCCTCCCCCGTGCGCGCCGGGTCGGGGTTCTTCGCGTTACCGATCGGTAGCTTCGGGTCCCTTCGCCCCTTTATGCATGCCCTCGGGTCCTTTTTCGTCCCAGCGGGCGGGCGCCCGGCTGGCCGGAGCCTCCGAGCCGGTTAGGCTCTTGTCGCAAGGCCAAGCGACCCTGCACGGCTCTTGCGTCACATCTAGCGTCACATCCCAGAAGGAGATGCTCGTGCCGTCCATCGACGTCGTCGTAGCCCGGGAAATCCTGGACTCCCGAGGCAACCCCACGGTCGAGGTCGAGGTCGGCCTCGACGACGGCAGCACCGGCCGTGCTGCCGTTCCGTCCGGCGCCTCCACCGGTGCGTTCGAGGCTCTCGAGCTCCGCGACGGTGACCCCAACCGCTACCTCGGCAAGGGTGTCGAGAAGGCCGTCCTCGCCGTCATCGAGCAGATCGGCCCGGAGCTCGTCGGCTACGACGCCACCGAGCAGCGCCTGATCGACCAGGCGATGTTCGACCTGGACGCCACCCCGGACAAGTCCTCGCTCGGCGCCAACGCCATCCTCGGCGTCTCCCTCGCCGTCGCGCACGCCGCCTCCGAGGCCTCCGACCTGCCGCTGTTCCGCTACCTCGGCGGCCCGAACGCGCACCTGCTGCCCGTTCCGATGATGAACATCCTGAACGGCGGCTCGCACGCCGACTCCAACGTGGACATCCAGGAGTTCATGATCGCGCCGATCGGCGCGGAGTCCTTCTCCGAGGCCCTGCGCTGGGGCACCGAGGTCTACCACACCCTCAAGTCCGTCCTGAAGACCAAGGGCCTGTCCACCGGTCTCGGCGACGAGGGCGGCTTCGCCCCGAACCTGGACTCCAACCGCGCCGCGCTCGACCTCATCCTCGAGGCGATCAAGCAGGCCGGCTACGTCCCCGGCAAGGACATCGCGCTCGCCCTCGACTGCGCCGCCTCCGAGTTCTACAAGGACGGCAAGTACGAGTTCGAGGGCAAGGCCCGCTCCGCCGCCGAGATGACCGAGTACTACGAGGAGCTCGTCGCCGCGTACCCGCTGGTCTCCATCGAGGACCCGCTGTTCGAGGACGACTGGGCCGGCTGGAAGGTCATCACCGAGAAGCTCGGCTCCAAGGTGCAGCTGGTCGGCGACGACCTGTTCGTCACCAACCCCGAGCGTCTGGCCCGTGGCATCGAGGAGGGCTCCGCGAACGCCCTCCTGGTCAAGGTCAACCAGATCGGCTCGCTGACCGAGACGCTGGACGCCGTCGAGCTGGCGCAGCGCAGCGGCTTCAAGTGCATGATGTCCCACCGCTCCGGCGAGACCGAGGACGTCACCATCGCCGACCTGGCCGTCGCCACCAACTGCGGCCAGATCAAGACCGGCGCCCCGGCCCGCTCCGAGCGCGTCGCCAAGTACAACCAGCTGCTGCGCATCGAGGAGATCCTCGACGACGCCGCGGTCTACGCGGGCCGCAGCGCCTTCCCGCGTTTCAAGGGCTGACGGCTTCACACCCGGCAGTTCCGGCCGTCCCCGCACTCGGTCCCGTACCGTGTGCGGGGACGGCTCTGCTTCCGCTACCGGGAAGCGCGCCCGGACGGAGCCCGGAACAGGGGAGGCGCAGACCATGGCAGCGAAGGACCGGGACCGGTTCTCGACCGCGACCCGGATCAGGCTGCTCGGCGAGCAGACCGCCGCCCGCGTCTACCGCTCCCAGACACGCCGTCAGGCGCGCCGCTCCCGGCTCACCGGCCGCGCGGCCTTCCTGGCCCTGATCGTCTGCTCGCTCGTGGTGGCGCTCGCCTACCCGATGCGGCAGTACGTCTCCCAGCGGAGCGAGATCGCCGACCAGGAGCGCCAGGCCGCCGAGGCCGCCGACCGGGTCGAGCAGCTGAGGGACGAGAAGGCCCGGCTCCAGGACCCGGCGTACGTCCGCCGCCTCGCCCGCGAGCACCTGCACTACGTCGTGCCCGGCGAGACCGGCTTCACCGTCAACGACCCCGACGCCGAGCGGGCCCGCCGCACCGAGCAGGGCGAGGCCGGACAGCCCTGGTACTCCCACCTCTGGGAGGGCGTCGACCACGCCGACGCGGCCCGCTGACCCCGCGACGCGAGACAATGGCACCGCGCCGCGGCGCCCCGCGCGCCCGTCCGCCGGTCGCCCGACCACCGCACCGCACCGAACCGCCCCCGACGAGAAGACAGACGCAGGCATGCAAACGCCCCCTCCGCAGACCGCACGCACCGAGCCCACCGACGCGGACGTCGCCGCCTTCCAGGACCAGCTCGGCCGCCCGCCCCGGGGACTGCGCGCCATCGCGCACCGCTGCCCCTGCGGCAACCCGGACGTCGTCGAGACCGCGCCGCGGCTCCCGGACGGCACCCCCTTCCCCACCACGTACTACCTGACCTGCCCTCGCGCGGCCTCGGCCATCGGCACCCTGGAGGCCAACGGGGTCATGAAGGAGATGCAGGCCCGGCTGGGGACCGACCCGGAGCTCGCCGCCGCCTACCGGGCCGCGCACGAGGACTACATCGCGCGCCGCGACGCCATCGAGGTCCTGGAGGGCTTCCCGAGCGCCGGCGGCATGCCGGACCGGGTGAAGTGCCTGCACGTCCTCGTCGGACACTCGCTGGCCGCCGGCCCCGGCGTGAACCCGCTGGGCGACGAGGCCCTCGCGATGCTGCCCGAGTGGTGGGCCAAGGGCCCCTGCGTCACGCCGTGCGCCGACAAGGACGCGGAAGAGGAGGGGAAGTGACCCGGGTCGCGGGCATCGACTGCGGTACCAACTCCATCCGCCTGCTGGTCGCCGACGTCCACCCCGGGACGGGCGAACTGGTCGAGCTGGACCGGCGGATGACGATCGTGCGCCTCGGCCAGGGCGTCGACCGGACCGGCCGGCTCGCCCCGGAGGCCCTGGAGCGCACCTTCGCCGCGTGCCGCGCCTACGCCGAGGTGATCCGGGAGCTCGGCGCCGAGAAGGTCCGCTTCGTGGCCACCTCCGCGTCCCGCGACGCCGAGAACCGCGACGAGTTCGTCGCCGGGGTCAAGGACATCCTGGGCGTCGAGCCCGAGGTGATCACCGGCGACCAGGAGGCCGAGTTCTCCTTCACCGGCGCCACCGGCGAGCTGTCCGGCACCGAGAAGTACCTGGTCGTGGACATCGGCGGCGGCTCCACCGAGTTCGTCGTCGGCAACCGCCACGTCGAGGCCGCCCGGTCCGTCGACATCGGCTGCGTCCGGCTGACCGAGCGCCACGTCCGCAGCGATCCGCCGGCCGCCGCGGAGGTCGACGCGATCCGCGCGGACGTCCGGGCCGCCCTGGCGCTGGCCGAGGAGACCGTCCCGGTCGCCGCGGCCGGGACCCTCGTCGGGCTCGCCGGCTCGGTGACCACGGTCGCCGCGATCGCGCTGGGTCTGGAGGAGTACGACTCCGAGCGAATCCACCACTCCCGGATCTCCCGGGACCAGGTCGCCGCCGTCGTCGAGCGCCTGCTCGCCTCCACCCACGACGAGCGCGCGGCGATCGCCGTCATCCACCCGGGGCGGGTCGACGTCATCGCCGCCGGGGCGCTGGTCCTGCTGGAGATCATGGAGCGGACCGGGGCCCGCGAGGTCGTCGTCAGCGAGCACGACATCCTGGACGGGATCGCCCTCTCCGTGGCATAACGGGCGCCCGGTGACGCGGCCCGAGAGGCCCCGCCGGGAAAGTTCGTGAAGTTCTTCACAAGGAAAAGAGTCCCCGTGGGGGCCGCAGAGGGCCATTCGGGCCTCCAGGGGCCCTGCGGGGACTCTTTCGTAGGTGCGGGGGCCGCTTCGCACCATGTTTCCATCGCGTGAACGCACCCTGTGGTTCAGCGTTAACGAGTGCTCTCCAGGCCAGTTCACAAGGGGTGAACAACGTCCGCCCCGACCCCGTGGTTCCTTTGCTGCTCATGACCTGGGTCACGTGGGGCGCGGAGTGTAGCAGAGGTACCCGGAGAGCTTGTGAAGGGGCGCACGAGCGACCCCCCTCGGAGGGGTGGATACTCGATGGCATGAGCACCACGGAGCGTCCCAGGATCCTCGTAGTAGGCGGTGGGTACGTAGGCCTGTACGCAGCTCGACGCATTCTCAAGAAGATGCGTTACGGAGAGGCGACCGTCACGGTCGTCGACCCGCGCTCGTACATGACGTACCAGCCCTTCCTCCCCGAAGCCGCCGCAGGCAGCATCTCCCCGCGTCACGTCGTCGTCCCGCTGCGACGCGTCGTGCGCGGAGCCGAGGTGCTCACCGGTCGCGTCACCACCATCGATCAGGACCGCAAGGTCGCCACGGTCGCGCCGCTCGTCGGCGAGGCCTACGACCTGCCCTTCGACTACCTGGTCATCGCGATGGGCGCGGTCTCCCGCACCTTCCCGATCCCCGGCCTCGCCGAGCAGGGCATCGGTATGAAGGGTGTCGAGGAGGCCATCGGCCTTCGCAACCACGTCCTGGAGCAGCTCGACAAGGCTGACTCCACGACCGACGAGGAGGTCCGCCGCAAGGCGCTGACCTTCGTCTTCGTGGGCGGCGGCTTCGCCGGCGCGGAGACCATCGGCGAGGTCGAGGACATGGCCCGCGACGCGGCGAAGTACTACACCAACGTGAAGCGCGAGGACATGCGCTTCATCCTGGTCGACGCCGCCGACAAGATCCTTCCCGAGGTCGGCCCGGAGCTGGGCCGCTGGGGCAAGGAGCACCTCGAGGGCCGCGGCATCGAGATCTACCTCTCGACGTCCATGGACTCCTGCGTCGACGGCCACGTCGTGCTGAAGAACGGCCTCGAGGTCGACTCCAACACGATCGTCTGGACCGCCGGCGTGAAGCCGAACCCGGCGCTCGCCCGCTTCGGCCTCCCGCTCGGCCCCCGCGGCCACGTGGACGCCCAGCCGACCCTCCAGGTCACCGGCACCGACTACATCTGGACCGCGGGCGACAACGCCCAGGTTCCGGACCTCGCCGCCCGCAAGGCCGGTGTGGAGAACGCCTGGTGCCCGCCGAACGCCCAGCACGCGCTGCGTCAGGCGAAGGTCCTCGGTGACAACGTGGTCTCCGGCATGCGGGGCTTCCCGCAGGCGGAGTACAGCCACGCGAACAAGGGCGCGGTGGCGGGCCTCGGCCTCCACAAGGGCGTCGCGATGATCGTCATGGGCAAGATGAAGATCAAGCTCAAGGGCCGTCTCGCCTGGTACATGCACCGTGGCTACCACGGTCTGGCCGTGCCCACCTGGAACCGCAAGATCCGCGTCTTCGCCGACTGGACCCTCGCGATGTTCCTCAAGCGCGAGGTCGTCTCCCTCGGCGCCATGGAGACGCCGCGCGAGGAGTTCTACGAGGCGGCCAAGCCCGCCCCTGCTCCGGCCGCCGCCGCGAGCCAGGAGAAGGCCAAGGCCTCCTAGCCCTCCCGTGGTACCCGCAGGACCCGCATGTCCGTGAATGCCGAAGGGTCGTCCGCCATCCGTGGTGCGGACGGCCCTTCGGCATGTCCGCCCGGGTGTTTTGCCGACTCGTTGCGCTGGTTCGGGACTGCTTCGGCCTACGGAGGGTGTTTACGTGGTGACGAGCATTTCTGGGGCACGACATCACGGAGGTGTGCACCATGGCCGACGCCGCATCGCGGCTGACGACACTCGCCGAGGACCTGCTCGGCGTCCCGTTCCCGGTCCGACTGCGGGCCTGGGACGGCAGTGAGGCCGGCCCCTCGGGCGGCCCCGTCCTGATCGTCCGGCAGCGCCGCGCCCTGCGCCGGCTCGTCTGGCGGCCCGGTGAACTCGGCCTGGCCCGCGCCTGGGTGTCCGGCGAGATCGACGTCGAGGGCGACCTGTACGAGGTCGTGGACCGGCTGGCCGGACTGGTCTGGGAGCGCGGCGAGGAGGCCAGGAGCGCCCTGGAGTCCGTACGCGACCCGAAGGTGCGGGCCGCGGCCGGCGGCCTGCTGAGACTCGCCGGGCTCCTGCCGCCCCCGGCTCCGCCCGCCGAGGAGATCCGGCGGCGCACCGGCTCCCGCCACAGCAAGCGGCGCGACAAGCAGGCGATCAGTCACCACTACGACGTGGGCAACGACTTCTACGAACTGGTCCTCGGCCCTTCCATGGTCTACTCCTGCGCCTACTGGACCGAGGGCGGCACCCTGGAGGACGCCCAGCGCGACAAGCTGGACCTCATCGCGCGCAAGCTGGACCTGAAGGAGGGCGACCGGCTCCTCGACGTCGGGTGCGGCTGGGGCTCCATGGCCGTCCACGCGGCCCGCGAGTACGGCGCCCGGGTCGTCGGTGTCACCCTCTCCCGCGAGCAGGCCGTCTACGCCCGCAAGCGGATCGCCGAGGAGGGCCTGACCGACCGGATCGAGATCAGGGTCCAGGACTACCGCGACGTCACGGACGGCCCGTTCGACGCGATCTCCTCGATCGGCATGGCCGAGCACGTCGGCGCGGTCCGCTACCGCGAGTACGCCGACACGCTGTACGACCTGCTGAAGCCGGGCGGCCGGCTGCTCAACCACCAGATCTCGCGCCGCCCCGAACCGGACGAAGCCGCCTACCGCGTCGACGAGTTCATCGACGCCTACGTCTTCCCCGACGGTGAGCTGGCCCCCATGGGACGCACCCTCACGCTGCTGGAGGACGCCGGCTTCGAGGTCCGCGACGTGGAGGCGCTGCGCGAGCACTACGCCCTCACGCTGCGCCGCTGGGTCGCGAACCTGGAGAGCGACTGGCCCCGGGCGGTGCGGAGCACCTCGCCCGGCCGGGCGAGGATCTGGCGGCTCTACATGGCCGCCTCCGCCGTCTCCTTCGAGCGCAACCGGATCGGCGTGAACCAGTTCCTGGCGGTCCGTACTCCGGGGCCGGGCACGTCCGGTGTGCCGTTGCGCCCCCGGGTCTGGGACGAGAGGCGCTGAGACAGGTCCTCGTCCGCGAGTACGAGGAAGGGCCGGGTCCCCGTCGTGGGGGACCCGGCCCTTCCTCGTGCCGGAGGAGCCGTCACTCGGCCTTGATCGCGGCCAGCATGTTCAGCTTCGCCGCGCTGCGGGCCGGCCACAGGGAGGCCAGCACACCGACGAGTCCGGCCAGCACCAGGAAGACGGCGATCCGGTCCCACGGCAGCACCAGGGCGTAGTCCGGCAGGCTGTTCTTCAGGGTCTCGCCGATCGCCCAGCCGAGGAACGAGCCCAGCCCGATGCCGACCACCGCGCCGAACAGCGAGATGACCACGGCCTCCAGCCGTACCATGCGCTTCACCCGGCGCCGGTCCAGGCCGATCGCCCGCAGCATGCCGATCTCCTGCTGACGCTCGAAGACCGACATGGCCAGGGTGTTCACGACGCCCAGCACCGCGATGATCAGGGCCATCGCCAGCAGGCCGTACATGATGTTCAGCATCATGTTGATGACGCCGCCGAACGAGTCGCGGATGTCCTTCTGGTCCATGACCGTCATGGCCGGGTTGTCGCCGAGGGCCGTCACGACGGCCTTCTCGGCCGCGGCGGACGGGCCGCCGTCCATCTTCACGAAGATCTGCGGGATGTACGGCTCGGGGTCGTGCCGGTTGAGGATCCCGCTGTCGAGGACCAGCGGCGAGACGAACTCGCTCTCCTCGAAGATCGCGCCGACCTTCAGCTCGCCCTTCTTCTTGTCGGAGAACTCCACCGGCAGGGTCGAGCCGACCTTCCAGCCGTTGTTCCCGGCGGTCTTGTCGGCCACCGCGACCCGGCCGTCGGCCAGGGAGCCCAGCGAACCGGCGACCACATGGAGGTTGAGGACCTTCTCGACGTCACCCGGGGTGACACCGGAGACGGACGTGAAGTCGTCCTTCAGCCGGACCCAGCCGGCCTGCTGCGGCGAGACCGCCGTCGCGCCGGGGGTCTTCTCCACGGCGTCCAGCGCGGCCTGGTTGAGGCCCTCGCCGCTGGCCATGGTGATCATGTAGTCGGCCTTGATCTGGTCGGTCGTCATCCGGTCCACGGCCGAGCCGACCGTGGCACCGAGCACGGACAGACCGGTGACCAGGGTGAGGCCGATGGCGAGCGCGGAGGCCGTGGCGCCGGTGCGGCGCGGGTTGCGGACCGCGTTCTGCCCGGCCAGCGAGCCGGCCACGCCGAAGGGCTTCAGGACCGGCCGCGTCAGCGCGATCACCGGGCGGGAGAGCAGCGGGATCAGCACGATCACACCGATGAGGCAGAGGAAGGCCCCTCCGGCGATCAGCATCCGGCCTTCGTCGCCGCCCTTGCCGGCGCCCAGGACGATGGCGAGCGCACCGGCACCGGTGATGATCGCGCCGAGCGTGTTGCGGACGACCAGGGACTTGGTGGTGGCGACCGCGTGGACGCTGCTCATCGCGGCGACCGGCGGGATCTTCGCGGCCCGGCGGCCCGGCAGCCACGCGGCCAGCATCGTGATCAGCACGCCGACGGCGAGGGCCGAGACCAGCGGGGTGGTGCCGACGACCAGCTCGCCGTCCGGGACCTTGAGGCCGAAGGCGTTCATGCCGGCCCGCAGGGCCACCGCGAGACCGATGCCGAGCCCGAAGCCGACGACGGACGCGACGAGTCCGACCAGACCGGCCTCGGCCAGCACGGACCGGGTGATCTGCTTGCGCGAGGCGCCGACGGCGCGCATCAGCGCGAGCTCCTTGGTGCGCTGGGCGACCAGCATGGTGAAGGTGTTGGAGATCAGGAAGACACCGACGAAGAGCGCGATGCCGGCGAAGCCGAGCAGCATCTGGTTGAGCGCGCCGAGACCGGACTCGATGTCCTTGGCCTGCTGGTCGGCGAGGGCCTGGCCGGTCTGGGCGTCGGCCGAGTCGCCGACGACCTTCCGCACGGCGGTGAGGATCTTCTCGTCGTCCGCGCCCGGCTTGCCGGCGACGGTGATGTCGTAGAAGAAGCCGGGGCGGAGGTACAGCTTCTGCGCCTTGGCGGTGTCGAACAGCACGAGGCTGCCGCCGGCGTTGACCGCGCCGTCCTCGGTGGTGAAGACACCGGCGAGGGTGTAGGTCTCGACCGGGCCGTTGGTGGCCACGCGGACGCGGTCGCCGACCTGGTAGCCGCCCTTGCCGGCGGTCTCCTTGTCGAGGGCGATCTCGTCGTCCTCCACCGGGCCGGTACCGGCGGTGAAGGCGTACGAGGCGTCCTCGCCGTTCCCGCCGGGGGCGAAGTTGCCGCCCTTGTTGGACCAGCCGGAGCCGATCAGCTTGCCGGCCTTGTCCGGGACGCCGGCGAAGCCGCTGACCCGGCCGGTGGCCGTGGCGACGCCGTCGATGGCGGCGATCTTCTGCCGGGTCTGCTCGGACAGGCCCGGCGTCTCGACCGGGTCGGCCTGGTTCGCCGCGGCGCTGACCGAGACGGCGACGTCGTCGTAGCTCTTGGCGGACTGGTTGCGGAAGGCGCCGGAGAGCGTGTCGGTGAAGACCAGCGTGCCGGAGACGAAGGCGACGCCGAGCATCACGGCGAGCACGGTCATCAGCAGCCTGGCCTTGTGCGCGAGCACGTTGCGCAAGGCGGTACGGAACATGGTGGGTGTCCTGGAGTGGGGCCGGCCGCGAGGCGCCGGGGCGCGTCGGGCGGGGGCGGAGGAGGGCGAGGGGGAGGACGGCGCCGCCGGGAAGGACCCGCGCGGGCGGGGCTCCGGGCCGCGGCCCGGGACGGGCGCGGCGGGGTGGCGGCGTGGCCTCAGCTCGTACGGCCCTTGGCGTCGAAGGCCTTCATGCGGTCGAGCACGCCGTCCGCCGTCGGGGCGATCATCTCGTCGACGATCCGGCCGTCCGCGAGGAAGACGACGCGGTCCGCGTAGGAGGCGGCGACCGGGTCGTGGGTGACCATGACGACCGTCTGGCCCAGTTCTCGCACCGAGTTCCGCAGGAAGCCCAGCACCTCGGCGCCGGAGCGCGAGTCCAGGTTTCCGGTGGGCTCGTCACCGAAGATGATCTCGGGCTTGGAGGCCAGGGCACGGGCCACGGCGACGCGCTGCTGCTGGCCGCCGGAGAGCTGCGCGGGACGGTGGCCGAGCCGGCCGGACAGGCCGATCATGTCGATGACCTGCTCCACCCACTGCTTGTCGGGCCGGCGGCCCGCGATGTCCATCGGCAGGGTGATGTTCTCCAGCGCGGTCAGCGTCGGGAGCAGGTTGAACGCCTGGAAGATGAAGCCGATCTTGTCCCGGCGCAGCTGCGTCAGCTGCTTGTCCTTCAGGGTGCCGAGCTCGGTGTCGCCGATGCGGGCGGAGCCGGAGCTGAAGGAGTCCAGCCCGGCGACGCAGTGCATCAGGGTGGACTTGCCGGAACCTGAGGGGCCCATGATCGCGGTGAACTCGGCCTGCCGGAAGTCCACGGAGACCCGGTCGAGTGCGACCACCTGGGTCTCGCCCTGTCCGTAGACCTTCGAGAGATCCGTGGCGCGGGCTGCCACCGCGGTGGCGCGGGGCACGGTGGTGGTGGTCTTCACGAGGAGGGACTCCTGTCACTTCGGCTGTTCGGGAACCACTCCATCGTGTCGGTCGTTCCGGCCCGGGTCGTCCGTCCACATGCCCGTTCCCGGGGCAGCCTGGAGTCGCATCGGCGGGCCGCCCTGTCCTCCTGAGGTATGACGGGAACCCCGAGTGGTCCCCCGGGAGTGCTCCTCGACCGGGTACCCCGTGGGGGAGTGCGCCACAGGGCGGCGACTTTCCGTCATTCCGAGGTGTACACCTTTGCGCCTGCGAGCCCCGTCACAGTTTGCCGATGGGGCCCCCACCTGCACTGACACACCCTCAGACCTCAATAAAATAAGACAACATCGGGCCGCTGTTCGGCTGAACGGGGGAGGCGTCCCGATAGGCTCATGTGCCAACGCGGCGACGCACGCCATGCCCGGATGGTGGAATGCAGACACGGCGAGCTTAAACCTCGCTGGCCTTCGGGCCGTACCGGTTCGAGTCCGGTTCCGGGCACAGTTCCCCCCTCGTCCCGCCCTCGGGTTCACCGTGATCGTGAAAAAGATCCTCCCCGAGCACTAGGGTGATTCTTTTGCTTCCGCATTACTCTTGACGCAAGGCTGCGCAGTGCGGCCATGGAGGAGTGAGATGAGGAGCAGTAACCCGGTCTTCTCGCGACGGGGGTTCAGCCGCGACCACGGCCCCGCCGGCTTCAACGCGCAGCAGCCGCAGGCCGGGGGCCCCGCCGTCGGTACGAACCCGTATGCCCAGGGCACGGGCAACCCCTACGCGACGAACCCGTACGCGACCCAGGACACCCAGTACGCCGCCCCGCCGCAGACCCGCGGCGACGTGATGACGATCGACGACGTCGTGAGCCGTACGGCCATGACGCTCGGCACCGTCGTGATCACCGCGGCCCTGTCGTGGTTCCTGCTTCCGGTCGACGAGGCCAACATCGGCAAGTCGTACGGCATCGCCATCGGCGCCGCCCTGGTCGCCTTCGTCCTGGCCATGGTCCAGTCGTTCAAGCGCAAGGCCTCGCCGGCGATCATCCTGGCCTACGCCGCGTTCGAGGGCGTCTTCCTCGGCGTGATCTCCGCCGCGGTCTCGACCTACATCTCGCCCGGTGTGGTCGCGCAGGCGGTGCTCGGCACGATGGCGGTCTTCGCCGGCGTGCTGATCGCCTACAAGATGCGCTGGATCCGCGTCACGCGCCGCTTCTACGGCTTCGTGATGGCGGCGGCGATCGGCTTCGTCCTGCTGATGGCCGTCAACGCGCTGTTCTCCCTCTTCGACGGCGCCGGCGACGGCCTGGGCTTCCGCAGCGGCGGCCTGGGCATCCTCTTCGGCGTGATCGGCATCATCCTCGGTGCCTGCTTCCTCGCCCTGGACTTCAAGCAGGTCGAGGACGGCGTGACCTACGGCGCCCCGCGCGAGGAGTCCTGGCTGGCGGCCTTCGGCCTCACCATGACCCTGGTGTGGATCTACCTGGAGATGCTGCGTCTGCTGTCGATCCTGCAGGGCGACGACTGACGCACCCGCGGGCGGCCGAGGGCCGCCCCGTGAGCACAGGAGAAGGGCCCGTCCGGCATCCCGCCGGGCGGGCCCTTCCGCGTGCCGTGCGCGGGGGAGTGCGGCCGGGCGGGAGGCGCGGGGCCGGCGGGTGTGCGGCCGGACGCCCGAAGGCCCGCCCGGGGTGCTGCCGGGCGGGCCTTCGAGCCCTGAAGGGGACGGGGTGCGGGTGTCCGCCGGTTTCGGCGGCTTCCCGGTCAGAGCAGCCGGCGGGCCGCTCGACGAAGGTCGTACTCGTGGACGATCGCCTTCGCGTGGCCGTACGCGAGGTCGTGCGCCCCCCGGAGCCAGCTGACCTTCTCCTCGAAGCGGACGAGAGAAGGGCCTTCCTCGACGGTGCGAAGCCAGTCGGAGACTTCACGACCGGTGCAATGGGGGATGCGGGCGAGCAGGTTGCGATGGGTCTCTTCGGAGAAAGCGTGGGACATCGGCGCCTCCGGACGCGTGTTGCCGTGTGCTCCTTCCCGTCACCGTGCCTGACCGTTCGCCCGTTGGCAACAGTCCCTGGAGGGCGCGTAGGGTCGCGGAGTGCTTGATACGAGTGAGCTGAACGCCGCCGTCGAGCGGTTCGCCGACCGCCTGCGGGCCGCCCCGCAGAGCCGCCTCCAGCGTGGCGCCGCCGCCGAAGGACTGGAGCTGGCAAGGCAGTTGGCGCTGCGCGCGCAGCGGATCGAGGAGCCGGACGGCCCCCGCCGGGTCATCCCGGACGCGGGGGTCTTCGCCGTCGCGGACCAACTCGCGGTCGCCGGGCACGATCTGGCCGAAATCCTGCGAACGGCCCCGGCCGATTCCCGGGAGAGGGAACGGGACGAGGCCGTGGGGCTGGTCCGTGAGGCGGAGCGCCGGGCGGGGCTGTAGCCGTCCGCCCGGAGTGCGCGGCGTGATGTGCCGGCGGCCGCGCGCCGCGTCGCGCCGGTGCGTCGCTCCGGTCAGAGCGAGGCGATGACCCGGTCCGCCAGGATGTAGACGTTCTCGGTGTCGCCACAGGAGAAGGTCAGGGCGTAGGCGCCGGAGATGCCCGAACCGCCCAGCAGGACCGGAGTGTGGCCCGCGCGCAGGGCCTCGGCGAGGCGCTCGGCGGTCTCGCGGTGGCCGGGGGTCATGCAGAGCGTGGTGCCGTCGGCGAAGACGTACACGTCGAGGGTGCCGAGAGGTCCGGGGCGGACGTCGGTCAGCGCGGTGGCCGTGTCGGCGAGTTCCTCGAGACGGGCCACCGTGCGCTCGTGGTCGGTCACGACGGGTGTCTGCACCGGCACGAAGTCGGGGTGCGAGGGGTGCCGGCGGCGGGCCGCGGCGAGCTCCGGGGAGTCCTCGGCGTACTCGGTCAGCTCGGGGAACTCCTCCAGGACGCTCTCGGCGGCGACCCCGTCGAGCGCGGCGGCCTCGGCCTCCATCGCCTCCAGTGCCATCGCCTCCAGGCCCACGAAGTCGGCCTGGCGCGGCACGAAGAAGGGGGCGTCCTCGCCGGAGCCCGACAGACCGCCGAGCAGCGAGGGGGCGTCGGCGGAGTCCCGGGTCTCCTGGGCGGCCCAGAAGGCGCGCGCCTCGGCGAGCTCCCGCTCCCGCTCCTCGGCCAGCGCCTCGGCGACCGCGGCGCGTATCTCGGCGGCGGGCGACTGCCGCGCGTGCGGCACGGAAACGCCGTGTGCGGAGGCGAGTTCGCTACGCAGAGCGGCGACCTGCTTACGGAGACCGTGGGCAGCGTGCAGGGCGGCGGCGCCCACGGCCGTGGCGGCGGCCGTGGTCACCAGCAGGGCAAGAGACATGGCGCTCACTGACGTACTCCCGATTCCGAGTCGATCCCCCCGACTTCCTACATCAGCTTGACCTGAGGGTGTACCTCCTGTCAGTGCATTACGTCACGAATTGGACAGGTATTTGTGCCCGGTGTTTAGTCCCGATGCGGCCGTGACCTGCAGAAACGACTCTCCCCCGGGACGTAGGTCACATCCTGGGGGAGATTCGGTCACGGCTGGGACGCGGGACGGTTGGAATCCCCGCAGGCAGGCCATGGGAGCGCTGCCGGTGCCCGACCGCACCGAACCACCCACGACCGCCCCCGACACGGGGCGCAGGTGCCGCCCTCGTGCCTCGGGCGACCCCTACCCTCCGCTCCGGCTCAGCTCAGCCGCTCGATCTGTCGGGTCGCGCTGTGCTTCGCCACCGCTGCGGGCAGGTGCCGCCCTCGTGCCTCGGGCGACCCCTACCCTCCGCTCCGGCTCAGCTCAGCCGCTCGATGACCATCGCCATGCCCTGGCCGCCGCCCACGCACATCGTCTCCAGGCCGAACTGCTTGTCGTGGAACTGGAGGCTGTTGATCAGCGTGCCGGTGATGCGGGCACCCGTCATGCCGAAGGGGTGGCCGACGGCGATGGCGCCACCGTTCACGTTCACCTTGTCCAGATCCAGACCCAGGTCCTGGTACGACGGGATCACCTGCGCGGCGAACGCCTCGTTGATCTCGGCCAGGTCGATGTCGCCGATGGTCAGACCCGCGCGCTTGAGGGCCTGCTTGGAGGCCTCCACCGGGCCGAGGCCCATGATCTCGGGGGACAGGCCCGAGACGCCGGTCGAGACGATGCGGGCGAGCGGCGTCAGACCGAGCTCGCGCGCCTTCGTGTCGGACATGATCACGAGCGCCGCGGCGCCGTCGTTCAGCGGGCAGCAGTTCGCCGCCGTCACCAGGCCGTCGGGGCGGAAGACCGGCTTGAGGCCCTGGACACCCTCCAGGGTGACGCCGGCGCGCGGGCCGTCGTCCGCGGAGACGACCGTGCCGTCCGGCGTCGTCACCGGGGTGATCTCGCGCTCCCAGAAGCCGTTCTTGATGGCCTGCTCGGCGAGGTTCTGCGACCGGACGCCGAACTCGTCCATCTCCTGACGGCTGATGCCCTTCAGGCGCGCCAGGTTCTCCGCGGTCTGGCCCATGGCGATGTACGCGTCCGGGACGATGCCGTCCTCGCGCGGGTCGTGCCAGGTCGAACCCTCGGACTCGGCGACCGCGGCCGTACGGGCCTCCGCCTCGGCGAAGTACGGGTTGTGCGTGTCGGGCAGCGAGTCGGAGTTGCCCTTCACGAAGCGCGACACCATCTCGACACCGGCCGAGATGAAGACGTCGCCCTCGCCCGCCTTGATGGCGTGCAGCGCCATGCGGGAGGTCTGCAGGGACGACGAGCAGTAGCGGGTGACCGTGCAGCCGGGCAGGTGGTCCATCCCCATCTGCACGGCGACGATGCGGCCCAGGTTGTTGCCCTGCTCGCCACCGGGAAGACCGCAGCCGAGCATCAGGTCGTCGATGTCGCGCGGGTCCAGCTCGGGGACCTTGGCGAGAGCGGCCTGGACGATGGTCGCGGTGAGGTCGTCGGGGCGCAGGTCCTTCAGGGAGCCCTTGAAGGCCCGGCCGATGGGGGAGCGGGCGGTCGAGACGATGACGGCTTCGGGCATCACGGCTCCATGAGGGTTCTGGGGTGCGGTTCTGGCAGGACTGAAGGGGAAGTTACCTGTACGTATCGCCTCGGTCACCGTGCAGACGGTGTGATGCCCGACTCTTTTCTAAGCGAGCGCTCACTTGGCCGGGCGGGGCGGCCCTCCGCCCGCCCCGCCCGCTGCCCGTGACGGCGCCCGCCGCGCCCCCCGCCCGTCCCGCGGGCGCGCCCCGTCACGGGTGGTGGGCGTCCGCCTCCGAGGGCGCCGCCTCGGGCGCCGCCTCGGGCAGGCGCCGCCGCCTGCGGTGCTTGAGCAGGGCCCACGGCGCCCGGGCGCCCGTGACCTCCGTGCCCGCCTCCCGCGCGGCCTCCGCGGCGGCCTTCGCCACCGGCAGCATGTTCTCGTGGCGGTCCGGCTCCAGCCGGTCCGTGTCCGGCCAGACGCCCAGCGCCGCGCACAGTGTCGGGAGCATCGCCATCGACGCCGTCGCGTACCCCTCGGCCGAGGGGTGGAAGTTGTCCACCCCGAACATCTCCCGCGGGTTCGCCGCGAACTCCGGCCCCAGCAGGTCGCCCAGCGAGACCGTCCGGCCGCCCTGCTCCACCACCACGATCGTCTGCGCGGCCGCCAGCTGCCGCGACACCCGCCGCGCCAGCCAGCGCAGCGGCTGGTAGACCGGCTCGATGGTGCCCAGATCCGGGCAGGTGCCGACGATGACCTCCGCGCCCGCCGTCCGCAGCCGCCGCACCGCCGTCGCCAGGCACCGGACCGACTCCGTCGCCGGCATCCGGTGCGTGACGTCGTTCGCCCCGATCATGATCACGCACACGTCCGGCGGCCCCGCCGGAGTCGCCAGCAGCAGGGACACCTGGCGTTCCAGGTCGTCCGAGCGCGCGCCGGGCAGCGCCACGTTCCGCAGGACCACCGGACGCTCCGCGACCGCGGCCAGTCCCGAGGCCAGCAGGGCCCCCGGCGTCTGCCCCGACCGGCGGACGCCCTGGCCCGCCGCCGTCGAATCACCCAGAAGGGCCAGCCGCAGCGGCGCGGAGGCGGGGTCCGAGGACCCGAACGAGCGCCCGTAGAGACCTTCCGCCCCGGGAGGCAGCGGTGCGACCCCGCCTCCCACCGACCTCTTCGCCAACTGGACCTCGGCCAGCAGGACGCCCACGGCGGCCACTCCGAGCAGCCCGATGCTGCCGCCGCCGTACGCCGCGCCCGCCGCGATCCGCCGTGCCACCCTCGCCCTCGACATGGGGGCAGTCACCTCCTTAAAGCCGTTCAGGATCTAACTGCCCCGTAACCCGCTCCGACTACGCATACGCTGGCTGCACCATTACGGAGACCCCGGAGATTACGGTGCAATTCCACGACTCGATGATCAGCCTCGTCGGCAACACCCCGCTGGTGAAGCTCAACAGCGTCACGGCCGGCATTCAGGCAACCGTCCTGGCCAAGGTCGAGTACTTCAACCCCGGCGGTTCGGTCAAGGACCGGATCGCCATCCGCATGATCGAGGCGGCCGAGGAGAGCGGCGCGCTCAAGCCCGGCGGCACGATCGTCGAGCCGACGTCCGGGAACACCGGTGTCGGCCTCGCCATCGTGGCCCAGCAGAAGGGCTACAAGTGCATCTTCGTGTGCCCCGACAAGGTGTCCACGGACAAGATCAACGTGCTCCGCGCCTACGGTGCCGAGGTCGTCGTCTGCCCGACGGCCGTCGACCCCGAGCACCCCGACTCGTACTACAACGTGTCGGACCGCCTCGTGCGGGAGACCCCGGGCGCCTGGAAGCCGGACCAGTACTCGAACCCGAACAACCCGCGCTCGCACTACGAGACCACCGGTCCCGAGCTGTGGGAGCAGACCGACGGGAAGATCACCCACTTCGTTGCGGGCGTCGGCACCGGCGGCACGATCTCGGGCACCGGCAAGTACCTGAAGGAGGCCAGCGGCGGCCGCGTCGAGGTCGTCGGCGCCGACCCCGAGGGCTCGGTGTACTCGGGCGGCTCGGGCCGGCCGTACCTCGTCGAGGGCGTCGGTGAGGACTTCTGGCCCACCGCCTACGACGCGTCCGTCACGGACCGCATCGTCGCCGTGTCCGACAAGGACTCCTTCCAGATGACCCGCCGCCTCGCCAAGGAGGAGGGCCTGCTCGTGGGCGGCTCCTGCGGCATGGCGGTCGTCGCCGCGCTGGAGGTCGCCAAGGATCTCGGCCCCGACGACGTCGTGGTGGTGCTGCTGCCGGACTCCGGCCGCGGCTACCTCTCCAAGATCTTCAACGACGAGTGGATGGCCGACTACGGCTTCCTGGAGGACACCGAGTCCGCCACCGTCGCCGACGTCCTGCGGCACAAGTCCGGCGGCATGCCCTCCCTGGTCCACATGCACCCGGAGGAGACGGTCGGCCAGGCCATCGAGGTCCTGCGCGAGTACGGCGTCTCCCAGATGCCCATCGTCAAGCCGGGCGCCGGTCACCCCGACGTCATGGCCGCCGAGGTCGTCGGCTCGGTCGTCGAGCGCGAGCTCCTCGACGCGCTGTTCACCAAGCGCGCCTCGCTGGAGGACCCGCTGGACCGCCACATGAGCGCGCCGCTGCCGCAGGTCGGCTCCGGCGAGCCCGTCGCCGACCTGATGTCCGTGCTCGGTGCGGCGGACGCGGCGATCGTGCTGGTCGAAGGCAAGCCGACGGGCGTCGTCAGCCGTCAGGACCTGCTCGCCTTCCTCGCGAACGGTGGCGTCAAGCACACCGCGAAGTAGCGCGACGCGGCCCGCGCGGGTGTTCGCGAAACCGGTACGAGGGCGACACGTACCCGCAGCACCCGCTTAACACGCGTCAGGCACATTGGTGGATGTCGGCGTCAAGGACAACGGAGCGGCTCCCGGACCTCCTGACGACGCCGCGGACGCGGAGACCGGCCCTGACCCGGGTTCGTGTCCCTCGCGGGGACCGCCGTCGTCCCGCCCCCCAGCAATGGGGGTGCGGCGGCCCCCGCGCAATCCACCGTGCCGCCCACCCCCTGCGGGGTGGGCGGCACGTCTGTCAGAAGTCCTCGTCCCGGTCCGTGCGACGGCCCGGCAGCCGGTCCCGGAGGCCGTGGACGGCGTTCACCCCCACGATGCCCACCCAGGCCACGATCAGGCCCTCCAGGTCCGCCTGGGCCGCCGCGATCGCGGAGAGCGGGACAGCCAGCACGAGCGAGACGATCCCGAACCCGTAGCGCTCGCCGAAGCCCTCGACGCGGCCCGCGGCCGGCGAGCGGCCTCCCCGGGCCGCCGAGGTCTGCTGCTCGGCGAGCCGGCGCCGCACCCGGCGGTCGATGGTGGCGTCCAGACTCTGCTCGACCTTGCCCAGGAAGGACTCGATCAGCGCGGTCTCGTACTCCGTCCCCAGCTCGCGGCGGGCGTGCAGGGTGGCGTCCAGCTCGTTCTTGAGCTCTTCGGTGCGGGCGGGGTCGCGGGAATCCATGCTCGTCACCGTACGGACGGGCGGCACCGGAGTCAGTGGGGCTAACCCCCGGTTCTTCTTGCCCTGCTGCATATCCTCATGCAGAGTTCGGGGTAGGTGAATAAACCGAAGGGGGACGGTGTGAGCGACAGCCCGGCAGGACGGCTGCAGGCGCTCTTCGAAGGGCATCGGCTGACACCGACGCAGCGGCGGATCGCGCACTGCATGGTGCGTCGTGCCGCCGACGTACCCTTCCTGTCCAGCGTCGAGCTGGCCGAACTGGCCGGCGTCAGCCAGCCGTCCGTCACCCGCTTCGCCGTCGCCCTCGGGTTCGACGGCTACCCCGCCCTGCGCCGTCATCTGCGCGAGGTCGCCCCGGAGGAGAAGAAGGCCGAGGAGCGCGCGGAGTACAACGAGTACCAGCAGGCCGTCCTGGCCGAGATCGAGAACCTCCGCCATCTCGCCGGACTGCTCGCCGACCCCGCGCCCGTGGAGCGCGCCGGACGACTGCTCGCCGCCTCCCGGCCGCTGCCCGTGCTCGGGCTGCGCGCCGCCTCCTCGCAGGCGCGCGGCTTCGCGTACTTCGCCGCCAAGGTCCACCCCGACGTCCGGCTGCTCGACGAGGGCGGCTCGATGCTCACCGACCGCGTCGACGCGGCGGTGCGGGCCGGGGCGACGGCCCTGATGTGCTTCGCGCTGCCCCGCCATCCCAAAGAGGTCGTGGAGGCGCTGGAGTACGCGCGCGCGGCCGGTCTGACCGTGGTGACGGTCGCCGAGTCGGCCTTCGCGCCCGTGGCCGCGCACAGTGATCTGCTCATCCCCGCCGCCGTCGGCACCGGGCTCGCCTTCGACACGGCCTGTGCCCCGATGCTGCTCGGCCGGGTCCTGCTGGAGGCGATGGCCGACGAACTCCCGGACGCACAGGCGCGGCTGGAGGAGTTCGACACCAAGGCGGCTGCGCGGGGCCTGTTCGTGGAGTGACCCCGCGGATGCCGCCTCAGACCTCCAGTTCGTTCTCGATCTTCTTGAGCTGGTGGCGGGCCATGGCCAGGTTCGCCCGGTCCTTGCTCAGCGCCAGGTAGAGGAACAGGCCGTTCGTGCCGCGCCCCTTGAGCAGCCGGATCAGGTGGTACTGGCCGTTGAGGGTGATGAGGATGTCCTCGATGTCGTCGTTGAGACCGAGCATCTCCATCGTCCGGACCTTCGCGCGGACCACGTCGGTGTTGCCCGCCGCCGCGACGTTCAGGTCGAGTTCCTTGCCCCCGCCGATGGTGCCGAGGGCCATGCCGCTGGTGTAGTCGACCAGGGCGGCGCCGATCGCGCCCTCGATCGACGCGGCTTCCTTCAGGGACGTCTCGGTGTTCGCCATGAGTGCTGCACTTCCTTCTTTTCGTGTTCGTTTTCCGTGAGGTGTTGCCGGTGAGTGGTCTTGGTACGGGTCAGGGGAGGTCCTTGCGTTCCAGCGCCTCGTCGACGAGCTCCCCTATCCGGGCGCTGGAACGGCGCGCCTCCAGATGGAGCCGCCCCACGTTGATGCGGGGCTCCGCGAGCAGGGTGAGGACCGCTGAGCCGCCCGCCGCGTACGTCGCGACGTAGCCGTGCTCGCCGCGCACCAGGAGTTCGCGGAAGCCGCCCTGGCCCGTGGAGTCGGTCAGCCGCAGCGCCACGCCCAGGGCCGCCGCGGTCAGTGCCGCCACGCTCTCCGCCTCGCCGTCGACCGTGTCCTGGGCGAGCACGAGGCCGTCGGCGCTCGCCGCGAGGGCTCCGGTGAGCTGGGGGAGCCGGGCGCGGAGCCGTCTCAGCTCACCGAGCACCTCGGCTTCTGCGGTCATCAACTGTCTCCTCTCGGCGCGCATGCGCAGGGCACGCCTCATCACAGACTTGCCTCCAGGGCGTCACGGAGCCGGCGCAGCAGGGCGATGTCCGGGTCGGCCGCCACCTCTCCGACCCAGGACGGCAGGGTCGGCGTGGGTGCCGGTAACGGGTCCAGCGGGGTCACGACGAGGCCGGCGGCTGCGAGTCGCCGGACGTCCAGCAGGGTGTGGAAGGCGGGCCGGCCGAGCAGCCGGGCGATGTCCGCCGGGGTCCGCCTGCCGTCGGCGGCGGCCAGCAGGGTGCGCTGGCGCGCGCTCACCGTCTGTCCGGGGGCCGCGGCGCGGGGCAGGACCGGGGCGGCGTCGACGGACGCGTACGGCCACACCTGGTCGAGCAGTTCGCGGCGGCGCAGGCTCTCGCGCTCGATGGCCTCCGTGGAGACCGGCCGCACGGAGCCGAACCAGTGGCCGACCCCGTACCGGAAGCGGGTCGGGCCGCTGCCGGGGGCCAGGGCGAAGAAGGCCGCGTCGAAGACGGCGCCGAGGTGGCAGATCTCCAGTTCGCCGCCGTGCAGGCGGCCGCTGTCGACCAGGAAGCGGCCGACCTCGCGGCGGGCCCCGGCCCGGTCCACGGCCTCGTCCCAGCCTTCGCGGGGGAGCCGGCCGCCCGCCGTCAGCAGGACGTCGAGTCCGGGCGCCGCGGGGCTCTCCGCGTGGACCACCCGGCCGTCGATGAGGTAGAGCGTGCCGTGGTCCCGCAGCAGGGCTCCGGTGGCGCGCTCCGCGGCCAGCCGCACGAGCATCGGGGATACGGTCATCCGAGGACCAGTCTCTCGGCGAGGTCGCGCAGCCGTATCCGTGCCAGCGCCAGGTTCCCCGCGTCGCGGTCGAGCCACAGGTGCAGGAAGACGCTGCTGTCGAAGGCCGTCTCCACGAAGCGCAGGACGTGGTAGCCGCCGCGGCTGGTGACGATCAGGTCCTCGACCGGCGGGCCCTTGGGTAACTCGGCCGCCGTCTGCGGGTCCTCGCCGCTCGCGAAGGAGTCGTACTCCGCTGCCGCGCGGGCCAGTTCGGCGGTCTCGGCGGCGGTGGTCTCGTGGTCTCCGACCGGTGAGTCGCCCGCCGTGCCGAGTGCGAGGCCGCTGGTCCAGTCGACCAGGGAGGCCCCGCGAGCGCCCGGCAGGGCCATCGCCTCCAGCAGGCACTCATCGATTCCGGGCACGCGGGTTCCCCTCCCGATGCGGCGTGCGGGTGTACGGCAGTGACGGAGACGTTACTCAACGTTCCTGCCGTGGGGAGGAGTTCTGGCATTTTCCATCGGAACATGCCGCAGGGCTGATTGAATGCGCTCCGCACATGAACGGACTCGCCCGTGCGCCCCCGCGTGCGCCGGGGGTGGGGGCCGTGGACGCGCCCTGTGCGGTCAGCCGCGGCGCTCCACGGAGGCCGCGACGTCACTGAGGTCCTGGGCCACCGCCCTGCGCACCGCGCGGGCGCCCAGGCCGCCGAGCAGTTTGGCGAGCAGGCCGGTCGCGGCTCCTCCGGCAGGAGTCGCCGAGAACGTCATTCGTACCATCGTGGCCCCCGTTCCCGCGGGCCGGAGCGCGAACTCCGTGACGTAGCGCATGCCGTGCGAGTGCGCCTCCGTGACGTACCGGTCGGGCGGCTCGCTGGCCGTCACGTACATCTCCTCCGTGGCCTCCTTGCCGAACATCGTGCGGGTCTCGCGCCAGCGGGTGCCGACCCCGAAGCCGCCCTCCGTGAGCACCTCGACGCGGTCCACCCCGCTGAGGACCCGATCCATGCCCCTCAGGTCGGTCAGCGCCTCCCAGACGGGTCCGGGAGTGGCCTCGATCCGGCGTTCGACGACGACGCTCTTGGTGGTCATGGCTTCATCGAACCACCGGGGCGGGGCGAGCGCTCCCGTTGCTACGGCAGCAGTGCGTCCGGCCGCTCGCCGCCGGACTCGGCGACGATCTCCCGCAGCGTCTGCGCCCGGCGCACGGTCGTGAAGGCGACCCCCTTGCCCTCCGCGTCCGCCGCCGTGCCCGCGGCGGCGACGGTGAAGCCGTGGACGGCGGGCCGGGGCAGGCTGTTGTAGGCGTAGTGGTGGGCGAAGTAGTACGCGCCGGTGTCCGGGACGGCGACCACGTCGTCCGGCCGGAGGAGCGGCAGGGCGCGCGCGGTGGCGAGCAGGTCGCCGGCGAAGCACGCGGGACCGGCCACGTCCTGGACGGTCTCCTCGCCGGCGCGGGGCCGGCCCTCGGAGTCGTACGCGAGGACCCGCAGGGGCCAGGACGCGGGGTCGTAGACGGTCCGGGTGGCGACCTGGACCCCGGCGTGGGTGACGGCGATGGGGCGGGATCCGGACGTCTTGGTGTACTCGACCCGGGCCAGGATCGTGCCGTGCTTGGCGAGCAGGGAGCGGCCGAACTCGGTGACCAGGCCGTAGCGCCCGTCGAACAGCCCCGGCACGGTGGCGGCGAGCAGTCGCGCGTACTCGGCGTACGTCGGTGTCTCCTCGTCCGAGGCGAAGTTCACCGGCAGGCCGCCGCCGATGTCGATCGTGTCGATCTGCTGCCGGCCGGCCCTGCCGTTGATCTCCTCGGCCAGCGCGTGGACGGCGCCGACGCCCTCGGCCATGAGGGCCAGCGGCATGCCCTGGGAGCCGGAGTGGGTGTGCAGCCGGCTCAGCCACGGCCGGTCGAGGAAGGCGCGGACGACGGCCTCGCGGGCTCCTTCGTCGCGGAGTGCCACACCGAACTTCGAGGTGGCGGTGGCGGTCGACAGCGCACCGATCGAACCGCCTCCCACCTGCGGGTTCACTCGGACTCCGACGGGGCTCGCGGTCGGCGCGGCGGCGACGAGGGCGTCGATCCTGGCCAGTTCCTGGAGGTTGTCGGCGTTCACGGCGATCCCGGCGGCGAGGGCCTCGCGCAGCTCTCCGGAGGTCTTGGCGGGGGAGTCGAGCACGGTGCGGGACGGCGGGACGCCGGCCGCGCGGGCCAGCGCGAGCTCGCCGGGGCTGGCGACCTCGGCGCCGAGGCCGCAGGCGTCCAGCAGGCGCAGTACGGGCACGAGCGGGGCCGCCTTGACGGCGAAGGCGTGCAGGACGGGCGCGTCGGTGACGGCGGCGAAGGCGTCCGTGAGGGCGGTGGCGGAGGTGCGGATCCCGGCCGTGTCGAGGAGCGCGACGACGGGTTCGGCGGGGGAGAGGAGACCTTGTACGACGGCCGCGCGGACGGCCTGATCACGACGGTCGGAAGCCATGGGCCCCATCCCATCACCTGGCCGGGTGCACCGCAGCTGTTGACTACAAGTATTCAGCAGGTCAGGATGTGAATATCTACATCACAAGACGATCGGTGATCGTCTCGTCGTTGTGCCGGAGGAGGCATTCCCGATGTCAGGACCCCGCCCCGTACGGGCCCCGCGCGGTACGGAACTGAGCACCCTGGGATGGCAGCAGGAGGCCGCCCTCCGGATGCTCCAGAACAACCTCGACCCCGAGGTCGCCGAGCACCCCGACAAGCTCGTCGTCTACGGCGGCACCGGCAAGGCCGCCCGTGACTGGCGCTCCTTCGACGCGATGGTGCGCACGCTGCGGACGCTGAAGCAGGACGAGACGATGCTCGTCCAGTCCGGCCGTCCCGTCGGCGTCATGCAGACGCACGAGTGGGCGCCGCGCGTGCTCATCGCCAACTCCAACCTGGTCGGCGACTGGGCGAACTGGGAGGAGTTCCGCCGCCTGGAGCAGCTCGGCCTCACCATGTACGGCCAGATGACGGCCGGCTCGTGGATCTACATCGGCACCCAGGGCATCCTCCAGGGCACCTACGAGACCTTCGCCGCCGTCGCCGCGAAGAAGTTCGGCGGCACCCTCGCGGGCACGATCACCCTGACCGCCGGCCTCGGCGGCATGGGCGGCGCCCAGCCGCTCGCCGTCACGATGAACGACGGCGTCGCGATCTGCATCGACGTCGACCCGCGCGCCATCGAGCGCCGCATCGAGCACCGCTACCTGGACGTGAAGGCCGACGACCTCGCCCACGCCCTCCGGCTCGCGGTCGAGGCCCGGGACGCGCGCCGCCCGCTCTCCATCGGCCTCCTCGGCAACGCGGCCGAGCTGCTGCCGCAGATGCTCGCCGAGGGCGCCCCGATCGACATCGTGACCGACCAGACCTCGGCTCACGACCCGCTCTCCTACCTCCCGGTCGGCGTGGCCTTCGAGGACATGGCCGACGCCGCCGCCAAGGACCCGGCCGGCTTCACCACCCGCGCCCGCGAGTCGATGGCGAAGCACGTGGAGGCCATGGTCGGCTTCATGGATGCCGGCTCCGAGGTCTTCGACTACGGCAACTCGATCCGCGGCGAGGCGCAGCTGGCCGGCTACGACCGCGCGTTCGCCTTCCCCGGCTTCGTCCCGGCCTACATCCGCCCGCTGTTCTGCGAGGGCAAGGGCCCGTTCCGGTGGGCCGCGCTGTCGGGCGAGGCCTCGGACATCGCCAAGACCGACAAGGCGATGCTGGAGCTCTTCCCGGAGAACGAGTCGCTGCACCGCTGGATCAAGATGGCCGGCGAGCGCGTCCACTTCCAGGGCCTGCCGGCCCGCATCTGCTGGCTCGGCTACGGCGAGCGCGACAAGGCCGGCGAGCGCTTCAACGAGATGGTGGCCGACGGCACCCTCGCCGCGCCGCTGGCCATCGGCCGCGACCACCTCGACTGCGGCTCGGTGGCCTCCCCGTACCGCGAGACCGAGGCCATGCTCGACGGCTCCGACGCGATCGCCGACTGGCCGCTGCTGAACGCCATGGTCAACGTCGCCTCCGGTGCCTCGTGGGTCTCCCTGCACCACGGCGGCGGCGTCGGTATGGGCCGCTCCATCCACGCGGGCCAGGTCACGGTGGCCGACGGCACCGCCCTGGCCGGGGAGAAGATCCGCCGCGTCCTGACGAACGACCCCGGCATGGGCGTCATCCGCCACGTCGACGCGGGATACGACATCGCTGAGGAGGTCGCGGACGACAAGGGCGTGCGCGTGCCGATGCGCGAGGACGGCTCTGCGTGAGCGAGACCTTCCACGCCATGTGGCGGTCGCTGCGGCCCCTCGGCCGCAGCGACGCCTCGGGCGGATACCGCCGCTACGCCTGGACCGGCGCCGACCAGGACTGCCGGCTGTGGTTCCGCATGCAGGCGGAGGCCCGCCGGCTGAACTACGAGGTCGACCGCAACGGCAACCAGTGGGCCTGGCTCGGCGACCCGGAGGCCGGTGACGCCGTCGTCACCGGCTCCCACCTGGACTCGGTGCCCGACGGCGGAGCCTACGACGGCCCCCTCGGCGTCGTGTCCGCCTTCGCCGCGCTCGACGAACTGCGCTCCCGCGGCGTCCGGTTCAGGCGCCCCTTCGCGATCACCAACTTCGGCGACGAGGAGGGCGCCCGGTTCGGGCTCGCCTGCGTCGGCTCCCGGCTCACCGCCGGACAGCTGACCAAGGACAAGGCGTTCGAGCTGCGCGACGCCGACGGGATCAGCCTCCCGCAGGCCATGGAGGCCGCCGGGTACGACCCCGACACGATCGGCGCCGACCCCGAGCGGCTCGCCCGGATCGGCGCCTTCGTCGAGCTCCACGTCGAGCAGGGCCGGGCCCTGGACCTGTCCGGCGACCCCGTCGGCATCGCCTCCGCGATCTGGCCGCACGGACGCTGGCGGTACGACTTCGCCGGTGAGGCCAACCACGCCGGCACCACCCGCCTGGTCGACCGCCGCGACCCGATGCTCAGCTATGCCGAGACCGTCCTCGCCGCCCGGCGCGAGGCCGAACTCGCGGGCGCGGTGGCCACGTTCGGCAAGATCGCGGTCGAGCCGAACGGCGTCAACGCCATCCCCTCCCTCGTCCGCGGCTGGCTCGACGCCCGCGCGGCCGACCAGGACGCCCTCGACACGGTGATCGCCGGCATCGAGACCGCCTCCCGCGCCCACGCCGCCCGGAACGGCATCGACCTCACCGTCGTCCGGGAGTCCTTCACCCCGGTCGTCGAGTTCGCCCACGCGCTGCGGGACGAGCTGGCGGGCATCCTGGGGGAGAAGACCCCGGTCCTCGGCACGGGCGCGGGACACGACGCCGGGATCCTCTCCGGCTCGATCCCGACCGCCATGCTGTTCGTACGGAACCCCACGGGTGTCTCGCACTCCCCGGCCGAGTCCGCGGCCGAGGACGACTGCGTGGCCGGGGTCCTCGCACTCGCCGACGTACTGGAAGGGCTGGCGTGCAGCTGACGACCTACTGGGCGGAGTACGCCTGGCTCGACGCGAACGTCGAGCCGGGCGTGGCCCTCGACGTGACGGACGGCCGGATCAGCGCCGTGCGCAAGGGGGTCGGGACACCCCCGCCGGGCGCGGTCGTGCTGCGCGGCCTGACGATCCCGGGCCTCGCCAACGCGCACTCGCACGCCTTCCACCGGGCCCTGCGCGGCACGGTCCAGGTCGGCTCCGGAACCTTCTGGACCTGGCGCGACGTGATGTACAAGATCGCGTCCCGGCTCACCCCGGACTCGTACCACGCGCTCGCCCGGGCGGTGTACGCGGAGATGGCGCTGGCCGGCATCACGGCCGTGGGCGAGTTCCACTACCTCCACCACGCGCCCGGCGGCACCCCGTACGCCGACCCCAACGCGATGGGCGAGGCACTGATCGCGGCGGCGGCCGAGGCGGGCATCCGGATCACCCTCCTCGACACGGCGTACCTCTCCTCCGGCTTCGGCGCCGCCCCCGACCGGCACCAGCTCCGCTTCTCCGACGGGACGGCGGACGCCTGGGCCGAGCGGGTGTCCCTGCTGAAGGACCGCGACGGGGACGACGTGCGGATCGGCGCCGCCATCCACTCGGTACGGGCCGTCCCGGCCGACCAGCTCGGCACGGTCGCCTCCTGGGCCGCCGAGCGGGGCGCGCCGCTCCACGTCCACCTCTCCGAGCAGACCGCGGAGAACGACGCCTGCCTGGCCGCCCACGGCCGGACCCCGACCCAGCTCCTCGCCGACCACGGCGTGCTGGGCCGGCGGACCACCGGCGTCCACAACACCCACCTCACCGACACCGACATCGCGCTGATCGGCTCGTCGACCACAGGCACCTGCATGTGCCCGACGACGGAGCGGGACCTCGCGGACGGCATCGGCCCCGCCGTCGCCCTCCAGCGGGCCGGCTCCCCGCTGTCGCTGGGCAGCGACAGCCACGCGGTCGTCGACCTCCTGGAGGAGGCGCGGGCCATGGAGCTGAACGAGCGCCTGCGCTCGCGCACCCGCGGGCACTGGACCGCGGCCGCCCTGCTGACGGCGGCCACCGAGGACGGTCACGCCTCCCTCGGCCGGCCCGACGCGGGCCGGATCGAGCAGGGCGCGCTCGCCGACCTGACGACGATCGCCCTCGACTCGGTCAGGACAGCGGGACCGGTGCCGCGTCTGGCAGCCGAGACGGCGGTATTCGCAGCGTCGGCAGCGGACGTCCGGCACACGATCGTGGGCGGCCGTCACGTCGTACGGGACGGGGCGCACCAGTCCGTGCCGGACGTGCCCCGGGCCCTCGCGGACTCGATCGCCGCCCTGCGCGGCTGAAGGAGACACCCCTCACCATGAACGGCCCCGCGGCAACGAACAGTCCGGTGGCGAGCTCCGCCCCCACCAGTGCGAAGAGCACCGTGGCGACGCCCGCCACCGCCATCGTCAACATCGCGAGTCTGGTCACCAACGATCCCTCCCTCGGTGATGGAACGCCCCTGGGTCTGATCCAGGACGCGGCCGTCGTCGTCGAAGGCGACCGTGTCGTCTGGGTCGGTGAATCCAGAAAAGCACCCGCCACTGACAACCGGGTCGACGCCGCCGGCCGGGCGGTGATCCCCGGATTCGTCGACTCCCACTCGCACCTGGTGTTCGCGGGCGACCGCACGGCCGAGTTCAACGCCCGCATGTCCGGCCAGGCGTACGCGGCGGGCGGCATCCGCACGACGGTCGCCGCGACCCGGGCGGCCTCGGACGCGGACCTGGAGCGCAACCTCACCCGCTACCTCGCGGAGGCCCTGCGCCAGGGCACGACCACCTTCGAGACCAAGTCCGGCTACGGACTCACGGTCGAGGACGAGGCGCGCGCCCTGCGGATCGCCGCCGCCCACACCGACGAGGTGACCTACCTCGGCGCCCACATCGTCTCGCCGGACTACGCCGACGACCCGGCCGCGTACGTGGCCCTGGTCACCGGCGAGATGCTCGACGCCTGCGCCCCGCACGCCCGCTGGGTCGACGTCTTCTGCGAGAAGGGCGCCTTCGACGGCGACCAGGCGCGCGCGATCCTGACCGCCGGCAAGGCGAAGGGCCTGCACCCGCGGGTGCACGCGAACCAGCTCTCGTACGGCCCCGGCGTGCAGCTCGCCGTGGAGCTCGACGCCGCGAGCGCCGACCACTGCACGCACCTGACCGACGCGGACGTCGACGCGCTGGCGCAGTCCGCGACCGTGGCCACGCTGCTGCCCGGCGCCGAGTTCTCCACCCGCGCCGAGTGGCCGGACGCCCGCCGGCTGCTGGACGCGGGCGCGACGGTGGCCCTCTCCACGGACTGCAACCCCGGCTCGTCCTTCACGTCCTCCGTGCCGTTCTGCATCGCCCTCGCGGTCCGGGACATGCGGATGACGCCGGACGAGGCCGTCTGGTCGGCCACCGCCGGCGGCGCCGCGGCGCTCCGCCGCACCGACGTCGGCCGGCTGGCACCGGGCGCGTACGCGGACCTGGCCGTCCTGGACGCGCCCTCGCACGTCCACCTCGCCTACCGGCCGGGCGTGCCGCTGGTGGAGCAGGTCTGGCGCCGCGGGGTCCGCGCGGTCTGACCGGGCCGCGCGACGGCACCGGGCGACGCCCGCACACGCGGAAGGGCCCGTTCCGGAGAACGGGCCCTTTCCGCGGGGCTCCTCGGCGGGCGGCCGCCCGGGACGGTCCTGCCCCGGGGCCGCCGGGGGAGTCACTCCTCCAGCGTCAGGCCCCTGCGCAGCCGGGCGAGGGTGCGGTTGAGGAGCCGCGAGACGTGCATCTGCGAGATGCCGAGCTCCTCGCCGATCTCCGACTGGGTCCGGCCGGCGACGAAGCGGAGCGAGAGGATGCGCCGCTCGCGCGCGGGCAGAGCGGCGATCAGCGGCTTGAGGGACTCGACGTACTCGACGCCCTCGATGCCGTGGTCCTCGTAGCCGATGCGGTCGGCGAGCGAGCCCTCGCCGTCGTCGTCCTCGGCCTGGGCGTCCAGCGAGCTCGCCGTGTAGGCGTTGCCCGCCGTCATGCCCTCGACGATCTCCTCGCGGCTGCGGCCGAGTTCCTCGGCGAGCTCGCCGACGGTGGGCGCACGGTCGAGCTTCTGGGCCAGTTCGTCGCCGGCCTTGGCGAGGTCGAGGCGGAGTTCCTGGAGCCTTCGCGGGACGCGCACGGACCACGAGGTGTCGCGGAAGAAGCGCTTGATCTCGCCGACGATCGTCGGCATCGCGAAGGTGGGGAACTCGACGCCGCGGGTGAGCTCGAAGCGGTCGATCGCCTTGATGAGGCCGATCGTGCCCACCTGGATGATGTCCTCCATCGGCTCGCTGCGGGTGCGGTACCGGGAGGCGGCGAACTTCACCAGGGCCAGGTTGAGTTCGACCAGGGTGTTGCGGACGTACGCGTACTCGTGCGTGCCCTCCTCGAGTGCGTCGAGGCGGGCGAAGAGCGTCTTGGAGAGCGCCCGTGCGTCGACGGGTCCGACCTCGTCGAAGGGGGGCATCTCGGGAAGACCCTCGAGAAGGGTCTCGGAAAGGCCGGGGGCGGGGGCCGGAGTTGCTGCCGACGGCGCGTCGGGGGTGCGCGGGGCGTCGAGCCGGGGTGACATGGTCTCCTCCATCGTTTCTTCTCGCTGCGGTTTGCGGCGCCTCCAAAGCCGGCCGTTTCGAATGTTCCGCTACTAGCCCTACCCGGTCGGCAGGGTCGGTCGCAAGTGTCAATTGTCCGATTTGTAGGGATGTGTGGTGGAGTTCGGCTACCGGAGGGAGCCTCGAACTTGTATGGTTCTACGCACGTCAACGGGCATCCGCGACAGCGAGAAGAGGCACGGGCATGGACCGCCAGAGCGTCGGCAGCACGCAGCCGGGACGGCTGCGGGTCGAGGTTCGAACCGAGGGGGCGAGCGAAGTGCTCACCCCGGTGGGTGAGCTCGATCACCACACCGCCGAACTGTTGCGTATGCCACTCGAGAGGGCTCTCGCCGCCGGCCGCTCACGGCTCGTGGTCGACTGTTCACGGCTCGACTTCTGCGACTCCACCGGGCTCAACGTGCTGCTCGGTGCCCGGCTGAAGGCCGATGCCGCCGGGGGAGGCGTCCACCTGGCCGGCATGCGGCCCGTCGTCGCCCGGGTCTTCGAGATCACCGGTGCGGACGTCGTCTTCACCGTGCACGACTCGCTCGCCGCGGCACTCCCCGGCTGAGCGGGTGTTTTCGGGAAACAGCCGGGCAGAAGAGCCCGGGTCGGGTGAGTTGTCCGGTGATATCGGTTGAATCGGTGAGGTGAAGCGCTGATGGACACTGCTGCTGGGGGCAGGGAGGTCGAGGAGGTCGCGGGCCCGGTGTCGGGCGTCGCCGCCGATCTCGACGTACGGACGCTCGCGCTCGGCGCGACCAGTGGCACCGTTCCACTCGCCCGCGACTTCACGCGGTCGGCCCTCTACGCGTGGGGCTGGCTCCCCGCCGCGACCGCGGAGGCCCGTGCCGCCGCCGAGGACGTCCTGCTCGTCGTCTCCGAACTGGTCACCAACGCCTGCCTGCACGCCGAGGGCCCCGAGGAGCTGTGCGTCCGGCGCAGGAACAAGGTGCTGCGCCTGGAGGTCACCGACCGGGGCGCCGGCCAGCCCGCGCCCCGCGCCCCGCACCGTGCCGGACGGCCGGGCGGACACGGCATGTTCATCGTGCAGCGGCTCTGCCTCGACTGGGGCATCGAGCGCATCCCCGGTGCCCCCGGGAAGACCGTCTGGGCCGAACTGGCCTCTCCCGCGTAGCTCCTGTCGGGGTGTCAGGGGTGGATCCGCCCCTTGACGCCCGGCGGGGACGGTGGTCCGCACCCCGTGTCCGACCCACCCGCGCCCCGGCGCCTTCCGCCCGCCCTCGCGCGTCTCGACGGCGTCAACCTCACCCCGCGCCCCCTTCCGGCCCCATCGGCCGCTCCCGCCTCGGGCAGGTGTGCGCCCCGCGCGGGCACGGCCCGACGGGTATCCACTTCGCCCGTCCCTGTGTCTTCCCTCTGCAACGCCCCAGGCGTACCTTGACGCCCAATCTGATGTGCCGTCAGTAACTTTGCGGTGAGGGGTGCTTGAGGTGCCGTACCGGAGGAGAACAGCTTTCGCGCTGGCAGCGGCGGCGGGCTCGGTGGTGCTGGCCTCCGCCCCTGCCGCCCAGGCCGCCGTCGTCGACGTCGACTACGCCTGCGAGACGAAGATCGGCCCCAAGGGCGCCGTCTCGCCCGTCGACATCACGGCCGTCAGGAACGGCAGCGGCTACACGATCACCATGTCCTTCGAGAAGGGCGTCTCCGACAGCCCCGTCGAGCTGCCCAAGGGCGTCATGACCCCGCGCGCGGAGCTCCGGCTCGGCGGCGCGGAACAGGGGACGCTGAAGGTCACGGGCACGCCCAACACCGCGGCGATCCCGCCCGACACCCCGATCAGGATAGGGAAGCTGACGGGCACGTACACGCCGAAGAAGAGCGGCAAGGTCACCTTCACCGCCGGGGTGCTCACCGTCCACGCCCTCGGCATGGACGCGGCCGTCTGCACCCCGAAGAACAACCCGAAGCCCGCCCTCGAACTCCAGGTCACCGCCGCGGGCGGGTCCTCCTCGGACTCCGGCGGCTCGTCCGGCGCCACCCAGTCCTCCGGCGGCGGGGAACTGCCGAGGACCGGCCCGCTCGACTCCGCGACGGCCCTCGGCACCCTCGGCGGCACCGTGCTGCTCACCGGCGCGGCCGGGGTGCTCTGGCTCACGCGGCGCCCGGCGCGTTGATGCGGGGCGCGTGGGCCGGGCTCGGGGCCGCCGCTGCCACGCTGCTGGGAGCGGTCGCGGCGGCCCCGGCCCCGCAGTGGAGCGCCGGACCGGCCGAAGGGCGGCCGTACGTCTACCTGGAGGGCGCCGCCGGCAGCGTCCTCCAGGACACCCTGTCCGTGACGAACCCCGGCGCGCGGCCGCTCACGGTGCGCCTGAGCGCCCGGGGCGCCCCCGTCGCCTTCGCCGTGCGGACGGTCACCGTGCCGGCCAGGACCCGCGCCGACGTGCCCTTCGCCGTGACCGTGACCGCCGCCACCCCGCCCGGCGAGCACACAGGCACGCTGCTCGCGACCTCCGGCGGACGGGAGAGCCGGGTGCCGTTGCATCTGCGGGTGAGCGGGCCGAGCCTGGCGGCGCTCACCGTCGAGGACGTGACGACGGACCGCTCGGGGACGCTGCGCTACACCCTGGTGAACCGCGGCAACACGGTCCTGACGCCCCGCGTCGCGGTACGCGCCGACGGCGTCCTCGGCACCGTCCTCGACCGGCCCTCCCGCGCTCTGCCCGTCACCCTGCGCCCCGGCGAGCGTTCCGTCCGCACCGAACCCTGGCCCGATCGGCCGGCCCTCGACTCCGTCACGGTCCGACTGAGCGTCACGGCCCCGGGCGCCCCGCAGGCGACCGCCCGGACCGAGACCGTCTTCGTCTCCGGACCCGCGTGGGCGACCGGCACGGCGGCACTGCTCGCGGCGGTCGGAGCGGCCGCCCACGCGGCCCGAAGGCGCCGCACCCGGCCGGGCCCGACGCCCGGGGACCCGGTGGAGGAACGCGTGCGGGCCGAGGCGACGGCGGGAGCGAACCGATGAGGGGCGAGCGCGACGGAAGCGATCGGCGCGACGGGCGCGACCGGGCGTACCTCGCCGGCGGAGCCGCCGGCAGGTCACGGGCCGACTCCCGGGCCGGCGTGGCCTTCTGCCTGCTGCTCGCCGCGCTGGTGCTGAGTCTCCTGCCCGCCATCCGGGCCGGTGCCGCACCCGCCCCCGGCCCGACCGTCGCCCTCTCCCAGGCCGAGGGCGGCACGGGCGGCGAGATCACGGTGAGCGGATCCGGCTGGAAGCCCGGGGCACTGCTCATGCTGCTGATCTGCGGCCAGTCCGCGCCGGGCAAGGGCGTCATCGGCGGCACCAACTCCTGTGCCAACACGGCAGGCCGGGCCGCCACCGTCGACGCCAAGGGCTCCTTCAGCCGGAAGATGCCGGTCGCCGAACCTCCCAAGCCCTGCCCCTGTGTGGTGCACGTGGCCGGCGTCACCGGCCAACAGGACGCCGTGGACGTGACGTTCACCGTCGCCGGGCATCCGGTCGCACCACTGCCGGAGGCCTCCGGCGACGGCCGGCTCGCCGTGCTCGCCTCGGTACGCCTCGACGGATCCAGCGGCGTACTCGTGTGGTTCGGCGCGCCCGCCGGGCGGGAGGTCGTCTTCACCGTCGGCAACCTCGGCCAGACCCCGGTCAAGGACCCGGTCTTCCAGGTCGGCACCAGTCACGGCGTCTTCTCTCCGCAGTACGAGGAACGCCAGTGGCGCGGGACCATCCGGCCGGGCGGGAAGGCGACGATCAGGCTGCCCGTCGAACTGACCGCCGGTGCGCACGGCGACTACCAGGTCTCGGTCCGGTACGCGGGCAAGGTCCTGGTCGAACAGCCCTGGGGCGTCGGCCGGCCCTGGGGCGTGACGCTGTTCTGGGTGCTGCTCGCCGTGGTCGTCCCGGCGGCGCTCTTCCGGATCGGCATGGCGGTGGTGGACCGGGTGCGCCCGACCCGTGCCGGCCCCGCCGCCCGGCCCGCCCCGGCCGCCGGACACCGCCGGCTCCGCAGCCCCCGGCGCGCTCCCCGACCCGTCCCCGCACGGGACGACGACAGCACCACGGTCCTGCCGTGGTTCACCCCGGACTCCGCACCGTCAGAGAACAGCCCGACGACGAAGGGACATTCGTGAGCACGCAACGGAGGATGAGCGCGGCGGGAGTCGCGCTGATGCTCGGCGGCGCGGGGATCCTGCTGACCGCCGGCCCCGCTCAGGCGGCCGAGGTCTCGTACAGGACCGAGTGCATACCGCCGTCCATCTCCGGCCTTCCGCCGGTGCAGGGCACCACCAAGGTGCAGATCACCGCGCCGGCGGAGGCGAAGGTCGGCGACGAGGTCGAGGTGGTCTGGAAGACCGTCGAGGCCGCGTCCAAGAACCCCGACGTCCTCGACCTGCAGAAGGACACGGTCAAACCCACCGGGACGATCAAGGTGGGCGGCGCGGCGAGCGCCACGCTGACCGTCGAGGGGCCGCGGCAGAACCCGGCCATCCCGAAGAACAGCCCGATGATCCTGCCGGACATGAAGGGCAAGCTGAAGCTGGAGAAGGCGGGCGAGATCACGCTGACCCCGGACAAGTACACGATCAATGTCTCCAAGCCGCTGTCGACGGACACCAAGTGCTCGCCGAAGGAGACGCCGGCGGCCGGTGCCACGATCAAGGTCTCGGCGGGCGACGGCGGTTCGTCCGGCGGTACGACGTCCTCGGGCGGCACCACCTCGTCGGGCGGTACGACGTCCTCGGGCGGCACCACCTCGTCGGGCGGTACGACGTCCTCCGGCGGCACCACCTCGGGCGGTACGACGAGCGGTGGCGGGTCGACCGCGGGCGGCACCTCCGGCGGAGGCGGGGGGCAGACCGACTTCAAGGGCAAGGAGGTCGCGGTCCAGTTCGCCTGCCAGTCGCCGGGGCCGGCGAACATCACCTCGAAGGTGACGATCGACGCCAAGAAGAACGGCGGGAGCTTCGACCTGACCGTCAGGACCGCCAAGGGCGTCATGGACAGCCCCGCCCCGCTCCCCGCCGGGGCGCTCAAGCCCTCGATGGCGGTCAAGATCGGTGGCGCCGACAGCGGTACCGTCACCGTCACCGGACCGGCGAACTCCGCCCCGCTGGAGCAGGGCAAGCCGGTCGACCTGCCGGACATGAAGGGCACGTACAAGCCGGGCGCGAGCGGCAAGTCCACGCTCAGTCCCGGCACGCTGACGATCAACGTGTCGCTGGGCGGTTCGCCGATCGTGATCCCCTGCCAGGTCAAGGGCAGCGTCCAGGCATCCCTCGAACTCGACACGTCCAAGCAGGAGGGCGGTGCGGCCGGCGGCGGCGACGCGGCCGCGGGCGGCGGTTCCGGCTCGGCCGGAAGCTCCGGTGGGCTCGCCGCCACCGGCGCGGAGGACGAGGGCGCCCTGCGCGCGCTCGCCCTGGTCGCGGGCACGGTGATCCTGCTCGGCGGGGCGGTGTTCACCTTCACCCCGTGGGCGCGCCTGCGGAGGTGACGTCCGGCGCGGAACGGCGGAGGGCCGCCGCACCGAATCCGGTGCGGCGGCCCTCCGTGCGTACGGCTCGGTCCGTCGGGTGCGTCAGTGGACGCTGCCCATGAGCCCCTGGACCTTCTTGCGGTACATGTAGATCGCGAAGCCCGCCAGGACCGCGAGTGCGGCCTGCATGGCGATGATCCCTGTGCCGTTGAGGTCCACACCGGCCAGCGAGAGCAGACCCGTGGTGCAGTCACCGGCGGTGACGGCGAGGAACCAGACACCCATCATCTGGGAGGCGTACTTCTGCGGAGCCATCTTCGTCGTGACGGAGAGGCCGACCGGGGAGAGGCACAGCTCACCGATGGTCTGGATCATGTAGATCGTGACCAGCCACATCGGGGAGACCGTGGTGCCGTCGCCCGCCATGTTCATCGGGACGATGAAGACGAAGAAGGACGCGCCGACGAGGACCAGACCCATCGCGAACTTCACGATGGTGTTCGGCTCCTGGTTCTTGCGGGCCAGCCACAGCCACAGCCAGGCGAAGACCGGGGCGAGCGCCATCACGAACAGCGGGTTCAGCGACTGGTACCAGGTGGCCGGGAAGCCGAAGCCGAACACGGTGTCGGCGGTCTTGTCGTCCGCGAACAGCGACAGGGTCGAACCACCCTGGTCGTAGATCATCCAGAAGACGGCGGCGGCGACGAAGAACCAGATGTAGCCGGTCATCTTCGACTGCTCGGTCTTGTCGAGGTCCTTGTCCCGCTTGATGCGGACGAGGACGGCGACCGGAATGATCAGACCGGCGAGGGTGATCGGGACGAGCGCCCAGTTCAGGGTGTAGACGCCCAGCGCGACGACGACGCCGTAGAACGCGGCGGCCAGGGCGAAGACCAGGGAGGCCTTGACCAGGACGCCCTTGCGCTCGGCCGGGGACAGCGGGTTCGGGACGACGCTGCTCTTGGGGCTGAGGTTCCGGGTGCCGATGAGGAACTGGACGAGGCCCAGACCCATGCCCAGCGCGGCGAGCGCGAAGCCGAGGTGCCAGTTGACCTTCTCGCCGACGGTGCCGACCACGAACGGGGCCACGAAGGCACCGAGGTTGATGCCGACGTAGAAGAGCGTGAAGCCACCGTCACGGCGCGGGTCGTCCGGGCCGTCGTAGAGGTGGCCGACCATCGTGGAGATGTTGGCCTTGAGCAGACCGGAGCCGGCGGCGACCAGCGCCAGGCCGACGAAGAACATCGCCTGACCGGGAATGGCCAGCGAGGCGTGGCCCGCCATGATCACGAAACCGGCGATGGTGACGGTCTTGCGGGCGCCCCAGACGCGGTCGCCGAACCAGCCGCCCGGCATGGCCATCAGGTAGACCATCGAGACGTACACCGAGTAGATGGCCGTCGCCGTGGCCGCCGTCATGGCGAGGCCGCCACCCTGGCTGCCCGTAGCGGCGTCCGCGCCGCCGGAGACCAGGTACAGAACGAGAAGGGCCCGCATGCCGTAGTAGGAGAAGCGCTCCCACATCTCGGTCATGAAGAGGGTGGCCAGGCCGCGGGGGTGGCCGAAGAACGTCTTCTCGGAACCAGTGGTTCCGGTGGAAGCCGTCGTCAGGCTGGACGCCATGTCGATCCTTGCTCTGTCGGGACGCGCGCCTTGTGAGCGTGGTGCGCCCGGTGGGGGAGGCCGGCACCGGCGGGAGCGTTCGCCTCCCGCCGGGATCCACGCCCCGGGAGCGTCGGTGCGCTCCGGGACCCGGCCCACAGGTCGTTCACCGTCTTCGAGGCCGGCAGTGCCCACCTCGTGCAGAAAAGAGACCCTTGGCGTGTGAAGCGAGCCAAAGGTCCCCGATTACCGCTACTGACGTCTCGCCACCATACGACACGACAGTGCCTGAAATGGAAGGACTTGAGAGATGGATCACAGGTGAAATAGGAACCAGGAGGCACTGATCGAAGGTCATCAGCAGGATGGCATCCCTGATCCGGAGGGGATCGTCCGGGGCGATGGATCACGCCCCGGCGCGTGGGCCGTGCGGACTACCATCAGCTCATGACCCGAGTACTGCTGGCCGAGGACGACGCATCCATCTCGGAACCGCTGGCCCGCGCCCTGCGGCGCGAGGGGTACGAGGTCGAGGTGCGGGAGGACGGGCCCACCGCCCTCGACGCCGGACTCCAGGGCGGAGTGGACCTCGTCGTACTCGACCTGGGGCTGCCCGGAATGGACGGCCTGGAGGTGGCCCGGCGGCTCCGCGCCGAGGGCCACACGGTGCCGATCCTGGTCCTCACGGCACGCGCCGACGAGGTCGACACCGTGGTCGGTCTGGACGCGGGCGCCGACGACTACGTCACCAAGCCCTTCCGCCTCGCCGAGCTGCTCGCCCGCGTCCGGGCCCTGCTCCGGCGCGGTGCCACCGAGCCGGTGGCGGCCCCCGCGACGCACGGCGTCCGCATCGACGTCGAGTCGCACCGCGCGTGGATGGGCGACGAGGAGCTCCAGCTCACCGCGAAGGAGTTCGACCTCCTGCGCGTCCTGGTCCGCGACGCGGGCCGGGTGGTCACCCGCGACCAGCTGATGCGCGAGGTCTGGGACACCACCTGGTGGTCCTCGACGAAGACCCTCGACATGCACATCTCCTGGCTCCGCAAGAAGCTCGGCGACGACGCGGCCAACCCGCGCTACATCGCCACGGTCCGCGGTGTCGGCTTCCGCTTCGAGAAGAGCTGACGGGGCCGGACGAGCACCCCGGGGCCGGTGGGCGGCG
This sequence comes from Streptomyces sp. NPDC048338, assembly GCF_043201055.1. Lineage (NCBI taxonomy): Bacteria > Bacillati > Actinomycetota > Actinomycetes > Kitasatosporales > Streptomycetaceae > Streptomyces > Streptomyces sp. NPDC048338. The sequence goes on from NZ_JBICYQ010000010.1 coordinate 348,499, forward strand.
CGGGCCGTCCTCGTGCGCCGCGTCCGGCCGCCGGAGCGCCGTAGGCTCGTCGGGTACCCCGTACCCCCGGCCCGGAGGGCAACGTGCGCCGCCGTCTGATCAACTCCACGCTCGCCGTGGTGCTCGTCGTCATCGCCGTGTTCGGGGTCTCCCTCGTCATCGTCGAGACACGCACCATCTCCAGCAGCGCCCAGGAGAGCGTGGACTCCGAGGCCCTGCGGCTGGTCTCCATCGTGGACAGCCGGCTCATCGGGGGAGAGCCCGTCAACCCCGACATCCTCGCCGAGCAGAGCGGTGCCAAGCGGTACGCCGAGATCACGATCCCCGGCCGCGACCGCATCGAGATCGGCACGCGGCCCGGCGGCAGCGTCATCCGCTCCACCGCCGAGGGCGAGCGCGGCGAGCGCGTGGTCGTCGAGGAGTCCCGGGCCACCGTCACCGCCGAGGTCGGGCGCACGCTGCTGATCATCGGTGCCGTGGCCCTGCTCGCCGTCGTGGCCGCCGTGCTGCTCGCCGTACGCCAGGCGAACAGGCTGGCCTCGCCGCTCACCGATCTCGCCGAGACCGCTGAACGGCTCGGCTCGGGCGACCCCCGTCCCCGCCACAAGCGGTACGGGGTGCCCGAGCTGGACCGGGTCGCGGACGTCCTGGACGCCTCCGCCGAACGGATCGCCCGGATGCTCACCGCCGAGCGCCGGCTCGCCGCGGACGCCTCCCACCAGCTCCGTACGCCGCTCACGGCGCTCTCCATGCGCCTGGAGGAGGTGGCCCTCTCCGACGACCTCGACACCGTCAAGGAGGAGGCGACGATCGCCCTCACCCAGGTCGAGCGGCTGACCGACGTCGTGCAGCGGCTGCTGACCAACTCCCGCGACCCCCGGACGGGCTCCGCCATCGCCTTCGACCTCGACGAGGTCATCAAGCAGCAGCTGGAGGAGTGGCGCCCCGCGTACCGCAGCGCGGGCCGGGCCATCGTCCACTCCGGCAAGCAGGGCATGCGTGCCGTCGGGACCCCGGGGGCCGTGGCCCAGGTCCTCGCCGCCCTGATCGAGAACTCGCTCATGCACGGCGGCGGCACCGTCGCCCTGCGCACCCGGGTCACCGGCAACCAGTCCGTGATCGAGGTGACCGACGAGGGCCCGGGCGTCCCCGCCGACCTCGGCGCGCGGATCTTCGAGCGGGCGGTCAGCGGCCGCAGCTCCACGGGCATCGGCCTCGCCGTCGCCCGCGACCTGGCGGAGGCGGACGGCGGCCGGCTGGAGCTGCTCCAGCAGCACCCTCCGGTGTTCGCGCTGTTCCTCGGCCGCGAGGTCAGCGGCCGCAAGGACGAGACGGCGCAGCGCCCGGTCCGCTGAGCACGTCCGTCAGGATCGGGCCGGCCGGGCCGGTGCGGTCCCGGGCCCGGTCAGACGCGGTCGGGCTGCTTGCGGGGCGCCTGCCGCGGCGCCTGCTCCAGGAACGATTCCGCGGTCTGCACGGCCTCGCGCGCCGGGAGCGTGCGGAAGACCCAGGTCCGGTACGACCAGAAGCGGAAGAGCGTCGCGACGGCGATGCCGAGGAACTTGAAGACGTTGCTCTGCAGCGGGGTGTCCCAGCCGAAGCCGTACGTCGCCGCGTACAGGATCCCGTTCTGGATCACCAGGCCGATCACGCTGAACAGGAGGAAGAGCGTCAGCTCCTTGGTCCGGCTGCTCTTGTCCCGGTCCTTGTACGTGAAGTACCGGAAGCCGAGGTAGTTGAAGCCGATCGCGACGACCGTCGCGATGATGCTCGCGCGGACGACCGGCACGTCCGTCAGGTGCCGTACGAGGTTGAACACCCCGAGGTCCACCAGGAGCCCGACACCACCGACCGCGCCGAACTTGGCGAACTCACGCGTGAGCCGGTCGAGCCGCGCGCGAAGTGCGCTTCGTTCACCCATAGTGATCGTTCAGCCCCGTCCGTTCGGATATGTCGACCCAGCCATGCTAACCAGCGTCCCTGTCACCTGCCTGTGGACGTGGCAAACCACGGGAAAAGGCCGCCCGCATGTGCCAAAGCACAGCCGGATGAGACCCACCGTCTCGTGCGGATACCCTAAGAGGGTGACGTTCCCGGTAGTAGGCATGGTCGGTGGCGGTCAGCTCGCCCGTATGACCCACGAGGCGGGCATCCCTCTCGGCATCAGGTTCAAGCTCCTCAGTGACACCCCGCAGGATTCGGCGGCGCAGGTGGTGAGCGAGGTCGTCATCGGCGACTATCGCGACCTGGCTACGCTGCGTGACTTCGCTCGCGGCTGCGACGTGATCACCTTCGATCACGAGCACGTCCCGACCGAACACCTGCGGGCCCTGGAGGCGGACGGCATCCCCGTCCGCCCGGGGCCCGACGCGTTGGTGCACGCCCAGGACAAGGGGGTGATGCGCGCCCGGCTCGACGAGATCGGCGTGCCGAGCCCCCGGCACCGCATCGTGGCCGACCCGGCCGACGCGGTGGCCTTCGCGCAGGAGGTGGGCGGGTTCCCGATCATCCTCAAGACCGTGCGCGGCGGCTACGACGGCAAGGGAGTCTGGTTCGTCCGCCGGGAGGAGGACGCCCGCGACCCCTTCCTGGCGGGTGTCCCGGTCCTCGCGGAGGAGAAGGTCGACTTCGCGCGCGAGCTCGCCGCGAACATCGTCCGCTCGCCGCACGGGCAGGCCGTGGCCTACCCCGTCGTCGAGTCCCGGCAGGTCGACGGCGTCTGCGACACGGTCATCGCGCCGGCCCCCGACCTGTCCGAGGAGCTGTCCGGCAAGGCCCAGGAACTGGCGCTGCGGATCGCCAAGGAGCTCGGTGTCGTCGGCCACCTGGCCGTCGAGCTCTTCGAGACCACCGACGGACGCATCCTCGTCAACGAGCTCGCGATGCGCCCGCACAACTCCGGCCACTGGACCCAGGACGGCGCGATCACCTCGCAGTTCGCCAACCACGTCCGGGCCGTCCTCGACCTCCCGCTCGGCGACCCGCGTCCGCGCGCGCCCTGGACGGTCATGTGCAACGTGCTCGGTGGCGACTACCCCGACATGTACTACGCGTACCTGCACTGCATGGCCCGCGACCCCCAGCTCAAGATCCACATGTACGGCAAGGACGTGAAGCCCGGCCGGAAGGTCGGCCACGTCAACACCTACGGCGACGACCTGGGCGACGTGCTGGAGCGCGCGCGCCACGCCGCCGGCTACCTGCGAGGAACGATCACCGAATGAGCAGCAGCCCCGACACCTCCCCCGTCGTCGGCATCGTCATGGGTTCGGACTCCGACTGGCCGGTGATGGAGGCCGCGGCGCAGGCCCTGGACGAGTTCGAGATCCGCTACGAGGTCGACGTCGTCTCCGCGCACCGCATGCCGCGCGAGATGATCGCGTACGGCGAGGAGGCCGCGGGCCGCGGTCTGAAGGCGATCATCGCGGGCGCGGGCGGCGCCGCCCACCTGCCCGGCATGCTCGCCTCGGTGACCCCGCTGCCGGTGATCGGCGTGCCCGTTCCGCTGAAGTACCTCGACGGCATGGACTCGCTCCTGTCGATCGTCCAGATGCCGGCCGGGGTGCCGGTGGCCACGGTCTCGGTCGGCGGGGCGCGCAACGCGGGCCTGCTCGCCGCCCGGATCCTCGCCGCCCACGACCCCGACCTGCTCGCCAGGATGCGGGAGTTCCAGCAGGAGCTGAACGACCAGGCGACCGAGAAGGGCAAGCGGCTGCGGGCCAAGGTCGAGGGCGCGGAGTCGTTCGGCTTCGCCAAGTGAGCGCCGGCGGCGCGGCCGGGTCGGGTCCCGCGCGGGAGCGTCTCGCCGAGGCGCTCGAACTGCTCGCGGACCACCCTGTCGTGGACGGTCACAACGACCTGCCCTGGGCGCTGCGCGAGCAGGCCCGGTACGACCTGGACCGCCTGGACATCGGCGCCGACCAGACCGGGTCGCTGCACACGGACCTGGCGCGGCTGCGGGCCGGCCGCGTCGGCGCGCAGTTCTGGTCCGTGTACGTGCCCTGCCGGCTCACCGGGGACGAGGCGGTCAGCGCCACCCTGGAGCAGATCGACGCCGTCGACCAGCTCCTCGCGCGCTACCCGGCGGAGCTGGCCCCCGCGCTGACCGCCGACGACATGGAGGCGGCGCGCCGGGAGGGCCGTATCGCCTCCCTGAAGGGCGCCGAGGGCGGCCACTCCATCAACGACTCCCTCGCCACCCTGCGGGCCCTGCACACGCTGGGCGTCCGGTACATGACGCTCACCCACAACGACAACACCGCGTGGGCGGACTCGGCGACGGACGAGCCGGGTGTCGGCGGACTCTCCGCCTTCGGCCACGAGGTCGTCCGTGAGATGAACCGCGTCGGCATGCTGGTGGACCTCTCGCACGTGGCCGCGACGACGATGCGGGCCGCGCTCGCGACCTCGGCCGCGCCGGTGGTCTTCTCCCACTCCTCCTCGCTGGCGATCTGCGACCACCCGCGGAACATCCCCGACGACGTGCTGGCGCAGCTCCCGGCCAACGGGGGCGTGGCGATGGCCACGTTCGTGCCGAAGTTCATCCTCCCCGCGGCGGTGGAGTGGACGGCCCGCGCCGACGAGAACATGCGCGCGCACGGCCTGCACCACCTCGACACCACCCCGCGGGCGATGAAGATCCACCGCGCCTTCGAGGAGGAGAACCCGCGTCCGGTCGCCACCGCCGCGACCGTCGCCGACCACCTCGACCACATGCGCGAGGTCGCGGGCATCGACCACATCGGCATCGGCGGCGACTACGACGGCACGGCCTTCACGCCGTCCGGCCTGGACGACGTCGCGGGCTACCCGAACCTCGTGGCGGAGCTGCTGACACGCGGCTGGTCGCGTGCCGACCTCGCCCGGCTGACGTGGTCGAACGCGGTGCGCGCGCTGCGCGACGCCGAGGCGGTCTCGCGCGAGCTGCGGGCGACGCGAGGACCGTCGAACGCGACGATCGAGTCGCTCGACGGCCCCGGCTCCCCCGACTCCCCGGACGGGCGACCGTCCTGACGGTCCGACAGCAGAAGGCCCCGCCTCGGCGGGGCCTTCTCGGCGTCCCGGGCCCGTCGCCCGGACGGAGCAATCCACCGAGACCCGGCCGGACGGCGGTGGCACGGTGGACCGTACTGCCCCGCGCCTTCGGCGGGGCGGTACTGCGTCGCCGAGTTCGGAGTAACACCATGGCAGGTCTGCTAGACGATCCCCACACCCTCTCCGCTGTTCCTGCCGCCGCCGGCGAGCTCGACCCCCCTGAATCACCGCCACCCCTCGACGAGCCGGCACGCGCGCGGGCCCTGCTCGCGGGGCAGCCGGTCCTCGAGGGGCGTACGGAGTTCCCGGCGGAACTCGACCCGGAGGACTTCCCGCCGGTCCGGGCGGAGGAGGCGGGGGCCCAGTTCTGGTCCGTGCGCGTCGGACCCCACGAAGGGGTCGTGGGCGCGCTGCGCCGGATCGACGCGATCCGCGCCCTGGTGGCGGCCTGTCCCGAGGACCTGCGTCTCGCGCACACCACCACGGAGGTCGCGGCCGCCGTCAACCACGGGCGGGTGGCCGTGCTGCTCGGCCCGGTGAGCGCCGACGCGATCGGCGGCTCGCTCGCCACGCTCCGGGCCTACCACGCGCTCGGCGTACGGGCGGTGACGCTCGCCGGCTTCGACCGCTTCGTACGCGACGCGGTACGGGAGATGAACCGTCTGGGCCTGGCCGTGGACCTGTCGGGCGCGGCCCCCGACACCGTCCGGGAGGTCCTGGCCGTGGCGAAGGCCCCGGTCCTGATGACCGAGGCCGACCCGGAGTCGCTGCCCGACGACGTCCTGCGCCTGCTGGGCGAGAACGGCGGCGTCTGCATGGTGCCGGTCGCCGAGGACCCGGCCGTGACGGCCGACGTCCTGGACCGCGTCCACACGCTGGCCGGCCCGCACGGCGTGGGCATCTCCCACCCGAAGGACCGGGCGCAGGGCTACGTTCCCCTCTTCGCGGAGCTGCTCCGCCGGGGCTGGACGGCCCCGGACCTGGTCCTGCTGTCCCACGCCAACGCCACCCGCGCGCTGCGTCAGACGGAGTTCCGCTCCCGCGCGATCCGTCTCCGCGCCGCCTGACCCGTCCCCGCCCCGGCAGGGAAGGGTCCCGAACACAGCCGGTGCCCCGGGCGTCGCCGCCCGGGGCACCGGTTCGTTCCGCGGGGTCCGCACCCGCGGGACTCACGCCCGCGGGCGGCCCATCGCCCGGTACACCCAGCCCGCCTCGCGCCACCGGCCCGCGTCCAGCGCGTTGCGGCCGTCGAGGATCACCCGGGCCCGCACCGCCGCGCCGAGCTCCGCGGGGTCCAGCGCGTCGCGGAACTCGCTCCACTCGGTCAGGTGAAGCACCACGTCCGCGCCCCGCACCGCCTCCAGCGCCGACCCGGCGTAGCCCAGCGTCGGGAACAGCCGGCGCGCGTTGTCCATGCCCTTGGGGTCGTAGACCGTCACCTGGCCGCCCTGCAGGTGGATCTGGCCCGCGACGTTGAGCGCCGGCGAGTCGCGTACGTCGTCCGAGTCCGGCTTGAACGTCGCGCCCAGCACCGCCACCCGCTTGCCGAGGAACGATCCGCCGCCGAGTGCCTCGCGCGCCATCTCGACCATCTGGCCGCGCCGCCGCATGTTGATGGAGTCGATCTCGCGCAGGAACGTCAGCGCCTGGTCCGCGCCGAGCTCGCCCGCGCGGGCCATGAAGGCACGGATGTCCTTCGGCAGGCAGCCGCCGCCGAAGCCGATCCCGGCCCGCAGGAACTTCGACCCGATCCGCTCGTCGTAGCCGATCGCCTCGGCCAGCTTCGCGACATCGCCGCCCGCCGCCTCGCAGACCTCCGCCATCGCGTTGATGAAGGAGATCTTCGTCGCGAGGAACGAGTTCGCCGCCGTCTTCACCAGCTCCGCCGTCGGGAAGTCGGTCACCACGAACGGCGAGCCCTCCGCGATCGGTCCGGCGTACACCTCGCGCAGCAGCTTCTCCGCCCGCTCGCTGCGCAGGCCGGCCACCACCCGGTCCGGGTGCAGGGTGTCCCGTACGGCGAAGCCCTCGCGCAGGAACTCCGGGTTCCAGGCGAGCTCGACCCCTTCCGGCAGCAGCTCCGCCAGCCGCTCCGCCGAGCCGACCGGCACCGTCGACTTGCCGACGACCAGCGCGCCCGAGCGCACCACGCCCGCCAGCGAGGCGAAGGCGGCGTCCACGTAGGACATGTCGCAGGCGTACTCGCCGTGCTTCTGCGGCGTGTTCACACAGACGAAGTGGACGTCGCCGAAGGCGCCGATCTCCTCCCAGGAGGTCGTGAAGCGCAGCCGTCCGGTCGAGCCCTCGATGCCGTCGACGTGCCGGGCGAGCAGGTCCTCCAGACCCGGCTCGTACATCGGCACCCGGCCCGAGGCCAGCAGCTCGACCTTCTCGGGCACGACGTCGAGACCGAGGACCTCGAAGCCCAGTTCCGCCATGGCCGCTGCGTGCGTTGCGCCGAGGTAGCCGGTGCCGATCACGGTGATCTTGAGGGCCATACGGGACTCCATGTGCGTGCAGGCGGAAAATGCCTGCACGAGCATAGTCGGGCCCCGCGAGCGGGGTTCCGGCCCCTGTCGGGAACCTCACCTGGTCGGCGGCCCGCGCAGGTTCTAGCATTTGGGTTACTTAACGGTAGTTAGCAGTCAAGGGGAGCTCCAGATCATGGGCAAGGACTTCGACCTGTATCGCCTGTCCGAGGAGCACGACATGCTCCGGGAGACGGTCCGTGCGCTGGCGGAGGCGAAGATCACGCCGTTCGCCGCCGCGGTGGACGAGGAGGGGCGGTTCCCCCAGGAGGCGCTGGACGCGCTGGTGGCGGCGGACCTGCACGCGGTGCACGTCCCGGAGTCCTACGGCGGTGCGGGCGCGGACGCGCTGGCGACGGTGATCGTGATCGAGGAGGTCGCGCGGGCGTGCGGTTCGTCCTCGCTGATCCCCGCGGTGAACAAGCTCGGGTCGCTGCCGGTGATCCTGTCGGGTTCGGAGGAGCTGAAGGCGAAGTACCTGGGCCCGCTGGCCAAGGGCGACGCGATGTTCTCCTACGCGCTCTCGGAGCCCGACGCGGGCTCGGACGCGGCCGGCATGAAGACCCGCGCGGTCCGCGACGGCGACTTCTGGGTCCTCAACGGCGTCAAGCGGTGGATCACCAACGCCGGCGTCTCGGAGTACTACACGGTGATGGCCGTCACCGACCCGGAGAAGCGCTCCAAGGGCATCAGCGCCTTCGTCGTGGAGAAGTCCGACGAGGGCGTCTCCTTCGGCGCCCCGGAGAAGAAGCTCGGCATCAAGGGCTCCCCGACCCGCGAGGTCTACCTCGACAACGTCCGGATCCC